>NZ_JBVIYK010000020.1:0-116422 GCF_055592645.1 Streptomyces sp. NPDC041108 | reverse complement strand
ACCCGCTGAAACAGCTCCCACAACTCATCCGGCACCAGCCGCTCAACGATCCTCACCACGACCGGCAGCTTACCCAGCCAAATGAGATGACGTCTAAGTAGGGGAACGCTGCGTCACCTGCGTCACACGAGACGGAAAACGGCCCCTGACCAGCCGGAAAGAGCGTGACGCAGAGCCGATCCGGCTGCGTCATCGTGCGTCACCTGCGTCACGCCACCGTGACGCAGGTGACGCGGCAGTGACGCACCCCCACCGTGCTGTGTCACGGATTCCCGCAGGTCAGAAGCCTGAATGACGCAGGTGACGCTGTGACGCAGAAATCCCAACCTCGGACAGATGCCAGCCCCGCCATGACCAGAGCCTCGAATTCCCAGAAGGCCCCAACGACGCTTGCCGAGGAGGCAACCGGATGAGCACCGCAATCGCTGCCCCCGTTGACCGACTTCTGTACAAGCCGGAGGCGGCAGCCGAAGCGCTCGCCATCGGCCGCTCCACCATCTACGAGCTGATGGCCGAAGGAGCCCTGAAGTACATCAAGTTGGGCCGCACCCGGCGGATACGCCGCACGGACCTGGAGGCGTACGTAGCCAACCTCGCCCCTCTTCCCAACTGACCGGAGCACACCCTGAGGCGCCCCGAGCATCCCGCTCGGGGCGCCTCCTGCATGGAGGAGCACATGAGCCCCCGCAAGTCGAACAACGAATCATCCATCTACTTCGGAGCCGACGGCTGGTGGCACGGCCGGGTGACCATGGGCGTGAAGAACGACGGCAGCCCCGATCGCCGACACCGCCGCGCCAAGTCCGAACCCGAAATCAAGCGCAAGGTCAAGGAGCTGGAACGACAGCGCGACGAGGGCCGCGCCACCAAAGCCGGGCGCGCACCGACCGTCGCCACGTGGATGGAGACCTACCTCACCGACGTCGCAAGCCTGAAGCTCAAGCCCCGCTCACTGGACGACTACTGGTCCAAGACCCGCAACGACATCATCCCGGGCATCGGACAACACCGGATCGACAAGCTGCAACCCGAGCACCTGGAACGCATGTACCGCGCCATGCTCGATGCCGGCCACGCTCCCTCACACGTCGTGAAGGTGCACCGCATCCTGTCCCGCGCCCTCAAGATCGCCCACCGTCGCCGCATGATCAGCGAAAACGTCGCCACGCTCGTGGACCCGCCCAGCGTCGACGAGACCGAGGCGAACCCGTTCACCCAGGAGGAGGCGAAAGCCTTCCTCGAAGCCGCAGCGAAGCGGCCCACCTTCATGCGGTGGATCGTCGGCGTCGGCATGGGATTCCGGCAGGGCGAGACGCTCGGACTTCGCTGGCCATACGTCGACCTCAAAGCGGAGATGTTCCGCCCCGAATGGCAGCTACAGCGCCTCACCTGGCGGCATGGCTGTGCCGACCCGCACGCCTGCGGGGCACGACTCCACCGTTTCGAGCCGTGCCCGCCGAACTGCACCACGCACAAGGGATACAAGCGTGGCTGCCCGAAACCCTGCGTCAAGACCTGTAAGAGGCACGCCACTGCCTGCCCGGAGCGCAAGGGAGGCGGGCTCGTCTTCACCCGACCCAAGACCAAGAAGAGCCGGAACGCAGTCCCGATCCCGCCCGTCTTCATCCCCTTCCTGGCGGACCACAAGGCCCGACAGGCAGCGATGCGCGCCGCGGCCGGCGAGCTGTGGCAGGAGCACCACGTCGTTTTCTCACGGCCGGACGGTCGCCCGCTCGACCCCCGACAGGACTACGAAGAGTTCAAGGAGCTCCTCGCCGAGGCTGGGATTGACGACCGGCGCCTTTACGACGGAAGCCGCCACACAGCAGGCACCATCCTGAACGAGCTGGGCGTCGACATGACCACGATCATGGAGATCCTGCGCCACACCCAGATCAGCCAGACCCGCCGCTACGTGAAGGGCAGATCCCACCTGTCGAAGGATGCGATGCGGCGCATGGGCGAGTTCTTCGCACCCGCTCCCCCAGACCCCGCCCCGAACCCGGATTCCGGCCCCACTGAGACCAAAACTGAGACCACCAGCACCCGCGCGGCCCGCGCGCGCCGCCGACGCCGCATCCGCTAAACGAAAAACCCCAGGTCAGACGGGGTCTGACCTGGGGCCCGAAAGAGCCCCCTGTCGGATTCGAACCGACGACCTACGCATTACAAGTGCGTTGCTCTGGCCAGCTGAGCTAAGGAGGCGTGGCCCCTCGCGGGGGCGCCCGTGCAGTGTACCCACGTCACAGGGTGTGCTCGTCGAAAATTTCCGCGAAGTTCACAGGGGTCCAGGTACTGACAGACCAGGTGAACGACGGGTACCGTCCTGACCCAGTCCGCTGCCGTGGACTACACCACCGTGGAACCGTCCGCGGTGGATCACCACCTTTACTCGGATCGTCCGGCACGTTCCTGCCGGTGAAGGGGGCCTACGACCCATGGCCACAGTTACGTTCGACAAGGCGACCCGGATCTACCCGGGTTCCACCAAGCCCGCCGTCGACGGTCTCGACATCGAGATCGAGGACGGCGAGTTCCTCGTCCTGGTCGGCCCGTCCGGTTGCGGCAAGTCCACCTCGCTCCGCATGCTCGCGGGGCTCGAGGACGTCAACGGCGGCACCATCCGCATCGGTGACCGCGACGTCACGCACCTGCCGCCGAAGGACCGGGACATCGCCATGGTGTTCCAGAACTACGCGCTCTACCCGCACATGACCGTCGCCGACAACATGGGTTTCGCCCTCAAGATCGCCGGCGTCAACAAGACGGAGATCCGGCGGAAGGTCGAAGAGGCCGCGAAGATCCTCGACCTCACCGAGTACCTGGACCGCAAGCCGAAGGCCCTCTCCGGCGGTCAGCGCCAGCGTGTCGCCATGGGCCGTGCCATCGTGCGTGAGCCCCAGGTCTTCCTCATGGACGAGCCGCTGTCGAACCTCGACGCCAAGCTCCGTGTCTCGACCCGTACGCAGATCGCGTCCCTGCAGCGCCGCCTCGGCATCACCACCGTCTACGTCACCCACGACCAGGTCGAGGCCATGACGATGGGCGACCGCGTGGCGGTCCTCAAGGACGGCCTGCTCCAGCAGGTCGACACCCCGCGCAACATGTACGACCGCCCCGCCAACCTCTTCGTCGCCGGCTTCATCGGCTCCCCGGCCATGAACCTGGTCGAGGTCCCGATCACCGACGGCGGTGTGAAGTTCGGCAACAGCGTCGTCCCGGTCAACCGTGACGCCCTCAAGGCCGCCTCCGACAAGGGTGACACCACCGTCACCGTCGGTGTCCGTCCCGAGCACTTCGACATCGTGGAGCACGACGGCTCCGTCGCCTCCGCCCTGTCCAAGGACACCGACGACGCCCCGGCCGGCCTCGCCGTCACCGTCAACGTCGTCGAGGAGCTCGGCGCCGACGGTTACGTCTACGGCACCGCCGAGGTCGGCGGCGGGACGAAGGACCTCGTGGTCCGCGTCAACGGCCGCCAGGTCCCCGAGAAGGGCGCGACGCTGCACGTCGTGCCGCGTCCGGGCGAGAACCACGTGTTCTCGACCTCCACGGGCGAGCGTCTCTCCGACTGATCCGGACACGGCGCGTCCGTGACCGTGCGCGAAACCTCCAGCCCGGGATAAATCACCCAGGTTGACGAAGAAGGCCCCGCAAACATCCGCGGGGCCTTCTTCATTGCCGTCAACTACCCCGACAAACAGGTTGATTTCGACCAGTGTGCGTCAACCTGCCACCCGGAGGACGGCGCTTCGGCATCCCCCGTATCGGTGACCTAATGTCGCCATATCACTACCCCGCGCTACCCTCACTCGCGTGAAGCACACCCACACCCACACGCAACGGACGCGGCACGCCCGCGGTCCCGCCCGCCGGATCGGCCGCTCCCTGGCCCTGGTCCTGCCCGTCGTCATGGTCCTCTCCGGCACCCTCGCGGTCACCCGGGTCAACTGGACGGGCACCGAGCCCGCGGAGTCGATGCTCGCCGCCTCGGAGGTCTCCCAGCGCACCAAGACCCGCGCCCCGCACGAGGTGCTGCGCGACAAGCTCCTCGTGGAACTCCAGGAGGAGAACCCGGGCGTCGCCCTCACCCACCTCCAGCAGGCGGTGAACGGCCGCCCGGCACTGGCGAAGCACTGCACCTCCATCGCCCGCGCCCTCGGCCGCGCCGCGGTCCGCGCCTACGGCCCCACCCGGGCCCAGTCCTTCGCCCGTCCGGTCTGTGACACCTCCTTCGCGACGGGAGTGGCCGCCCAGTACAGCTGAGGACAGCGCGGCGCGGCGCCGACGAGCGCGCGACGCACCGCTGAGGGCCCCACAGCGCCGTAGAGACGTTCCAGCGGCTCCCACAGGGCTCTCAGAGGCTCCCAGAGGCCCCGAAGGGTCCCCGGGCGCTCCGGGCTCCCGGCATCCCCGTACACCGATCCCAGGGCCGTGCTCCCGCGAACGGGGCGCCACGTACAGTTCGGTCATGACCGATCCGAACGCCGCGTCGCGCCCCGTTCAAGCCGTGGTCCTCGCCGGTGGCCAGGGCTCCCGGCTGCGCCCGTACACCGACGACCGGCCCAAGCCCATGGTCGAGATCCCCGGGACGGGCACCCCGATCATCGGCCATCAGCTCACCTGGCTCGCCGAGGAGGGCGTGACCGACGTGGTCGTCTCCTGCGGCCACCTCGCCGACGTCCTGCAGAAGTGGCTGGACTCGGCCGATCTGCCGGTCCGCGTCACCACGGTCGTCGAGACGGAACCCCTGGGCCGGGGCGGCGGCCTCAAGTACGCCGCCTCCCACCTGCCCCACCCCGACCGCCCCTGGTACGCCACCAACGGCGACATCTGGACCCGCTTCTCGCTCCGCGACATGGCGGACTTCCACGCCGAACGCGACGCCCTCGCCACCCTCGCGCTCGCCCGTCCCCGCATCCCCTGGGGCGCCGTGAAGACGGACGGCTTCGGCCGCGTGACGGACTTCATCGAGGCCCCGCCCACGACGTACGAGATCAACGCGGGCGTCTACGTCTTCTCGCCCGAGTTCACCGACCTGCTCCCCGCCCGCGGCGACCACGAGCGCACCACGTTCCCGCGCCTGGCCCGGGAACGCCGTCTGGCCGGCTTCCCCATCCCCCAGGGCGCCTACTGGCGGGCCATCGACACGGCCAAGGACCTCACGGAAGCGGCCAAGGAACTGGCGGCCCTGAGCCGCTGAACGGCCGCCGTCCTCCCCTTTCTCCGGACACGGCAGTGGGCCCCGCGCGAAGAACACGCGGGGCCCACTCGCACATCGCCGGAACCGGCGGAACCTACCCGAGCAGTCCCCCGACCAGCCCGGGCTGCCCGCCCGAGGAACTTCCCCCGCCGGACCCCCCGGTGGACCCGGTGGCCCCCCCGGTCGCACTGCCGGAGGCCCCTCCGCTGGAGCTGGGCCCGGCGGTGGTGCTCGGCGCCTGCTGGACCGGCGCGGTCTGCTGCGGCGGCGCCTGCCCCGCCGTCCCCTGCGTCTGACTCGGCTGCCCCCCGGTGACCGCCCCCGTGGACGGCGACGCGGCCCCCGGAGTCGTGGCCGCCTGGGAAGGCGTCGCCGACGTCGCGCCCCCACTGGGCGAGTTGGAGGCGGACGGCCTGTTCTCACGCCGCGCGCTCGGCTCACCCGGCAGCGGCGACCCCGGCAGCTCGTTGCGCGGTGCCTCCCCGGGCCCGGGAACGACGATCCGGTCGGCGTCGCGCACCGCCCCGCCGAGCAGGGACCCCACGAGCAGCGTCAGCCCGACGACGATCGCGGCGACGAGCGCGCCCCGCCGCAGCACGTAGCGCCGCAGCTCCCAGAGGTCGGCGCGCGGCCCGAGCGTGCGCCAGGCGCCGCCCGCGAGCCGCCCGTCGACCGAGTACACCGGCGCGCCCGCGATGATCAGCGGGGACCAGGCGGCGAGGTAGATGATGTCCGGCGTCTCGTAGACGGGCACGGTCTTCCAGCTGACGGTGACCAGCAGCGCGGCCGACAGCAGCGCCCCGACACCGGCGGCGACCCGCTGCCAGAGTCCGAAGACGGTCAGTACGCCCACGATGACCTGCGCGAAGGCGATGACGAGCCCCGAGCCCACCGGGTGTTCCAGGGCGAACTGCCGCAGCGGCTCGGCGACTTCCCACGGGTGCAGCGTGTTCAGCCACTTCACCATGGAGCCGCGCTTGCCGCCGTCGAAGTAGTGCGGGTCGCAGAGCTTGCCCATGCCCGCGTAGACGGAGATGAAGCCGAGGAAGACGCGCAGCGGCAGCAGCACCACGCCGAGGTTCATCCGGCGGCCGGGGTAATAGGCGTGCCGGACGGGCTCGTTGCCGGTCCGGCGCCCGTCGCGCTCGTCCTCGCCGTCGTCGTAGGACTCCGCGAACTCCCCGTCGGCGTAGGCGTCCTGGCCGTACTCCGGTTCGTCGTACGCGCTGTCGACGGTACGCATGGCGGGGAGCAGCCGCGTGCCGTCGGCGGCGTGGTCGCCGTGCGTGCGCTGGCTGCCCACGATGGGCGTCTCGACGGTCTCGACGGTCAAGTCGGCGCCGTAACGCCCGACTTCGTCGCCGTAGCGCCCACCGCCGACGGCGTAGCCGCCGCGCGGCCCGTCGACGCGGGGGATGACCTGGGTCGAGCCGGTGTCGCTCAGGGGGTCGGGAGCCCCGCGGCCGACGCCCGCGCCGCGCACCGCCTGGAGGAGCCGGTGGGCCCCGGTGTCGTCCGGCGCGGACTTCCCGCTCCAGACGACGGGCGCGCGCCGGCGCCCGGCGGCGGGCGCCCCGGAGCGCCCGGCCGCGCCCACGGCCGGGATACGCGCGGTGTCCGCGCCGGCGCTCAAGTGCCGTGCGATGCGCGGGGACGCCCGCGTGGAGGCGCCCAACTGCACGCGAAAGCTCGCGTGGTTGACGATGACCTGCGCCGGATCGCTCGGCACCTTCACCATGCTCAGCGCGGGAGCTTCGTCGAATCCCGATTCGAATCCCGACGAACGGTCCCCCGTGGGTGTGCGGGGTGTTCTGGTGTCCACACTCATCTAACCGAGTGACGTGTCGTTAGGACACTGCTTTGACCGCCCCGATCTGTCCGGACCCCGTCAAGGTGATCCGGCGCTCCCCGAAACCCCAGTTGGGGCCCGGTTCCCCACCCGTCACACCGACGGAACTACGCCCGCCGACGGGCCGCCTCGTACAGCACAACTCCCGCCGCGACACCGGCGTTCAACGACTCTGCCCCGCCCGGCATGGGGATCCGCACCCGGTAGTCGCACGTCTCGCCGACGAGGCGGGACAGGCCCTTGCCCTCGCTGCCGACGACGATGACGACCGGGCCGCCGAGGGCCTCCAGCTCACCGATCTCGGACTCCCCGTCGGCGGCGAGTCCGACCACCACGACACCGGCCTTCTTGTAGGCCTCCAGCGCGCGCGTCAGGTTGGTGCAGCGGGCGACGGGCGTACGGGCGGCCGTACCGGCGGACGTCTTCCACGCGCCTGCGGTCATACCGGCCGCACGCCGCTCGGGGACGACGACGCCGTGGCCGCCGAACGCGGAGACGGACCGGACGACGGCACCGAGGTTGCGCGGGTCGGTCACCCCGTCGAGGGCGACGATCAGCGGGTCCTCGCCCTCGTCGTACGCGGCGGCCACCAGGTCCTCGGGGTGCGCGTACTCGTACGGCGGGACCTGGAGGACGAGGCCTTGGTGGTTCAGTCCGTTGGTCATGCGGTCCAGCTCGGGGCGGGGCGCCTCCATGAGGTTGATGCCGCCGCGCTCGGCCGCGAGCTGCAGCGCCTCGCGCACGCGCTCGTCGTTGTCGATGAACTGCTGGACGTAGAGCGTCGAGGCGGGCACGCCCTCGCGCAGCGCCTCGACGACGGGGTTGCGTCCGACGACCATCTCGGACGTGCCCTTGCCGCCCCGGCCGCGCGCCACGGGACGGCGTGCGGCCTGCTTCGCCTTGGCGTTGGCGATGCGGTTGGCCTTGTGCTTCTTGCGCATCTCGGCGGGCGGCGTCGGGCCCTTGCCCTCAAGACCCTTGCGCCGCTGGCCGCCACTGCCGACCTGCGCGCCCTTCTTGCCGGACATGCGGCGGTTGTGAGCGGCCATGACCTACCTGTCTCTGAGTAGCGTGTGCGCGTACGCGTCGGGCGTACGTCGTCGTGTGTACGTAATGCAGTGTGCCGCCCGGAGGCCCGGGCGGCACAATCGATCAAGGTGGCCGGACATCCTGCTCAGCGCGGACCGAGTGTCCAGCGCGGGCCGTCGGGGCCGTCCTCGATGGCCAGACCCGACTGGTTGAGCTGGTCACGGATAGCGTCCGCGGTCGCCCAGTCCTTACGGGCGCGGGCCGCCTCGCGCTGCTGGAGCACGAGCCCGACGAGCGTGTCGACGACCCCGTGGAGGTCCTCGCCGCGATTGCCGTCGGCACCGGCCCAGTGTGCGTCGAGCGGGTCGAGGCCCAGCACGCCGAGCATGGCCCGCACCTCGGCGAGCCGGGCCACGGCCTCTTCCTTGTCGTCGGCGGCCAGCGCGCTGTTGCCCTGCCGGACCGTGGTGTGCACGACGGCGAGCGCCTGCGGCACTCCCAGGTCGTCGTCCATCGCCTCGGCGAACGCCGGCGGCACCTCGGCCGCGGGCTCCACGACCCCGCCGGCCTTCTCGATGACCCGCTGGACGAACCCCTCGATCCGGGCGAACGCCGACTCCGCCTCGCGCAGGGCGTCCTCGCTGTACTCGATCATCGAGCGGTAGTGCGGGGTGCCCAGGTAGTACCGGAGCACGATGGGCCGCCAGTGCTTGACCATCTCGGAGACGAGGACGCTGTTCCCCAGCGACTTGGACATCTTCTCGCCGCTCATGGTGACCCAGGCGTTGTGCACCCAGTACGTCGCGAAGTCGTCGCCGAAGGCCTTGGCCTGCGCGATCTCGTTCTCGTGGTGCGGGAAGATCAGGTCGAGACCGCCGCCGTGGATGTCGAACGCGGTGCCCAGGTACTTGTGCGCCATGGCCGAGCACTCCAGGTGCCAGCCCGGCCGTCCCCGCCCCCAGGGCGTCTCCCAGGTCGGCTCCCCCGGCTTCGCCGACTTCCACATGGCGAAGTCACGGGGATCGCGCTTGCCGGTCTCGCCCTCGCCGGAGGGCTGGAGGAGGTTGTCGAGCTCCTGGTTGGACAGCTGCAGATACCCGGGGAACGACCGCACGTCGAAGTAGACGTTCCCGTCGGCCTCGTACGCGTGACCACGCTCGATCAGCCCGCGCATCATCTCGACCATCTCGGTCACGTGCCCGGTGGCCCGCGGCTCGTAGGTCGGCGGCAGGCAACCGAGCGCGCCGTAGCCGTCGTTGAACGCGCGCTCGTTCTCGTACCCGATCGACCACCACGGGCGGCCCTGGTCGGCCGCCTTCGCGATGATCTTGTCGTCGATGTCCGTGACGTTCCGGACGAACGTCACGTCGTACCCGCGGTACTCGAACCACCGGCGCATGATGTCGAAGTTGAGCCCCGACCGGATGTGTCCGATGTGCGGGGCCGCCTGCACCGTGGCGCCACACAGGTAGATCGAGACACAACCCGGCGTGAGCGGGGCGAAGTCACGAATCTGCCGGGCGCTGGTGTCGTACAGGCGAATAGTCACGCCCCCAAGCGTAGTGGCCCACCAGCCGTGCCCCGAGCCCTTCACCCCAAGGACGGCAGATTCGTGACGTATGCACGTCCGGCACCGGCCCACCGCGTCTTCCGGACGGGCCGGAGGCCCGAACAGGGGCGCGGGGAACGCCGCGGGCGACCACGACGCTCCCGCACCCGAGCAGGGAAGTCACCCCACCCGCACCACCAGCGCCGTGGCCACCGCCATCAGCCCCTCACCCCGCCCGGGAAAACCCAGCCCGTCCGTGGTCGCGCCGGACACCGAAACAGGGGCTCCCACCACCTCGGACAGCACCTTCTGCGCCTCGTCCCGCCGTTTCCCGATCTTCGGCCGGTCCCCCACGACCTGCACGGCCACGTTCCCGATGACGAACCCCCCGGCCCGCACGATCCGCGCCGCCTCCGCCAGCAGCGTCACCCCGGACGCCCCCGACCACTGAGGCCGCCCCGTCCCGAAGTGCTGCCCGAGGTCCCCCATCCCGGCCGCGGAGAACAACGCGTTGCAGGCGGCGTGCGCCACGACGTCCGCGTCGGAGTGCCCGGCGAGACCCGGCCCCTGCCCCTCCCACCTGAGTCCGGCGCACCACAGTTCCCGCCCCTCCTCGAAGGCGTGGATGTCGGTACCGATCCCGACCTGCGGCAGCACCACGGAAGCCGGCAGCGACACCGGCGACGCCCCCGAAGCCTCGACGTTCTCAGAACCCATCGTTCAGCCTCCTGCGCGCCAGAACCGCCTCCGCGAGCACCAGGTCCAGCGGCCGCGTCACCTTGAACGCCTCCTCGTGCCCGGGCACGACCACCACGCCGAGCCCGAGCCGCTCCACCATGCTCGCGTCGTCGGTCACCTCCCCGGTGACCGTCTCGTGCGCCCGGAGCAGCGTGTCCCGGTCGAACCCCTGCGGCGTCTGCACGGCCCGCAGCCGCGCGCGCTCGGGCGTGGCGACGACCGGCTCCGGCGCACCCGGCGCGTCCGCCGGCTCGACCTCCTTGACGGTGTCGGCGAGCGGCAGCGCGGGCACCACGGCGGGCGCCCCGTCCCGTACGGCCTCGATGACCGCGTCGACCGTGTCGACCGGCACGAGCGGACGGGCCGCGTCGTGGACGAGGACGACCTCGTAGCCGGGCGGCAGCGCGTCGAGCCCGAGCTTCACCGACTCCTGGCGCGATGGGCCGCCGGGGACCACGAGGAAGTCGGTCCGCTCGGGCAGGGCGTGCGCGTCGAGCAGGGTCTTGACCTCGGGGGCGCCGTCGGGCGGTGCCACGACGATCACCAGGGAGACCGCACGGGAGGCCGCCATGGCCCGTACCGCGTGGATCAGCATCGGGGTGCCGTTCAGCGCGCGCAGCGCCTTGGGGGCGCCCGGGCCGAGGCGTACGCCCCGGCCGGCGGCCGGGATCACGGCCGCCGTGCGGGGTGCCGTACGGGGTGCCGCTCCGGCTGCGGAAGGCGAAGGGCGCGAATCGTCAGACATCGGTTCCTGTCAGGTTTGTGTGCTCGGCCTACGTGGGTATGGCCACAGCGTGCCGGGCGCGACACCTTGACCGGACCCTTCCGTGACATCTGGTCGAGCCAGCTGCCCGGGCCCGGCACGCCAGTACGAGTCAGGAGTACGAGTACGACAGGTACGAGCACTCCGTACTCGCAGGAGCACCGGGGCACGCCAAGTATCGCCGAGTATCGGGGTCGCCCTTCAGGCGTTCGGCATCCGGGCACGAACATGCCGCAGCGCCCGGCGACATTACGTACGTCATCGGGCACCGCGGCATTTCGATGTGCTGCGCTGAACGGCTGAGCGGGCTGGCTGCCTGCCTCAGGAGTCAGTTCAGGACGCGAGAACCTCGTCGAGCAGGGCCTCGGCCTTGTCCTCGTTCGTGTTCTCCGCGAGGGCGAGTTCGCTCACCAGGATCTGGCGGGCCTTGGCGAGCATGCGCTTCTCACCGGCGGACAGTCCGCGCTCCCGCTCGCGACGCCACAGGTCACGCACGACTTCCGCGACCTTGATGACATCGCCGGAGGCGAGCTTCTCCAGGTTTGCCTTGTAGCGACGCGACCAGTTCGTGGGCTCCTCGGCATACGGCGCGCGCAGCACCTCGAAGACCCGGTCCAGGCCGTCTTGACCGACCACATCACGTACACCGACGAACTCCGCATTGTCCGCCGGCACACGCACTGTCAGGTCGCCCTGAGCGACCTTGAGCACCAAGTAGGTCTTGTCCACGCCTTTGATCTGGCGAGTTTCGATGGCCTCAATCAGCGCGGCCCCGTGATGGGGATAGACCACGGTGTCGCCAACCTTGAACGTCATGTGACAGGTACCCCTTCCGTGGCTATCCAGGGTAACACGGAAACGGCGTGTTCTGAATGGCGTTTTCGCAGGTCAGGGCGCATCTCGGGGCTTGACAACTGCAACAGGAACGTGCTGCGAGGGCCGAACGGGAGAGGGTATCCGCAGGTCGGAGCGGCTCTCCGGGCGGAGTGAAACGCGTACGCTACACGCATCCGGAGGGCCGCACGAGCGCCCGAACGTCCCGCTTTGTCCGGCCCCACGTGTGCGACTTACGCTACTCCGTTCGATGGATGGAGTCGGGTACGAGACGAATCCGGAATTGATCAAGGAGTTCGATCAACCGGTACTGTTCCGCCGTTACCGGATCGTGTTCTGAAGCCGTTCCGGTGACGTTCCGCGGAGGGTTCCCGCGCGTGTTCCACCCGCTGTTCGGCCGGCGTTCCGACAGGTCTTCCGGCCGGCGTTCTGATCGGCGTTCCCGGGGGCGTTCCGGCCCGTGTTCCGGTGGGCGTCCGGCCGCTGTTCTGACAGCTGATCGATTTTCCGTACCGGCCGGCAACCGGCCGGCATTCCCTGGCGGAAATCCGGGTCCCGGCCCCGGCGAAGTCCGAGGGCGGTTTTGTGAATGCCGGGCAGGCGTGTCGGCCGCGGCCGCCAATTGCTTCCGGTGACTTGCCGGGGACTTGGGGAGGGTCGGGTGCGGCGGCGGAGGGACGGCTCGGTAACCTAAGGCCGCTACAGACCACGTACCGCCCACGTTCTAGGAGTTGCCGCCGCCGTGAGCAGCAGCCTTCGACGCGGCGCCCTCGCCGCCGCCGCCATCGCGTTCTCGATCGCCTCACTCGCCGCGTGCGCCGCCGGCAACAACGCCCAGACGCTGGAGATCAAGCCGGACAACGCGGCCACCAGCGTCGGCGACATCAAGATCCAGAACGCGATCGTGGTCACCCAGCCCGGCACCGAGACCAAGGGTCCCGCCGTGGTCTCCGCGACCGTCTTCAACGGTGCCACGACCGCCCAGACCCTGGACTCCGTCACCGTCGAGGGCGCCGGCACCGCCGAGCTGACCCCCGCCAAGGGTGAGGGCAAGGGCGGCAAGATCGTCGTCCCGGCCGGCGGCTCCGTCGTCCTGGGCGGCGAGAACAACGCCTCCGCCGTCCTGACGGACCTCACCGACACGGTCCAGGACGGCAACGCCCAGAAGGTCACCTTCGCCTTCAGCGAGACCGGCGAGGTCGGCCTGCGCGCCTTCGTGGTCCCCGCCGAGCACTACTTCGAGAAGTGGGGCCCGAGCGACATCCCCGAGGCCCCGGCCACCAGCGCGTCGCCGTCCGAGGAGACCTCCGGCTCCCCGTCCGCGACCGCCTCGGGCTCCCCCGCCGCCGGCGAGTCCGCCGCCGAGGAGGGCACCGCCGCCGGCTCCACGGCCTCCCCCTCCACCTCGTCCTCCGAGGAGACCGGCGGCCACTGAGCCCCGCACCATGCCGAAGGGCGGCACCCCCGTGAGGGGTGCCGCCCTTCGGCGTTCGGCCACGACACGACGCGGCCGGTGCCCGCTCTGCCGGGCGCCGGGCGCGTCGTCGCCGTACGGCGCCACCCGGCCCGGCGGGGCGTCGGGTCTACGGCTCGAACTTGTACCCCAGACCCCGCACCGTCACCAGATACCGCGGCGCGCCCGGGTCCGGCTCGATCTTGGCTCTGAGGCGCTTGACGTGGACGTCGAGGGTCTTGGTGTCGCCGACGTAGTCGGCGCCCCAGACCCGGTCGATGAGCTGCATGCGGGTCAGGACACGGCCCGCGTTGCGCAGCAGCATTTCGAGCAGGTCGAACTCCTTGAGGGGAAGGTCGACCTTGGAGCCCGAGACAGTGACCACGTGACGGTCGACGTCCATCCGGACGGGCCCGGCCTCCAGCGCGGCCGGGGTGACCTCCTCGGGCTCGCCGCGGCGGCGCAGTACGGCCCGGATACGGGCGACGAGTTCGCGGGAGGAGAAGGGCTTGGTGACATAGTCATCAGCTCCTATTTCCAGGCCCACTACCTTGTCGATCTCGCTGTCCTTGGCGGTCACCATGATCACCGGGACGTTGGAGCGGCCGCGCAGCTGACGGCAGACCTCGGTGCCCGGCAGCCCGGGCAGCATCAGGTCGAGCAGGACGAGGTCGGCTCCGTTGCGCTCGAACTCGTCGAGACCGTCGGGCCCGGTGGTCGCGATGGCGACCTCGAAGCCCTCTTTGCGGAGCATGTAGGACAGGGCGTCGGAGAAGGACTCCTCGTCCTCGACGACGAGCACTCGGGTCACGGAAGGACCTCCGGGGCGGGATGCGATTCGTACGGTCCGTACGGGGATGGGGCGGTGTGAGGCTGTCCGTCCTCGTCGTCGAGGTCCGGGTGCTGGGCCGCTCGGGCACGGGACGCGCCCGCCTCCGGCAGCCTGAGGGTGAACGTGGAGCCCTGTCCCTCCGAGCTCCACACCGTGACCTCCCCGCCGTGCGAGGCGGCCACGTGCTTGACGATCGCGAGACCGAGACCCGTACCGCCGGTCTGGCGGGAACGGGCCGGGTCCACGCGGTAGAAGCGCTCGAAGATGCGCTCCTTGTCCTTGTCCGAGATGCCGATGCCCTGGTCGGTCACGGCGATCTCGACATGGTCCCCGCCGGGCGCGGACACCTGACGTGCGGCTATGCCGACGCGGGTGCGGGCCGGGGAGTAGTTGACGGCGTTCTCCACGAGGTTGCCGAGGGCGGCGGCGAGCTGCCCGCGGTTGCCCCAGACGCGCAGCTCGGCGGTGCCGCCGGCGGCCATCGTGATCTGCTTGGTGCCCGCCTGATGGCGGCAGCGGTCGACGGCCTCGGCGACCAGCTCGTCCACCCGGACGGGCTCGGCGTCCTCCAGCGGATCGTCGTTCTGCACCCGGGAGAGGTCGATGAGTTCCTGGACGAGGTTGGTGAGCCGGGTGGCCTCGATCTGCATGCGTCCGGCGAACCGCTCCACCGCCTCGGGGTCGTCCGACGCGCCCATGACAGCCTCGCTCAGCAGCGACAGCGCGCCCACCGGCGTCTTCAGCTCATGGCTGACGTTGGCGACGAAGTCACGCCGCACGGCCTCGATCCGGCGGGCCTCGGTGAGGTCCTCGACCAGGAGCAGCACCAGCCGGGAGCCGAGCGGCGCGACGCGCGCGGAGACGGCGAGCGCCTCCCCGCGCCCCGTGCCGCGCCGGGGCAGGTCCAGCTCGACCTGTCGTATCTCGCCGTCCCGGCGGGTGTCGCGCGCCATCTTGAGCATCGGCTCGATGGAGAGCTTGCCGCCCCGCACGAGCCCGAGGGCGTACGCGGCGGAGCTGGCCTTGACGACGGCGTCGGCCTCGTCGAGCACGACGGCCGAGGAGCGGAGCACGGAGAGCACGGTGTCCACGCCGGGCGGAAGCACCGGGTCCGTGTGCAGCGAGGTCCTGGTGGGACGCTTCTGCTCGCGTTCGCTGACACGGAACGCCAGCATGGCGATGACGCCGGTGAGCACTCCGGCGATCGCTGCCGCTGCGGCGACCGCCGCGTTCACGTCCATGCTTCCAGGTTAGGCACGAGGTCGGACATCCCCACAGCGATCGGAGGGCGAGCTCGAACACTCGTCGCCCAGAGTTCACCTTGGAGCCAGTATTGGTTCATTTGGGATGGCCGAAACGGACGCGTACGGGCCTGAACGTGGGAGCGTGGGGTTGGTCCGGGCCCCCGGTCACCGTTTCGCCGTCGCCGTTCATTGGGTCGTTCGGCCTTCCTGGCCTGGCGGAACGGTCTCCGGAACGGCTTTTCTGGTTACCCACGAGCTGACGTACGTAAGAGAGGGACACCCTGATGCGGGACGCGTACCACGAGGAACTTGACTCGATCGGTGAGGGCCTGGTCGAGATGGCCCGACTGGTCGGGTCGGCGATCGGTCGCGCCACGACGGCGATGCTCGACGCCGACCTGAAGCTGGCCGAGAGCGTGATCGAGGCGGACAAGAAGGTCGACGACCTTCAGCACGACCTGGAGGCCCGCGCGATAGCCCTGCTGGCCAGGCAGCAGCCGGTGGCGACGGATCTGCGGATCGTCGTGACGTCGCTGCGTATGTCGGCGGACCTGGAGCGCTCCGGCGACCTCGCCCAGCACGTGGCCAAGCTGACCCGGCTGCGCTTCCCCGAGAACACGGTCCCGCGTGACCTGCACGCGACGATCCTGGAGATGGGCCAGCTCGCGCAGCGTCTGATGGCGAAGGCCGCCGAGGTCATCATCACCAAGGACGTCGACCTCGCGCTCCAGCTGGAGAGCGACGACGACGCGATGGACCTCCTGCACCGCACCCTCTTCCAGCACCTCATGGACGACCGCTGGAAGCACGGCATCGAGACCGCCGTCGACGTCACCCTGCTCGGCCGTTACTACGAGCGCTTCGCCGACCACGCGGTGTCCGTCGCCAAGCGCGTGGTGTACCTGGTGACGGGTGAGCACGCGGACGAGCTGCAGGCGGACATCCAGCCGGTCACGGGGGTCGAGGGGGCGTAGTCCCTCCCGCGTCGGCGCGGGGAGGGAGGGGAGCGCGGGGCTCTCGTTGCGAGGCCCCGGCGCCCGCCCGTCCGGTGGGGCGTGCGGGCGCCTCCGTGCGCCGTTGATGCGCCTGGCCGGAAGGCCCTGCAATGGGACAACCAATGGGCACGGGCAGGGCGCGGGCGAGGCTCGGACCACCGAGGCCCTTCCGCGGGCCAGGCCGGCTGACCGCCGGCGGCCGCCCTGCTGCCCCAGCTGCCTCAGCTACCTCCGAGGAGGGACCATGGCCGACTCCCCATCACCCGCCAGCCCCAGCACTGCGGACCCGACACAGGTACGGGACACCCATCAGCCCGCGGACATCAAGACCCTGCCCCTCGTCGGCGCCTGTGGCTGCGGCTCCGGATGTGCGTGCGGATGCCAGTCCGGCAACCCGTGCCAGTGCGGCTGACCGGCACGGGCTGCGGTCGCCCGTAGGCGAGAGGAGGGGCCGCCCCTGGCGACGGCCCCTCCTCTTCCGTCGGACGCCGGGGCGGCCGGCGAGGGGTCGCACCCGCGGGCGTACGGGCGCAGCATGAAGGGAGAGGACGGGGAACAGAGAGCGGACGAGGAAGAAGGAGGTGCGGCCATGAGCAAGTTCATGGACGTCCACCACGACATGAAGGGCATCACGGCGGACCAGCTGCGCGAGGCGCACAACGCCGACCTGGCCATCGAGAAGGACGAGCAGGTCCATTTCGAACGCGCCTGGGCCGACCCCCAGTCCGGCACGGTGTACTGCCTCTCCGAGGCCCCCTCCGCCGAGGCCGTCCAGCGCATCCACGAACGCGCCCGCCACAAGGCGGACGAGATCCACCCGGTGCCCCTGGCGATCTGAGCGCGCGGGCTCTTCGCCTGGCGTCGGCGCGCCTCCGCACGCCCTGTCCGGCGGACCTCGCGAGATGGAACCATCCCCTTGCCGACACCGATTTCGGTGCGAACAAGGGGGATGCGATGGCTGTGGTGATGTCGATGCTCTGGGCGGACGTGGCTCCGGAGCAGTACGACACCGTGCGGGACGCGGTGGACTGGGAGGAGGTCCCGGCGGCCGGCGGTCAGATGCACGTGGCCTGGTTCGACGACCGGGGCCTGCATGTCACCGACGTCTGGGAATCCCAGGAAGCGTTCGAGACCTTCTTCACCGAACGCCTCGCCCCCGCGATCCGGAAAGCCGGCCTCACGGGCACCCCGGAAACCACCCTGAGCCCCCTGCACCGCCGCTTCGTCGCACCGGACGTCACGGGCGCCGCGTGACCCACGACAGCGGGGCCCCCTGGACCTTGCCCTGATGGCGGATGCCGATGAAGCTGGGCCGATGCCCGGACAGCGCAGAAGGAGACGCGGACAACAGAACGAGGCACAGCGGACCGCCGCGCGATTCGCCTCGGAGGCGGGCCGGTGGGAGGTGCTGTTCGAAACCCAGGACGAATCGGAATGGCACGCGCATCTCCGCCGTCTCCGAACGTCGGACGGTCAGATCGACTGGACGGCGGTACGGGTGGACAGACTCTGCGGCCGCCACACCCACCCGACCACCTTCCGGCTGAGCGTCTTCGTACCTGGGCGCGAGCCGAGCTGAGGTCTCACAGGCCCCCGAGCGGGCCCAAGCCGTGAAAACGCCCCCGCCCTGCGCCGCGTGCGCCGGGCGGGGGCGGGATCATGGTTCCTGGTGGTCGTCGTTGGTCGTCATTGGCCAGTGTCGAGCGGCCTCGGACGGCCCAGGGACGGCCCCGAAGCCGGGACCTGCTCGTCGCTGCCAGCCGCCTGGACCGCTACGCGCCGGGAGCCCGGTACTGGACTTGCCCGGCCTTACGCAGGGCATCCATGGTTTCGTCGATGCTCAGGAGAACGGTCGTCTCGAACGAGCTGAGTGCGCCGCCTCCGCTGATCGCCAGGGCGACCGCGGCCATGGAGACGTTGTCGGGGGCCTCCCACAAGTTGTAGCCGTCGCGGGTGCCGAACGCGTACCAGAAGCCGTGTAGCTTGCCGCCGACGGACTCGATGTACGCCTGAGCGGCCTTTGCGCGGTCCTCGGGGTGGCCGATGAGTCTCGCCCACGTCTCCGGCGTGTAGCTGAACCTTGATAGATAGAGCGGCATCATGTCTCCCTTTCGTCCCAGCAAGGGATGCCCCCGCCGGGTGAGACACGCCTCCGAGGCCGCGTATATCTCCCCCGAACGGTCGGGATGATGACCGCCAGGGTCGGTGTTGGGCTGTCACCGGGAGGACGATGAAGATCCCGACCGCGACGATGCCCGCCAGGGAGTGGCACACGGCACGAGCGATTCGCCACACGCGAGCCTGGACGAGTCCTTGCAGGGAAGCCTTCTGCCGCAGCAAGGGGCGCGGGCGGGCCCTATGGCCGCGAACGACTACTCGACGCCCCTCCGTCCTGTTGGCCGCTCCGGCCGACGCCTACGGAGCTGACTCAACACGCTTTCCAACTGTGTCGGTGGGGTCTTGGGCGTCGTTCGGGGCCGTTCACCTGGGTTCATGGGCGGATGGCCACTGGCGTGGGGACGGCTCCGGGGCTCGCCCGAACGACCGTGAACGGGGCTGAATGAGACGGAGACTGAGGCAGCCGCGTTCCTCCGCAGCACCGGAGACGGGCTGTGGCCGGCTGCCGAAGTCACCGACGTTCGTGGAGCTAAGCCGCCTTGGGGCGCGCCGCACGCATGCCTGAGGCGGGCTCCTGTGCATCGTCGTCGAGCAGGAAGAACTCGTCTTCCCTGAAGTCTGGGGCCTGGAAGGGGTTCGTCGTCGGAGGCGGCGACGCTGCAGTGGAGCAGTGGGGTTGCTCTTCCAGAGCGGAGAACAGCGACGTGGGCTCGATGAGAGGTCTCTCTTTCGTTACAGGCCCCTGATGGGGCCTGGCGTGCCGTGACCGGGCACAGTGGTCCTACAGCTTGGTCATCTTGGCGTACGGGCTCAAGATCCGCATTTGCGCCGAGCCGAAATCCACCAGCACCGCGATTCCGTCCTCGATGCCGATTACCCGGCCGAGACCGTACACGTCATGTGTGACCTGGTCGCCCGTGGCGAAGTGCTTGGGAGTCGGTGTGACCGGGGCCTTGAAGGGGCTGGTAGGCAGGTGGCGCTTCAGCGCAGCAGGCTTTGTCATGACTCAGTATGAGCCTACGCGTATCCCGATCGCTGTGGCCGTCGGCACAGATCCGGACGAGAGTAACCGCGTCATGCCACTGACCTGCGGTTTCGAGATTTGATGAGGCGAAACTCGGCCATGGGCTCCTTCGCTCAGCAAAGCCCCCTACCCGCGGACAAGCCGCGGGTAGGGGGCTTCTTCAGCTCGCGTTACTTCTTCTTGCCCTGGGTCTTGTCGGGGATCTTGGTGAGCTGGGTTTTTGCAGGTCTGGAGTGGTGGGCTCGCGCGCTTGGTGGTCGTCGTTGGTCGTCATTGGTCACTGTTGAGCGACCTCGGACGGCCCAGAGACGGCCCAGCCTTGCCCGTGCGAGCCCCGCTCGGCTGACGGCCGGCACCTTCGCCACGGCCCGTCTCAGCCTCAGCCGACGAAAGCCCGCCACGACGGCGCGTCAGTCGACCGATCAGGCGCGCGTGTGCCTCGCGGCACCGCCACTAGCCTCAGCCACGCTATTGCTGCCGTCGACCAGAGCAAGCCGCGACGGTCGGCCCGCGAAGGCAGCTCGTGGCATCCACCCCTCAAAGCTCTCAGCTTGGGAAGCTAAGGGCGTTTGAAGCCTGCTCCAGGGCTGGCCGGTGGTGGAGCGGTGTCAGCGCCTGGCGGGCTGTCGACTCGTTCCTCGGTGTTGCCCGTGGTTCCCCGCACGATCTGACACGGGTCTGGCACGCCGCAACTCGGTCCCTACTAGTCCGAGCTGCGGCGTGCACCATGCTTCAGGCGCTGACGATCTTCTGGACCTCGCGAAGTTTCTCTTCCGCGGTCAGTGACGAGTAGTCGCCCCTCACCAATCCATCCAAGGCGCTTCGCACGTTGTAGGACTGGGGGCGAAGAACGGCATCTAGGACGCGGGCACGCTCACCCCCATCGCGTGTGTACACCCACACCTGCTGGTCCTTACGCGGTTCGGTGTTGCACCGAGGATCCAGGACGGCGAGCGGGAAGTACCCGAGGCCGACAGCTTCGAGTTCACGAGCGATGGAGCCGAGAACATGCTTGCCGAGTCTGTCGAATCCCAATGCGTTCCGCAGACGCCCCAAGTTGTCCTGCATCAGCCCGCCCTCGTCCTCGCACGCCCCAGCCGTCTCCTGAAGATCAGCCACTTCACCCTCCCCTTGTGTGGTGCTGAGCTGAAGAGCGTATAGGGATCAAGGAAATAAAACCTGTGATCTCCCAACAGCGCTGGCTGCTGGCCTTCGTGGTCGTAGACGTAAGCCTCCGGCGCGGAGCGCGCTTCGTGCGCACGACTCCGGAGGCCCTGTACGTTTCCCACGCAACTGCAGATCAGAGTCCCTTAACGAGACACTCGGGGAGTCCCTGTCCACGAATAAGCCCTGAGCTCGAGCTCGTCCAGAGGTCCTGACCGGCGGACCACCCATTGTGTCGTCCCCGGGTTGGTCGCCTGGGCATGGATGAAGGTGAGGCCCCTGAAACGGTCCTCGACTTCGATTGTCCCTGGACCGCCCCTGTTTGAGGACGAGGGGTGGCGAGAGCATGTGGTGGTCCTGTACATGCCCGGCCGAGGGGGCGCGTTTGCACATGGCGAAGCATGGTCGCACTCTTAAGAGAGAGCGGAGCTTGTAAGCCGGGAGGCATTTTCGATGAATCAAACTCCCGCTTCATCAGGACAGGCATCAACGCCCATGCCAGGGGGGCAAGCGGCAGCACCCCCACGTCACTGGGATTACCCATCACCCCTAGGACTTGGGGCCTCGCGCGATTTCATGACAGGAGCGGCCGCGCCGCTCTTGGCTGGCTTTTCCATAGCCTTGATAGGGGTGATTGCTCAGGCGCCTCAATCTATCAAGTGGCCGGGATTGTCACTCCTGCTGTTCTCGCTTTCTGCAGGATTTCTTACAACTTGCGTTCAATTTGGCTTCTGGGCGCGAGCCTTCATATATTCAGCGCAGGACGTACGTGACTGGTTCCCTGAATTTGAAGATCCGCCATCAGGGAGAGAGTTCTTTCAAAAGGTGCAAAGTGATCACTTGAATCACTGGAGGGCATGGCACAAGCGTGCGTCCTACATGTATGACCTGGGAATTATGTGCCTTGCGGCGGCAGTTGCTCTGACGTTGGCTCCACCCGTGGCAGCCTCGACGCCCGAGACGGTCTTGCGCTGGGTGGCAACAGGCGTGGTCGCGAGCGCCGGGGCAGCGGAGGCCGTGTGGATCAAGGTGACCCGGCGTCCCTAACAGGGAGGAACGATGTCTCGAGATAGCCGACAGCCTCAACGCGAAGAGAAAGGGGGGGCTCAGGCCGAGCATCCTGGCCAAGCGGGGTACCGTCGGGCGGCGCATGGGAGAAGGCCCTCCTTTTCAGGTCCCAGTGGCGGGCCGGAAGAAGAATCTAAGTGCGGTATGCACAACAGGCCAAACTGTCCGGATTGCCCCAAGAAAAAATGAGACACCTTGCGCGCATTGCCAAAGCATCAACCGCAACCCAATACCTCCCTGGTCCCATCGCGCGCCCCTCAAGGGCCGGCAGGTGCGAATGGTGCCTTTCCATCTCGGAGCCTGAGCGCCCCCATGCCCTTGCGGCGTTTGGCTCATCGCTCACGGAACATCCCAAGTACGCGCGGCCCGGCCCTCGGCTGGGCTGGAGCGGGGCGGAGACGGGAGCGCAGGCCCGGCCGGGGGCCGGGCCGCGCGCGGGGAGCGGAGCGAGCCGCCTTGAACCAGTAGAGAAAGTTGTAACGCAGTCGCTCGCTCGGGGTCTGTCCGGTCCCGGGAGATGCCTGACGTCCCCTCCCGAGCTTTGCCACGCTGGCCGCTGTTCTAGGACCGCGTAGCGGCGGCCTCGATGCCAGCCGCCTGCAGCTTCTGGGCGAGTAGTTCCAGCTCAGGAAGCGTTCCTGAGTAGCCACCGCTCAGAACACGGCGCAGCACAGCCTTGGCGTCGACCAGATCGATGCCCAGCTCGGCTCGGAGCACCCTCATGATCACGACACTGTTTGCCGACTCATCGAGCACTTGAAGGGTCGCTGGCCCGTGCTCCGCGAGCAGCTGCTGGCGCTGTTCACTCGGCAGATCCCCGCCACACACGGCCACCGCGAACCCACACGCAGGACACGTTGACTCGACGTCCCACCGCAAGCGGCCGTCAACGAGCGCTTGAACACCGCAGCACTCCAGCTCCGCACCGCAGTCCTGGCACATCGCGGAGTACCTGACCGACTCGAAAACGGCCTGCTCCATCTCCCACCCCCAGGGGGACGAGGTTAAGCGACAACTCAGGGCGTGAGCGTTTTGAAGGCGTATGCGCATAGGGGGAGTTCGCCGCCTTGACGGTGTGCAATCGGCAGGAAGAGCACCTGTCGCACCGTCCATGTGACCCGAGTCGTCGGGGCCTCTGAGTTCGGGTGGTAGCTCGCCAGACAATCTCGGCGATCGTCTGGCAGGAGATCGTTTAGAGCAGGCGTTTCAACCGCACCTCGGCGCCTGGTTCGAGCGGCCCGTGTGAGGCTTGAAGTCGTATGCGCAGGCTGGAAGTTCCGTGCCCTGTCGGTGTGCGAGGGGTAGGAAGATCACTGGCCGGATCGTCCAGGTGATGCGGGTCGAGTCGAAGGTGACCGACACGGTGCAGGGTTCGGAGCGAAGGAGGGCGCGTCGGGTGTCTATGCGGCCGTCGTACAGCCACTCCCACGCCTGGGCGGATGCGTCGGGATCGAAGGCCGGGGAGATGGTGCGGAGTGCGACGGCAACCCATCGGTCGGCCTGGGGCGCCGAGTAGGCGTCGAACGACGCTCTCAGCTCCAACCCGCCCTGACCGTAGAGGTCTTCGGTCCAGCACTCGCACCAGTAGCCCCGGCGGGCTTCGTCCTTCAGCACAGGTGGTCTCCCGGTCGGGTGCCGGTGAACAGTTCCGCGGTGACCGTGTGGCCGCCCTCACTGCCGTGGACGACGACCCGGTGGGCCAGCGCGGTGACCATGCCCAGGCCCCGGCCGTGTTCGGCCTCGTCGTCCTGGTGCTCGGCTTTGGGGGCCGTGCCGGTTCCTCCGCCATCTGTCACCGACAGGGCGATCACCTGCCGGGTTACCGCGAGGGCGAGGTGGAAGCTGCCGGATTCCATGCCGCTGGCCGTGTGGAGGATCGCGTTCGCGCTCAGCTCGCTCACGATCAACTCGGCGTCCTCGGCCAAGGGAGATCCGCGCAGGATGTCGCGGGTCCAGCGGCGGGCCCGGCTCACCTCTTCCGGAAATCCTGGGCAAGTGAGTCCCCAGACCCGGGCGGTGCTCGTATACTCGTGCATACAAGTTCCTTCGTGCTGGTAGGCCGCCATGTGCAGCGGGTTCGGGCTAGACGAGTTTCACGCCGTCATGGGCGCGGATGGCCGGCGGGGATGCCGCGTCCAACGCGTCCAGGACGCGGATCGCGTATGCCTCGTCGGCAAGCTCGGTGACTTCTTCACGGGTGGCCCACCGCAGTGCGCGGGTCTCGTCGCCGGTGGTCGGCGTGCCGTCGGCCGCCTCGCAGCGGAAGACCAGCGAGACGATCAGGCCCGTCATGTTCTTGTAGACGCCGGTCAGGGTCGCGGGAAGTGCGATCTTGATGCCGGTCTCTTCGAGAACTTCGCGCTGGAGAGCTTCGGGGACGGTTTCCTCGCGTTCGAGGACTCCGCCCGGGGGTTCCCACTTGCCGTTGTCACGGCGTTTGATCAAGAGGGCACGGCCCTGGTCGTCGACGATGACTCCGGCGACGCTCACGGAGTGCGGACGGTCAGTGCTCACGTTCCTCGGCCCTCTCGGCTGGCTAGGCTCTCCACCGTAGCAACAACAATCGCCCACTCGTCTAGATATCTAAAGGAGTACACGTGCCCTCTCTTCCTTCCGGCTTCCTCGGTGATCTCGATCCCACGAGTGATCGTGCGGTCTTTCGGCAGATCGCCGACCAGTTGCGCGAGGCGATCGACCGTGGGCGGTTCAAGGAGGGTGAAAAACTGCCCTCGGAGGCTGAGCTTGTTGACCACTACGGGGTATCCCGGATGACGGTCCGCAACTCCTTCTCCGTCCTCCAGGGCGAAGGGCTCGTGCACGCCGAGCATGGCAAGGGCGTCTTCGTCCGGCCCCGGCCGCCCGTGCGGCGTCTCGCATCCGACCGGTTCGCCCGGCGCCACCGCGAGCAGGGCAAGGCGGCCTTCATCGTCGAAGCCAACGCGGCCGGCAGTCACCCCCAGGTCGACAGTCTTGAGGTGAAGGAAGAAAAGGCCAGTCAGGACGTCTCGACACGGCTCGGGTCCGTGCGGCGGGTGCTGGCTCGTCGGCGCCGGTATCTGCTCGACGGGCGGCCGGTCGAGTTCGCCACCTCGTATCTGCCGCTCGACATCGCTCGCGGTACGCCGATCGCTGAGCCGAACCCCGGGCCCGGCGGGATCTACGCCCGTCTCGAAGAGCTGGGCCACCGCCTCGACCACTTCGAGGAGGAGATTCGCGCCCGGATGCCTTCGCCGGCCGAGGTGAAGACGCTCCGGCTGGCTTCCGGTGTGCCGGTGATCCACCTGATCCGGACCGCCTTCGACGCCGAGGGGCGGGCTGTGGAGGTCTGCGACACGGTCATGGCGGCGGATGCGTACGTGCTGTCGTATCAGCTTCCGGCGACGTGATGAGGTGATGTGCGGTGGTGCGCGGGGGGCGCTTCTCCGACTCGTACACCCCAACAGGCATACTCGTATAGACGAGTGGGCAAGTGATGTGGCAGGGTGGTCCGCATGAGCCCGGAGATCGGGTTCACAGACTGCATCACGTATAGACGAGTAGATGGGTGAACTGCCTTGCGCACCATTCGTGTTGAAACCTCGGCCGCCACGATCCTGCTGACCGAGGCCCCTGAGCCCAAGGTCCGGGACCGGCAGACGGGCGAGATCGCCAAGGACGCCATCAGCGGGGAAGCGCTGATGACGATCGGCGTCGTCTACATCGAGGACGGGGAGTCGTCACTGTTCAAGGTCACCGTGCCGGAAGGCGGTGTGGCCGAAGGGCTGACGCTGGGGGCGCCGGTCTCGCTGCCGGGGCTGGTTGCCCGGCCGTGGGAGTCCGTGTTCAACGGGCAGCAGCGGCACGGCATCGCGTTCCGCGCCGCCGCCGTGACTCCGGCCGCCTTCCCGGCCGCCATGGGGGCCACCGCCTGATGTCCGATCTGCTGACACTTCTGGAGGTGGGTGGTCCTGTCGCCACACTCGGCGGCGGGGCCGCCTACACCCGGGCCAAGCACCCCCGCGTGTACTGGCCCACGGTCGGCCTACCGATATCCACCGCACGGCTCCTCGGCTCCTACAGCTCGGTCATGGAGGCGTGCGGTCTGACCGTGGCGCCGTCCCGGCTGCGGGTCCTCGCTGTCAAGGCCACCACTCGGCGGGAGGTCCGGCCCGTTCCGCCTCGGCGGGGCATCATCCGGCCCACCTCGACCGGGCTGCGGCTCCGTCTCCGGCTCGCTCCCGGGCAGGAACCCGCCGACGTCGCCGCTTCGGCCGAGCGGCTGCGGCACGCCTGGGGCGTCCACGCCGTGTACGTGACGATGGTCAAGCCGGGCGTGGTCGAACTACGACTCGTCGGCTTCGACGTGCTGCGGAACGTGCGGATGCCCCGCAAGGCCACCGCCGAACTCCTCAAGGTGCCCGTGGCACTGCGGGAGGACGCGACTCCCTTTGTGCGTGACTACCGCATCATCCCGCACCAACTCACCCTCGGAGCCACGCTCTCGGGCAAGTCCATGTACCTGCGCCACCTGATCACCGGACTCGCCCGGCAACCCGTGGCGCTGGTCGGTATCGACTGCAAGCGCGGTGTGGAGCTGGCGCCGTTCGCCTCCCGGCTCTCCGCCCTCGCCACCGATCCCGACGAAGCTGCCGAGTTGCTGCCCGTGCTCATCAAGGAAATGGAGGACCGCTACGACCTGATCAAGGCCCGCCAAGGCATCGCCCCCGGCGCCCCCGACGAGGAGATCACCTCCGACATCTGGGGCCTGCCCGAGAGCGAACGCCCGGTGCCGATCGTGCTGTTCGTCGACGAGGTGGCCGAACTCTTCCTCGTCGCCACGAAGAAGGACGAGGAACGGCGGGACGAGATGGTCACCCAGCTCATCCGCCTCGCCCAGCTCGGCCGCGCCGCCGGGATCTACCTGGAGGTGTGCGGGCAGCGCTTCGGCGCTGAGCTGGGCAAGGGTGCCACGATGCTCCGGGCTCAGCTGACCGGCCGGGTCTGCCACCGCGTCAACGACGAAGCCTCCGCGAAGATGGCCCTCGGCGACATCGCCCCCGAAGCGGTCTTCGCCGCCTGCGCCATCGCTCCCGAACTGCCCGGCCTGGCCGTGGCCGGTGACACCTCCGGCGGCTGGTCCCGCATCCGCACGCCATACCTGTCCCTCGGTTCCGCCGCCGAGATCTGCCGGGACTCGGCGCACCTGGTGCCCGACCTGCCCACGCTCAAGCCCTTCCGGCCCGACATCCCCGTACGGCCCGTGGAGTCCTCGGCCCCGGCAGTGCAGTCGCACCCGGTGACCGACTGACCTTCGCCCACCCCTCACCCCCGGTCGGCGTGACCGCCTCGCGCCAACTCCCTACCCCCGCCATGCCTGAATCCGAAAGGAGCCGCACCATGCGCGCCCAACTGGCCCGTGTCGACGCGGTGCTCGTCCAGGCGCTCATCGCCGCCGCGCTGTCCTTCGCCCACCTGCACGACATCGCCTCGGCTGCCGGTCAGGACGGGTGGAAAGCGTGGGCCTATCCCGTCTCGGTCGACCTGCTGCTCGTCGCCGCCTGGCGCCGACTGCGGACCGGTGAGGCGAAAGCGGCCGGGTGGTGCTGGTTCGTCATCGCCCTCACCGCCTCCCTCGGCGCGAACGTCGCCACCGCCGGCCTACTCGACCTCAACAACGTCCCCGCCTGGCTGCGCATCCTCGTCGCGGGCTGGCCCGCCGTCGCCTTCCTCGGCGGAACCCTCCTCGCCCACACCGCCCCCGCGACAACCGGCGAAGACCCCGAGGACATGGACGACACCGTGGACCAGGAGGACGCGCACGAACTCGCCTCCGAGGAACCGCCGCCGACACCGCCGGCCATCGAGCCACCGCCGCCCGAGCGGCCCGCCGTACCCGTCCCGACCGCCCTCGTCGAACACGCCCGCAAGGTCGCCGCCGAACACCACACCCGCACCGGAGCACCGATCGACACCCCAACGCTCCGCGTCCGCCTCGGCGTCCCCGCGCCCATGGCCGAAGCCATCGCCGCCCACCTCTGAGAGGAGACCCCGTGTCCGCCAACCGCCGCTTCCGCAACGTCACCCGCATCGGCCCCGTCCAGGTCGCCACGTCCTACGACGGCCGGGGCCGTGAGAAGCACACCGCCGCCTGCACGGCTCCGCGCTGCGGCTTCTCCGCCGACTACGACAGCCGCGCCGCCGCCGAGCTGGCCGCCCGCACCCACCGCTGCCCCATCCGCTGATCCTCCGAAGGGACCCACACACCGTGACCGTCAGCCTGCCGCTCGTCGTCGTCCTCGGCCTCTTCGCCTGGGGCGCGGTCAAGTTCCTCGGGGTCCGCACCTGGGTCGTCGTCCTGATCGCCCTCTTCGGCTTCTACCTCTCGCAAACCTTCCTCGCCCCCGCCATCGAGTCCGGCACCCGCTCCGGCGTGGACGTCATAAACGGCTCACATGCCTAGACGAGTAGATGAGGAGAGCCTGACCGTGTTCCTGCCCAAGTACCCCGACAACCCCACCCCGCCGCCCGCGCACACCCACGCTCCGGCTGATCCGGCGCCCGTCCGGTGCTCGCTCCCGGCGGTCTCCCTCAGCCCCGGAGTTGTGGCGGCCGTGGTCGTCGGCGGTGTCGTCCTCACCGCGCTCCTGGCCGCCGTCGCCGTCTCGGCCATCTCCGTGGCCGTCGCGGCCGTGGTCCTGCGCTCCCTGATCCGCGAGCAGAACCGGCGCTGAATGCGCACGCAGCCCGGGGCGGCGCACACGACTAAGCATCCGCCGCCCCGGGCCATCACTCCTGACCGAGCCAGTCAGAAGGAGAATCGCCATCTTCACCCGCACCACACCGCCCCCGCTCCCGGCACTCGCGAAGCTGGCCGAGCACGGCACCCTGCCCGGTATCCTCCGTCAGCTCTCCGGACTCGGCGGCTGCACCAACCCGATCCGCCTCGACGGCCACCGCACCGAGCACGACGTCGACACCACGACCGGCGAGATCGGCCGCGTCCTCCACCACCTCGACTCCACCGACCTCCCGGCCGGCCAACTCCTCGTCCGCTGCAACAACCGCCGCACAACTCGGTGCGCGGCCTGCTCCGAGGTCTACCGCCGCGACACCTTCCACCTGATCACCTCCGGCCTGCTCGGCGGCAAGGGCGTCCCCGAACACGTCGCCACCCACCCGCGCGTCTTCGCCACCTTCACCGCCCCGAGCTTCGGCCCGGTCCACAACCGCCCCTCCAGCGGGCGCCCCTGCCGCTGCGGCACCCGCCACGACCAGGACGACGCCGAACTCGGCACAGCCCTCGACCCGGACATCTACGACTACGAAGCGGCCGTCCTCTGGAACGCCCACGCCGGTCCGCTCTGGCAACGCTTCTCCACCTACCTGCGCCGAGAAGTCGCCAAGCGCGCGGGACTGTCACAACGCCGGTTCCGCGACCACGCCCGCGTCTCCTTCGCCAAGGTCGCCGAGTACCAAAAGCGCGGAGCCGTCCACTTCCACGCCGTCATCCGCATCGACGGCCCCACCGGCGGCGACACCCCACCCCCAACCTGGGCCACCGCCGAACTCCTCACCGACGCCATCGAGACAGCGGCAGCCAAGGTCCGCGTCGACGGCCCGGTCATCGAGGGACGCACCCACACCTTCGCCTTCGGTCGCCAACTCGACGTCCGCACCATCCGCTCCGCCGACTTCAACGACAGCCAGGAGCTGACCG
The DNA here is from genome assembly GCF_055592645.1 of Streptomyces sp. NPDC041108. Lineage (NCBI taxonomy): Bacteria > Bacillati > Actinomycetota > Actinomycetes > Kitasatosporales > Streptomycetaceae > Streptomyces > Streptomyces sp. NPDC041108. The sequence goes on along the minus strand of NZ_JBVIYK010000020.1, from coordinate 86,863 downwards.
AGCGGGCCGTGGCCGCGTACATCGCCAAGTACGCGACCAAGGGCGCCGAGACAGCCACGGGAGCTCTCGACCGGCCGCTGAAGTTCGCCGCCGAGCTGGCCCAGCTCGACATCAGCGACCACGCCCGCCGCCTCATCCGAACCGCCTGGACCCTCGGCGCACGCAAAGACCTCGAAGACCTCCGCCTACGCGCCTGGGCCCACATGCTCGGATTCCGCGGCCACTTCTCCACCAAATCCCGCCGCTACTCCACCACCCTCGGCGCCCTCCGCGACGCCCGCGCCCAATGGCGCCGCGCACAAGCCGCAACGGCCAACGAAGCGGCGCCCGACACGACGTACTTCCTCGCGCACTGGGTCTTCGCCGGAACCGGCCTGTCCGACACCGAAGCCTGGCTTGCCGCATCCCTCGAACCCGCCCCCGGAACAGAAGGAGAGCCGACCCGTGGCTAAGCGCCATCTCGCCGTCGTAGAAGCCGCCGCCGAACCGCGCGCTCTGCCTTCGCGGTACCTGACTCCTCTGGACGTTGCCGAGATCCTGGGCGTGCCGGTCGAGACGGTCTACCAGTGGCGGCGGAAGCGCACTGGGCCACGTGGCTTCCGGGTTGGCCGGCATCTGCGCTACGACCCCGTGGACGTGCGGGCCTGGGTCGAGTCCCTGATGGAAGGGGCTGCTGCCTGATGGCCGGGCACATCCAAGACCGCTGGTACAGAACGGAGACCGGGCCGGACGGGAAGGCTCGCAGGGTCAAGACGGAGCGGTACGGAACGGGATCCCGTTACCGCGCCCGGTACGTCGGGCCGGACGGTACTGAGAAGTCCAAGAGCTTCCCCGACCGGCAGAAGCGGCTCGCTGATCAGTGGCTGGCGCACACTGAGGCCGACATGGCGCGCGGGCAGTACATCGACCCGCGTGCGGCTCGGATCACGTTCGAGCAGTACGCCGAGAAGTGGGTGACACACGCGCCGGACCCGAACACTCAGGCATCGATGGAATCGCAGCTCCGGCTACACGCCTTCCCCTACCTGGGCTCGCGTCCGCTCGGCTCCTTCCAGCCTGCTCACATCCGTGACTGGGTCGGGAAGCTGCAAGAGAACGGCGTCCGGGGCTCGTATGCCCGGACGATCTACTCCAACGTGCGTGCCGCGCTGAGTGCGGCCGTGGACGACGGGCATCTCCCCCGGAATCCGTGTGCTGCCCGCTCGGTCCGGCCGCCGACGGTGGACGTCAGACGCGTCGCTCCCTGGACGCCGGAACGGGTCTTCGCCGTCCAGGCCGCCATGCCTGAGCGGTACCAAGCCATGGTCGACCTGGGTGGCGGCTGCGGGCTCCGCCAGGGGGAGATCCTTGGCATCGCCGTCGACGCGATCGACTTCGAGTCGGACACGCTTCACGTGGTCCAACAACTGAAGCTGAGCCGGAGCAAGGCCGTGTTCGCTCCGCCCAAGGGCAGCAAGCTGCGGGACGTGCCACTTCCTGGGCCGGTCGCTGATGCGCTGCGGGAGCACATGAAGCGGTTCCCTCCGGTCGAGATCACCTTGCCGTGGAAGGTGGCGGACGGGCCTCCGGTGACCAAGCGGCTGATCTTCACCGGACCGCGCGGCGGGCATGTCTGGCGGACTTCGCTCAACGAGGAGGTGTGGAAGCGGGCGCTGGCCTCGGCCGGGGTGATCCCCAAGCGCAAGCCGGGCGAGTCCTACGCCGAGTCCCGCGAGAACGGCATGCACGCGCTCCGCCACTTCTACGCCTCGGTACTCCTGGACGCCGGAGAGAACATCAAGGCTCTCGCCGAGTACCTGGGTCACTCTGACCCCGGTCTGACCCTCCGCGTGTACGCGCATCTCATGCCGTCCAGCCAGGAGCGCACTCGCAAGGCCGTGGCCGCCGTCTTCGATACGGCCCGGCCCGAGCCGTCCCCCACCTGACGGCCCACAGACGGCCCAGCCCCACCAAGAAGCCCCCTACCGGCGGAGAACCCGCAGGTAGGGGGCTTGTTCGTGCCTGCTTACTTCTTCTTGCCCTGGTTCTTGACCGCCTCGATCGCCGCCGCCGCGGCGTCCGGGTCGAGGTAGGTGCCGCCGGGGTTGAGGGGCTTGAAGTCGGCGTCCAGTTCGTAGGAGAGCGGGATGCCCGTGGGGATGTTGAGGCCCGCGATGTCGGCGTCCGAGACGTCGTCGAGGTGCTTGACGAGGGCGCGGAGGGAGTTGCCGTGGGCGGCGACGAGGACCGTGCGGCCCGCGAGGAGGTCGGGGACGATGCCGTCGTACCAGTACGGAAGCATGCGGACGACGACGTCCTTGAGGCACTCCGTGCGGGGGCGGAGCTCCGGCGGGATGGTCGCGTAGCGCGGGTCCGATGCCTGGGAGAACTCCGAGTCGTCCGCGAGCGGGGGCGGCGGGGTGTCGTACGAGCGGCGCCACAGCATGAACTGCTCCTCGCCGAACTCGGCGAGGGTCTGGGCCTTGTCCTTGCCCTGGAGGGCGCCGTAGTGGCGCTCGTTCAGGCGCCACGAACGGTGTACGGGAATCCAGTGGCGGTCGGCGGACTCCAGGGCCAGCTGCGCGGTGCGGATGGCGCGCCTCTGGAGGGAGGTGTGGAGCACGTCCGGGAGCAGGCCGGCGTCCTTCAGCAGCTCACCGCCGCGCGTCGCCTCCTTCTCTCCCTTCGGCGTGAGGTTGACGTCCACCCAGCCGGTGAACAGGTTCTTCTCGTTCCACTCGCTCTCGCCGTGGCGGAGGAGGATCAGCTTGTACGGTGCGTCGGCCATGGCTCCGAGCGTAATCCACGGCCGGGAATCGTCACCCACCTGGCCGACAGGCGGACAGGCCGTCGATGTGCGGGGTAATTGAGTGGCCCTGCCCCGGGCGCGTTCGTAAGGTGTGTTCGCTGTCTTGGCCGCTTACGTCCGTGGGGGATCTGCATGCCACTCGTCGCCGTCAGGCGTGCCGTCCGGGAATCGGTCTCCGGGCTGCCCCGGGAGTTCTGGTGGCTGTGGACCAGCACGCTGGTGAACCGGCTGGGCGCGTTCGTCGCCACCTTCATGGCGCTGTATCTGACGCTGGACCGCGGGTACTCCGCCTCCTACGCCGGTCTTGTCGCCTCGCTGCACGGGCTCGGCGGGGTCGTCTCCTCGCTCGGCGGCGGAGTCATGGCCGACCGGCTCGGGCGGCGGCCCACCCTGCTCGTCGCCCAGGCGTCCACGGCCGGATCGGTCGCGCTCCTCGGCTTCGTACAGGATCCCGTGGCCATCGCCGCCGTCGCCTTCCTCGTCGGGGCGGCCAGCAACGCCTCCCGCCCGGCCGTACAGGCGATGATGGCGGACATCGTCCGACCGGAGGACCGCGTACGGGCGTTCTCCCTCAACTACTGGGCCATCAACCTCGGTTTCGCCGTCTCCTCCATGGGTGCCGGGTTCATCGCCGAGGTCAGCTACCGCGCCGGCTTCCTGGCCGAGGCGGGGATGACGCTGGTCTGCGCGATCGTCGTCTTCCTGAAGCTGCCGGAGTCGCGCCCGGAGCGGACGGCGGCGGAGAAGGCCGGGGCGGAGGACGTCGGACTGGGGACCGTGCTGCGCGACGGCCGCTTCATGGGTGTCGTCGGGCTCTCGTTCCTCGTCGCGCTGATCTTCCAGCAGGGGTCGGTGGGGCTGCCGGTCGCGATGGGGGCGGCCGGTTTCACTCCTGTCGACTACGGGCTCGCCCTCGCCGTCAACGGGGTGCTGATCGTGGCCCTGCAGATCCCGGTCACCCGTGTCATCGAGCACCGCGACCCCGGACGGCTCCTCGTCCTCTCGTCCGTGCTCGCGGGGTACGGCTTCGGCCTCACCGCCTTCGCCGGGTCGCTCGGCGTCTTCGTCCTCACCGTCTGCGTCTGGACCCTCGCGGAGATCGTCAACGCGCCCACCCAGACCGGCGTCGTGGTCCGCCTCTCACCCGTGCAGGGGCGCGGCCGCTACCAGGGCATGTACACGATGTCGTGGTCCGTGGCCGCGCTCGTCGCGCCGCTGATGTCCGGCGTCGTCATCGACCGCTGGGGCGCCGGGTGGCTGTGGGGACTGTGCGCCGTGATCGGGACCGTGGCGGGGGTGGGGTACTGGGCGTTGATGCGGCGGTTGCCGGGGTCGGAGGAGGAGGTAGCCGAGACGCACCTCACCGGGGGGCCTGGCGTCGAGGAGGCGGGCGTCGGGGTGCCTGGCGTCGGAGGGTCTGGCCTCGGGAAGCCCGTCGTCCGGGAGCCCGTCGCCGGGCAGCCGGACGACCTGGAACCGGTCGACCTGGAGCCGGTCGACCTGGAGCCGGTCGACCGAACGCGCGTCGCCGGAGGAACGGTCGGCCGAGAGACGGCCGGCTGAGAGACGGTCGCTTGAGAACGGCCGCCTGAGAGGCCGTCGTCGAGGAGCCCCTCGTGGGACCGGCATGAAGACGGCCGGCGGCCGGCGGAGGCATCCGGTGGAAGCGGGAGTCGATCCGACGCCGGGGGGTGGACAGACACACCCCTGCCGCCGCGGAGAAGGGAACCCGTACGGTGGCGCCGGATGCAGAGGCCGGCGCGCGGCTCGGCCCGAGCGGTCTACGGGTGCATCCGCGCCCCCTTCACCACCTTGTCCACCCCGTTGCGCGGCCCGTACACCGCGAGCCCCACCAGATCCAACCCTCCCGCTCCCACGGCCCGTACGGCCGCGCGGTTGTCGCGGTCGTTGCCCGTGGTGAAGAGGTCGGACGTGAAGAGGGCGCGGGGCAGCGCCCGGGCCAGCGCCCGCGTGTGGGCCGCCCTCAGCACCTCCTTCGTCCCCTCGAAGACGAGGACCGGCTGGCGGAACATCGGGAGATACGCCGTGCCGTCAGCGTCCTCGTACGGCTCGCCGATCACCTCCGGGATCATCGGGCCGATACCGCTGACCAGGAAGGACGTGACGTTGAGGCGTTGCCAGCTCTCCAGGTCGTCGCGGAGGAGGACGGCGATCTTGGTGTCGAAGCGGATGGGGGGCGTACTCGCGGAGGTCTCGCTGCTCATGGAACGAGACTGCCGACCGGCGTACGCCCCCGTCTTGTACGTTCTTTGCATGTGCCCTCAGCGGCCGAAGCCCCGCCCGGCGACACCCCAGCCGCCCCCTCAGCCAGGCCCTCAGCCCGGCCCTCAGCGCGAGGTGTCCGCCTGGAGGCCGCGCGTGCCCGGCATCGTCGAGGTGTTCCACGCGCACTACACGGAGTACGCGTACCCGATGCACGTGCACGACGTCTGGACGCTGCTGATCGTCGACGACGGAGCCGTGCGGTACGAGCTGGACCGGCACGAGCACGGGACGCCGGACGACACCGTCTCGCTGCTGCCGCCGTACGTGCCGCACAACGGGGCGCCGGTGACGGAGCACGGTTTCCGCAAGCGGGTGCTGTACCTGGACCTGGATTCGAGCCCGCTGGACGAGAGCCTGATCGGGGCGGCCGTGGACGGTCCCGACCTGCGGGATCCGCAACTGCGGCGGCGGGTGGGGCAGTTGCACACGGCGCTCGCACGGCCGGGGGACGAGCTGGAGGCGGAGAGCCGACTGGCACTCGTCGGGGAGCGGTTGCGGCGGCATCTTCGCAGGCCACCGGCGCGTTCAGCCGCGCGGCCGGCAGGCGGACGTACGGTCGCCCACCAGCTGCGCGAACTCCTCGACGAGCGGGTCGCCGACGGGGTGACGCTGGCGGAGGCCGCGGGGACGGTGCACGCACACCCCGCGCATCTCGTACGGGCGTTCGGAGCGGCCTTCGGGATCGCGCCGCACCAGTACCTGATGTCCCGGCGGGTGGAGCGGGCCAGGCGGCTGTTGCTGGACGGGATGCGGCCGGGCGAGGCCGCGGCGGCGGCCGGGTTCTACGACCAGGCCCATCTGACGCGGCACTTCAGACGGTGGGTGGGTGTCACCCCTGGCCGCTATCGGAACGGCCGGCCGCCACGTCCCGGGTCAGATGGCTGAACGCGTCCAGATTGCGGGTCGGTTCGCCCCGGGAGACGCGCCAGGCGTACTCCTTGCGGATCGCTGAGGCGAAGCCCAGTTCGAGCAGGGTGTTGAACGCGCCGTCGGCCGCTTCCAGGACCTGGCCGAGAAGGCCGTCGATGCCGTCGGGGGTGACGGCGGAGAGGGGCAGCCGGGCCGTGACGTAGACGTCCCCGAGCGGGTCGACGGCGTAACTCACTCCGTAGAGCTTGAGGTTGCGCTCCAGGAGCCAGCGGTGGACGCCCGCTTCGTTCTCGTCGGGGTGCCGGATCACGAAGGCGTTGAGGGAGAGGGAGTGCCGGCCGACGATCAGGGAGACGGTCGTCGAGAGTTTGCGGGTGCCGGGGAGCTTCACGACGTACGTGCCGGGTGCCGGGCTCTCCCACTCCAGCTCGGCCTCGGTGAGGACCTGCTCGATGATCGACGCTTCGTCAGCCATGGGGCGAGCGTACCCGCCGGTACGAACCGGTCGGCCACGGAGCCACGACGGGCCCCCGCGGCTCACCCGTAGTGGCCCCGCACCCGGTGCCGGCGGTGGTCCTGCATGGCCGCCGTGTAGACGTCGGCGGTGGCGGCGGCCGAGGTGTCCCAGCCGAAGGACTCGGCGTGCGCGGCGGCGGCCGCGCCCATGCGGGCGGGCAGGTCCGGGGTGTCGGCGAAGTCGCGGAGCACGCGCGCGTAGGCGGCGGGGTCGTGGCCCTGGACCAGGAACCCGGTCCGTCCGTCCCGCACGGCGACCGGGAGGCCGCCGACCGAGGCCGCCAGCACCGGCGTACCGGCCGCCTGCGCCTCGATGGCGACGAGCCCGAAGGACTCGCTGTACGACGGCATGACCAGCACCGACGCCGCCCGGAACCAGTCCGCGAGCTGCTCCTGCCCGACGGGCGGCCGGAACCGTACGACATCGGCTATCCCGAGCCGCGCGGCCAGCTTCTGCAGTCCCTCCGGCTTGGCCAGGCCACTGCCGCTGGGCCCGCCGACCACCGGTACGACGATCCTGGACCGCAGCTCGGGACGCTCGTCGAGGAGGACGGCGACGGCGCGCAGCAGGACGTCGGGGGCCTTGAGTGGCTGGATTCGGCCGGCGAAGAGAGGGATCAGGGCGTCCTGGGGCAGGCCGAGACGCGCCCTCGCCGCCGCGCGTCCGTCGGCCGGACGGAAGCGGTCGAGGTTCACACCCGGGTGGACGACGGCGACCTTGTCCGGGTCGGCCTCGTAGTGGCGTACGAGTTCGCCGGCCTCCTCCGCCGTGTTGGCGATGAGACGGTCGGCGGCGCGGACGATCTGGGTCTCGCCGATGACACGGGCGGCGGGTTCGGGGGTGTCGTCGTCGGCGAGCGCGGCGTTCTTGACCTTGGCCATGGTGTGCATGGCGTGCACCAGGGGGACGCCCCAGCGTTCGGCGGCGAGCCAGCCGACGTGGCCGGAGAGCCAGTAGTGCGAGTGGACCAGGTCGTAGTGGCCGGGCCGGTGGCCTGCCCATGCCTGCATCACCCCGTGCGTGAAGGCACACAGCTGGGCCGGGAGCTCCTCCTTCGCCAGCCCTTCGTACGGCCCCGCGTCGACGTGCCGCACGAGGACGCCCGGGGCCAGCTCGACCGTCGGGGGCAGGGCCCCGGTCGTGGCCCGGGTGAAGATCTCCACCTCGACGTTCTGCGCGGCCAGCCGCTGCGCCAGCTCCACGATGTAGACGTTCATCCCGCCCGCGTCACCCGTGCCGGGCTGGTGCAGCGGCGACGTGTGCACCGACAGCATCGCGACCCGGCGGGGCTTCCGGTGCAGCCGAAGCCGCCCGGCGCCGGCTGGGGAGCGCCGTCCGAGCCTGGCGACGTAGTGGCTCACGTGGCGTCCTCCTCGCTCCGGGCATGCCGTTCGGAGGGTGTGGGGCCCTCTGGTCAGGCAGAACGCCGGAGGAGTCCGTTCCATTTCCTCTTTGCGGAATTATTACCGAACCTCGCTCAACCGTTCGATCACGTGGGGAGTGGAGGGGCGCCACACGTTCCGAGGGACAGGATCGTGGAGCGACGGCGGGGCGGCGGGGCGGCGGGGCGGCGGGGCGGCGGGGGCAGGAAAGCGCGCGATCGCCGCATGCGGGAGGAGGAATACGCTCACCGCATGGCACGACCAGTCGGCACCGTCACGCGCGGCACCACCAACCCCAACCGCCTGCGCCGCATGGACCGCTGGATCGCGGCGACACACGGCGCCGAACTCCGCCGCGCCACCACCCCCCTCGCCGTCGACCTCGGCTACGGTGCCGCCCCCTGGACCGCAGTCGAACTCCTGCGCCGGTTGCGCGCGGTGGCCCCTCGCACCCAGGTGGTCGGCATCGAGATCGACCCGGCCAGGGTCGCGGCGGCGAGGCCGTACGCGTGCGAGGGGCTGACCTTCCGGCACGGCGGGTTCGAGGTCCCGGTGCCCGGCAGCCCGACCCTCGTCCGGGCGGCGAACGTACTGCGCCAGTACGACGAGGAGGAGGTCAGGGCCGTCTGGGAGCGCCTGTGCGCCCGTCTCGCGCCGGCCACGCACTCCTCCGCCGGGGGCCTGCTCGTCGAAGGCACCTGTGACGAGATCGGCCGTCGGCACGTCTGGGTCGCGCTCGGCCCGGAAGGCCCTCGCACGGTCACCTTCGCCACCCGCCTCGGTTCCCTGGACCGTCCCTCCGACCTCGCCGAACGCCTCCCCAAGGCACTCATCCACCGCAACGTCCCCGGCGAGCCGGTGCACGCCTTCCTCCGCGACTTCGACCGCGCCTGGGCCGCCGCGGCACCGTACGCCTCGTACGGCGCACGCCAGCGCTGGATCCGCACCGCCCGCGCCCTGAGCACGGACTGGCCGGTCCGGGACGGGGTGACCCGATGGCGGCAGGGCGAAGTCACGGTGGCGTGGGAGGCGCTGGCTCCGAGGGGGTGAGCGTCCACACCGTGGCACCACGATTACACAGAGTGATATCGTGGTGACGCACGGGAACGATCGCCTCGGGCCGATCGTCACACAGTCGGGAGCAACGATCTCCTCGGCTCGTGAGTCACACAGAAGCGACGTGACGCGCGGACGCGGGCGCGCGGGCGGGAGAGAGCGGAAGAGAACCGGCGGGGAGAGCGGACGGGAGGGAACGGCAGGGAACGAGGGCGGCAGGGGACGGGGGGGCCGGCAGGGAACAGGGGCGGAGGGCGAAGGGTGGGGGACGGCACGACAGCAGAGGGGCGGGCGCGGAGGTGCCGCAAGGCCGGGCCGAGGGCGGGGAGTTCGTCGTCACCCGCCCCTGTTGGATCACGCGAGGCCGTGACACGATCACCGAGCACCGGCAAGTTACTGACGGTTAACCAGTTTTCTCTCTTTCTATCGAGGTTGGGGGCAAGGGGTATGGGAGCCGGCAAGCGGAACCTGACCATGGCGGCCGTGGCCGTGGTCTGCGCGATGACCGTGCTGGGCACACCGGTCGACGCGTACGCGAGCCAGACGAAACCGACCGAGCCGACCCCGAGTACGACCCCCTCTCCGTCGAGCACCGCGGGCGGTTCCGGTACGCCGGAGACGTACCCGACTCCCGTCACGAACGAGGAGCTGGAAGCCGTACGCGCGAAGCTGGAGGGCCTCTACCACGAGGCGGCGGTCGCCACGGACGCGTACAACGCGGCCGAGGAGAAAGCCGACAAACAGTCCGACGAGCTCGTCGATCTGGCCCACGAGGTCGACAAGGGCCACGCGAAGCTGGACAAGCTGCAGGACCTCATCGGCGCCGCGGCCCGCGCCCAGTACCGCGGTGGCGGCCTTCCGCCCGAGGTGCAGCTGTGGCTGACCGAGAATCCCCAGGACTTCCTGGAGGGTGCGGACCGCCTGCGCCAGGGCCAGCTCGCGACCAAGGGCCTGCTCGCCGAGATGACCCGGACCCAGGAGGACTTGGAGCAGTATTCCAAGGACGCCGCCGCGCGCTGGAAGAAGCTGGAAGCGAACCGCAAGGCCAAGGAGAAGGCCAAGAAGAAGATCAAGAAGCAGATCGCCGCCGCCCAGGAGCTGGAAGGCCAACTGGAGGACGACGAGCGGGAGCGGCTGGCGCAGTTGGAGGAGGCTGCCGCCGAGCAGTCACAGGCCACCTGGCTGGGCTCCGGCATCCTCGACGAGATCAACGGCAAGGCGTCCCCGCAGGGCAAGCGGGCCGTGAAGTTCGCGACGGACCAGATAGGCAAGTGGTACGAGTGGGGCGCCGAGGGCCCCGACACCTACGACTGCTCCGGCCTCACCAGCCAGGCGTGGGCCGCCGCCGGCCTGACCATCCCCCGCACGTCACAGGAACAGTGGCGTCTGCTCAAGCACATCGACATCAAGGACATGCGCCCCGGCGACCTCATCATCTACAACGCCGACGCCAGCCACGTCGCCATGTACCTGGGCAACGGCTCGATAGTCCACGCCCCACGCCCGAACCGAAAGGTGTCGATCGCCGGGGCAGGGACGATGCAGATCCTGGGAGTCGTACGACCGGACGCGTGAGCGGTTGGCGCGGGGGCGACGGGCCGGAGCCGAGCGCCCCGGCCCCGCACCACGCACTCCACCCCGCGTGATCCGTCCCACGTGACTCTCGCCACCTTCCCCACTCGGCTCAACCTCCACCGCGTGACATACGTCATCCCAGGAGAAAGCCCTGCCATGTCCAAGTGCGGTACATGATGCGGCATATGACTCCGGCCGTTTGCCGCCCGGCGTCCCGCCGAGCATTCCGTTGCGGCGGCGCCTGGCGTTATGGTCCCCGTCGGTGGGTCGAGGTCCCTCGCCCCGCCGTGCCCTCGGGGGGAGGGAAGGAACCCGAACACGATGCCCGTACCCGTACCGCGGCAGAGAGCGATCCCGGCCGTGGAGTGTGGTCAGGCGCATGCCGCGTCCGCACCCGGCGGACCGTCCGGAGAGGGGGCGGCCATGAACGCCTCGGCCCTGGCCCCTGCAGACAACTCGAACACGCCCGGCCCGAACGGCGACCGCGCCACGGGTCTTGTGGGCCTGCCCGGCCCCGCCGCACAGCCCGGCGGCCCCACCAACCTCACGGTCCTGCTCATCGAGGACGACCCGGCGGGTTCCCTCAACGTGCCCGAGCTGCTCGACTCCACGGGCAAGCCGATCCGCGTCCGCACCGCCCGCAACCTCACCGAGGCCCAGCGGCTGCTGACCGACGACGTCAACTGCATCCTGCTTGACCTGGCACTCCCGGCCCCGCCCCGGCCGGCCGACGCGGACCCCGAAGGGGGCGACCGTCCCGAGGACGAACTCTCCGTCCTCAAGAACGTCCTGCAACTGGCCCCCCGCCACGCGGTCCTGGCCCTCACCGACTCCGGCGACACCGAACGCGGCACGGAGGCGGTGCGCGTCGGAGCTCAGGACTACCTCTTCCGGGACGAACTGGACGGCCGGCTGCTGAGCCGCGCGATCCGCTACGCGGTGGAGCGCAAGCGGTCGGACACGGCCGAGCGCCGGCTCACCGAGTCCAAGCTGCGCGCCCAGGAGAACGCCCGCCTGGAGCGCGGCCTGCTGCCGACGCCTCTCCTGGAGGGCTCCTCACTGCGGTTCGCCGCCCGCTACCGGCCGGGCCGCTCCCGCGCCCTGCTCGGCGGCGACTTCTACGACACCGTCCGCACCCCCGACGGCACCGTGCACGTCATGATCGGTGACGTCTGCGGGCACGGCCCCGACGAGGCGGCACTCGGCGTCGAGCTGCGGATCGCCTGGCGGGCGCTGACGTTCGCGGGGCTGTGTGGCGACGAGCTGCTGTCCACGCTGCAGCGCGTCCTGGAGCACGAACGCGAGAGCGACGAGATCTTCGCGACGCTCTGCACGGTCGACATCGCCCCCGACGGCCGCCGCGCGGGCCTCTGCCTCGCCGGCCACCCGGCACCGCTGATCGCGCGCCACGGCCTCGGCGTCCGCCCCACCCTGCCGGCCGAGCTGCTGCCGCACGACAACGGGGGCCCGGCCCTCGGCCTGCTGCCGAACGCCCGCTGGCCGCGCACGCAGATCGAGCTGGGAGCCGCCTGGAGTCTGATGCTCTACACGGACGGCCTCATCGAGGGCCGGATCGGCCAGGGCAAGGAGCGGCTGGGTCAGGACGGCATGGTCGAGATGGTCCGCCGCCAGCTCGCCGAGGGTCTGCGCGGCGAGGATCTGCTGCGCGCGGCGGTGAACGAGGTTCGCGACCTCAACGGCGGCGAACTGACCGACGATGTGGCGGTCCTCCTGCTGGACCGAGAGGGCTGACCCTTTCGCGGCGGTCACCGACCGCAGAAGTCACCGGCCACGGTGCCGTCGACCGCAGGAGTCACCGATCACCGATGCCGTCGACTGCCGAAGTCATCGACCCCAGAAGCCACCGAACACCGATCCCGTCGACCGCCGAAGTCACCGACCGCCGTTGTACGGCCCGTACGGACCGTCGCTGCTGGAGCCGCGGCGGCCGCCGCCCCCGCCACCCGAGACCTGCTTGACCGCGGGCCGCACGTCCACGATGTACACGATGCTCGCGATGACGCCGATGATCGGCAGGAACGACAGGATCGAGAACAGATAGCTCACGACGAGGGCGATCCCGAGGATGATCAGCCAGAAGACCTTGGTCTGCTTGTCCGCCGCGCGGAACGCGTCCTCACGCCGGAACGCGGCGTCGAAGAGCCCGAACGCGGCGAGAGCCATCAGGACGATCTTCAGAAGTCCCAGGAACCCCACGAAGCCCGTCATCAGCATGCCGCCCACACCACCCGTTCCGTTCGCTCATCCGACTGCCGACCGCCGAACGGCTGTCCGGTGCCCAGGCCGACTCCTACGCGGCCACCGTACCCGTAGAACGGGCCGGCCACCCCAAAGGTGCCCGGCCCGTTCTCCGTACCGCGAAGTACCGCGCGGGTACCTCCGAGATACCGCGCGGGTATCTCTCGCTCTGTCGCCGATCTCTCCGTCGGCTATGTCGCCCACCGGGCGGCGCGCCCTGCCGCCTACTTCGCGGGCGGGGTGGTCTTCTTCGCGGCCGGCGCCTTGCGGACCGGAGCCGTCTTCTTCGGCGCGGCCTTCTTGGCGGCGGGAGCGGACGCGGCCTGGGCCGGAACCGGCTTGGCGGCCACCGGCTCGTCCTTGACCTCGACCGGCTTGGACTTGGGCTCGACGGCGATCGCCAGCTCCTCGATCTCCTCCGCGGCCTCGCCACGCCAGGTCTTCACGGCCTGCTCACCGTGCTCGGCGACCTTCTCGTACGTCTCCCGGGCCTTCACCGCGTACTCGGCGGCGACGCCGACACCACGCAGCGCGAGGTCCTGAGCGGTCTCGCCGAGCTTCTTCAGGTCGGTGTCGAGGGTGCCGATGAGTTCGGTGACCTTGGTCTGCAGGGTCTCCTGGGTCTCCTTGACCCGGGCGGTCGCCTTCTCCTGGACGGCCTTCGGGTCCGTCTGGCGTACGGCGTCGATCCGGGCCGGCGCCTCGGCGCGCAGCTGCTCCACGATGCCGGGAACCTTCTTCGCCTTCTGCAGGGCGAGGTCGGCGGTGCCGGCGGCGAAGTAGAACGGCGTCGGGTCGGTGACGGCCTTGCGGATGTCGTCGGTGATGGCCATGGTGCTGGTCCTCCGGGTTGCTTGCAGCTGAGGGTTTGTGTGGTTCCGGTCCGCGTACGAGGACTCCGGCGTCGAAGCGGGCGACGAGCCCACCGAAGTCATCGAAGCCGTCGAAGTCGCCAAGGTTGTCAACTCGCCGTCTGCCGCGGGCCGGCATCGTCGCCGTCACCGGCCGCGTGCGGGCCGGGGCCGGGGGCCGGGGGTGCTTCCGGGTCCGTCTCCGCGCCCGGGCCGAGGTCGATGTCGATCTCGAATCCGTTCTCCTTGCGGAAGGACTCGTAGATCTGGAGCAGCACCTGCTTCTGCCGCTCGTTCAGCGTGGGGTCGGCGAGGATGACGGCACGCGTCTCCACCTCGTCACGATCCCGCTCGGCGTCGAGAATGCCGGCCCGCACGTACAGCGTCTCGGCGGAGATCCGCAGCGCCTTGGCGACCTGCTGCAACACCTCCGCGCTCGGCTTTCGCAGCCCGCGCTCGATCTGGCTCAGATACGGATTGGACACCCCGGCGGCGTCGGCGAGCTGCCTGAGCGACAGCTGCGCGTTTCGCCGCTGTTCACGCAGGTACTCACCGAGATTGCCGACGTTGAGCGATGCCATGCCTCCACCATGCCCCACCCTCGCTAACTTTTGCAAGCACCCGCTTGCAAAAGTGCGCTACACCACTGACGACCGGGCGCCGGGGCGTGGCGTGGTGTCCGGTCCCTGCGATCTCCGGGCAGTCTCGGAGATCTCCGGGCAAGTGGGCTGACATCTCCGTCATGTCCGGGCATCGCCGCCTCAAACGAGAGAGGCAAGTGCGCCTTGACAGTTTGGAAATGTCAAGGCGCACTTGCCTCATGACTCTTCCAGACCTGGACGATCTCATCGCGGAAGTCGACCGTAGGTGCGACACCGCACACCGCCCCGGCGGACAAGAACAGCCCGACTGGCTCGCCCTGCTCACGGTCGCCGCCCAACTCGCAGGCCAACTACAGGCCCTGGCAGACGACTTGGTCGAGGACTACGTCGAGCACTGCCGGATGCACGGCAACTCATGGACGGACATCGGCGCGTCCCTGGGTGTGACCCGACAGGCGGTCCAGCAACGCTTCCACGCCCCGCACAAGCGCTACAGCCCCGACACCATGACCGACGACCTCCGCCAAGCGATGGTCCACGTCAAGCAGGCGGCGGTGCATCACCGCAACAACTACATCGGAACCGAGCACCTGCTCTGGGGACTGACCGCGGAGGACAACAGCGCCACCCGCCTCCTGCAGACCGCCGGCGTCTCCCCCGAAACGGTCCACCAATCCGTCGGAACCCGGCTGAGCATGGGGGCATCCCAAGCAGCCGAACGGATCGCCTGGACCCCCTACTCCCGCAAGGCCATCGACATCGCGGAGGCACGGTCCAAGCAGCACGGATCCGACCGCATCGACTGCGAGGACCTGCTGATCGGCCTTGCCCGGGTCGGCCGTGGAGTGGCCGCCGACGTCCTGACCGAGACCGGCTTCGACCCGGCTGCCCTCGACGCGACACCTGCCGACGCCTGAACCCAGCACCGCCCCGGCACCCACCACTCGTTGGACAGCGAGAGCACGGCTCCCTGCCCGGACTTGAGTGAGACACACCGCCGAATCCCATCTCACTCAAGTCCGGGCACCGCAGGTCAGCGCAGCACGGTGCCCGGACTTATCCGAGACAGGACAACTGCCGTCCGGCGTGCAGATCATCGGGCGCGCGTTCCGGGAAGACCTGTGCCTGGCCGCCGCCCAGGAGATCGAGGACCGCCTCAGTGTGCTCACGCCGATCGACCCTCGCCCCGAAGTCCCGGCTGCCGCGCGGTAGGCGGAGCTTCGACCGCCGGACGCCTGGGCCGTGGGCTCTGTTCGACCTGCTCCCCACGGCCTCCGCGAGCGGTGGGACAGGGCCAGATACCTCACCTCGACTGATACGGGATCTTCAGAAGCGTCTCGCTCAACATGAGGCACCGCAGGTCAGCGCATCAACCTGCCCCATCCTCGGCGAGACCGGACACGTGGTGCCTGGCGGCTAAGTCCGCCGGGCCAGGAAGGGCAGCACGACGTCGGCCATTTCGTCGGGCACCTCCTCGGCGAGGTCGTGGCCGGTGACGTCGTGGGCGAACAACCGCATCTGGTCCTCGTTGCGGTCGCCGATGAAGGCGGAGCCGCCGAGGGCCAGCACCGGGATGTCCAGCTTCTTCCGGCCTGCCTGCCGGTTCTGCTCGGCGTCGACGAGCATCGCCCGGTAGATCGACAGCATGGCGCGGATGCCGCCCGGCATCGAGTAGCAGCGCACGTACTCCTCGATCGCGTCGGGAGTGGCGGTGTCCGGGCGGCCCCGCTCATTCTTGATCATGTAGGTGATCAGCTCGCGTTCGTGTCCGGCGATGAGCATCTCGGGCACATCCGGCTGGAAGTAGAAGCCCAGGTGCCACAGGTGCATGCCGCTCGCGACGTTCTCGGGCGTGAGCGCGGTGTGGTCCTCGAAGCCGAATCCGGGGAACAGCGCCTCGGCGAAGACCAGGGCGTTCACGTGATCGCGGTGCCGGGCAGCGAGCTGGTAGCCGATCACGGCACCCCAGTCCTCCCCGATCACGCTGTAGGTGTCGTGACCGAGGTGGGCCATCAGGGCGGCGATGTCGTCGCTCATCGTCGCCGAGTCGTAGCCGCCCGAGGGGCGGGCGGAGTCACCGAGGCCGCGGAGGTCGGGCGCCACGACGGTGTGGTGCGGCGTCAGCTTCGGGAGGAGATGACGCCAGTGGTAGCCGGTCTTCGGCACGCCGTGCAGGAGGACCACTGCCGGGCCCGAGCCGCCCGTCCTGAAGTGCAGGCTTGTGCCGTTGACGGTGACACGGTCCGTGCGGACGGGCGCGTTGCGATGGTCGACGATCACTTCTTCGCCTTTCTGGGGGGTGTTTCTGGTGGCGGCGGCGTTTCTGGTGCCGGTTGGGCTTTCGTGCCGGTTGGGCTTTCGTGCCGGTTGGGCTTCCGTGCCGGTTGGGCTTCCGTGCCGGTTGGGCTTCCGCTCTTATATGGATCGTCCGTTACAGATTTCGCGCATGCCGCATCAGTCGAGCGTGCTCAGGGCGACCTCCACGAGGGGTTCGAGGGTCCTGGCGTCCGGGGTGACCTTCGAGGCGACGAGGAGCCCGTTGAGGAAGGTGAGGAGGAAGGCGGCGAGGGTGTGCGGGTCGTGCCGCGCTGAGATCTCGCCGCGGTCCGCCGCCGTGCGCAGCAGGCCGGTGAGCGCGTCCTCGTTGGCGCTCAGCACATCCCGTACGGTGCGCCGGGTCGGCTGGTCCCCCGGGAGGCGCTCGGTCACGGCATTGACCAGCAGACAGCCCTGGCCGCCGTGCGCGACGGCGATCCGGATCCGTTCGACCAGCAGCGCACGAATCGCCGAGCGGGCGTCCGCCCCCTCTTCCAGACCGCGCAGGGCGGCCGCCGCGTAGGTGACTCGATAGTGCTCCAGCGCGGCGCGGTACAGGCCGTCCTTGTCGCCGAACGCGGCGTACAGGGAGCCCTGCCCGATCCCCAGGTGCCGGGTCAGATCCCGCACCGAGGTCGCTTCGTAGCCGCGCGCCCAGAACAGCTCCATCGCGCGGCTCACCGCCGCCTCGGTGTCGAACTCCCGGGTCCTCGCCATGCCTCCACCGTAGCCCCTTATGGAACGTACGATCAAGAATTCCGCACGGCAGCCCCCCCCCGCCCGCTGGCTGGAAAGTTCGGGCCGCCCCGGTGGGATGGGGAAGCATGAGGCATGCGTCCGAACGAGTGGCATCTCACCGCCGACGTCCATGACTTTCACGCCCGAGCTGGGGACTTCCTGCGTTCGCGCCCCGCTCTGCACACCATGCCGCTGACGGTGACCGAGAAGTACAGAACCGAAGGGGTGGCCTCGCAGGACGGCACCGCGGGCCCTGTTTTCGGCCGACTGGAGCGCGAGGGCGAGGTGCGTGCGGCCTTCTTCCAGCGCGCCCCGACCGGCTCCCTGAGCGTCACGTCCCTCACCCGCGAGCAGGCCGACGCACTCGCCGGCCGTCTGGCCGAGCTGAAGCACCCGGTCCCCGGCGTCGTCGGGGACCATGACTCGTCCACCGCGTTCGCCGAGGCGTGGCAGCGGCGGACAGGTGCGGAACCGGTGCCCAGCACACGGCTCCACCTCTACCGCCTCGGCACGCTCACCCCACCGGAGCCCTTCCCCGAAGGCCGGGGGCGGCCCGTGGGCGAGGAGGACCGGGAGCAGCTCATCCGGTTCTGCCGTGAGTTCTGCGTCGACGTCGGCGAACAGACCTCCATCGACCTGATCGACGCCGGCTCCTGGGCCGACTCACGCTTCGCCGACCGGCACTTCACGTTCTGGGTGACCCCGGACGGCACCCCCGTCTCGACGGCGGCCAGGACCTCGGTCGTCGGCGAGATGAGCAGGGTGGACCCGGTCTACACCCCGGCCCGCCTCCGGGGCCGGGGCTACGCGGGCGCCGTGACGGTCGAGGCGAGCCGCGCCGCGCTGGCCGCGGGCGCGAAGGAGGTCGTGCTGTTCACGGACCCCGGCAACCTCACCAGCAACGCCCTCTACAGGCGGCTCGGTTACGTCCTGCTCACCGACTTCACCGTGTACGAGTTCCCCTCCAGGGCGTCGGAGACGGGCGGCCGGCACCGGGTGGCGGTGGACAGGGATCGTGCGGGCGGCAGACTTGCCTCATGACCGCCGCCGCTCCGAACGCCAAGGCCGACCTCAGTTTCTACCTGCAGTCGGCCCGCGACGCCCTGCTGTGGAAGCTCGACGGGCTGTCGGAATACGACATCCGCCGCCCACTGACGCCGACCGGCACCAACCTCCTGGGGCTGATCAAGCACGCGGCCGGCGTCGAACTGGGCTACCTCGGTGACACCTTCGGCCGCCCCTCGGGCGAACCGCTGCCCTGGCTCGGCGACGGCGCCGAGCCCAACGCGGACATGTGGGCCACCGCCGACGAGTCCCGCGAGGACGTCGTGGGGCTCTACCGACGGGCCTGGGCGCACGCGGACGCGACGCTCGACGCGCTGCCGCTGGACGCCGTCGGCAGGGTGCCGTGGTGGCCCGACGGCAAGGACGAGGTGACGTTGCACCACGCCGTGGTCCGCGTGATCGCGGATACCCATCGGCACGCCGGCCACGCCGACATCGTCCGCGAACTCATCGACGGAGCCGCCGGGATGAACGAG
This sequence comes from Streptomyces sp. NPDC041108, assembly GCF_055592645.1. NCBI lineage: Bacteria > Bacillati > Actinomycetota > Actinomycetes > Kitasatosporales > Streptomycetaceae > Streptomyces > Streptomyces sp. NPDC041108. Next base: position 68,082 of record NZ_JBVIYK010000020.1, on the reverse strand, counting down.
GGCAACACGAGCATCCCGTCGAGCGACTCGGCATGGTGGGAGGAGTATCGCGGCCGCCTGGAACACGCGGCCGAGGAAGCCGAGCGAAATTCCTGACCGACCCGTTCGGCAGGTCGTTCCTTTCCGGGTGTGCCGACCCACCCTCTCAGAACAGGCCGTAATTCAGGCTGAATACGCATTGCCCGGCCCTCGCCCCTCCCCTTATGGTTGGCGCATGACTGCCGGGTCGGCCTTGCGCCGTGAGTGGATCGGTTGCCCGGCCTCCGAGTGAGGCCGGGGCGGGCGAGGAGCCCGCCCGCTGAAGTTGCGCGCACCGAACACCGTTCTCTTTCTTACGAGTTCATCGAGTGCCTCCGTGGCACGTCACCGATGCTTGCCGGCTCCATGCCGCGTTCCTTCGGCGTCGCCCGGCATTGCTCGGCATTTCTGCGGTGTTCCACGACGCACCACGGGTGCGTCCATCACCTCTCGCGCGCGCCGAAATCAACGCACCGCACTCCCGCGGCATCGCATCACACTCCACCGCCCGCACCACCCCCACACCGCACCGCATCGCACCGCATCCTCGGCGGACATCCCGCCACGCATTCAACGCCGACACCCATTCCGTCGGTCATTCGCGGACGCGCGCTGCGGCGATCATCCCTGCCCGAATTCCGTGACAATTCCCGTCGCGCGGCCATCAACGGAAAGCAGAGAATGCCCAACCCTTTCAACCAGCAGGTCATCGACGAGTTCCGCGCCCGCCACGGCGAGGTGGGCGGCTACTTCGAGGGCGCCCGGCTGATCCTCCTCACCACCACCGGCGCCCGTACCGGCAACCGGCACACCACTCCCCTCGGCTACCTCCCCGACGGCGACGGCACGATCCTGGTCATCGCGTCGGCCGGAGGGTCGCCGAAGCATCCCGACTGGTACCGGAACATCACGGCCGACCCCCGCGTCACCGTGGAGAGCGGGGCGTTCACCTACGAGGCCGAGGCCGTCGTACTGGACGGCGAGGAGCGGGACCGGGCGTTCGCACGGGCGGTCGAGGACGAGCCGGGCTGGGCCGAGTACCAGGCGAAGACGGACCGTACGATCCCGGTCGTCGCCCTGCGCCAGGTTCCCGTGTCCGGTCCTCCGAACATCAATGCCCGTTCCATGGGCGAGGCCATCAAGGTCGTCCATGACGCCTTCCGCCGCGAACTCGCGCTGATCAAGAAGGAGCTGGCCGCGAGCAACGGCCGCCCCGGGCTCGGTGCCCAGCTTCGGGTCAACTGCCTCACCTTCTGCCAGGGCCTCCACAACCACCACACCGGCGAGGACATCGGGCTCTTCCCCCACCTCTCCGACCGCCACCCCGAGCTGGCCCCGGCCCTGACCCGCCTCCACGAGGAGCACGAGCGGATCGCCGCGCTCTGCGAGGAACTGCGCCGGGCCGTGACGGCCGAGAACGCCGCCCCCGAAGCCGTACTCCCCGAGGTGGAGCGCCTCGTCGCCCAGCTCGAAGCCCACCTCACGTACGAGGAGGAGCAGTTGATCCCGGTGCTGGACGCCATGGCGGTGCCGACGGCACCCTGAGCGGCGCACTGGAGGGGAAGGGCGCGGCACCAGGCGCGCGCCCTCCTGCACAGCCGGTGAGCGGCTCGCGAGCCCCCTGGGGGGAGGGAGAACGGGCTCGCGTGCGCGCCGCTCACCGGCACCGCTCACCGTAGCCACGACCTCGATCACCAAGGTGCCGGTACGGTCATGACTCCGCCGCCTTCCGGTAACACGATCACACCTTCACCACCTGCTGGAACGAACCGCTCACCAGGGCAGCACCCGCGCGTGCACCACGTCCAGCCGGGACACGGCACGCGTGAGCACGACGTACAGCCGGTGCAGTCCTCGCCCCTCCGCCGCCACGATCGCGGCCGGCTCGACGACCACGACATGGTCGTACTCCAGCCCCTTCGCCTCCCCGGCCCCCAACACCGCGACACGCAAGCCGAGTTCGCCCGGCCCGCCGACGGTGATCCCGGCCTCGCCGAGTGCTTCCCGCAGCCGTACGACGTCGGGCCCGTCGGCCGCGACGACCCCGATGGACCCCTCACGAGCGAGCGCGTCCCGCACGGCGGCGACGGTCTCGGACACGGTTTCGGGGAAAACCCCGGGGACCGCCCCACCGGTACCACCGGCCTCCGCCCCCTCCACCCTCCTGATCCGCAGCTCCCCGTCGCTCCGCAGGGACCGAGCGGCGGGCACGTCCACTCCCAGGCGTCCCAGCAGCCCGTTCGCCAGCCCTACGACGGCCTGCGGCACCCGGAACCCGGTGGTGAGCGGGACGACGTGGGCGTCCGGCTTGCCCAGGTGGGTGAGGAGTGCGGGCCAGTCGCGGGCGGCCCAGGGAGTCGTCCCCTGGGCCAGGTCGCCGAGGACGGTCACCGAGCCGTAGGCCGCCCGGCGGGCGATCGCGCGGCACTCCATCGGGGAGAGGTCCTGGGCCTCGTCGACGACGACATGGCCGTAGCCTTCCGGGTGGGCGAGCAGCCCCGCGACCTCGTCGAGGAGGACGAGATCGGCCGCCGACCAGCGGGCCGACCGCCACGTACGTGGTGGCTCCGCCCAGCCGAGGGCCTTCCGCTCCCCCACGTCGAGAAGGCCCTGCGCCGCGACGGCCAGCGTGTCCGGGTCCCCGAGCAGCCCGGCCACCACCTCCTCCGGCCGCACCTTCGGCCACACGGCGTCGATGTACGCGCCGACCGGCCGCGACCGCGAGATCCGGTACAGCCACGCGTTCGGGCGGGGCCCCGCCCGCCGCTCCGCCTGCAACTGCAGCAGCCGCACGACCCGCGCCCGTACGCGTTCACGCCCGACGTCGTAGGGCAGGTCCTGCACCCGTACGTCCGCCACGATCCGCCGCAGCTCGTCCCCGGAGACCCGCCAGCGGTACGAGCCCTCCGCCAGGACGAGGGAGTCGAAGCGATGGCCGTCGCCCGCGACCCTCGCGTACAGGGCCCGGCGGAGCACCTCCGCCATCCGGGCGTCGTGCTTCACGACCGCCGCGCACTCGTCGTCCTCCGCCGTGACCGGGTGCCGGGCGATCTCGTCCGTGACCGTCGACTGCCGTACCCCCGTCTCTCCCAGCGCCGGCAGCACCTCGGCGATGTAGGAGAGGAAGGTGCGGTTGGGGCCGAGGATCAGCAGCCCGCCGCGGCGGATGCGCTGGGGGTATGTGTAGAGGAGGTACGCGGCGCGGTGCAGCCCGACGGCCGTCTTGCCGGTGCCGGGGGCGCCCTGGACGCAGACGGAGGTGCCGAGATCCGCCCGCACCAGGTCGTCCTGCTCCGGCTGGATGGTGGCGGCGATGTCCCGCATGGGGCCGACGCGGGGCCGCTCGATCTCGGCGGCGAGCAGGCTGCCGGGGTGGGCGGCGGCCCTGTCGTGTCCGGGGCCGCTACGGTCCAGGCGCTCGTCCTCCAACCCCGTGAGGTCGGCCGACCCGCCCCGGCTGCCCGGCGCCCACCCGAAGCGGCGCCGGACGGCGACACCCCGTGGATCACGGGAACTCGCCTGGTAGAAGGCCCGCGACACCGGCGCCCGCCAGTCGACGACGAGCGGCGGCACGGCCGGGGCCTCGCTGATCCGCAGGCGTCCGACGTGGTAGCTCTGCCCGGCGTGATCGGCGTCCGTGTGAACGTCGAAGTCGAGCCGCCCGAAGAACAACGGCCCCTCGGGCAGCTCCCGCATCTCCTTCGCCCGGCTGCGCAGCCGGTAGCCGAGCACTTCGGCGTCCGCCCCCGACGCGGAGACGTCCTCCCCCACGACGACCTGCTCCCCCGCGCCTTCGACCATGGCGGCGAGGGCGGCGCGGCAGGTGTCGTGGTACGCACGCTCATGAGCGAGCGCGCGCCGGAGGCTGGGGTCGACGGCGGGTTCGACGGCAGGTTCGAGGGACGTCATTCCACCGAGCGTACCGAAATAACGTGACCGAGTTAAATTCTTTACCGAGCTTCAGCAATCAGGGTTCGCGGGCGCACGGGATGCGCCCGCCGAGCACCCTGCCGAGCACTCCGCCGGAGGCAACCGCCTCAGCCCGCGGCCCCGAGCGGAAGGGCCCCCTCCAACCGCCCGAACACCCGCTCCGCGGCGGCGACGGCGTCCCGTTCGACCTCCTCCATCGGCTCCCCCCGCTCGACCCGCCGCCGGTTCTCCTCCGCGAGCACCCGCCGTACGGCCACGATCTGCCCGGCGGCGACCCGCGCGTCGAGACCGCCCCCGAGCACCTCGGCGAGCGCGGCCTCGGCCCGCTCCAGATGGCCGTACGCCCGCGCGACCAGCGACGGTGTCCCGTAGAGCAGCCGGTGGAACGCGAGCACCTGCGGATGGTCGTTCAGCCCGGTCACCGGGTCCCGCTGCGCCAGCCCCGCCAGAAAATGCGCCCGCACGGCCCCCACGACCGACTCCCCCTCGGCCCGCCCGGCCACCACCCGCGCCGTCTCGTCCTCGTGATCGGCGATCCGGTGGAGGACGAGGTCCTCCTTGGCCGGGAAGTACCGGAACAGCGTCGGCTTGGAGATCTCCGCCGCCGCGGCCACCTCGGCCACGGACACGGCGTCGAACCCCTTCTCCAGGAACAACCGGATCGCCACATCCGACACGGTCTCGTACATCCGCCGCTTCTTGCGCTCACGCAGGCCGGTCTCACTCATGCCGTCGAGCCTAAGCACCGACGGCGCCGGCCCGCAGCCACCGGGTGAGCGCCGCCTCGATCGCCGACACGCCGGGCACCTCCTCGACACCCAGAGGGTACGCGCCTCTGCTCAGCACGCCCCGGACCGTCCGGCTCGCACGGCGGAGCAGCGCCCGGTAGGCCGTGCGATCGGCCGTGGGCGCGACGCGGAGCTCCTGCGAGGTGCGGATGACATCGGTGAACACCGACTGCGCCCTCTTGTAGTCGAGGAGCTTCGGCAGATCCTCCTGCCAGCCTCGGGAGCTTCCCGGCCGGGCCTTCTCCACGAGCGCGCACCAGCGTTCCGTCATCCGCAGTTCCTGCTCCACCGGGTAGCGCATCAGATAGAGGTGGGTGGCCAGGTCGTACAGCGGGTCGCCGAACATCGCGAGTTCCCAGTCGATGACCCACAGGCGCCGGTCGCGGTCGACGATGAGGTTCTCTCGGTGAAGATCGGCATGGAGCAGGCAGAAGGGGCGCTCGCGCAGGCCGGACACGTGCTTTCTGAGCTGCTTGAAGGAGTCGAGGTCCAGGTTCAGGTCCCCGAACAGGCGGCCGTACTCCGGGAGGTTGTCCCGGTAGACCTTGTCCTCGGTGAAGCAGATCAACCGGTCGAGGAAGCCCGCGCTGTCACCTTCCCGCGCGCGGTCCTGCCGCTCGCACCTCCGCTTCACCAGCAGGGACCGCGGCCTGACGGCGGCCAGTTGCCGGAACAGGGTGAGGATCTGCTCGAACTCCTCGTCGGGCACCGTCGTGTCGGACGGGTGCAACGTCCCGAGCGTCTCGCCCTCGACGAACCGCTGGAGGACGGTTCCCTCGACCTCGATGAGGTCGGGAATATTGTCGATACGACCGTGGAGTTCGGTGAGCAGGCGCTCCTCCGAGTCGAAGCAGCGTCGGTCGAACCACAGCAGGCTCTCGCGCGGCTCACGGCACTTCCAGCGTCCGCCTTCACCGACGTGGGCCTCCGGGGGCAGGCGGAAGACATAGGTCTCGTGGTGGTAGCCGCTGAGCGGTCCCTCCACCTCACCCGGGTCGGCGCTCATCTCACCGGCGCGGCGCCGCCCCGTGGAATCCGATTCAGCTGGCATTGCCCGTTCTCTCGCCGTGGTCGCACCCGTGCAGAAATCCAGAAAGTGGAGGCACGGTACTCCTCCGTGGGCGAGCATCGTGCCAGAAGCGGGTCTTTGGCAGGTGGTGGTCCACCGGTTGAGCGCACCCGCGCCCGGCCCCGCACCGCGACGCATCGCACACCTGCCCGAATGCGCCTCACCCCCGAGGCGTGCGCCCGGCCGCACCACCCGGCCGGGCGGGCCCCGGGGTTCAGGCCCGGCCCGGAAGAAGCGTGCGCAGGAGGTCCAGCACCGGCTTCAGGGAGTTCACCGTGCGGGACAGGGGAACGCCCGCCTCGCGGAGTGCCTTGAGTTTGCGTTCGTTCTGTGCGTACCCGAGGAAGGGGACGCCGGCCTCTCGGGCCGCCTCGAAGTCCGTCGGGGCGTCGCCGACCATCAGGGAGCGGGTCGGGTCGGCGCCCATCGCGTTGAGGGCCTGGCGCAGGATGTGGGGGTGCGGCTTCATCAGGTCGAGGTCGCGCGTGCGGCCGTACATGTAGGGGAAGCACTCGGTGAGGCGGCGGGTCTCGATGTAACGGGCCGCCGCGAGCGCCGAGTTGTTGGTCGTGATGGCGAACGTGGCCCGCCGGGACCAGGTCCGGATGAGCGGGTCGGCCCAGCTGGTGGGGAAGGCCTTCGGCGCGGCGGTCAGCTCCTGCTGGGTGAGCCACTGCTCCAGGTCGACGATGAGGTCGCTGCTGGGGTGGCGCCGGCCCAGACCCAGCAGGACGACCTGCGGGTCCGACGTACCGCGTTCCCGCTCGGTCAGCAGGCCGCCCAGCCCGCGCCGGTCGATCAGCTCCACCAGATCGCGGGCCACTTGGTGCGCGGGATGCCCGGAGAACAGTCGGCAGATCGGCCCGTCCAGGTCCCAGAGCACATGGCGTACGGGAGTGATCAGTTCTCGGAGGGACTCTGTCTCTGCTGTCACCGGTTCAGTCTGCGCCGTATCAGGAGTCACTAGGAGAGTGTCAGGTCCGTCGTGATGGTTTCCCAGAGGGCGTTGAACCACTGCTGGGACTGGTCGACGAAGGCCGCGTCGCGGGGGCCCGTCTCCTTCTCGAAGGAGAAGAGGAGGGACTGCGTGCCGAAGGCGTCGTACATCTGCAGGGGGCCGTCCTCCATCTGCTCCTCGCGCTGCATGAGCATGTAGTAGGCGATCAGGGCCTCCTGGCCGTTGAGGAGGTACAGCTTCACGGGCGGGGTGAAGGGCAGCGCGCGGAAGGCGACGCGGACGTCGAGCTGGTGGGACGTGCGCAGGGCCTGGAGGTTGTGGCGCAGGACGCGGATCTGGGCGTTGCGCTGGTCGAGCCAGCGCTTGTGGACCGGGTCCTCGTCGTCCGCGCCCCGCCCCTCCACCGGCACCGGGAACGCCAGGTTGATCTTCCGGGAGGGGAGGAGGATGCGTACGTCCACGGACTTGGGGCGGATCGTTCCCTCGTGGATGCGGCGGACCGGCTCGCCGAGGGCCAGCATCAGGGTCTCGGCGGTGAGGCAGGCCGCGTCGATCCGGACGTGCGGCGCGGAGAAGGCCGCGGCGAGGCGGGGGCCGAGGCCCACCATCGTCGGCTGCGGCTCCTCCCTCGCGGGATGCACGGCCTCGGCGACCCTGGGCGGGCTCCCCTTGCTCACGTTGCTCAGCAGCCCGTCGTCCTGCAGGGCGCGCAGCGCCTGACGGACGGTACCGCGCTCCACGCCGAACTCCTCCGCCAGTTCGGCCTGGGTGGGCAGGCGCTCGCCGGGCCTGAGTTCGCCGCCGCGGATGCGGTCCCGCAGGGTGTCGGCGATCTCCTGGGACGAGAGCTTTCTGCTGCCGTTCACTGCAACGTTCTCCTGAGTCACGACCAAACGGTACAACTCTCACCCATCTTTGGGGAGTTCACCGCAAGGTGGTTATGAACATGGACCAAATGGGAACCATTTAAACGAAGTTGGTTGCCAACTTGGTTAAGTTGGCACAGTTCTGACACTGACCGGCCCCCTGGTCACCGCCGCACGGCACTCAGCCCCTCGGAGGAGGTACCACCATGCCCGCTGCCATCGCCCTCGCCTCCGCCCTCGTCGTCGTCGCCCTCCAGCGATTCGTCGAGTGGCGCTACGGCACCATGGGAGCCGTCGGCCTGCTGTTCCTCACGATCGGGCTGAAGGCGAACAACCACACGTGCAGCTCGATCGGCGCGGTCATCCTCGCGCTGATGTTCGCCGGACCCGCGATGTGAGGCGCGAGCCCCTGCCCACGGCCCCTGGCCTCTCGCCCCTCAGGACGTGAGCAGCAGGTCCGAGCTGATCGTCTCCCACAGCGCGTTGAACCACAGGCCGGACTGTTCGACGAACGTCGTGTCCCGCGGGGCCGCGGCCGCACCCCGCTCGAACGCGAACAGCGTGGACTGGGTGCCCTCGGCGTCGTACATCTCCAGCTGCTCACTGTCCACTTCGGCCTCCTTCCGCTGGACGGTGTAGTACGCGAACAGCGCCTCCCGGCCGTTGAGGAGGTACAGCTTCACGGGCGGGGTGAAGGGCAGCGCGCGGAAGGAGACATGGACGTCGATGTGGTGCGTGGACCGCAGGGCCAGCAGGTTGTGCTTCAGGACCTGTCCCTGGGCGTTGCGCTGGGCGAGCCAGCGGCGCTGCAGCCGGCCGTCGACCGAGGCGTCGACCGGGGCCGGGAAGGCCAGCGGGATGTCCCGGCTGGGCAGCATCACCCGGACGTCGACCCTGGCCGGATTCAAGCGCCCCGCGTGAATCTCGCGCAACGACTCACCCACGGCGAGCGTGAGGGACACGGACGTCAGGCACAGGGCGTCGATCCGCACGTGCGGGGCCGCGAAGGCCGCGGACACCCGCGGGGCGAGCTCCACCATCGTGGGCCGCGGGGCCGCTTCCGGCCCGCCGGCGGCCGCCGCCCCCAGGCGTGCGGCGACGGTGGCAGGACTGCCCTTGGAAACATTGGTGAGCAGGTGCTCGGACTGCAGGATGCGCAGGGCCTGCCGTACGGCCCCGCGCTCCACGCCGAACTCGTCGGCCAGCTTCGCCTGGGTGGGCATGCGCTGTCCCGGTCGCAGCTCGCCGGACCTGATCCGGCCGCGCAACACGTCGGCCACCTCGTGGTGTGACCTCTGGGGCCGCTGTGACGACTTCCGCCCATCGACGGCCGTGCGTTCCCGCTCCACGAACAAACCCTACAACTTCTCGCCATCTTTGTGCAGTTCGTGGGAAGGTGGTTATGAGACGACTCCAAGAGGAGATAAGCAAGGAGGAGTTGGTCGCCAACTTTCACAACATGGTTAAAGCTGCTGACTGTTGGTGACACCGAGACCGACCGTTCGCTCTCCCCTCCGGAGGGGAGCCGGGAGCTCGACCGGTCCGCACAGCCACAACTGAATGGATCAGCCACAACTGAATGCGCAGCCACAACTGAACAGCTACGGATTCCGCACCCATCACGAAAGGTCAGAAGATGTCCGGGCACCATGGGCGCCTGGACGTCCGCAGCAGGGCGTCGGCTACGGAGGCGGCGCCCTTCCGCTGTTCCCGGACCCGGCCGAGCGCGGCGAGCCGTACGGCCGACTCGTCGCCCAGCCACAGCACCGCCAGGTCCGAGGCGTCCAGCACGAGGTCCCCGTCCTCGCTCGTCGGCACGCAACTCGCCCCGTCCGGGCCCGCGTCCAGCCGGTAGCGCCCGTCCGCGAAGCCGCCCGCGTCGACGATCTCCAGCACCAGCGTCCCGGTCCCCGCGTAGGTACGCGCCTCAAGCGCCCGTACGACGTCCAGGATCCGTACCCACAGCCAGTCCGCCTGGGTGGTGACGCTCACGGCGCGCGGGTCGGGGAAGAGGTGCGGCAACAGGTCGTCGGGGGCCCGCCAGCCGGACTTGACCTTGGTGATCCAGTCGATCGAGCAGAGGTAGTGCCACAGAGCGCGCTCGGCGGCCGGGGTCGTCGCGATCAGCCAGTTGACGTCGGCCGTGTTCTGCGGCTGCTTCATCTGCCAGCTGTCGTCCGCCCCGTAGGAGACGAGGCCCTCGATCTCACCGGCGGCCGAGCGGTACACCGCGTAGAACGGATCGGTCCAGGAGGAGCTGGTCCGCAGGTCACCGGTGTTGACGCGCCACCAGCGCTCGTCGCGGCTCACCGCGCCGGGCAGGGCGTGGCGGAGCCGGTCGTGGAGGGCGGGGCCGAGCGCGCGTACGGCCGCGCCGTCGACGAGGTCGACCCGGCCGCCGTCCGCCGGGCCCGACCAGCGGGGGTCCAGGCCGGTGCGGGGCACGTCGACGGTGTACTCGGTGGTCCAGGTGGCCGGGCCGAAGCCGTAGCGGCCGTAGATCGGGTACTCGGCGGCGATCAGGGTGGCGACGACGTCACCCCGTTCCTTCGCGGCGGTGAGGTCCTGGGCCATCATCCGGGTGAGGAGGCCGCGGCGGCGGTGGGTGGGGCTGACCGTGACGTTCGAGATGGCGTCGGCGGGGACGGTCCGGCCGCCGACGACCGTGAGTTCCTGGGGGAACGAGCGGAACGTCGCGACCACCTGGGCGGTGTCGGCGGGGGTGAGGGGCGTGTGGGTGCGGGAATCGTCGAACGCGCCGAGGGTGCGGGACGGGTCGATGTGGAACGAGCGGTCCTTGAGCTCCTGTTCGGACAGGGACTCCGGGGCGCGGAGGAAGCCCGTGTTCAGGGCGTTCAGCCAGGCCGGGATCTCGTCCTCGGTGACGGGGCGTACGGCTATGTCGTGGGAGGAGCTCATGGGGCCACGCTAGGGGGCGCTCCGCGGTGTGTCTCGGGTTTTTTCTCGTCCTCCGCCGCCCCTGCCGCCCCTGCCCATCCCTCCCCCGGGGGCCGCGCCCCCGAGAAGACGGCCCTTCGGGTCCTGTGTTCTCAGGGGCGCACGCCGTCGCATCAGATCAGCAGGTCGTCCACCTGGGCCTCGCCCTCCCGGTAGCGGCGGGCGATCTCCGCGCTGCAGTCGTCGGCGGTGCGCTGGAGGCGCTGACGGCGGCCGGAGATCTGTCGCTCGTGGTGGACGAGACGGGCGCGACCGGCGGTGAGTTCGTCGTCGGTGCGGGCCTGGAGGTCGGAGAGTCCGACCTCGTCGAGCAGCTCGGCGGCGAGCCGGCGGTACTCCTCGCCGTACGGCGTGCCCACGGTGACATGCCGGGCCGAGGAGCGGTGCCGGGCCGGGGCGTCCGTGAGGATCGCCGAGAGACGGTCCACGAGCGCCGCCGGTTCGTCGGCGGTCGCGGGGTCAGTCGCGCCGCCCCGGCGGGCCAGTTCGGCGCGCAGGATGTCGATCCGGCCCTGGAGCAGCCGCCGCAGATAGCTGAGGTCGGCCTCGTCCCGCTGGGCGTCCCGGCGCAGCGCGCGCAGTTCGGGCAGCCGCAGCCGGGCCAGATCGTGCTCGGCCTGATCCGGCGGCGGCAGCGGTTCGCTGTCCGTGCGCTGGACCGGTGGCCGGCGGATACCGGGGCCGGGCCCCGGGGTCGTACGGGTAAACGTCGCAGTGCCCGGGGGCTGCCCGGTACTCGATGTGCTCATGCGCCTCAACCGTCCCCTCGACCGGTGTGTGTGAGCATGGTGCCACTCTCGGTGGCCGCTTTGTGACCGAGTCCCCGCGATCCACCCCAGATGGCCGGTAATGGATCAATGAGAAAGACCGGGCAAAGCGCCCCTCAAACCCGGGTGATCACAAACCCCCCGTACGAGGGACCCCTCGCACACGGTTGATGGACGTCGGCGGCATGATGGTCGGCATGCGTGCGGTGGTGCAGAGAGTCGACGGCGCGAGTGTCGTCGTCGACGGCGAGACGGTCGGGGAGATCCAGGGCGAGGGGCTGTGCGTCCTCGTCGGGGTGACGCACGACGACACCAAGGAGAAGGCGGCGCAGCTGGCCCGCAAACTGTGGTCCGTGCGGATGCTGCGTGACGAGAAGTCCTGCAGCGACGTGGCCGCGCCGCTGCTGGTGATCAGCCAGTTCACGCTGTACGGCGACGCGCGCAAGGGGCGCCGGCCCACCTGGAACGCGGCGGCGCCCGGCGACATCGCCGAGCCGCTGGTGGAGGAGGTCGTCGCGCAGTTGCGGGCCCTGGGGGCGACCGTGGCCACGGGGCGGTTCGGGGCGAGTATGCGGGTCGGTCTGACGAACGACGGCCCGTTCACGGTGCTGCTGGAGATGTAGGACGCCCGGGTGCCGCCGAGGAGCCACGAGGGGGCCTGGGAGAGGCCGGGTGGGGCCGCCTGGGGCCGGGTGGGGGCCCTAAGTCCGGGTGGGGGCGCAAGCCGGCGTACGGATGCCGGCGTGCCGCTCCCGTGCCGCCCGCGTGCCGTGCCCGTGCCGCCCCCGGCGGACGAGCTGCCCCGGCGGGCGGGGCCCCTGGGGGCCCCGCCGCTACGGCTCGACCACCGTCTCCTGCGCCGCGGCCGTCGTGTCCGCCATCAGCCTCGCGTCCACCGGCACGTTGCGCTTGATGAGCGCGAGGGCCACCGGGCCCAGTTCGTGGTGGCGTACGGACGTCGTGATGAAGCCGAGCTTGCGGCCGTCGGGGCCGTCGTCGGCGAGGCGGAGTTCCGCACCGCGCGGCGGGAGGTGGACCTCGCTGCCGTCGAGGTGGAGGAAGACCAGGCGGCGCGGGGGCTTGCCGAGGTTCTGCACGCGGGCGACGGTCTCCTGACCCCGGTAGCAGCCCTTCTGCAGATGCACCGCCGTACCGATCCAGCCCAGCTCGTGCGGGATCGTGCGGTGGTCGGTCTCGAAGCCGAGGCGGGGGCGGTGGTGCTCGACCCGCAGCGCCTCGTACGCGAGCAGACCCACCGCCGGGCCCGCCTTCTGCGCGTACGACTCCAGGTCGGCGCGCGGCAGGAACAGATCACGGCCGTACGGCGTCTCGCGGACGACCGTGCCCTGCGGGATCTCGGTGATCGAACCGGCGGGGAGGTGGACGACCGCGACGTCGTCCGTCCGGTCGGCCACGTCGACGCGGTAGAAGAACTTCATCGACTCCAGGTACGCGAGCAGCGCCTCCTGGGTGCCGGGCTCGACATGGGCCCAGACGGTGGTGCCGTCGTCGACCAGGTACAGCGCGTGCTCGATGTGACCGTTGGCGGAGAGGATCAGCGCCTCGGTGGCCTCGCCGACGGGGAGATCGCTGACGTGCTGGGTGAGGAGCAGGTGCAGCCAGCTGAGCCGGTCCTCCCCGGACACGGTGATCACGCCCCGGTGGGAGAGGTCGACGAATCCGGTGCCGTCGGCGAGGGTGCGCTGTTCGCGGAACAGGTCGCCGTAGTGCGCGGCGACACCTTCGTCCACGCCCTCGGCGGGGACGGCGCCGGGCAGGGACAGCAGAGGGCTCTTCATACGCCAAGCCTACGACTCGGTAGTTGAACCCTTGGAGGTCGATCCCCCGACAGACGACGCGCCCTCGACGGACACGCCCTCGACGGACGCACCCTCGGCGCGCGCGGCCCCGCGCGAGCAGTCCTGGCAGCGGCCGAAGATCGCGAAGTGCTTCATGTCGGTGTCGAAGCCGAACGTCTCGCGCAGCTTGGCCGTGAAGTCCGCCGCCACCGACACGTCCGCCTCGATCACGTTCGTGCAGTCCCGGCAGACGAGGTGGATGTGGTGGTGCCGGTCCGCCAGGTGGTACGTCGGCGCGCCGTGCCCCAGATGGGCATGGCTGACCAGCCCCAGCTCCTCCAGCAGCTCCAGGGTCCGGTAGACGGTGGAGATGTTGACCCCCGACGCCGTCTTGCGCACTTCCACGAGGATGTCGTCGGGGGTCGCGTGCTCAAGGGTGTCCACGGCTTCGAGCACGAGTTGCCGCTGCGGCGTCAGCCGGTAGCCGCGCTGCCTGAGGTCACTCTTCCAGTCGGTGCTCACCACACCTCAGAGTCTAGGACTACTTGAAGAAGGCGATGCCGTCGTCCGGCATGTCGTCCGGGAGGGCCTTCGCCCAGCGCTCGACGTCCTCGGGGGTGACGACCTTCTTCAGGTGCGCGGACATGTAGGGGCGCAGCTCCACGTCGGGCGTCGCCTTCTCGCCGACCCACATCAGGTCGCTGTGCACATAGCCGTACAGCCGCTTGCCGCCACTGTAGGGACCCGAGGCCGCCGTACGCGCGACCGCGTCCGTGACCACGTCGATCTGCGGCTTCTGCTTGGCCAGCTCGCCGTACCAGACCTCGACGACGCCGTCGTCCCGGGTCATGACGATCTCGACCTTGCGGTCGGCGTCGATGCGCCAGAATCCGGACTCGGTCTCCAGCGGACGGACCTTGTTGCCGTCCTTGTCCAGCACCCAGGTGTGGGAGTGGTACTCCAGGAAGTCCCGGCCGTCGTGGGAGAAGGTGACCTCCTGGCCGAAGTTGCACTTCTCGGCACCGGGGAAGTCGTGGACGCCCGCGCCCGCCCAGTCGCCGAGCAGAAAGGCGAGGGGGACGAGGTCCTTGTGCAGGTCGGACGGGATCTCGATCATGAGTGGCGTTCCTGGATGTCCTCGACGTGGGTCAGCGCTGGCCCTGGTACAGCTTCTTCACGGTCAGACCGGCGAAGGCGAGAACGCCGACGGCGACCAGGACCAGCAGGATTTCGAAGAAGAGTTCCACGGGGTGCTCCTCGGATGAGCGGGGGTTCGGTACTGCACAAGGCCGGGCCCCAGCTTACGCGGCCGGGGTCCGGGGTTCGCCGCGAGGTGGCCTTCGCCGCTCGGCGGCCACGATGATCACGGCGCGGACTACCATGCGGCCATGGCGAAGAAGCTCGTGATCAAGGTGACGGCCGGGGCGGACGCCCCCGAGCGCTGCTCCCAGGCCTTCACGGTGGCCGCCGTGGCCGTGGCCAGCGGGGTGGAGGTGTCCCTGTGGCTGACCGGCGAGTCCGCGTGGTTCGCGCTGCCGGGCCGGGCCGCCGAGTTCGAACTGCCGCACGCCGCCCCGCTCCCCGACCTTCTCGACTCGGTCCTCGCGGGCGGCAGGCTCACCCTGTGCACGCAGTGCGCCGCCCGCCGCGACATCACCGAGAAGGACGTCATCGAGGGCGTCCGGATCGCGGGGGCGCAGGTGTTCGTGCAGGAGGCGCTGGCGGACGACGCCCAGGCGCTCGTCTACTGAGCGCCGGGGATCCGTCGGCGGGGCCCTAGGGTCTCGGCCGTCTCCTGCCGTCCAGCTCGTCCCACCACTCGTCGGACTTCGGGTCACCGGAGGGGTCGTCCCACCAGCGGTCGTCGGGGCCGCGCCGGTTGGCGACGACCGCGGCCAGCGGCGGGATGACCATGGCCACCACGCACATGCCGACCGCGACCGGGACCGACCAGAGGCGTACGACGCCCCAGGCCAGGACGAAGAGCGCGAGGCACGTGCCCATCATGGCGAAGTAGGCGTGGCGCCGTCGGGCGTACATGTCTCCAGCGTAGGCCCGGACACGGCCGAGGGCCGTACCCCGGGTAGGACACCAGGGGTACGGCCCTCGGCCGTTCGGGAACAACCGCCTCAGACGGCGATCGCGACCTCCGCCAGGCCGCCCTGCTCGGCGACGACGGTACGGTCGGCGGTGCCGCCGGGGACGAGCGCGCGGACGGTCCAGGTGCCCTCGGCCGCGTAGAAGCGGAACTGGCCCGTCGCGGAGGTCGGGACCTCCGCCGTGAACTCGCCGGTCGAGTCCAGCAGCCGGACGTAGCCGACCACCGGCTCGCCGTCGCGGGTCACCTGGCCCTGGATCGTGGTCTCACCGGGCTTGATCGTCGAGGCGTCCGGGCCGCCGGCCTTCGCTCCACACATGTCTTTCTCCAAAGAGGTCTGACCGGAGGGGAAGGCCGGTCGGGATGAACGGGGTGTTCGCTTGCTACGGGTACCGCTGGGTGGGGCCGGGTCCTACTTGTTGGCGCCGAGCTCGATCGGGACGCCGACGAGGCTGCCGTACTCGGTCCAGGAGCCGTCGTAGTTCTTGACGTTCTCCACGCCGAGCAGCTCGTGCAGGACGAACCAGGTCAGCGCGGAGCGCTCACCGATGCGGCAGTAGGCGATGGTGTCCTTCGCCAGGTCGACCTGCTCGTCGGCGTACAGCTCCTTGAGCTGGTCGTCCGACTTGAAGGTGCCGTCGTCGTTGGCGTTCTTCGACCACGGGATGTTGCGGGCGCTGGGCACGTGGCCCGGACGCTGGGACTGCTCCTGCGGCAGGTGGGCCGGGGCGAGCAGCTTGCCGGAGAACTCGTCGGGCGAGCGCACGTCGACCAGGTTCTGCGAGCCGATCGCGGCGACGACGTCGTCACGGAAGGCGCGGATCGCGGTGTTCTGCGGCTTGGCCTTGTACTCGGTGGCGGGGCGCACCGGCACCTCGTCGGTCAGCTCGCGGGCGTCCAGCTCCCACTTCTTGCGGCCGCCGTCGAGCAGCTTGACGTTCTCGTGGCCGTACAGCTTGAAGTACCAGTAGGCGTACGAGGCGAACCAGTTGTTGTTGCCGCCGTAGAGGACGACGAGGGTGTCGTTGCCGATGCCCTTCTCCGACAGGAGCTTCTCGAAGCCCTCCTGGTCGACGAAGTCACGGCGCACCGGGTCCTGGAGGTCCTTCGTCCAGTCGATCCGGATGGCGTTCTTGATGTGGTTCTTCTCGTACGCGGTCGTGTCCTCGTCGACCTCGACGATGGCGATGTTCGGGTCGTCGAGGTTGGCCTCGACCCAGTCGGCGTCTACCAGGACGTCGCTGCGGCTCATGCTCTTTCTCCTCCGGGGCAGTTACGGCGGGGTGCGGGTGCCTCCGGCGGTTCGGCCGGCGGCGCGCAGGGATGGGCCCTGGCTCGAACAGGGCAGGCATCGGGGGACACGGCGGCAGGACTCCGCCGCTCGCTCAGAAAGTGCGACAGAGCATGGCGGCGACGCGGCACAGGTCTACTGCCCGCCGCTTCGTGAGATCCGCCTGTCGCTTCATGACTGTCGATCGTAGGGACGGACAGGCGGACGTGTCACCGGTGTGTCGGATATTGAGACGCGATCGTCCGCGATGTGGGACCAGATGGGCGTACGCGCTGCCGACGCAGCGGTTCCCGAGGGGTGTAGTGATCGTCACAGCTGCCCTGCGGACATGACCGTCTCGCCACTCGGACACCGCAGGTCCGTCCACCGTCCCCGGATCCCGCCCCCGTACTACCCGGCGAGCCTGACGTTCGAACCCCGGACCGTGATGTCCACGCCGTCCGACGCGGCCTCGACCTTGTCGAGCTTGATGCCGCCGGGGAGGCCGTCGATCTTCTGCTCGAAGTCGGTGATCGAACGGACCTGGCCCTCCGCGGCCTCCACGACGAGGTTCGGCAGGTTGTCGGCGTGCACCTTCACGGTGTCGCCGTCGACGGTGACCGTGCTGAGCACCGGGTAGGTCGTCGACTTGCCCAGGAAGGCGACCTTGATGTCGACCTTGACCTTGCCCTTGCCGCCGTCGGAAAGACCGACGACCTGGGCGGTCGCGCCGGGGAGGATCTGGGTCGGCGCGGACTTGGCGGCCTTGAGGAGTTCGTCGTACGTGATGGTCGCGGTGCCGGTGGCCGTGGCGGCGGTGGCGGAGCTGTAGTCGCTGGAGAAGGCGACGCCGTGCATGTTCGCCTTCAGGTCGGCGATACGGATGCTCTCGTCGCCCTTGCCGGTGGTCGCCTCGTAGTCCTCGATGCCGACCTCGACGTCGTCGAGTTCGCCGCTCGCGACCTGGGTGAGGAACGGGAAGCCCTTGATGGAGACGTCGGGGGTGGTCGCGAGGCCCTCGCTGGTCTTCAGCTGCTCGGCCGCCTCGTCCTCGGCGAAGCCGACGGCCACGCGGTCGGCGATCACGAAGAGGCCGCCCAGGATCACGGCGACGATGACAAGTATTCGCAGTGCGCGCATGTCTCGGTGTTCCCCACGTAGTCCACTCGGCGTTCGGCCCGGCGTCCGGCCCGGCGTTCGGTTCCGCTCCAACCACCTGAGTGGCCGTTCTCCGCGAGAGTAATCGGGCGGGTATGAAGGCGGGGTGGGCCGGATCGCCTTGTTGATCAGCTGTGACAGGGGCGGGGCGGCCGCGGGGGAGGTGTGCTGAGTGCGGGTCCGGTGGGGGCTGGTCGCGCGGTTCCCCGCGCCCCTGGAAAGCAGGGGCTGCGCCCCATGCTTTTCAGGCCCGCAGCCCCGTCGCTCTTCAGGCCCGCAGGGCCTGGGCTTTCAGGGGCGCGGGCAACCGCGCGAGAAGCCCCACGCACCCGCACCCGACAACGCGCCCTCGTCAGGCCAACGCACGACCCAGCAGATACACCGCCGGGGCCGCGGCCGTCAGCGGCAGGGCCACCCCCGCGGTGAAGTGGACGAAGCGCGAGGGGTAGTCGTACGCCGCGACCCGGTGCCCGATCAGCGCGCAGAGGCCCGCCCCGGCGCCGAGGAGGGCACCGGAGGTGCCGAGGCCGGTCCCACCGCCGACGGCGATGCCGGCGCCGGCCGCCGCCAGCAGGGACACGACCACCGACGCCGGCGTGGGCAGCGGCAGGGCGCGGGCCACCACGGCCACCGCCACCGCGACCCCGCCCACGGTCACCGCGTCCGCCACCGCCGCCAGATAGCCGGTCGCGATGATCGACAGCGCCGCCGAGGCCACCGTCGCCATCAGGCCGTACATCCGCTCGTCCGGGTCCGCGTGGCTGCGCAGTCCGAGCACGATGGCGAGCAGCACCCACACACCGAGCGTCCCGAGGATCGCGGCGGGCGCGTGCTCCCGTCCGGCCACGAACAGAGCCGCGTCCGCCGCGAGGGCACCCGCGAAGGCCAGCACGATGCCCTGCCGGGCCGGCCACATGCCGTTCAGCCGGAACCAGCCCGCCGCGGTCACGGCCTGGAGGATCACCAGCGGCACGGCGAGGGCGTACTCGCCGATCGCCGCCGCACCGGCCAGCAGCAGGCCCAGTACGGCCGTGATCAGCGCCGGCTGCATCCCGGGCTCGATGATCGGCGACCGCCCCTCGGCCCGCGCCCGCTGGGCGTCGGTGACCCGGGTGTTGCCGGTCAGCGTGGGCGGCCCGTAGCCGGGCTCGGGCGCGGCGGCGGGGTCCGTCCGGGGCGGCGCGGGCGTCTGCGGCTGGGCCTGCGGAGCCGTCTGCGGCGCCTGCTGCCCGTACGGGTCGTACGGGCCCTGCTGCCCCGGCTGCCCGTCCTGGCCCGGCTGCCCGTACCGCGCGCTCGGGCCGTCCGACTGCTGGGGCAGGTACGCCGTCTCCGTCAGATGGGCGGCGGGTGGGGTCTGGGGCTGGAGCTGGGTCTCCCAGGTCTGGCCCTCCCACTGCTGGGTGTACTGCTGGGCGTGGGCGGCCTGGCTCTCGTCGTAGCCCTGCCACTCGGGCTGGGCCTGGGCCCCGTACTGCTGCGCCCGCTGGTACTCGTCGTAGCCCTGGTGGCCCTCGTACCCGTACGGCTGGTTGCTCATGATGTGGGGGTCACCCTCCTGCGAACGGCGGAAGCACCTCGACCGTGCCGCCCTCGGCCAGACGTACCGTCTCATGGGCGCGGGTGCCCACCGGGTTGCCGTCGACGAGGAACGAGCAGCGCCGCAGGACGCGGACGAGTTCGCCGGGGTGTCGCTCGCGGGCCGCGTTCAGGGCCTCCGCGAGGGTGGCCGCGTCGTAGGGCTCCTCGGCGAGGCCGGCTGCGGACTTGGCCGCGGCCCAGTAGCGGACGGTGCCCTTTGGCATCTGCGTTCCTCTGTATTAGTCGTGACGGGGATCAGGCTACGGGGCGGGCGGCGCGGCGGGGAAACCGCGGGTGAGCGAGAACTTCTCGCCCCCGGAGCGGCACGGCCGCCGGCGTCCGTTCACTCCGACCTCCCCGATATCCACTCCCCGACGCGGGCCAGCAATTCCGCGCTCGCCGCGTTCTCCGCGTGCCCCATCCCCCGCTCCAGCCACAACTCGCCGTTCTCGCCGGCCGCGGTCGCCAGCATTTCGGGATGGTCGGTCGGAAAGTAGCCGTCGCTGTCGCCGTGGACCACCAGGAGCGGGGTCGGGGCGATGAGGGGGACGGATTCGACCGGGGAGAGGGGGACGGGGTCCCAGTCCCGGTCGTGGATACGGGTGCGGAAGCCGTAGCGGCCGAGCAGGCGGCCCTCGGGGCGGGTGATGAGCCAGTGGACCCGGCGCATGGGGGCCGTGCCGCGGTAGTACCAGCGGGCGGGGGCGCTGACGGAGACCACCGCGTCGGGGCCGTCGGGCAGGGCCGCGTGGCGCAGGACGACCGAGCCGCCCATGGAGAACCCGACCGTGGCGACGCGCTCGTGCCCGAGGGCGCGGGCCCAGCCGACCGCCGCCGCGAGATCGAGCACCTCGCGGTCGCCGACCGTGGAGCGGCCGCCGGACCGTCCGTGGCCCCGGAAGGAGAAGGTGACGACGGACCCGTACCGCGTGAGCGCCCGCACCACCCTCCGAACATGTGGGCGATCGGCGTGCCCCGTGAAGCCGTGTGCGACGACGACGGCGAGATGGCCGGAGGATGTAGTTCCGGTGTCGGCGGAGCCGTTGTATACAACGAGTTTCGGATCGTATACGGCCTCGATGTTCACCCCGTCGTCAGTGCGCAGAAACCTACGCAAAGGGGTTCGGGGCGGCCCCGCACTCGTTCGACCGGCCGTCTCAGAGTTCGGAATGTCGGAAGATCGCGTCACATGGCCTGCCGGACCAGCACTCATGTGGGCTATTCTGCTGGACAGAGGACTCGGGCAATGTTGCCCCCGGGTCCTTTTGTGCTTTCGGAAGCGTTGTATACGAGCGGGAAACGCCAGGTGACCGCAGGTATACGGGCCCCGGGATCGCAGAGCAGAACACTGATCGGCACCGCATGCGGGATCGCGGTGGCGCACAGTGCCACACACGTCCTCGCAGGGACCGAGGAGGAACCAGACGTATGAGTTCTCTGCTGCTCCTGACCAATGCCCTCCAGCCTTCCACGGAGGTGCTTCCGGCCCTCGGCCTGCTGCTGCACAACGTGCGCGTGGCCCCGGCCGAAGGCCCCGCCCTCGTCGACACCCCCGGTGCCGACGTCATCCTGATCGACGGTCGCCGCGACCTCCCACAGGTCCGCAGCCTGTGTCAGCTGCTCCGCTCCACGGGCCCCGGCTGCCCCCTCATCCTGGTCGTCACCGAGGGCGGCCTCGCCGCCGTCACCGCCGACTGGGGCATCGACGACGTCCTCCTCGACACCGCCGGCCCCGCCGAGGTGGAGGCCCGGCTGCGGCTGGCCATGGGCAGGCAGCAGATCGTCAACGACGACTCCCCCATGGAGATCCGCAACGGCGATCTCTCGGTGGACGAGGCTACCTACAGCGCCAAGCTCAAGGGCCGCGTCCTCGACCTCACCTTCAAGGAGTTCGAGCTCCTCAAGTACCTCGCCCAGCACCCGGGCCGCGTCTTCACCCGCGCCCAGCTGCTGCAGGAGGTCTGGGGCTACGACTACTTCGGCGGTACGCGCACGGTCGACGTCCACGTACGGCGGCTGCGCGCCAAACTCGGTCCCGAGCACGAGTCCCTGATCGGGACGGTCCGCAACGTCGGTTATCGATTCGTTACGCCCGAGAAGGCGGAGCGCGCCGGTGAGGACACCAAGAGCAGGGCCGCCTCCTCAAAGGCGGAGGATGCGGACGAGACGGCGCCCCTGGAGGCCGTCGAGATCACGGCCGAGGCGTAGTGGCGGTCCCGCCGGGCTTCGTACGCGCCGGTAACCCATCGGTGTGCCGGCGTACGCCCTGCCCAGCGGCGATCCATCCGCGTAGACTCCGCGCGTGGCCAAGGTGACTCGGGATGACGTGGCAAGACTGGCGGGTACATCGACCGCCGTCGTGAGCTACGTCATCAACAACGGACCCCGGCCGGTCGCCCCGGCCACGCGCGAGCGTGTCCTCGCCGCGATCAAGGAACTGTCGTACCGGCCCGACCGCGTCGCCCAGGCGATGGCCTCCCGGCGCACGGACCTCATAGGCATGATCGTGCCGGACGCGCGCCAGCCCTTCTTCGGCGAGATGACCCACGCCGTGGAGCAGGCCGCCGCCGAGCGCGGAAAGATGGTGCTCGTCGGCAACACCGACTACGTCGCCGAGCGCGAGGTCCACTATCTGCGGGCGTTCCTCGGGATGCGGGTCTCCGGACTGATCCTCGTCAGCCACGCCCTCAACGACAACGCGGCCGCCGAGATAGAGGCGTGGGACGCACGGGTCGTGCTGCTGCACGAGCGGCCCGAGGCGATCGACGACGTGGCCGTGGTGACCGACGACATCGGCGGCGCGAAGCTCGCCGTGGAGCACCTCCTCTCGCACGGGTACGAGTACGTCGCCTGTCTGGGCGGCATCGCCGAGACCCCGCTCGTCGGCGACCCCGTCTCCGACCACGTCGAGGGCTGGCGGCGCGCCATGGACGAGGCCGGGATCCCCACCGAGGGCCGGCTCTTCCAGGCTCCCTACAACCGGTACGACGCCTACCAGGTGGCGCTCAAGCTGCTGGCCGGGCCGGGCCGGCCGCCGGCGATCTTCTGCTCCACCGACGACCAGGCGATCGGGGTGCTGCGGGCCGCGCGCGAGCTGCGCATCGAGGTGCCGAGCGAGTTGGCCGTCGTCGGGTTCGACGACGTCAAGGAGGCGGCGCTGACCGATCCGCCGCTGACGACGATCGCGACGGACCGTACGGGGATGGCACGGGCGGCGGTGGACCTGGTGCTCGACGACGGGATCCGGGTGGCCGGGTCCCGGCGCGAGCGGGTGAAGCTGTTCCCGTCGACGCTCGTGGCCCGGCGGTCGTGCGGGTGCGCGTAGCCCTTCGGGCGCGTGCGGTCCCTCGGGCGCGTGCGGTCCCTCGGCCGCGTGCAGTCCCTCGGGCGCGCGTGAGCCTGCGGGTGCGATCGACCCCGCGGGTGCGCTCGGCCCTGCGGGGCACTGACCGCGGCATCCGATTGCGGCTGGTCGCGCGGCAATTCCTTGTTTTCCCATGCCCGTCGGGCCCGGCGCCTTTATCTGGGGCGAACGAGCTTCTGGTTCGGTTCTCAGGGAGCACTCAGGAACGTCTCATGGTCGGGCGGCAGGCTCTGAGTCATGACCGAGAGCTTCCGCCGCAGCGGCGAGTACGAGAACCCCTACCAGGGGCAGCAGCAGCACTCCGGGTACGCCCAGGGCGAGACCCAGCAGCAGCCCGCGTACCTCCAGCAGCAGCCCGCTTCCGCCCCGGTGAACCCGGAGTGGCCGCCTCCGCCGGCGTACGAGCCGGCCTCGGCGACAGCGTCGGCGGGGACGGGAGCGGCGACGGTGACGGCGCCCGTGTCGAGAAGGCGGAGCCGGGGTCCGATCGCGCTGGTGGCGGCCGTGGCGTTCGTCGCGGCGGCGATCGGCGGCGGTACGGCGTACGGCATCCAGGAGCTGACCGGCACGAGCAGCGCGGCCTCCAGCTCCACCAGCACGAGCGTGGTGCCGACCAGTCAGAAGGGCACCGTCTCCGGGGTCGCCTCGGCGGTCAGCCCGAGCATCGTGGAGATCAACGCCGGCTCGAACGCGGGTGAGTCCACCGGTTCCGGTGTGATCATCACCAGCGACGGCGAGATCCTCACCAACAACCACGTCATCGCCGGCGCCTCCCAGATCAAGGTGTCGACGAGCAACGGCAAGACCTACACGGCCGAGGTCGTGGGCACGGACAGCAAGAAGGACCTCGCCCTCATCAAGCTGCGGAACGCCTCCGGGCTGAAGACCGCCACGCTCGGCGACTCCGCCGGCGTCAAGGTCGGCGACCAGGTCGTGGCGATCGGCTCCCCCGAGGGTCTGACCGGCACGGTCACCAGCGGCATCGTCTCCGCCCTCGACCGTGACGTGACCGTCTCGACGGACGAGAGCCAGGGCCAGCAGCAACAGCAGGGCGGTGGCGGCGGGCAGTGGCCGTTCGAGTTCGGCGGTCAGCAGTTCAACGGCGACACGGGTTCGTCGACGACGACGTACAAGGCCCTCCAGACGGACGCGTCGCTGAACCCGGGCAACTCCGGGGGCGCCCTCATCGACATGAACGGCAACATCATCGGCATCAACTCGGCCATGTACTCCGCCGCGGACGCCTCCTCCTCCGGTGCCGGCAGCGTGGGCCTCGGCTTCGCGATCCCGATCAACACGGTCAAGGCCGACCTGAGCACTCTGCGGGCGGGCGGCTCGGACTGAGGTCCCCCGCTTCCGAGCAGGCCCGTGCCATCCCATCCAGCCCCGTGCAGTCCAAGGAGTTCGACATGATCACGCAGATCTCGCACGACGTGGAGACCGCCGGCGACCCGGCCGGGCCGGCTCTCGCGCTCGCGGTGGCGGCCGAGCTGCACCCGGCGGTGACGAGGGCACCCGAGGTGGCGTCCACCGTCGCCGCCCCGGCCCGCCGCGCCACGGCCGGCCGGCCCCGCCGTCGCACGGTCCGCGGCTGATCCGCACGCGCTACTGCGCGGCCGGGTGACATGCAAGGCTAGGACGAGACCGCGCGACCAGCCCCTACGGCGCCCCGGCCCGTACCCCACCCCACACGAGGAACGACACCCACATGAGCCCCGCCGAAGGTGCCCCCGAACCCCAGCGCATCCTCATCGTCGACGACGAGCCGGCGGTGCGCGACGCGCTCAAGCGCAGCCTCGCCTTCGAGGGCTACGGCACCGAGGTCGCCGTCGACGGCGCGGACGCGCTGGAGAAGGCGGCCGCGTACCGGCCGGACCTGGTGATCCTCGACGTCCAGATGCCGCGGATGGACGGGCTGACCGCGGCCCGCCGTATCCGCGGCGCAGGCGACACGACCCCGATCCTGATGCTCACGGCCCGCGACACGGTCGGCGACCGCGTCACCGGCCTCGACGCCGGCGCGGACGACTACCTGGTCAAGCCGTTCGAACTGGACGAACTCTTCGCCCGGGTACGGGCGTTGCTGCGCCGCAGCACCTACGCGACCGCCCTCGCCGACACCGCCGAGGCGGACGAGGCGGACGAGGCGCTCACCTTCGCGGACCTGCGGATGGACCTGGCGACGCGCGAGGTCACGCGGGGGGCGCGCCCGGTGGAGCTGACCCGTACGGAGTTCACGCTGCTGGAGATGTTCATGGCGCACCCGCGCCAGGTCCTCACGCGTGAGCAGATCCTGAAGGCGGTCTGGGGCTTCGACTTCGAGCCGTCCTCCAACTCCCTGGACGTGTACGTCATGTACCTGCGCCGCAAGACCGAGGCGGGCGGCGAGCCGCGGCTCGTGCACACGGTGCGGGGTGTCGGGTACGTCCTGCGACAGGGCGGCGCGGAGTGAGAAGGCTCCTGGGCCGCTACCGGTCCCTGCCGATCAGGGCCCGGCTGTCGATGCTGGTCGCGGCGGCGGTGGCGTTCGCGGTGGCGGCGGTGTCGGTGACCTGTTGGTTCATCGTGCAGGGGAAGCTGTACGACCAGCTCAACGATGACCTGAAGAAGTCCGTGGGCATGATGCGGAACGCGGCCGAACGGGCGGTCAACTCCTGCACGCAGGTCCCGGCGGAGAACGACGGCCGCCAAGGCCCGCAGAACGCCTACTTCCAGGTGGTCCTGGAGGACGGAACGCCCTGTGTCCTGCCCTTCTCCGCCGGCTTGGTGAACGTCAGCGAGGACGACGAGGAGATCGTCAGCGACCCGCAGCGTGATCTGACCCTCTACCGCAACGGCACCGACTCGGAAGGTGCCGACGTACGGATCATGACCACGCCGGTGACACTCACCGACCAGACCACCGGGGAGACGTCCAACGCGGCGATCGTCGTCGCGCTCCCCCTCAAGGGCACCCAGTCCACCCTCAACGACCTCGCCCTGATCCTCCTCCTGGTCTCCGGCATCGGAGTCGTCGGTGCCGGAGCGGCCGGTCTGGCCGTGGCGCGTGCGGGTCTCCGACCGGTCGACAAGCTCACCGAAGCCGTCGAACACGTGGCGCGCACCGAGGACCTGAGCATCCGCATCCCCGTGGAGGAGCGGAGCGAGGACGAGGTCGCCCGCCTCTCCCGGTCCTTCAACTCGATGACGAGCGCCCTCGCCAGCTCCCGCGAACTGCAACAGCAGCTGATCGCCGACGCCGGCCACGAACTCCGTACGCCCCTGACGTCGCTCCGGACGAACATCGAACTCCTCACCCGCAGCGAGGAGACGGGCCGCCCCCTCCCGGCGGACGACCGCAAGGCCCTGCTCGCCTCGGTGAAGGCCCAGATGACCGAACTGGCCGCGCTGATAGGCGACCTCCAGGAGCTGTCGCGCTCGGAGTCGGGTCAGCAGGGCGGCCGGCACCTCCAGGTGGTCGACTTCCAGGAGACCGTGGAGGCGGCCCTGCGCCGGGCCCGGCTGCGAGGCCCCGAGCTGACGATCACGGCGGACCTCCAGCCCTGGTACGTCCGCTCCGAACCGTCCGCCCTGGAGCGGGCCATCGTCAACATCCTCGACAACGCGGTGAAGTTCAGCCCCGAGGGCGGCACGATCGAGGTCTCGCTGAATGCGGGTGTCCTGACGGTCCGCGACCACGGCCCCGGCATCCCCGCCGACGAACTCCCCCACGTCTTCGACCGCTTCTGGCGCTCCCCCGGCGCGCGGGCCCTGCCGGGTTCGGGACTCGGCCTGTCCATCGTGGCCCGCACGGTCGAGCAGGCGGGCGGCGAGGTCTCGTTGTCCCGCGCGGACGGCGGCGGCACGCTGGCGACGGTACGGCTCCCGGGGGCGGCGACTCCGCCGCCGGAGGGGCCGGTGGGGGCCTGAGCGGGGCCTGAGCGGCGATGCGGGCCGGGGTGCTCGGGGTCAGTGGAAGCCGAGCATTCCGGGGGAGTCGATGTCGATGGCGAGTACGCCGGGCGGGTAGTCGTCCTCGCGTCCTGTCAGGATGATGGACATGCCGCCCGTCTCCAGATGCGGCGTGGCGACGTAGAGAGCGTGACAGATATCGGCTCCGCCCCATCCGTCACGCACCATCCCACCCACCGTCACAGCGGCTGTCTGCCCGAGTGGGTCCACCTGGATGCCCGGCAGCGCGAGCAGTGCCCGTCCCACACCCTCGTCCTTCTCCTCTGCCCTCATGAGGCACAGGGAGGGAATGTGCAACCAGTTCCCGGGGGTGTGCGCGACGTTGTCCGCGAGGCGTTGCAGGGCCTCGTGGCCGCGAGCGAGCGCGAGGGCCGCATCCGTGTCGAGCACGATCACGCGGCGCGCCCCCGGTCCGAGCGCGTCATCTCGCGGCCGGAGTGCATCTTCTCCGCAGCCATCGCGTAGATGTTGGCCAGGACGTCCGGCCCGCTGTCGAACTCCTCGTCCGTGAGCGTGCACCCCATGCGCTCACGGAGCACCTTGCGTGTGGCCGCGACCCGCTCCGCGATCTGCTCCGCCGTCGGCTGCTCCGAGGCCAGCTGCTCGATGAGCTGGCCGAGGGTCATGCCGCGTTCCTTGGCGACCTGGGCGAGGTGATCGCGGGCCTGCTTGGACACCTGGATGGTGGTACTTTCTGCCATGGAGCCACCATAGTCACACCACGGCCAGGGTGCCCCCCGTTTCCGGGCTGCATTCACCACGAGGTGCTCAGTCAGCCGCGACGACCTCGACGAAGGCGGACCAGGCCCCGGCGGAGAACAGGAGCGGACGGCGGTCCGGGACCTTGCTGTCCCGGACGGGGACTATGCCGGGGACTCCGTCGGTGACTTCGAGGCAGTTCGTTCCGCCCCCGTCGCTGTACGACGACTTGCGCCACACAGCGGCGCTGAGGTCGAGGGTCCGGTTCATGATCTGCGCTCCTCCAGAAGTCGTTTGATGAACGCGATCGACTCGGCCGGAGGCAGCGCCGCGTCCCGAACGAGATCGTAGGACAGCCGGAAGGCCAGGACCCTGTCCGGATCATCGATCAACTCGCCGATCCCATTGCCCTCCGCGTAGGCGACGGGATCGCCGGTTCGCTGCCAGAAAAGCCAGAGGTGGCTGTCCATGAGGTCGTGCACACCAGCCGACCAGGGCACGACCTGAATCGTGACGGAGGGCAACTCCGCGGTCTCCACCAGGTGCGAGAGCTGGTCCTTCCACACCTTCAGCTTCGGCACGGGCCGCCGCACCGCCCCCTCGTCGAGGATCACGCGGATGCTCGGCGCCGGTTGTCGGTACAGCAGCTCCTGCCGCCCCATCCGCGCAGCCACCTGCTCCTCGATCGCATCGCTGTTGCCTGCCGTTGTCTGGGCTCCAGACAACCCCGACAACACCGTGCGGGCGTAGTCCTCGGTCTGCAAGATGCCCGGCACGCGCAGCTGGAACATCCACATGATCCGAGCCGTCGCCTCCAGCTCCATGAACGCCTTGTACTTGTCCTTGATCACCTCCTTGCGCGCGTCCCGCCAGAGGCGAACCAGCAGGCCGGCCGACCCGTAGTAGGTGTCCAGGTCCTCCATCACCGCCCGCTTGGAGAGCCTCTCCCCCTTCTCCAAGCGGTAGAGATAGCTCTTGTCGTACGACGTCTCCGCCGCCAGCTGGGCCAGCGTCTTGCCCGCCTTCTCGCGCAGGAGCAGCAGTGTCCGCCCGAGCGCCACTCGCCCCGATTCCGGCTCCTCGTCAACGACTTCGCCCATGTCACCCCTCACCGTTGTCTGGGGCGCCAGACAACGCCGACCCCCTTCCGCAGCGTACGTCTCACCCGTGACGATCGGAACACGAACGGTAATCACCGCTCGTCAGGCCGCCCCTGAAAAAACCCTGAGACGAAAGCTGAGGCACCGCCATGCGCGCACTCGTCGTCCGGCTCTGCGAGGCACTGCTCCGCTGGGCCGCGCCCGGTCCACCGCCGCCCGAGGCGGAGGAGTCGCCGGAACCCGCCCCTCCTCGCCCGCCCCACAAGCCCGTCGACATCTGGCCCTTCGAGCGCTACGACACCCTCGTACGGCCTTACGTGCTCAGCGCGGAGGAGCTGTACAGCAACGACGTCT
Source organism: Streptomyces sp. NPDC041108 (assembly GCF_055592645.1). Taxonomy (NCBI): domain Bacteria; kingdom Bacillati; phylum Actinomycetota; class Actinomycetes; order Kitasatosporales; family Streptomycetaceae; genus Streptomyces; species Streptomyces sp. NPDC041108. Next base: position 39,354 of record NZ_JBVIYK010000020.1, on the reverse strand, counting down.
TCGGCTACCACCGCATCGAGGTCCCCGCATGATGCACGGACTGCGCCTGCTGCCCTGGACCACCCCCGACGGCAAGCCCTGCTATCTGGACCCGGACACCGCGCACCCCGGGGCCCTCTCCCTCCTGGCGGACAGCGTGGAGGTGTCCCAACTCGGCTCGGCGAAAGAGGTGCTGGCCGGGAGCCGGGCCGTACTGGGGGACGCGGCGGCCGGGGAGCGGGCGGTGCGGTTCGCGCTGACACGGGCGGTGGAGTCGTTGGAGGACGTGCTGCGGATCGCGGTCAGCAGGGGGCGCCGAATCGGCGAGGACGGCCCCTAGTCGGGAAGGTCGACGTGCAGGACCCCGTCGACTCCTTCGGGGGTTGCCTCGTCGGGGTCCAGGCTGCCGGCGAAGAAGGCGTACCGTTCGCCGATCAGCGGGCTCAGGATGGCGCCGGCGCCGTACCAGTCGAGGTCCAGGTCGCGCATGCGCATGTGGCTGGGGCCTCGTCGCAGGTGCAGGTTGTGGCCGAAGACCAGGGTCGGGCCGCGGCCCGCCTCGATGGCGCGGATGTCGAGGAGGTTCTCGACCATGAGGGCGTCGCGGGTGGCGAGGAGGCGGGATATGCGGACGCTCTCTTCGAGGGGCTGCGCCAACTGCCTGTGATAGCGCAGCAGGCCGAGACCGGCGGTGAGGTTTGTCTTCGCCCTGAACCACTCGGCACGTGAGGTCGCCGCGATCAGTTCCGGCGCGCGGGCGTGGAACTCGGTGAGCAGGTCGTCCGCGAGGCAGCGGAGCGTCTCGGCCTCCGCCGTGGCGCCGAGGGACATGGCCGGGTCCATGACGGCCTCCGTACGACTCCACCGGTCGTCGTCACCCGCGAGGCTCGCCAGATCGACGGCGGCCGCGGAGGCGAGGGAGAGAGACAGGGTGGGGGCGGGGCCTCCTCCGCGGGTCAGGTAGGCGCGGGCGTGTTCGAGGTAGCGGCGTGGGCTGGGCGCGCTCAGGTTCTCCATCTCGGCGTCGAAGCCGTGGAAGGCGAGGCGTTCCGCCGGCGGGCGGGTCCGGTTGTAGTCACGCATCCAGGTGATCAGTTGCCGGTTTGGGGCCATCTCGCCGCGGCCGAACGCGATGCCTTCGCGCATCACCTCGTCGAAGTCGCCGGTTCCCTCCTGGACGTGGTCGTTCAGGGCCAGCGCGGGGACGCGGTCGGTTTCGAGGGCGATCGAACGGAAGCCGTGCTCGACGAGTCGGGCGAACAGGTCGTTGCGGAGGCGGGGGAAGGCCGGCTCCGTGTGTGTCGGTTCGCCGAGGGCCAGCAGGTCGCATGACGGGGCCACGAAGTCTCGAATGTCCTGACTCATGAGCCTCAATCGTATCCTTGTAAGGGTCGGTTGAGGCTTGGGGAGCGAGAACTGCGCAGGCTTGGTCATCGACTCCCGTAAAGTCTCAAAGCGGTGATGACCTTGCGCCCTTCCGACCTCGCCCGCGAGCACGGCCTGTCGACCCAGGCGGTCCGCAACTACGAGCGGGACGGGTTCCTCCCGGCCGCCGAGCGCACACGCAGCGGCTACAGGGTCTACACCGAGGTGCACGCTGCGGCGCTCCGCGCCTTCCTCGCCCTCGTTCCGGCCTACGGCCACTCGGCGGCCGGGCAGATCATGCGTGCCCTGCACGAGGGCTCCCTCGACGACGCCCTGCTGATCATCGACCGTGGTCACAGCCGGTCGCTCCGCGACCGGGAGACCCTCGACGCGGTCCGGGACACGGTGGACCACCTGATGGCGGAGGGGCCGCCGGCACAGTCGCCGGCGGGGCCCGACCCTCTCACGATCGGCGACCTCGCCCACCGGCTCCGGCTCACCCCGGCGACCCTACGCAACTGGGAGAGCGCCGGCATCCTCATCCCCGCGCGCGACCCGCTCACCGGATACCGCCTCTACCGCGCGGACGACGTCCGGGACGCGGAGCTGGCCCACCTCCTGCGGCGCGGCGGCTACCCCCTGGACCACATCGCCACCGTCGTCCGACAGATCCGGACGGCTGGTGGCACCGACGCCCTGTCCGCCGCATTGGACGCGTGGCGACTGAGGCTGACCGCACGGGGCGCCGCCATGCTCGACGCGGCGGCCCGCCTCGGCGAGTACCTGGACCTGCTCGGCCGCCGCCCTTGACGACCCCTCAGGGGCCCGAACCCCCACCCCGTGCCCCGTCACCGCGAGGATCTTGTGTGACGTGTTCGTGACACGTTTCTGAGGAGGACCTGAGAAGGCTCTGACGCCGCTGTGAGGTCGGTCGTGTTCGCTACCGGTGAGTTCCACGAGTTCTTACGTTCCCCAGACGACAGAACCGGTGACCGCCGACGCCGGCGTACAGCAGTAGGAGCACACCGCCATGCGAACCGCACTCAAGGTCAAGGCATCCCTCAGGAAGGGCGCCCTCGTCGCCGCCTCCACCGCGCTGGCAGTGTCCGGCGTCCTGGCCGGCACCGGCTCCGCACAGGCGGCCGGCGGACCCGGCGGCGCCACGAACATCCGGGGCGTGGACCCCGGCAACACCGACTCGATGATCGAGCGGCTGTGCAACCAGAAGACGAGCCTGACGGGCGTGTACGGGGCCCTCAACGTCCGCACCGGCGAGTTCAAGACCCAGGACGAGTACCTGCGGGACGTCGTCGGGCTGTGGATGCCGGCCGGTGACTGGGAGACCTTCCGCGGCTGGTGCGGCAACGCGCAGGCGTCGACCTGGTCCATCACGGGCGCCGCCGTCCGCACCTCTCCCTGGATCGGCAACCGGGGGTCGCAGGCCGACAAGGAGACGTTCGTCAGCAGCTACAGCACCAAGACGTTCGCGAAGAAGAGCGTCGGCGCGGAGATCAGCCTGTCCGTGGCCAAGAGCATCTTCTCCGCCGGCGCGGGCGGCAGCTTCTCGTACGAGTGGGGCTGGGAGAAGTCGTCGAGCTTCGAGCGCCGCAGCGAGAAGGCGATCCCGCCGTGCACCCAGATCGCCATCACCTGGTCGCCGTACCAGCGCGTCGTCCGCGTCAACCCGATCTTCTACGTCGAGGACTACTCCTGGAACAAGGGCAACGGCGAGAAGACCGTGCACACCTGGCGCAACCGCTCCTACCGCACCATCTACTCGCACGGCTACTACATCGACGGCATCTCCGACAAGCTCCTGCCCAACGGGCAGCCCGACGGCCGCGAGGACAAGTGGGAGCAGAAGCTGGACCCGAAGACCTGCGCCAAGTGAGGCTGCCGCCGAGCCGCACGCCGCACCGGTGACGAAAAAAGGTTCCCCGCGCCCCCAGGAGGGCGCGGGGAACCTTTCTTTGGTGAGCGGCCCGCGGGACGGGTGGCTACTTGATGATCGTGATCCGGTTGGCGGCCGGGGGCGCGATCGGGCTGCTCGCCGAGGAGTTGGCCAGCAGGTACTGCTCCAGCGCGGCGAGGTCGTCCGCGCCGACCAGGTCGTTCGTGCCCTGGCCCAGCGTCGGGTAGCCGTCGCCGCCGCCCGCGAGGAAGCTGTTGGTGGCGACGCGGTAGGTGGCGTTCGGGTCGATGTCGGCACCGTTGAGCTTGATGGTGCTGACGACGACGCGGTCGGCGCCGGTCTTCGTGAGGTCGAGCGTGTACGTCAGACCGGACGACGGCAGCAGCACCTTCGGCGCGGCGGTGTTGGAACCGCTCACCTGCTCCTTGAGGACCTGGATGATCTGGGAGCCCTTGAAGTCCTGCAGGTTGACCGTGTTGGAGAACGGCTGGACGGTGAAGCCCTCGGCGTAGGTGACCACGCCGTCGCCCTCGGTGCCCTTGGCCGCGTAGGTGAGCGGCGCGCGCACCCCACCGGGGTTCATCAGCGCGAGGTCGACCTCCGGGTCCAGCGTCTTGCCGTACCAGAACTGCGCGTCGGCGATGAGGTCACCCATCGGGGTCTCCGTGCCGACGTTGGGCACATCGGCGGAGATGTAGCCGATGGTGCGGTTGCCGATGGGGGCGGCGAGGGTGTTCCACCTGCTGATGAGGGCCGTCATGTCGGCGGCCTTCGGGACGGTCCGGGTGACCACGTGGTTCGCGGACTTCACGGCCGTACGGGCGATGTCGCCGGTCTCACGGTCGTACGTCAGCGTCGTGTCGGTGTAGAGGCGGCCGAAGGACGCGGCCGAGGTGACCATGCGCGGCTTGCCCGCCGGGTCGTTGATCGTGCAGGCGTACGCGGCGTGCGTGTGGCCCGTGACGAGGGCGTCGACCTTCGGCGTGATGTTCTTGGCGATGTCGACGATCGGACCGGAGATGCCGTCACCGGCGCCGGGCGAGTCGCAGTCGTAGTTGTACGACTGGGAGGCGGGGGCACCGCCCTCGTGGATCAGCGCGACGACCGACTTGACGCCCTGGCCCTCCAGCTCCTTGGCGTACTTGTTGATCGTCTCGACCTCGTCCTTGAACTTGAGGCCCTTGACTCCCTCGGCGGAGACGACACCCGGGGTGTCCTCCAGCGTCACACCGATGAAGCCGATCTTGACGCCGTTCTTCTTCCACACCCAGTAGGGCTTCAGGAGCGGCTTGCCGGTCTTCTCCTCGATGACGTTCGCCGCGAGGTACGGGAAGTCGGCGCCCTTGAACTTCTTGCCGTCGACGTAGCAGCCGTCGACCTTGTGGCAGCCGCCCTTCTGCAGACGGCGCAGTTCCTTGGCGCCCTCGTCGAACTCGTGGTTGCCGACGCTCGTCACGTCGAGGTCGAGCCCGTTCAGCGCCTCGATGGTGGGCTCGTCGTGGAACAGGCCCGAGATCAGCGGGGAGGCGCCGACCATGTCACCGGCCGCGGCCGTGATCGAGAACTTCGCGTTGGCCTTGCGGGCCTCGCGCAGGTGCGTGGCCAGGTACTCGACACCACCGGCGTTGATCGTCGTGGTCGTACCGTCCTCGTGCAGCTCGGTCACCCGGCCCGAGGAACCGGCCGGCGGCTCCAGGTTGCCGTGCAGGTCGTTGAACGACAGCAGCTGCACGTCCTGGTAGCGCGGCTTGGTCTTGCCGGGCTTGTGCGACGGCGCCTCACCGGCGCTCGCCGGCATCGCGGCGGCCAGCGCCCCGACGGTCGCCAGGCCGGCCGCGGCGGCGAGGATCCGGTTGCGGCGGCCTCTGCGGCGCTGCGCTTGGGGTGTGGCTGACATGTGCCCCCCTGGATTCGTGAGAAGTAAGGAAAACGTGAGAACAGGCCCCGTCGGCCCGAAGCGTAGGGTCAACGCGCGTAGCGCGACAGGGGGTTCATGGTTACGACCTGGTTGCCGTCAGGGAGGAGTAACAACGAAACGGCACGTATGGGGGCACCGGATTCCCGCTTGTGCGACTCCCCCGCGGGACGCGCTCAGCCACATTCAAGCCGCGCCCGCGCGACAACGGGAAGCGACCGGGGCCGCGGACACCCCACCGGCCCACCCCGCGGCTAACCTCGAATCCATGACCAGCGACGACACCGCCCGGCCCGGCTCAGCCGCCCGCAGCATCGAGACCCGCCCGGACCTGACCGCCGCCCAGAAGGACGCCGTACTCGCGCTGCTGGACGAGGCCGCCCAGGTGGACGGCCAGCAGGCGGTCTCCGAGCAGGGCCGCCTCCAGCTCCGCGGCGGCCCTCGGGAAGGCGTACGCCACCTCCTCCTCAGCGTCGGCGAGGACCTGGTCGGATACGCCCAGCTGGAGGACAACGACCCCATCGAGGCGCCCGCCGCCGAACTGGTCGTCCACCCCTCCCACCGGGGCCACGGCCACGGCCGGGCCCTCGGCTCCGCCCTGCTCGCCGAGTCGGGCAAGCGCCTGCGCGTCTGGGCGCACGGCGGCCACTCCGCCGCCCGCCACCTCGCCCAGGTCCTCGGCCTCACCCTCTTCCGCGAACTGCGCCAGATGCGCCGCTCCCTGACCGACTTCGACCCTGCCGACCCGGTCCTGCCCGAGGGTGTCACCGTCCGCGCCTTCGTCCCCGGCGAGGACGACGCGGCCTGGCTCGCCGCCAACGCGGAGGCCTTCGCCCACCACCCCGAACAGGGCTCCCTGACCCAGCGCGACCTCGACGACCGCAAGGGTGAACCCTGGTTCGACCCGACGGGGTTCTTCCTGGCCTTCAGGGGCGAGGAACTGGTCGGCTTCCACTGGACGAAGGCGCACGCCGCCGAACAGCTCGGCGAGGTCTACGTCGTCGGCGTGCGCCCCGGCGCCCAGGGCGGCGGCCTCGGCAAGGCCCTCACCACGATCGGCCTGCGCCACCTCGCCGCCCAGGGCCTGCCCACCGCGATGCTCTACGTCGACGCCGACAACAAGGCGGCGGTGACCGTCTACGAGCGGCTGGGCTTCGTGACGTACGAGACGGACCTGATGTACCGCAGCGAAACCTGATGTACCGCAGCAGAACCTTGCGTACTGCGGCGGAACCGACGTACCGCGGCGGAACCTGACGTACCCGGAGTTTTCCACAGGCTGGGGGCGGTGTTGTTGACACCGCCCCCTTTCTGCACCACCCTTTAACTACTCAATTAGTGAAAGGGTGGTTGTCGAGTGGTCGAGTACCGCATCGACCGGCGCAGCGGTGTCGCCACCTATGTACAGATCGTCCAGCAGACCAAACAGGCTCTGCGGCTCGGCCTGTTGGAACCCGGCGACAAGCTCCCCACGGCCCGCGAGGTCGTGGAAGCCACCGCGATCAACCCGAACACGGTGCTGAAGGCCTACCGCGAGCTGGAGCGCGAAGGGCTGGTCGAGGCCCGCCGCGGCCTCGGCACGTTCGTCCGGAAGTCGCTGGGCGTCACGCCCGTCGACTCCCCGCTACGGGCCGAGCTGGACGCCTGGGCGGTACGGGCCCGGGAGACCGGGCTCGAACGGGACGACGTGGCGGCGCTCTTCACGTCCGTACTGGACGAGCAGTTCAGCAGGGATCGGCGAGACCAGAAGGATCAGGGGGACGAGGCATGACGGGGACCGCGATGGAAGCGGCCGCGCTCGGCAAGAAGTTCGGGTGGCGGCAGGGGGGCTGGGCGCTGCGCGACTGCACGCTGCGGCTGCCGAGGGGACGGGTGTGCGCGGTCGTCGGACCGAACGGCGCGGGCAAGTCGACGCTCCTGGCCCACGCGGCCGGGCTGCTCGGCCCCACCGAGGGCACCATCGGCGTCCTGGGCACGACCCCGGCCGCGGCCCGCGAGCGCATCGGGTACGTGGCCCAGCACAAGCCCCTGTACCCGCAGCTCACCGTCGCCGAGACCCTGCGGCTGGGCCACGACCTGAACCCCCGGCGCTGGGACGCGGACGTCGCCGGGCGGGTGGTGGACGAGGGCGGGCTCAACCGGGGCGCCAAGATCCGCTCCCTCTCCGGCGGCCAGCGCACCCGGGTCGCGCTCGCCCTCGCCCTCGGCAAGCGGCCCGAACTGCTGCTCCTGGACGAGCCGATGGCCGACCTCGACCCGCTCGCCCGGCACCAGCTGATGGGCACGCTGCTCGCGGACGCCGCCGACCACGGCACCACGGTTGTCATGTCCTCGCACGTGGTGGCCGAACTGGAGGGCTCCTGCGACCACTTGCTGCTGCTCGGCGCCGGACGCGTGCGCCTCGCGGGCCCGCTGGACGCGGTCCTCGCCGCGCACACCCTGGTCACCGGCCCGGCCGGCGATCTCACCCCGCACACGGTCGTCGAGTCCCGCACGACGGGACGTCAGCTCACCGCGCTCATCCGCCCCCGGGGCCCCGTCGGCCCCGGCTGGCAGACCGCCGAACCGACCCTGGAGGAGCTGGTCCTCGCCCACCTGCGGGCACCTCAGGCGCCGGCCCTCACGCTCGACGAGAGCGCCGGGCCCCAGGAGGCGGCCGTATGAGCACCACGGTCACCGCGCCCCCGGCCGCCCGCGCCGGGAAGCGCGGCCCCGCCCCGGCCACGACCCCGGTCCGGGGACTGATCCGGGCGACGCTCCGCGTGCACCGGTCGGCGCTCTGGTTCTGGGCACTGCTGGCGCTCCTCGTGGGCGGCGGGCTGCTGTGGGCCGCAGGACCAGGGCTCGACGCGGCCTGGACCGAGTACGTCAGGAGGGGCTGCACGCAGAACGACTTCTGCTCGACAGGCCCCGCGTACTCCCGCTACGGGCTGGCCGTCAACCTGGGCTCCGCGGTCCTCACCGTCGCCCCCGCCCTGATCGGTGCCTGGGCGGGCGGCGCCCTGATCGGCCGCGAGCTGGAGACCGGCACGGCATGGCTGGCCTGGACCCAGTCCGTCGCCCCGGCCCGCTGGTTCGCCGCCAAGCTGGCGGTCCCGGCCGCCGTGATCGTCTCGGGGACGGTCCTGCTGACCCTGCTGAACCGGCTGGTGTGGTCGCGGGAGGAGCGGCTGCGACAGACGCCGAGGGCGAGGGACTGGTGGGAGTTTTCCACCTTCACCGGTCACGGCACGGTCGCCACGGCGTACGCCCTGCTGGGTCTGGCGGTCGGTGTTCTCGCGGGCCTGCTGATCCGCCGCTCGCTTCCCGCGCTCGGCGCCGGCCTCGCCGGAACGGCCGCCCTCGCGGCCGTCCTGCAGTCCAACCGCCACCTGCTGTGGCCCCCCGCGAGCCACGTCTCCACGTCACCGAACCGGAACTGGACGGGCGAGCTGGTCGACCGCGGATTCGTCACCGGCACGGGCGAGCGCGTCTCGGACCTGACGTGCGAGGGCACATCCTGCGACCAGGCCGGCGCCGTCGCCTTCTACGCCGACTACCACCCCTCCTCCCACTTCTGGCCCCTCCAGCTCGTCGAGACCGGCATCCTCCTCGCCGTCACCGCCCTGCTGGTCTGGGCCGCCTTCCGCCTGCTGCGCCGCCACACGGGAGGAACCGTATGAGCACCGCAACCGTCACCGCGCGCGGCGGCCTGACCCGGGCCATCGGGCGCGTGCACCGCCCGGCCCTGCTGGTGTGGAGCACGTACGTGCTGCTCATGGTGGGGTGGATACTCTGGCTGCAGTACGTCACCGGCGCGGACATACGCGCCGAGCGGGCCGCCTGCCAGAAGCTGGAGGGCGGCTGCATGGACTTCGAGTCGGCTTTCGGCTACTCCATGGGCATGAGCTGGGTCGGCAGCCTGATCGCCTACTCCTGCTACGCCGTGGCCGCCTGGGCGGGGGCTTCGCTCACCGGCCGCGAGCTGGAGCGGGGCACGGCCCAGCTGGCCTGGACGCAGTCCGTCACCCCGGCCCGCTGGCTCACCGTCAAGCTCGCGGTGCCCGCTGCCGCGCTGACCGCCGGCGTCGCCGTACTGGTGCCGCTCTACCGCTGGGCCTGGTCCTCGAACGGGGACCTGCGCGGCGACGAGTGGTACTACGCCGAGCCCTTCGTGAACCGCGGCCCCGCGGTCCTGGCGTACGCCCTGTGCGCACTGGCCGTCGGCGCCCTGGCGGGCCTCGCCCTGCGGCGGGCGCTGCCCGCGCTCGCCGTGGCGCTCGGCTTCATGGCCGCGTTCCGCGCATGGCTCGACGAGCGGTACGACGAGCTGTGGCGCTCCACCACGCTCTCCGGCACCGCCGCCGGCCGGCTGCCGGGGTCGGCCGACCAGCTGGAGCTGGGCGCGGTCACCGGCTCCGGAGCCCGCGTCAACGACCTGAGCTGCTTCGGCGTCGACGCCGACGCCGACTACACCCGGTGCATGAGCGGGAAGGGCTTCACCGACCTGTACGCCGAGATACACCCGGCGTCCCACTTCTGGCCCCTGCACCTCATGGCGACCGGCGTCATCCTCGCCGTCACCGTCCTCGCCACCATCGCCGCCTTCTGGCTGCTGCGCCGCCGCACCCGCTGACGGCCCGCGGCCACCGGCCGGCCCATCGACCAGGCACGCCCCTCCTACGGGGGGAGGGGCGTGCCGACGGCGTACAGAAGGTGAACGGCGCGCGACGGCGAAACGGCGTGCGCCGGGGCCCGGCGCAGGTCCGCGCGGAACCGGCGGGCCTCCCCGCGCTATCCCGCACGTAAGGTCTCCGTAACCGGCGATTAAGACGACCTTGCGACGCTTCGGCAATGAACCCCGTCGTGCCCGAGCCCTCGCCTCCCCCACGCAACGGCCCAAGCAACGGGAAGAGCGCGGGGAACGGCCCCCGTGCGACCGTGCCCGTCGCCCCGGACCACGCCACCGGTGTCGTCGGCGTGGTCGACGTCGTAGCCCGTATCGACGCCGACATCGCCGAGAACGACGCCGCGAACGCCCTCGCGCCCGTCACCGCACTCCCACCGGCCCTGTCCGACGCGCCTGTGATGCTCGCGGCGCGGAAGAATGGTGCCATGAGCCAGTCCAACGCCCAGGCAGACCAGGTCCAGCACGCACAGCCGACCGTCGGCTCCATAACGGGCCACCGCCCGCACACGGTGTCGGCCGCGGTCTCCGATCTGGAACCCGACATCGACGCCGACCTCGACGGATACGAGGAGGAGGACCACGGCGGCGAAAGGCTGCCGCAGGGCCGCTTCCTCGACCGGGAGCGCAGCTGGCTCGCCTTCAACGAACGCGTCCTGGAACTGGCCGAGGACCCGAACACCCCCCTCCTCGAACGGGCGAACTTCCTGGCGATCTTCGCCAGCAACCTCGACGAGTTCTTCATGGTCCGCGTGGCCGGCCTGAAGCGCCGCATCGCCACCGGCGTCGCCACCAAGTCCGCCTCCGGCCTGCAGCCCCGCGAGGTGCTGGAGATGATCTGGGCCCGCTCCCGTGAGCTGATGGCCCGGCACGCCGCCTGCTTCCACGAGGACGTCGCCCCGGCACTGGCCGAGGAGGGCGTGCACCTGGTCCGCTGGAGCGAGCTGGCGGAGAAGGAGCAGGCCCGCCTCTTCACGCTCTTCCGCCACCAGATCTTCCCGGTGCTGACGCCGCTGGCCGTCGACCCGGCGCACCCCTTCCCGTACATCTCGGGTCTCTCCCTGAACCTGGCCGTACGCGTGCAGAACCCCGTGACCGGCACCTCGCACTTCGCCCGGGTCAAGGTCCCGCCGCTGCTGTCCCGCTTCCTGGAGGCCTCCCCGGGCCGGTTCGTCCCCCTGGAGGACGTGATCGGCGCCCATCTGGAGGAGCTGTTCCCGGGCATGGAGGTGCTGGAGCACCACGCCTTCCGGGTCACCCGCAACGAGGACCTGGAGGTCGAGGAGGACGACGCCGAGAACCTGCTCCAGGCACTGGAGAAGGAGCTGATGCGGCGCCGCTTCGGGCCGCCGGTGCGCCTGGAGGTCGAGGAGAACATCAACCAGGAGGTCCTGGACCTGCTGGTGCGCGAGCTGAAGATCAAGGAGTCCGAGGTCTACCCGCTGACCGGGCCCCTGGACCTCACCGGTCTCTTCCGCATCGCCTCCCTGGACCGGCCCGAGCTGAAGTACCGCAAGTTCGTCGCCGGCGTCCACCGCGACCTGGCCGAGGTCGAGTCGGCTTCCGCGCCGGACATCTTCGCCGCCCTGCGCAGCCGGGACGTGCTGCTGCACCACCCCTACGACTCGTTCTCGACGTCGGTGCAGGCGTTCCTGGAGCAGGCGGCCGAGGACCCGGACGTCCTCGCGATCAAGCAGACCCTGTACCGGACGTCCGGCGACTCCCCCATAGTCAACGCGCTGATCGACGCCGCCGAGGCCGGCAAGCAGGTCCTCGTCCTGGTCGAGATCAAGGCGCGCTTCGACGAACACGCCAACATCAAGTGGGCCCGCAAGCTGGAGGAGGCCGGCTGCCACGTCGTCTACGGCCTGGTCGGCCTGAAGACCCACTGCAAGCTGTCCCTGGTGGTCCGTCAGGAGGGCGACACCCTCCGCCGCTACAGCCACGTCGGCACGGGCAACTACCACCCGAAGACGGCACGGCTCTACGAGGACCTCGGGGTGCTCACCTCGGACCCGCAGGTCGGCGCGGACCTCTCCGACCTCTTCAACCGGCTCTCCGGCTACTCCCGCCGCGAGACCTACCGCCGCCTCCTCGTCGCGCCCAAGTCCCTGCGCGACGGCCTGATCGCCCGCGTCAACAAGGAGGTCCAGCACCACCGTGCCGGACGTCCCGCGCACGTCCGCATCAAGGTCAACTCGATCGTGGACGAGGCCCTCATCGACGCCCTCTACCGGGCCTCGCAGGCAGGTGTGCCGATCGACGTGTGGGTGCGCGGCATATGCGCCATCCGGCCCGGTGTCCCGGGCCTGTCGGAGAACGTCCGGGTGCGCTCCGTCCTCGGCCGCTTCCTCGAACACTCGCGGGTCTTCGGCTTCGGCAACGGCGGCGAGCCCGAGGTGTGGATCGGCAGCGCCGACATGATGCACCGCAACCTCGACCGCCGGATCGAGGCCCTGCTGCGGGTCACCGACCCGGCCCACCGGGCGGCGCTCAACCGCCTGCTGGAGACCGGCATGTCCGACTTGACCTCCTCCTGGCACCTCGGTCCCGACGGCGAGTGGACCCGGCACTCGTACGACGCGGACGGCCAGCCCCTGCGCAACGTCCAGGAGATGCTCATTGACGCCCGGAGGCGCCGGCGTGGCACAGCAACACCTTGACCGCACGAACTCCACGGTCGTGCCCGCGGATGCCGTCGCCGGCTATCTGCGGGCCCAGGCCACGGAGTTCCTCCGCGCGCTGCGCACCCACCGCGAGACCGGTGGGGGCGCGGCCGCGGGAGCCGAGGAGTCCACCGACGCGGCGCTCGCCCTGCGCCGCTCGGCCCGCCGCATCAGCGGCACCCTGCACACCTTCCGCCCGCTCCTGGACACGGACTGGTCGGAGTCGCTCCGCCCCGAACTGGCCTGGCTGGCCGGCACGTTGGGACGCGAGCACGCCTACGCGGCCCGCCTGGACCGCCTGGTGAGCGCCCTCAACCGCCTCTCGGGAGCCACCCCGTTCCCGGCCCAGCCGACGATGCCGGCCCGCGCCGCCGCCACGACCGTCGCCGCGGGCAGCCGCTCCCCCGCCGCCCGCCCCGCCGCCTCCGCCGTCGGCACCCGCCCCCCGGCCACCCCGGACCGCGGCAACCTGACCGTCGGCGCGGCGAAGGCCGGCGCCCTGCTGGACCGCCAGCTCACCCTCGCCCGCACCCGGGCCCACTCCGCCGCCCTCCAGGCCCTCGGCTCCAGCCGCTTCCACGCCGTCGCCGACAGCGTCGCCGTCCTCGCCAGCGAGGTCCCGCTCACCCCCACCGCCCCCACCACGGACCTGCGCCCTCTCGCCGCGGCCGCCCACGACCGCCTGTGCGACGCGGTCACCGGCCTCCCCCTCCTCACGGCCGCCCACCCGTACAACGCCGAGGCCCTCGTCCACGGCCTCTCCCCGGACACCGCGCCGCACCCCCAGGACGCCCCCTGGCACCAGGTACGGCTCCTGCTGCGCCTGCACCGCTACGCCCTGGAGGTCCTCCATCCCGAGGCCGTCCCCGTCGACGTACGCCTCCTCGCGGCCGGCGAGGCCCTCAACCGCCACCGCGACGCCTCCGAGGCGGGCTCGGCCGCGGCCGCCGCCGCCCGCACCCCCCGGATCGCCCCGGCCACGGCCTACGCCCTCGGCGTCCTGCACGCCGACCAGCGTCACGAGGTGGAGGCATCCCGGTTCGCGTTCCAGCAGTCCTGGCAGAAGGAAACGGTGAGCACGTCGTGACCGGGAACAGCGACACCGTCGTCCGGGCGGCCGGCTGCGTCCTGTGGCGCCGCTCGCCGGAGGCCGGAGACCTGCGGATCCGTCCGGCGCACCGGCCCGACTACGACGAGTCGTGGCACCGCTCATCAAGGTGAAAGAACCCGCAGGTCAGAGGCATGACGAGATCGAGGTAGTGATGGACATCACACCACTGGTACGTGCCGCGGGCTGCGCCCTGTGGCGCCGGTCGTCCTCCGGCGGGGGCATCGAACTGGCCTTGGTCTACCGGCCGAAGTGGTCAGACTGGTCTCTGCCGAAGGGCAAGCTCAAGCGTGACGAAGACGCTCGCGACGGCGCCCTCCGCGAAGTACTCGAGGAAACCGGCATGCGATGCGCCCTCGGCCCGGAACTCCCGACCGTCCACTACACCGACCACCAGGGGCGCCCCAAGCAAGTGCGCTACTGGGCGGCCGAAGCGACGCGCGGCACATTCACCCCGAACAGCGAAGTCTCCGACCTCCTCTGGCTGCCTCCTGAGGCCGCGACACAGCGGCTCACGCACGAGAGGGACCGAACCATGGTGTCCTCGCTCCTCGAAGCGCTGCACAAGACAGGGTTGGACCGCTAGAGGGCGGGCTCGCGTGTGAAGGTGCGCTCCGGCGAGTCCTTCCCGTGTTGCGCGAGGGATGCCCCGGCCAGGGCCGGGGCGGACGGCCGGGTGAGCCGTCCACGCTCAAAGCCGAGGGGCGCCCCCCGGGGAGGACGCCCCTCGCTCATTTCGCAGGCCTCCTCAAGGAGACGAGGCCGTGGTGTCGCTCAGTCCTCGCACTTCGCCTGGGACTTGGCCTTGGACTTGGCCTTCCACGGCCAGTCCTTCCCGTGCTCCTCCCAGGGGGGAGGACCCTCGTGCTTGGAGCAGTGGTGCTTGTGACCGCCGTGGTCCCCGTGGCCGTCGTGGCCACCGCCCGGTCCCTCAGGACCCTGCGGCCCCTCAGGACCCTGCGGCCCCTCAGGACCCTGCGGCCCCTCAGGACCCTGCGGCCCTTCAGGACCTTGAGGTCCGGTGTCTCCCTTGGGGCCCTCAGGTCCGACAGGCCCGGTGGGCCCGACAGGACCGGTCGGTCCGGCAGGTCCCGTGGGTCCGACCGATCCGGCAGGACCGCTGGGGCCGGCAGGCCCGGTCGGTCCGACTGATCCGGGAGGCCCGGTGGGACCGGTGTCTCCCGGGGGGCCCTCAGGCCCGGTGGGACCGGGAGGCCCGGTGGGACCGGCAGGTCCGCTGGGACCGGCAGGTCCGCTGGGGCCGGCAGGTCCCGTGGGTCCAGGAGGACCACTGGGGCCGGCGGGCCCGGTCACGCAGAACGGCCTCGTGATGTCGTTGTTGTCCAGCGTCACCGCGGCGGTCTGCGCAAGTGCTCGGCCCTGGACGTCGGCGCCCGTATTCAGCGTGATGGATGCCAGGGCCATGATGGTGCCCACGAAGTCTGAATTTGTCCCGAGGGTGGCGGAACTGCCCACCTTCCAGAACACGTTGCAGGCCTGCGCACCGTTGATGAGTCTGACGCTGCTGTTCGCAGCGGTGATCAGCGTCTCTGTGGTCTGGAAGATGAAGACGGCGTTGGGGTCACCCTCGGCATTGAGCGTGAGTTCTCCGGTGATTCCCAACGTCGGGTTCGAGTAGACGCCGGGCCCCAGTACGCGTCCGCCGAGTTCGACCGCAACGGAAGTCCCGCTTCGGCCGGCCGCGTTGTTGTAGGCCGTGGTCAGATCCAGCTTCGCCTGATCAGCCGCGCCGTTGGCGATGTTCAGGGCGCCGAAGATCTCTCCGGGCGGGAACCCCGTCACGGAGGTGCCCGGACTGAGCCCCACGTCGCCGATGATGTCGGAGTCGCCGGTGTTGGTGATCGTCGAACCGGCCAGGATCGCGTAGCTCTCGGCGGTCCCCAGCGGAACGGGGGGTTCTGCTGCCTGCGCGGTGGTGTTCCAGGCCAGAGTGGCCATGGCCAGCAGTACCACTCCGGGCACCACTGCGAGACGCGCCTTGAGGCGGCGGTGTATACGGGGTCTGCCTCGCGGCGGAGGTGGTACGTCCACGACTGTCATGAGACTGGCCTTTCTTGTCGTCATTGAGCTCAGCCGCACCGGCACAAGGGCATCCCCGCCTCCACGGTGAGTTCCCTCGGGGCGGGAGCCTGCCGATGATGATGAGCCGTCATCAACCAGTCAAAAGCTAGCAATAGCCCAATAAAGTACATATGCGTAGGAGACCGAACGAGGTGCAAGATGTGTGTTATTCACTCTGCCGGTCGTGTCGGTGCTTGATTCCGGCCTCGGCCCGCTCTCGGGAAGGGCGGGGTCACCAGCCGGATCACGGGGTGCCGCCCGGCTCGAACCGGCCGTTCCGGGCTCGGTTCCACCGCTGGAAGAACGGGCGGTCGATCGCCTGACCGTCCGGCTGCCGTCGGCTCACCGTCCGGTACGAGCGAAAGGGCTCCCGCTCCCTCGCCCTGCTCGGCCTCGCCGTCGCCCCTCACCTGCTACGGAAAGCTCGCGAAGCTCACCACGTGAGCCGTCCTCCAGGGATGCCATGACGACCCGTCGCATCCCAGGGGGAAGCTGAAGCGCGACGAGAACGCCCTCACCGGCGCACTGCGCGAGGTCGAGGAGAAGACCGGCCACCGCTGCGCGCCCGGCCCCCGGCTGCCCACCGCCCACTACGTCGTCAACCGCCGTGCCAAGCAGGTGGATTACTGAGCCGCCGAGGTGACCGGCGGTCACTTCACACCCGGCGAGGAGGTGGACCGGATCCTCTGGCTAAAGCCCGGCCGCCGCCCGTGACCGCCTCACCCGGCCCCGCGACCGCGAACCGGTCGAGGAGTTCCCGGCGGCCTCCGCCACGCCTGACGCCCACCCGCTCGGCGGCCGCGCCACGCTCACCCGGCCCGCCGCTCACACCCCGCTCGCCGTGTGCCCCTCCGCGTCCGTCCGGGCCAGGCTCCTGGCCCGTCGGGCGGGCCCGCGCCAGCCGCAGCTGCATCTCGCCACACAGAACCGGCCCTGCTCGACGGTGGTCGTCCGATGCTGCTGCGGGAGTACCGGCTCGCCATGATGCGCCACACCGACAACGTTACCCAGGGCGGGCGGCCACGACCCCTTCCGCGCCCGTCGGCCCCGGCCGACGGGCGCCCCCGCTCCCCGGCCCGCGCGCTCCCGCGTGACGACCTCCCCGACCTGTCGTTATCCGAACGAGCAGAAGACCCGGTTCGGACCCGGCCAGGGGGTTGGCAGGCGATGGTGACGCGGCGGCACAGCAGAACGGGCGCGGCACTCGTCGCGGCGGGACTCCTCGTCGGCGCGACCGGTGTCACCGGCTGCCACGGCGGCGGCCCCGACGACGACTCCCTCCCCTCCGACCCGGTGGACCTGCTGCACCGCGCCGCCCCGGCCCTCGTCCGCGCGGGCAGCTCCAAGGCCCGTACGGAGATGGAGATGGCCACCGGCGGCACCCGGGTGACCATCCACGGCGAGGGCGTCTACGACTACGGCAGACGGCTCGGCCGGCTGAAGGTGCTGCTCCCGTACGACCCCGCCGGCCGCAGCGAGCACCGCCCGATCACCGAACTCCTCGCCCCCGGCGCCCTGTTCATGAAGAACCGGGGTGCGGGCGTGCCCGCCGACAAATGGGTCCGCGTCGACACGGGCACCCTCTCCGACGGCAATCTGGTCACCGGCGGCGCCACCGACCCGTTCGCCGCGGCCGAGGTGCTGCGCGGAACGCGGACGGCGCGGCTCGTCGGCGAGAGCGAGGTGGACGGCACCCGCGTCCGGCACTACCGCGGCACCGCCGATCTGACCACCGCCTCCCGCGCGGCCTCCGAAGGCAACCGGGCTCCCCTGCGGGCCGCCGCCCGGGGCTTCGCCACCGCCCGGGTGCCCTTCGACGCCTATCTCGACGACGAGGGCCGTATCCGCAAGGTCCGCCACCGGTTCAGCTTCGTCAACGGCGGCCGGCCGGGCACGATCGCCGTCGCCTCGACGACTCTGCTCTACGACTTCGGCGTCCCCGTCACCGTCCGGCTGCCGAAACCCGAGGACATCTACGCCGGGAAGATCGCGGAGGAGTAGCGGAGAGTACGGGGCCGGAAATGGTCCGTTGGTGCCATGCGCGGGCTGTGGGCCGCTGCCTACCCTAGGGGTCGGTGGCGGCAGAGAAGAGGTGATGCGCGTGGCTCCGGCAGGCGGTACGGCGGTTCAGGACCACGTGGCCCTCGCCGAGATCGAACTCTGCGGCGACCTCATCATCGCGGCCTCGACCACCGACGGCGACCGCCTCAGCCCCGATCGCATCGACGAGGTCCTGCGCGTCCGGGAAGAGCGCGCCCCCGAGGACACCCCGCCCCGGTAGCGGACGGCCGCACGGAACGGCACCACCCGGCGGGACACCTCGGCCCCGCCCCGGCGAGCGCTCCCGGTGGCCGAAAAGCGACCCCGGGCGGCGCCGCTCCCGACTCCTCCGGCGCTCAGGTCCGCAGCAGCCGGCCGATCGCCTTCGTGGCCTCCTCGACCTTCGCGTCGATCTCGGCGCCGCCCTTGAGGGCCGCGTCGGCGACGCAGTGCCGCAGGTGCTCCTCCAGGAGCTGCAGCGCGAAGGACTGCAGGGCCTTGGTGGAGGCGGAGACCTGGGTCAGTATGTCGATGCAGTAGACATCCTCGTCGACCATCCGCTGGAGCCCACGGATCTGCCCCTCGATGCGCCGCAGACGCTTCAGGTGTTCGGCCTTCTGATGGTGGTACCCGTGGATTCCACGGTCGTGGTCGGTCACGACACCCTGTTCCACACCGTCTACGGCCGAGGGCGCTCCCGCGCCGGCCCCTGTGGTCGTCATCGCAGCCTCCAGACATATACCCCTACCGGGTATATGATAGCGAACTTTGGCGGGTATACGCCCTGCGGGCAGCCCCCGTGCCGACCGATCTCGCTGATGGGCGACACTGGTGGACGGCCCATTAGCCGTGGCCGGATGATGCGCCTAGCATCAGCCTGACCGAAACCCATGCATACCGAGGACCCCACGTGCGCTTTCGTCTGACCCCCAGGGAGACGAGCTTCTATGACATGTTCGCCGCATCCGCGGACAACATCGTCACGGGCTCGAAGCTCCTCATGGAACTGCTCGGGGCGGACACCGCCGGCCGGGCCGAGATCGCAGAGCGTATGCGGGCCGCCGAACACGCCGGTGACGACGCCACCCACGCGATCTTCCACCAGCTGAACTCCTCGTTCATCACGCCGTTCGACCGCGAGGACATCTACAACCTCGCGTCCTCCCTCGACGACATCATGGACTTCATGGAGGAGGCCGTCGACCTGGTCGTCCTCTACAACGTCGAGGACCTGCCCAAGGGCGTCGAGCAGCAGATCGAGGTGCTGGCGCGGGCCGCCGAGCTGACCGCTGAGGCCATGCCGAACCTGCGGACCATGGCCAACCTCACGGAGTACTGGATCGAGGTCAACCGCCTGGAGAACCAGGCCGACCAGATCCACCGCAAACTGCTGGCCATGCTCTTCAACGGCAAGTACGAAGCCATCGAGGTGCTCAAACTCAAGCAGATCGTGGACGTGCTGGAGGAGGCGGCGGACGCGTTCGAGCACGTGGCGAACACGGTGGAGACCATCGCCGTCAAGGAGTCCTGAACCCTTCATGGACACCTTCGCTCTGGTCGTGACCATCGGGGTCGCGCTCTTCTTCACGTACACCAACGGCTTCCACGACTCCGCGAACGCGATCGCGACCTCGGTGTCGACCCGCGCGCTGACGCCCCGCGCGGCTCTCGCCATGGCCGCGGTGATGAACCTCGTCGGCGCGTTCCTCGGCAGCGGCGTCGCCAAGACCGTCAGCGAGGGCCTGATCTCCACGCCCGAGGGCTCCAAGGGGATGGGCATCCTCTTCGCGGCCCTCGTCGGCGCGATCACCTGGAACCTCGTCACCTGGTACTTCGGCCTGCCCTCGTCCTCCTCCCACGCGCTGTTCGGCGGCATGGTGGGCGCGGCGCTCGCGGGCGGTACGACGGTCTACTGGTCCGGCGTCCTCGAAAAGGTCGTCATCCCCATGTTCATCTCACCGGTGGTCGGCCTGGTCGTCGGCTATCTGGTGATGGCGGCGATCATGTGGATCTTCCGCCGCGCCAACCCGCACAAGGCCAAGCGCGGATTCCGTATCGCGCAGACCGTGTCGGCGGCCGGCATGGCCCTCGGCCACGGTCTGCAGGACGCCCAGAAGACGATGGGCATCGTCGTGATGGCCCTGGTCATCGCGGACGTCGAGGACTACGGAGACCCCATCCCGGTCTGGGTGAAGATCGCCTGCGCGGTCATGCTCTCCCTCGGCACGTACGCGGGCGGCTGGCGCATCATGCGCACCCTGGGCCGCAAGATCATCGAACTCGACCCGCCGCAGGGCTTCGCCGCCGAGACCACCGGCGCGTCGATCATGTTCATCACGGCCTTCATCTTCAAGGCCCCCATCTCCACCACCCACATCATCACCTCGGCGATCATGGGTGTGGGCGCCACCAAGCGCATCAACGCCGTCCGATGGGGCGTGGCCAAGAACATCATCCTCGGCTGGTTCATCACGATGCCGGCCGCGGCCCTGGTCGCCGCCGCGAGCTTCTGGATCGTGAACCTGGCTTTCCTGTAGGGGCGGGGCACCCCCGAGAACGGCGGAGGGCCCGCCCCCGGTCTTCCGGGGGCGGGCCCTTCACCTACCTCGCGGCGGCACCGCCATGCAGCACCACGAGGGGTCCTTCGCGGACGACGGCCTAGCCGAAGCGCCCGGAGATGTAGTCCTCCGTGGCCTGCACGGACGGGTTGGAGAAGATCCGCTCCGTGTCATCTATCTCGATCAGCTTGCCGGGCTGCCCGACGGCCGCGAGGTTGAAGAACGCCGTACGGTCGGAGACACGCGCCGCCTGCTGCATGTTGTGCGTCACGATGACGATCGTGAAGCGCTCCTTCAGCTCACCGATGAGGTCCTCGATGGCGAGCGTCGAGATCGGGTCGAGCGCGGAGCACGGCTCGTCCATGAGCAGCACCTTCGGCTCGACCGCGATCGCGCGGGCGATGCACAGCCGCTGCTGCTGACCACCGGAGAGGCCGGAGCCCGGCTTGCCCAGGCGGTCCTTGACCTCGTTCCAGAGGTTCGCGCCCTTGAGGGACTTCTCGACGATCTCGTCCAGCTCGGCCTTCTTCTTGCCGCCGACCAGCTTCAGGCCCGCCGCCACGTTGTCGTAGATCGACATCGTGGGGAACGGGTTCGGACGCTGGAAGACCATGCCGACCTCACGCCGCACGGAGACCGGGTCGACCCCGGCGCCGTACAGGTTCTCGTCGTCGAGCATGACCTTGCCCTCGACCCGGCCGCCCGGCGTGACCTCGTGCATCCGGTTCAGGGTGCGCAGGAACGTGGACTTGCCGCAGCCGGAGGGGCCGATGAAGGCCGTCACCGTGCGGGGCTCGATGGCCATCGAGATGTCCTCGATGGCCCGGAACGAGCTGTAGTAGGCGTTGAGGCCGCTGACGTCGATTCGCTTGGCCATGGAGATCACTGCTTCTTTCGCGGGGGAACTGGTCGCTGTGTGGCCGCGTCAGCGACCGGCCGCGCGGCACAGCCGCACGTTGTCCTCGTCATCGTGGGGCCTTCCAGCGGGCGATACCGCGGGCCGCCAGGTTCAGGATCATGATGAAGGCGATCAGCGTCAGCGACGCCGCCCAGGCACGGTCGTACGCCGCTCCGGAGCCGCCGCTCTGCTGGAACTGCAGATAGATGTACATCGGCAGCGAGGCCTGCGGGTCGGTGAAGGGGTTCGCGTTGATGTAGTTCGAGCCCCACACCAGCAGCAGCACCGGAGCGGTCTCACCGGCGATACGGGCGACCGCGAGCATCACACCTGTCGTGATACCACCGATGGCGGTCGGCAGCACGATTTTGAGGATGGTGCGCCACTTCGGCACGCCCAGCGCCAGCGACGCCTCGCGCAGCTCGTTCGGGACGAGCTTGAGCATCTCCTCGGTGGAGCGGACGACGACCGGCAGCATCAGGATGGTCAGCGCCATCGCGCCGGCGAACCCGGAGGGGCCCATCCCGAGGATCAGGATCCAGGTGCTGAGGATGAACAGACCCGCGACGATCGACGGGATGCCCGTCATGACGTCGACGAAGAAGGTGACGGCCTTGGCGAGCCTGCCGCGGCCGTACTCGACCAGGTAGATCGCGGTCAGCACACCGACCGGCACGGAGATGACGGCGGCGATGCCCACCTGCTCCAGGGTGCCGAGGATGGCGTGGTAGATACCGCCGCCGGGCTCGGTGGTGGAGACCACACCCATCGAGTGGGTGAGGAAGTAGACGTCGAGGACCTTCACACCGCGGCTGATGGTCTCCCAGATGAGGGAGACCAGCGGGATCACCGCGAGCAGGAACGCGACCCACACGAGGCTGGTCGCGACCCGGTCCTTGGCCTGCCGCTTGCCCTCGACGCGCGCGGCGATGCCGTACGAGCCGAGGACGAACAGGACGCCCGCGATCAGGGCCCACTGGATGGAGCTTTCGAGGCCGGCCACGGCACTGATGCCGAGGCCCAGGGCCACCGAGCCCGCGGCGACCGCCCAGGCGAACCACTTGGGCAGCGACGCGGCACGCAGCGTGCTCGGGCCCTTCGGGGTGAGAGTTGCGTTGCTCATGCGTTGGCCCCCGAGAACTCCTTGCGGCGGGCGATGATCAGCCGGGCCGCGCCGTTGACCAGCAGGGTGATGACGAACAGGACCAGACCGGAGGCGATCAGGGCGTCCCGGCCCATCTCTGTGGCCTCACTGAACTTGCTGGCGATGTTCTGCGCGAAGGTGCCGCCGCCCGGGTCGAGCAGGCTGAGGTTGATCTCGAAGCTGGACGACAGGACCATCGCCACGGCCATGGTCTCGCCGAGCGCCCGGCCGAGGCCGAGCATCGAGGCGGAGATGACGCCGGAGCGCCCGAAGGGCAGCACCGACATGCGGATCACCTCCCAGCGGGTGGCGCCGAGGGCCAGCGCGGCCTCCTCGTGCATCCGCGGGACCTGGCGGAAGACCTCACGGCTCACGTTGGTGATGATCGGCAGGATCATGATCGCGAGCAGGATGCCGACGGTGAGCATCGAACGGGGGGCGCCGCCCTGCCATTCGAGGACGCCGGTCCAGCCGAGGTAGTCGTTCAGCCAGCCGTAGAGCCCGTCGAGCTGCGGCACGAGGACCAGGATGCCCCACAGGCCGTACACGATGGACGGCACGGCGGCGAGCAGGTCGATCACGTACGCGATGGGGCCGCCCAGCCTGCGCGGGGCGTAGTGCGTGATGAAGAGGGCGATGCCGACCGCGACCGGGACCGCGATGGCCATCGCGATGACCGACGAGACGACGGTGCCGAACGCCAGCACCGCGATGCCGAAGACCGGCGGGACCGCGGTGGGGTTCCACTCGAAGGTCGTGAAGAAGTTGGCCTCGTCCTTGCTGATCGCGAGCGCGGCCCGGTAGCTGAGGAACACGGCGATGGCCGCCATGAGCACCAGCAGGAAGATGCCGGACCCTCGGGACAGGCCGAGGAAGACCCGGTCGCCGAGGCGGGTGACGCCGCGCTCGACGCGCTTGTCCTCGCGGGCCTCGGAAGTCGGTGGGGTGGGGGGAGCGGGAGTGTCTTTGGTCGATATGTCCATCAGGTTCTCCGGTCTGCGGAGCCGGCGCGGTACGGGCGGCGGCTCGGGGCGGAGCCACCCGCGCTGGCGGCGGACTCCTGGCGGCGGTGCACCGGACGGTGCGGCCCGGTCCCGTCGGGACCGGGCCGCACTCGGGTCAGCTCAGTTCCGAGATGGTCGTACGGACCTTGGTGATGATCTCCTCGGGCATCGGGGCGTACCCGGCCTCGGAGAGCAGCGCCTGGCCGTCCTCGGAAGCGACGTAGGTGAGGAAGGACTTCGTGGCGGTCAGGGTGTCCGCCTTGTTGCCCTTGTCGCAGACGATCTCGTACGTGACGAGGGTGATCGGGTAGGCGCCCTCGGCGGTCGGCGTGTAGTTCAGCTTCAGCGCGAGGTCCTTGCCGGTGCCCACGACCTGGGCCTCGGAGATGGCCTTGGTGGCGTTCTCCACGGTCGCCTTCACCGGGGTGGCGGCACCGGTCTTGACGTCGACCGTGCTGATGCCGTCCTTGGCGTAGGACAGCTCCATGTAGGAGATCGCGCCCTTCGTCTCCTTCACGCCCTGCGCGACACCGGAGGAGCCCTGCGCGGACTGGCCGCCCTTGGCCTGCCAGGCCTTGCCGCCCTCGTACTTCCAGCTGTCGGGGGCCGCGGCGATCAGGTACTTGGTGAAGTTGTCCGTGGTGCCGGACTCGTCCGAGCGGTGGAATGCCTGGATCTTGAGGTCGGGCAGCTCGGCGTCGGGGTTGAGCGCCTTGATGGCCTTGTCGTTCCAGTTGGTGATCTTGCTGTCGAAGATCAGGGCGAGGGTCTTGGCGTCCAGGATCAGGTTCTCGACACCCGGGACGTTGTAACCGACGGCGATCGGACCGCCGACCATCGGCAGGTCGATGCCCTGACCGCCCTTGCAGACCTCCTTGGAGGCCGTGACCTCTTCGGGCTTCAGCGCCGAGTCGGAGCCCGCGAAGGCGATCTGGCCCTGGGTGAACGCGGTGATGCCCGCACCCGAGCCGCTGCCCTTGTAGTTGATCACGACGTCCCGGCAGGTGCTCTGGTACTGCTTCACCCAGGCGTCGATCGCGTTCTTCTGCGCGGAGGAGCCGTCGGCCAGCAGCTGGCCCTTGGCGTCGCCGCAGTCGATCTTGCCGGCGGCCGCCGGGCTGTCGCCGCTGCCGCTCGCGCCGCCACCGGTGTCGTCGGACCCGCATGCCGAGAGGGTCAGGACGCCGGTGAGGGCGACAGCACCGAGAGAAAGGGCGCGCAGCCGGTTCTTGCGCTGAAGCTTCACTTTCGGGAGTTCCTTCCAGGAGCCGCCGTCCACATGGCGGCGTGCGAAGTCGTCGTATCAGCCTCGGGACCTGCCCGGTCGATGCCGTCAGTCCCTCGAACTGCTGTCGTCACGGGTTGCACGGCCTCATTTCGGCCCACATCCCGCACCGGGTAAGGCCGAAATTAGGCAGATCAGGTGAAGCCGCCGATGGACGGAAGTGAACGGCGAGTGAACCCCTGCCGAAAGTGCGGTGAGGTCACGGAACGCTCACGGGAAGAGCACGCGCGGATTCCGATCCCGCGGCCCATGACCACGCGCCCCACGGAACCCCAGCGTTCCACACGGCCCCACCCCTCCCAGATCCTGTAACTCTCCGAACCCATTCAACTACAGAGAGAAACCATCCCCCGTTCGGGCCCTCCCTACGCCCGCCCATGGCCTCCGGCCCGGCCGCCGGCGGTCCTCGATGCGGCCCCGCGTGAGCGAAGCCGGGCGCAGTGCGCGTCGGGCGCGTGCCGGGCGTAGGGCGCGTGGGGAGAGAGTGCCGGGCGTAGGGCGCGTGGGGCCGCGGGCCGGGTGTCGCGGCGCCACGCGGAGGTCCGGCAGAAGGGGTCCACGGGACCCAAGGGGTACGGGGGGCCGCGCGAACCCCTCAGGAGACCCTCACGAAGCCCCCACATCGACGATCCGGGACCCCGGCGGCAACCTCCGGGAGCGGCGGCCGCAGAATCGGGGTCCGAAGGACCGCAGCCCCCGAGGACCGGAACGGGCAGGGGAGACAGGGGCGAATCCGGGAACCCCGTCACCACCAACCCCGTCTCGTTCCACGACCCACCACGCGGCGCACCGGGAGACGCAACATGGAACGACGCATGTTCATCGGAGGCGGCGCGGCCGCGCTCACCACGCTGACGGCCTCCGCCTGCACCGGCACGGATCCCGGCCCCGCCACCCGCGCCACGGACACCTCCCTGCGCACGGCCACCACCACCGGCACGGGCATCGCGTCCAGGGCCTCCGCCGCCAACTGGTCCGCCCTCGCCCGCGACCTCGACGGCCCCCTCTTCCGCCCCGGCGACAAGGCCTGGTCCACGGCCCGGCAGCTCTACAACACCCGCTTCGACACCCTGAAGCCCACCGCCGTCGCCTACGTCGCCCACGCCGACGACATCCGTACGACCCTCGCCTACGCCAGGGCCCACGACATCAAGGTGTCGATACGCAACGGCGGCCACTCCTACGCGGGCTGGTCCTCCGGCAACGGCCGCCTCGTCATGGACGTCTCCAAGCTGAACAAGGTCCGCGCCTCCGGGGGCGAGGCCGTGGTGGGCGCCGGCTCGAAGCTGATCGACGTCTACCGCGCCCTGGCCGCGAAGGGTGTGACCATCCCCGCCGGTTCCTGCCCGACGGTCGGCGTCTCCGGCCTGACCCTCGGCGGCGGCCACGGCGTGACCTCCCGCGCCTACGGCCTGACCTGCGACAGCCTCACCCAGGCCACACTGATCACGGCCGACGGCAAGCAACTGACCGCGAACGCCACCACCAACAAGGACCTCTTCTGGGCCCTGCGCGGCGCGGGCAACGGCAACTTCGGCGTGGTCACCGAACTCCGCTTCCGGACCCACCCCGCCCCCCAGGGCGTCACCGCGTACCTCACCTGGCCCTGGTCCAAGGCCGCCGCCGTGGTGAGGGCCTGGCAGGAGTGGGGCCCGACGCAGCCCGACGAGATCTGGTCCTCCTGCCATCTGGAGAACGGGGGCAGCCCGTCCGTCGCGGTCGCCGCCTTCTCCCTCGGCACCTACGGCGACCTGGAGAACGCCCTCGACCGCCTGGCCGACCGCGTCGGCACCCCGGCCCGCAGCGTCTCCCTGAAGCGCCGCTCGTACGAGGACGCCATGGAGGGGTACGCGGGCTGCGGCTCCTTCTCGGCCGACGCCAAGTGCCATCTGCCCGGCTCGACCCCGGGCCGCTCCCCGCAGGGCGCGCTGGGCCGCGAGACGTACGCGGCCCGCTCGGACTTCTTCGACCGCTCGATCTCCTCGGCGGGCGTCCAGACCCTGCTGACCCAGATCACGGGCGTGAAGGGCGGAGCCGGCAGCATCGCCCTGACCGCCCTCGGCGGCCAGGTCAACCGCGTCTCCCCCACGGCCACGGCCTTCGTCCACCGCCGCTCCCGGATGCTGGCCCAGTACCTCGCCTCCTGGAAGTCCGGCACCTCCGGCACGACCGCCCAGTCCTGGCTCGACAAGGCCCACAAGTCCATGGCCCGCCACGCCTCCGGCGCCGCCTACCAGAACTACACGGACCCCACCCTCACCGACTGGAGGAAGGCGTACTACGGGGACGCGGCCCCCCGCCTGACCACCCTGAAGAAGAAGTACGACCCGAAGCGCTTCTTCACCTTCCCGCAGGCCCTCTAGGGCCCGTCAGGGGCGCGGGCAGCTGCGCGAGAAGCCGCACCGGGCCCCCGGGCACACCTGAGCCGCATACAGCACCCCGTTCGGGCCCTCAGGCAGCCAGATCCCGCTCCTCCGCGGAAGCCCCACCCACCCGAGCCCCCGGAATCACCGCACGCCGCCCGTCCCGCCCCCGGGCCCGCACGACCCACCCGACCCGAGGCGACCGCTCCACCGCCTTCATCAACGGCGTGAGGAGAGCCATCGCGAGCGGCGACAGCAACAGCGCGACCGCGGTCCCCAGCGCGAACCCACCGATCACATCGGTCGGATAGTGCACGCCCATGTACACGCGGATGAACCCGCCCAGCAGGCCGATCACCAGCCCGACCATCCCGAACTTCCGGTTGGCGACGAACAGTCCCACCGCCATCGCCATGATCAGCGTCGCGTGATCGCTCACGAAGGAGTAGTCGGTCTTGCCGGAGACGAGCACCTCCAGCCCCTCGTGGTCGAGAAAGGGGCGGGGCCGCTCCACGAACCCGCGTATCGGCACGTTCACCAGCACGGCGACCCCGGCGGCGAGCGGCGCCCACATCAACGCGGCCACGGACGAGGCGGCATCCTCCCCGCCCCGCTTCCGCACGCCCCACCAGCACCACAGGATCAGCAGCACCATCGCGAAGAGCAGTCCGTACTCACCCACGAACTCCATCACCCGGTCGAGCCAGGTCGGCGCGTCCTTGGCGAGGCCGTTGATCTCGTAGAGCAGCTCGACGTCGGGATTCGATCCGGATTCAGCGGCAATTGCGGCATGCGCGGCGAGTCCAGCCATCGTGCTGCGGCCCTTTCGTCATCGTTCTCGCGACCGCACCCTTACGTGCGCCGCGCTCTGCCACCCCCGTGGTACGTAGTGCTTCCGCATGAGCGTCAACGGGCTACGTCAATCAGGAACGCACACTCCCCTTCAATGCGTTCCACCCTCCACCGAATGATCACTCAGACGTTATCGAAGAGAGACACGTCTCTGCAGCTCAGGGCAGGGGTTCACAGACAATTACGGCGCTGTCAGACCGTTGTGGGCAATGCTTTCGCGCCATCTTCCGTAACCCGGGTGGCACCGAAGTAGTCGGGGGTGTCAATCGGGTCGAAACGGATGACGGCCCCCGTGCGCGGAGCGTCGATCATATATCCGCCCCCGACATAGATACCGACGTGCCGAATGGTCCGGGAGTTGGTGAGGTCGTCGGAGAAGAACACCAGATCCCCGGGCAGCAGCTCGTCCCTCGACGGATGCGGCCCGGCGTTGTACTGATCGTTCGCGACCCGCGGCAGCGTGATCCCCACACTCTCGTACGCCGCCTGCGTCAGCCCTGAGCAGTCGAAGCGTCCGCCCTGCTCAGCGGTACCGGTGCCACCCCACAGATAAGGCGTCCCCAGCTTCTTCTGCGCGTACGCGATGGCCCCGGCCGCCTGCTCGCTGGGATCGACCCGGGTCGTGGGCGCGGCGAAACTCTCCGACAGCGTGGTGATCGTCTTGACGTAGTTCTGCGTCTCCTTGTACGGCGGGACGCCCCCGTACTTGATGACGGCGTACGCCCCCGCGTTGTAGGAAGCGAGCATGTTCGCCGTCGGATCACCGGGGACGTCCTTCACGTACTTCGCGAGGGAGCAGTCGTACGAGGCGGCCGACGGAATCGCGTCATTCGGGTCCCAGACGTCACGATCGCCGTCCCCGTCCCCGTCGACCCCGTGCGCGGCCCATGTCCCCGGGATGAACTGAGCGATCCCCTGCGCCGCGGCGGGGCTCTGCGCCTTCGGATTGAACCCGCTCTCCTGGTACAGCTGTGCGGCCAGCAACGCCGGATTGATGGCGTCGCACAGATTGCCCCACTTCTGCACGAGGGTCTGATAAGCGGCGGGGACGGCCCCCTTGGCCAGCCCGACGGACCTCCCGCCGATACCGCCCGCGAGGTTCCCGGCGACCATGTAGACGCCCACGACCAGCAGCATCACGAAGCTGAGCCCAACGCTGCAGGCAGCGATCGCCACGATCCATGCCTTACGCACCGTCAACCGCCCCTCACCGCGCGCCAGTCCGCCGTCAGCAAGTGTAGAGGCGGCCACCCGCCTGGGGAATGATCACCGGAGGCCCCCGCTCGCCGGCCCACGACGACTGCCCCGACCCCGAGGAGGGACGCCCCCATGTCCGACATCCCCCCCGACCTCGACTGGATCCGCGCCGCCCCCGAGGGCGCGACCGGCCCCGGCCCCTGGATCGAGGTCGCCTTCGAGCGGGGCGACGGCGCGGACGACCCCGAGGCCCTCGTCCACCTCCGCGAGACCAGCGACCCGGACAACGTCGTCACGACGAACCGCAGGAAGTGGGACGCCTTCGTACTCGGCGTACGGGCGGGAGAGTTCGACCACTTCGTGGCGGGCGTCGCAGGGTTCGAGGGGTTCGAGCCGGCGAACGAGACGTAGAAGACCCCAGGGCCGAGGCTCACGCCGGCCGACGGCGGTGTCAGCGGGGCGTGCCAGGATCTCGACATGAAGGTCCACGTCCCGCTCCCGACGCAGCCGCACACGTCGACGGTGTACGTCGACTGGGTCAGAGCGCACGACCCGGCCGACGAGCCCGTGGCGCTCGACGCGCTGGCGGCGCTGCGCGCGCGGATCTCCGTGGCGTACGAGAAGCCGGGCCGTTTCCTGACCGGCATGGAGCAGTGGGCGTCGGCCCCGAGGCCGCGACGCTGCACCTCCAGCTCCTGACCCTCGCCCGCCCCACCGACCAGAACATCCGCCGCTGGAACGACTGGACTCCCGCCCGGCACAGGGCCGCGGAGACGGAACTGCTGACCACGGGCGCGGTGGAGCGGGCCAAGCGCCCCAGAGCGGGACGCACGGTGTTCGTACCGGGCCCGTGGACCGACCTCAAGTCCCCCCACCTCCCCCTGGAAACCGCCAAACCGACCCACCACAGAGCCGACGCCCCCACCCCGACCGACCTGCGCGGCCCGTTCCCCCGCCTCCTGTGCCCGATCCCCCGCACGAACTGTTCACGAGCACGTGGACAAGCACACACACCTGAGCCGCGACGCCCACCGTGCCGGAAGCGGCCCACAGCAACGCTCCCCAACATCCACGACTCTGACAACGCCTCAGGTGGGGAACACACCCGGCCAACCGCGTTCGCACCGCACCGCACCGTGCCTGACGCCTGGACGAACGGGATCGCCCCAGGGACGCCCAGCCGATCATTTGCGCCAAAGTCGCGATCGCGATCCCATGCAGTTCTGGCCAAAGCTCAGCCCCGCCGGGGCACCCGCCCCCCACACACGACCCTTACGTCCACATCAGGCACACTCGGACTCCGGAGAACAACGGAACGACAGAACAATCCCGACACCCCGTCAGAAGCGGGGCCGGGCAAGCCCCCAGAGGGCACGAAAGGGGAATAACGACGGAACCACACCACAGGTTCCGTTTCATCCTCGTTGCCCGGCGTGACCCGCCGTGATACACAGAGTGACGATACGGCCCTTCGTTTACCGTTCCGCGCCCCCCGTTAGGGGCCCGCACGGGCCGGCGGCAAGGGATCCGTACGAAAACCGCCAATCAATGACGCCAAGTCGACATACGTCGGCGTGATTGTCGGCGAGAATGGGCTCGACCTCTGCGCACCCGCGTGGAGGCGTGCGGAGCGGACGCCCCGGCGCACGCGCCGCACAGCCACCGAAGACAACAGAACGACCCACTAGGGGCGGTGACTTACATGTTCATTGCGGCCGACAAGGGCGACATCACCACCATCATCGGCGGAATCGCCCCGGACTGGGGGCCTTTCGGCAGCCTGGGCAACGAGGCACGCGTGATGATCGAGGTCGTGATGGCGGTCGCCATCCTCCTCTGCCTCGGCATCGCGATCTGGGGCGCGGCCAAACAGCGCATCGGCGCGACCGCCCTGCGCGACACCTTCAGCGCCGAACAGGGCAAGGGCCTCATCATCGCCGGCCTCACCGGCGTCTTCATCATCGGCTCCCTGGGCACGCTCTTCACCATCGTGTACGGCATGGCCGTGTAGCGCGGCGGCCCGCCCACGTCCCGGCCGGGCCGCCGGCTCCGCCCGGTTCCCCCTCCCACCCCACCTGTCCGTCGTGCCCACCGGCTGAGGTTGCGTTTCCCTGATGTCGAGTCTCCACACCGCGCCCGCGCGGGAACCAGCGCGGCTACCGTCGTACTGCTACGCCTTTCGGTACGACGTCGAAGTTGAAGGGGCGACTGCGGCATGAGTCTCGGCGACGAGCAGGGGTACGGCGAGTCCTCACGCTCCGGTGACGACGCGTACGGGGGATACGCCGGCACCGGCCAGACCCGAACCCGCCTCCCCGAAGGCGGTGGCGACCCCTACGGCGGCGCCCCCCGCCGCCCCCGCTCCTCCTCCAGAAGCCTCGTCACCATCGTCGGCGTCGTCGTCCTCCTCATCGCCGCGATCGCCTTCGCGAACCGGGGCGGCGACAGCGACACCACGGACGACTCCGGCGGCGACACGACGAAAACGGCACCGACGGCGGCTTCGGGGGAACGGCCGGTCACCACCAAGACCGGTGGCATCCCCTCCGGCTTCGCCCACGACCAGCAGGGCGCCGAATCGGCTGCCGCCAACTACTCCGTGGTGCTGGTCTCGGCCGACATCCTCAAGCCCTCCCGGCGAAGCGCGATCGTGCGGCAGGTCTTCGCCGCCGACAAGTCGACCGACCTGGAAAACAGTCTGAACAAGGTGTACAGCAAGAACTTCCTGACCAAGGTCGGCTTGGACGAGAACGGCAACGCACCGGCCGGCAGTACGTACGTCTCACGCACCATGCCGGTCGGCACCACCGCCACCGGCTACTCGGACAGCACCGCGACCGTCGAGGTCTGGTGCACAGGCGTGTTCGGCATGGCTTCCGAGACCACGACCAACCCTGTCACCAGCGACTGGTTCACCATGACCCTCCAACTGCGCTGGGAGAACGAGGACTGGAAGGTCGACAGCTTCGCGCAGAAGGAAGGCCCCGCGCCGGTCAACGGCGACAACAAGGTCTCGACGTCCGACGAGATCTCGAAGGCTGTCGAGGAGTACGGAGGGTTCACCTATGCCCGGTAGGTCACGCCGTGTACTCAAGGTCACCGCAGCCTTCGCAACCGTACAGACCACGCTGCTGCTGTTCGCGACGCACGCTGTCGCCGCACCTACACCGTCTCCCTCTCCCTCTCCCAGCGGTGATTCCTGCTCATTGCTCTCCGGCGCGGCCCGGGAGTTCTGCGAGAGCGACAACGGCGGTGGCGGCGGCGGGTCAGGGACCACCCCCAAGGACCTCACCACCACCCTCGACCCCCTCTCCTCCCTGGCCCAAGGTTGCGCCGACGCCGCCTCCTGGACCATCGACAAACTCTCCGCCGCGGTCAACGACACCGCGAACGTCGACTTCACGAACCCGAAGTTCCTGCAGCAGTACGCCGTCGTGTTCGCGGCGTCGACGATCCTCACCCTCGTCCTGTGGCTGCTCGCGGTGGCGAAGCGGGCCGTGCGGGGCGTCCCCCTCACCACGGCCCTCTCGGAAGCCGTCGGCTTCCTCTGGCTGACCGTCCTCGCCTCCGCCTTCACCCCCCTGATCCTCTACACCGTCGTATCGGCGACCGACGGCGTCACCGACGTCCTCGCCAAAGCCACCGGCGACCAGACGGACACCTTCTTCGGCACCTTCTCCGGCGCCCTGAAGAAGGGCGAGGACATCGGCGGCGGCCCGATCATGCTGATCGTCGTCTCCCTCGTCTCCATCCTCGCCGCCGGCGTCCTCTGGCTGGAGCTGGTCATCCGCGCCGCACTGCTCTACGTCGGCGCACTCCTCGGCACGGTCGTCTACGCCGGCCTGGTCGACAAGAACCTGTGGGGCCACGTCCGCCGCTGGGCGGGCATCATGATCGCGGTCATCCTCATCAAACCCGTGATCGTGATCGTCCTGGGCCTCGCCGGCGCACTCTCCGCGGACGACGGACCCAACGCCTTCTCCGCCGTCGTCTCCGGCCTCGCCATCATCCTCCTCGCCATCTTCGCCTCGGCGATGATCTACCGCTTCGTCCCCGGCTTCGGCGACGAGATCGCCGGCTCCCGCAACAACCGCATCATGCGCGGCGCCGAAGGCAAGGCCGCCGCCGTCATCAGCTCCCCGGCCAGCCTCGTCGCCCAGGGCATCAAGACCCACAGCTCCCGGGCCGACAACAACGGCGGCGGGAACACCACCCCCCGCCAGGCCAACCCCGCATCCGGCGGCGTGGCCGCCCACAGCTCGCGCCCCGCGGGCGGAGGCGGCGGAACTGTCCCCTCCGCCGCACCCCCGCCCCGCACGAGCCCGGTCAACACCCCCCACGCCGGCAACACCCGCAACAGCAACCGCACGGGAGGTGAAGGGCGTTGACGACTGATTCCCACGCGGCCCATATGTCCCATCCAGTCACGCCCCGCCGTACGTATCTGATCGGCCGCGCCCGGCCGAACGCGATCATCGGCCGGAACCGCGAGTCCGGCGAGATCGCGCTCATCATCACGGGCGCGTTCCTCGGCATGATGTGCGGCCTCCTCGTCCCCGTACTCGTCCCCCGCATCGCCCTGCTCACCGGCTTCCCGATGCTCGCGCTCGCCGCGGTGTACGTGCCGTACAAGCGCCGGACGTTCTACAAGTGGTTCGAGATCAACCGCAGTTACAAGCGCAGCCTGCGCCGCGGCACGACGTACCGCTCCGCCAACATGGAGGCCGGCACCCGCCTCGACGGCCGAGAGGTCGAGGTCGGCCCCCCGCCGGGCATCGGCCGCATCACCTGGCTGGCCGCGCCCTTCGGCCCCGACGAGATCGCCGTCCTCCTGCACGCCGACCGCCGGACCGTCACCGCCGCCATCGAGATCGAGGGTCCCGGCGTGGGCCTGCGCGACTCCGAGGACCAGGAAGCCCTCGTCGACCGCTTCGGCACCCTCCTCAAGCACGTGGCCAACGGCGACGGCTTCGTCACCCGCCTGCAGATGCTCGCGCGCACCCTCCCCGCCGACCCCGACGCCCACGCCAAGGACGTCGCCCAGCGCGGCGACGAACGCTCGCCCGGCTGGCTGCAGCAGTCGTACGACCAGCTCCAGTCCATGGTCTCCACCAGCAGCGAGCAGCACCGCGCGTACCTCGTCGCCTGCATGCACTACTCCCGCGAACTCGCCGCCGAGGGCCACGCCATGGCCCGCGCCGCCCGCCCGAAGGGCCGCAAGCTCGACAAGGACGCCGGCCTCGCCGTCGTCATGGCCCGCGAGCTGACCGACATCTGCTCGCGCCTCCAGGAGGCCGACATCCGCGTACGGCAGCCGCTCGGCCAGGGCCGCCTCGCCTCCCTCATCCACTCCATGTACGACCCGGACCACCCCATCGACCACATCCAGGCCATGACCAAGCGCAACGCCTGGCCGGCCGAACTCGACGCGATGGAGCCGGACTACCTCCAGGCCAAGACCCGCGAGTCCTCCACCCGCGCCCCCTGGTGCCACGCCACGGCCTGGGTGAAGGAATGGCCGATGACCCCGGTCGGCGTCAACTTCCTGGCGCCCCTCCTGGTCCACACCCCGGACGTCATCCGCACGGTCGCCGTCACCATGGACCTCGAACCCACCGAGGTCGCCATCGAACGCATGCTCACGGAGAAGACGAACGACGAGGCGGAGGCGTCCCGCGCCGCCAAGATGAACCGCACCGTCGACCCCCGTGACGTGGCCTCCCACTCCCGCCTCGACCAGCGCGGCGAGGACCTCGCCAGCGGCGCGGCCGGCGTCAACCTCGTCGGCTGGATCACCGTCTCCTCCCGCTCCCCGGAGGCACTGGCACGCGACAAGCGCACGATAAGGGCCTCGGCCGGCAAGTCGTACCTCAAGCTGGAGTGGTGCGACCGCGAACACCACCGGGCCTTCGTCAACACGCTCCCGTTCGCCACCGGAATCCGAAGGTAGGGCTGCCGCGATGCGGGATCACCCGACCCAACCGCACCTGGAGGTGAAGCGCTGATGCGAGACCCCATGTCCGCCCTCACGGACGCCTTCACGTCCTTCCTCTTCGGCAAGGTCGAGACGACCCGCCTCCCCGTGCGCACCTCCACGGGCCAGGCCCAGGCCGTGTACCTGCCGACCGCCGCCCCCGGCCTCGGCGACTCCGGCGTGATCATCGGCCGCGAGGTCTACTCCGGGAAGGGCTACATCTACGACCCCTTCCAGCTCTACGGCCAGCAGCTCCCCGCCCCGCACTGGCTCGTCCTCGGCGAGTCCGGCAACGGCAAGTCGGCCCTGGAGAAGACGTACGTCCTGCGGCAGCTGCGGTTCCGCGACCGCCAGGTCGTCGTCCTCGACGCCCAGGGCGAGGACGGCGTCGGCGAATGGAACCTCATCGCGGAGGAGCTGGGAATAACCCCCATCCGCCTGGACCCGACGGCCGCCCTCGACATGGGCATCCGCCTCAACCCCCTCGACCCCTCGATCACCACGACGGGGCAGCTCGCGCTGCTCCGCACGATCATCGAGGTCGCGATGGGCCACGGCCTCGACGAACGCTCCGGCTTCGCCCTCAAGGTCGCGCACGCCTACGTCAACGAGACCATCGTCGAACGCCAGCCGGTCCTCACCGACATCGTCGAGCAGCTCCGCCACCCCGAGCCGGAGTCCGCCGAGGCGATGAACGTCGCCATAGACGACGTACGGGCCTGGGGCCTGGACGTGGCGCTCGTCCTGGACCGCCTCGTCGACGGTGACCTGCGCGGCATGTTCGACGGCCCCACCACCGTGGGCATCGACCTCGACGCGCCCCTGATCGTCTTCGACCTGTCCCACATCGACCGCAACTCCATCGCCATGCCCATCCTCATGGCGATCGTCGGCGTGTGGCTGGAACACACCTGGATCCGCCCCGACCGGAAGAAGCGCATCTTCCTGGTCGAGGAGGCCTGGCACATCATCAACAGCCCCTTCGTCGCCCAGCTCTTCCAGCGCCTGCTGAAGTTCGGCCGACGGCTCGGCCTGTCCTTCGTCGCGGTCGTCCACCACCTGTCGGACGTCGTCGACGGCGCGGCGGCCAAGGAGGCGTCCGCCATCCTCAAGATGGCCTCGACACGGACGATCTACGCCCAGAAGGCGGACGAGGCGAGAGCCACGGGCCGCGTCCTGGGCCTGCCCCGCTGGGCGGTGGAGATCATCCCCACCCTTACCCCCGGCATCGCCGTCTGGGACGTCAACGGCAACGTCCAGGTGGTCAAACACCTGATCACCGAGACCGAACGGCCCCTGGTCTTCACCGACCGCGCGATGACCGAATCGTCCGCCGACCACCTGCTGGACGAGGACGACGCCCTGCGCGCCGCCGAGTTGGAGGCGGAGGAACGGGCGGCCGCCTTCGTCGAACACCGGCTGAGCGAGATCGACGGCTACGGCTCCTCCGAGTCGACGGTGGCCTGACCCGGGCCGGGATGAACAGGGCAGTACGAGCGGGCCGGTACGGGCGGCAACGAACGGACAGGGTCGGGCCAGGGCAAGGTGACAGCGTGAACGGCGGCATGCGATGAGACCGGACGACCGGCACCCCCGGCAGGGCGGAGGCGGCATCCCCGACGGGCTGCTGATCGCCCTCCTCGGCTTCCTGGTGGGCCTGACCGTGCTGGTCTGGTCGGCCACCGGCCTGGCCGGCGTCTTCGCCCACGGCGCCTGGCCCGACGCCGTCACCTTCGGCCGCACCCCCCTCGCCGTACGCAACCTGGTCTCCGCCCCCCAGGACCTCGCCGCAGCCTGGCCGGACACCCCCGCCGACCAGCTCTCCGGCTACGGCCTCTTCTGGGGCCTCGTGATCAGCCAGCTCATGGTCCTCCTCGTCCTGACCGTCTTCACCATGGGCACCCTGGCCCGCTGGAGGGCCGTACGGGCCCGCGAGAAGGCCGCCCGGCGCCAGACACCGACAGCCGCGACGGCGGCGCCGCCCACCGCTTCCCCCGCCCACGCCCACGCCCCGGTGGAACAGGCCGCCCCCGCCGAGCCCCCCACCGGAGGCAGCACCCCCCACACCGCCCCGGCGACCGACACCCACGGGGAGCCGACAGCCCCGCTCCCCCCACGCAGCGGCGGCCTCGCCCCGCCCGCGGGATTCCCCGCCACACTCGCCCCGCCACTCCCCGAGCCACGGCACGACGCCCCCTCCACACCGTCACCGCCCGCCTCACCGGCCGAAGCCGACACAGCGATCGGCCCGCACACGGGCGGATGGACGCGCACGATCCCCCCGGTTCCCCCCGTCGTCCTGGGCCCCGCCGAGTCCCGCCGCCCCACCGCCGTCCAGGCCGTACGGGACGCCGAGGGCCCCGCCCTGGTGATCACCTCCGACCCCGCGGTCTGGTCGGAGACGAAGGACGCCCGCGCGAAACTGGGCCCGGTCCTCCTCTACGACCCCGCGCACCGCTGCGACACCCCGGCCCGCCTGCACTGGTCCCCCGTCACCGGCTGCGAGGACAAGCCGACGGCGGTGGCCAGGGCGACCGCCCTGCTCGCCGCCATCCGCCCCACCGCCAAGATCGACCAGGCCATGGCGGACACCGCGGAAACCCTTCTGCGCAGCTACCTCCACGCCGCCGCCATAGACAACCGCACCATCCGTCATCTGCACCGCTGGGCCCAGGGCGGCAATGTCCAGGAAGCGGTCCGCACCCTGCGCACGAACCCCAAGGCTGCCCCCGGCGCGGCCGGCGAACTGGAGTCGGCCCTCACCTCGCACCCCGAACGCCGCGACATCGCTCAGCAGTTGACGGCGAGGGCCCTCTCCGCCCTCTCCACGGTCAACGTCAGGGAATCCTGCACCCCGAACCGCGCCGACTCCCTCGCCCTGGATTCCTTCGTACGCGAGGGGGGAACGCTCTTTGTGGTCGGCGACCCCATCGAGGACCCCAAGGCGAACCCCTCCGCCATGCCGCTGCTGACGGCCCTCGCCTCAAGCGTGGTCGAGCGCGGCCGGCGCATGGCCGAACGGTCATCCTCCGGCCGCCTCGACCCACCACTCACGCTGGTCCTGGACGACGTGGCAGCCGTGGCCCCACTCCCCCAGCTCCCCGCGCTCCTGACCACGGGCGCCGACCAGGGCCTCCCCACCCTGGCCCTCCTCCGCTCCCGCGAACAGGCCAGATCCCGCTGGCCGAACCACGAACTCCCGCTGCCGTAGAGACGGTTCACAACCGCGGGGGGTTCGGTCACTCCGCCGACGGCTGCTCGCCCTCGGAAGGCACCGCGTACCCGGCAACGGACGGCCATCGCACGGTCAGCACCACCGACTCCTCCTCCGCGACCCAGGAGTGATCCACCCCACGCCCCCAGACCACGTAGTCGCCCTGGCGCTCCAGTACGACGCTACGACCGGGGAAGTCGACCCGAAACCGACCGCTGATCAGCACCTGGAGAGCGGTACGTTCCTCGCCCCGCACCCACTGCGCACGCGTGTCGCCCTGCGGGTGGACCCCCCACTTGATCTCCACGGCCTCACTACGGCGAGGATCCCCCTCCGCCTTGAAGTGCCCGAGCAACCACCCGCGGTCCAGCGCCGCGTCCTTGCCCGCGTTGCCCACATACACGCTGTCGTCCATGCCGCCGAACGCTAACACCAGCCCACCCGAGGCCCACTACGCGGCCGTCAGCACGTACTCCAACTCCTGCCCCTCATCGCCCTCGACCGTCACCCCGCTGCTCACGAAACCGATCCGCCGGTAGAAGGCCGCGGCCCGCCCGTTCCCCTCGTTCACGAACAACCGCACCCGCTCGACGCCGACGCCCCGAGCCCACTCCACCGCGGCCGCAAAGAGCGCCTCACCCACGCCCTTCCCCCGGTGTCCGTCCCGCAGGAACACCCCCACCAGATGCGCCTGCCGCCGCTCGACGGTTCCCCCGAAGAAGTCCCGCGTGCCGGCTTCTTCCACGAGCACGGTCACCGTCCCGACCCACCGGCCGTCCTCGCCCTCCGCCACGAACTGCTGCCGCTCCCGGACCCCCTCCACAGCCCCTTCGGTCCGCTCCTTCCAATAGGAGTCCGGCCTCGCCGAGGCCTCCTCGTACGTCTCCAGGAACGCGAGATGCGCCACCGGGTCCTGGAGCGCCGCCAATCGCAGCTCCCGCACGGCCCGCCACTCATCGGCCCGAACAGCCCTCACCAGCAGATTCATGCGGGCCACGGTAGTGCCGGGCCGCCGCCGGGTTCATCTGGTTTCTGGTCCGGAAACGCAGAAAGGCCCACACCATAAGGTGTGGGCCTTTCCCAATATTTGTTCGGCGGCGTCCTACTCTCCCACAGGGTCCCCCCTGCAGTA
>NZ_JBVIYK010000019.1:0-155636 GCF_055592645.1 Streptomyces sp. NPDC041108 | reverse complement strand
CACCCAGATGGCCGACCAACTCGACACCGCCATCGACCAGTTCGGCAAGGGCGACCTGTCCGCCCTGCTCGCCGGCAAGGACACCTGGACGGTCGTCGGCTGAGGGCGGGCGGCTGAGCGCGCGGGCCCGGGTCGGGTGCAGGCCCGGGCTCCGTCCTACGCCTGGCGGGCCTCGTCGTACGTCTGACGGGCCGCCTGCACCTCGTCCATGCGGTCCTGGGTCCAGCTCGCGAGGGCGCGGACCTGTTCGGCCGCCTCGCGGCCGAGGTCGGTGAGGGAGTAGTCGACGCGGGGCGGGATGACGGGCTTGGCGTCGCGATGAACGAGGCCGTCGCGCTCCAGGGTCTGGAGGGTCTGGGTCAGCATCTTCTCGCTGACCCGGCCGATGGCCCGGCGCAGCTCGCCGAAGCGGTGGGACCGCTCCAGGAGTGCGATCAGGACGAGGACGCCCCAGCGGCTGGTGACGTGTTCGAGAACGAGGCGGTGGGGGCACATCCCCTCGCCGCCGTTCATGTCGTTCACGTCGTTCGTGGTCACGGACTGCGTCGACACCTTACTTACGACCATGCCAGTACCTTACTTCAAAGTGGGTACTTTCGCAGAGTTAGCGCACTCCCTAGGGTTAGTGGCGTACCCGCCCCCTGGAGGAGTTTCACCATGAGCATCGTCGTCACCGGAGCGACCGGACACCTCGGCAAGTTCGTCGTCG
Organism: Streptomyces sp. NPDC041108; assembly: GCF_055592645.1. Classification (NCBI taxonomy): domain Bacteria; kingdom Bacillati; phylum Actinomycetota; class Actinomycetes; order Kitasatosporales; family Streptomycetaceae; genus Streptomyces; species Streptomyces sp. NPDC041108. The sequence continues at coordinate 154,927 of NZ_JBVIYK010000019.1, read as the reverse complement.
AGGGGCTGCTGGAGAAGGTTCCGGCCGAGCAGATCACGGCCGTCGTCCGCAGCGAGGAGAAGGCCGCCGGGTTCGCGGCGCGCGGCGTGAAGATCGCCGTCGCCGACTACAGCGCCCCCGAGACCTTCGACGGCGTCTTCGCCGCCGGTGACAAGGTGCTGCTGATCTCCAGCAGTGAGGTCGACAAGGACCGTACCGCCCAGCACCAGGTCGTGATCGACGCCGCCAAGGCGGCCGGGGTCGCGCTCCTCGCCTACACCAGCGCGCCCGGCAGCCTGACGGCCGCCCTCGGGAACGACCACCGGGCCACCGAGGAGGCGCTGCTCGCCTCCGGACTGCCGTACGCCCTGCTGCGCAACGGCTGGTACAACGAGAACTACACCGAGCAGCTCGCGCCGGTGCTGCAGTACAACGCCGTCACGCACGCCGCCGGTGAGGGCCGGGTCTCCTCCGCGGCCCGCGCGGACTACGCCGCCGCCGCGGTCGCCGTACTGACCGGTGAGGGCCACGAGAACCAGACGTACGAGCTGGGCGGCGACATCGCCTGGAGCTTCGCCGAGTACGCGGCCGAGCTGAGCGCGCAGACGGGCAAGGAGATAGCGAACAACCCCGTCCCCGCCGACGCGCTGGTGGGCATCCTCACCGGAGCCGGCCTCCCCGAGGGCTTCGCCGCCATCCTCGCGGGCGTGGACGCGTCCATCGAGAAGGGTGAGCTGGCCATCTCCTCCGGCGACCTCTCCCGACTCATCGGCCGCCCCACCACTCCGATCGCGGACTCGATCGCGACGGCCCTGAAGGGCTGACCGCCGAGGCGGCCGCAGCCCCTCCGACTCCCCTCGGGGCCACCCCCGGCTGTCATGACCGTATGCCGATACGGGCATGACAGCCGGGGGTGCTCGGCGTTACCTTCTTGAGGGCTGGGGTCGCGGTGGTGCGGCCGGTGAGAAGGAGGGGCCGTGGCGGCGCAGTCGAGGGGCGAACACCGGACAGGGCTGCTGAACGGCTTCGCCGCGTACGGGATGTGGGGGATCGTCCCGCTCTTCTGGCCGCTGCTGAAGCCCTCCGGCGCGGTGGAGATACTCGCCCACCGCATGGTCTGGTCCCTCGCGGTCGTCGGTGTCGCCCTGCTGGTGCTGCGGCGCTGGTCCTGGGCCGGTGAGCTGCTGCGGCAGCCGCGCAAGCTGGCCCTGGTCGCGGTCGCGGCGGCGGTGATCACCGTCAACTGGGGCGTGTACATCTGGGCGGTGAACGCCCACCAGGTGGTCGAGGCCTCCCTCGGGTACTTCATCAACCCGCTCGTCACGATCGCCATCGGCGTCCTGCTGCTGAAGGAACGGCTGCGGCCCGTGCAGTGGACGGCGGTCGGCGTCGGCTTCGCGGCCGTCCTCGTGCTCACCGTCGGGTACGGACGCCCGCCGTGGATCTCCCTCTGCCTCGCCTTCTCGTTCGCCACGTACGGGCTGGTGAAGAAGAAGGTCAACCTGGGCGGCGTCGAGTCGCTCGCCGCGGAGACCGCGATCCAGTTCCTGCCCGCGCTGGCCTATCTGCTGTGGCTGGGGTCGCGCCAGGACGCCACCTTCGGCGCGCACGGAACGGGGCACGCACTGCTCCTCGCCGCGACCGGACTGGTGACCGCGCTGCCGCTCGTCTGCTTCGGGGCGGCCGCGATCCGGGTGCCGCTGTCCACGCTGGGGCTGCTGCAGTATCTGGCGCCGGTGTTCCAGTTCCTGCTGGGAGTTGTCTACTTCCGCGAGGCGATGCCGCCCGAGCGGTGGGCCGGGTTCGCGCTGGTGTGGCTGGCGCTGTCGCTGCTGACCTGGGACGCGCTGCGGACGGCGCGGGCGGCGCGGCGACGGCTGGAGGAGTTGACCACCGTCGCCGAGGTGGCCGAGGCGCGAACCCCACTGGCCAAATAGCACCCTTGACGGAGAGTCAGTCCCGCCCGCACCATCCAGGCACCTCATTCACCGGAATTGCCATGGACACATCAACAGTGTGGTCCAGGGCGATCCCATGGAATTCGGAGCCCCCACTATGAAGCTCTCCGTTCCAGCCGCACGACGCGCCACCCTCGCCGCCGCCGTCGCGGTGGCCACGTTGTTCACCACCGGGTCCATGGCCGGGGCGGCGCCCGCCCGCGACACGCTCGCCGCCGCCCCCGACCTCCCCCTGGCCAACGTCAAGGCCCACCTCACCCAGTTCCAGTCCATCGCCGCGGCCAACGGCGGCAACAGAGCCCACGGCCGCGCCGGCTACACCGCGTCGCTGAACTACGTGAAGGGCAAGCTCGACGCGGCGGGCTTCGTCACCACCACGCAGTCCTTCACGTCCGGCGGCCGCACCGGCTACAACCTGATAGCGGACTGGCCCGGCGGCGACACGAATCAGGTTGTCATGGCCGGTTCACACCTGGACAGCGTCACGTCGGGCGCCGGTATCAACGACAACGGCTCGGGCTCCGCCGCCGTGCTGGAGACCGCGCTGGCCGTGGCCCGCGCGAACTACCAGCCCACGAAGCACCTGCGGTTCGCCTGGTGGGGCGCGGAGGAGCTGGGGCTCGTCGGCTCCCGCTACTACGTCAACAACCTGTCCTCGGCGAACCGGGCCCGCATCAGCGGCTACCTCAACTTCGACATGATCGGCTCGCCGAACCCCGGGTACTTCGTCTACGACGACGACCGTGTCATCGAGCAGACCTTCAAGGACTACTTCACCGGGATCGGCGTCCCGACCGAGATCGAGACCGAGGGCGACGGCCGCTCCGACCACGCGCCCTTCAAGAGCGCGGGTGTCCCCGTGGGCGGCCTCTTCACCGGAGCCAGCCGCGCGAAGACCGCCGCGCAGGCCACCAAGTGGGGCGGTACGTCCGGCCAGGCCTTCGACCGCTGCTACCACTCGTCCTGCGACAACACGTCGAACATCAACGACACGGCGCTCGACCGGAACAGCGACGCGGCGGCGTACGCGGTGTGGGAGCTGTCGGAGTAGGCCGCCTGAGCTCCATGTGGTGCATGCCTGGGGTCGGCCGGTCGGCGGGGAGCGCCGTGGCCGGTCCCGGGCGGGAGCGCTTCCCGGGTGTGGGCGGTTGCGGGCCTGGGGCGTTTCCCGGGTGTGGGCGGGCGTGGGCGGGTCAGCGGCCTGGCCGGTGCGTGGGGGCGTCGGGGGTCCGGGGGCGGGTGGTGGCCGCGGAGGCCGGCGGGCGGGTCGCGGCCGAGGTGTGGTGTGCCGTGAGGGCGTGGGTGTGGGCCGGGGTCGCGCTCGTCGACCTGAGGCGGGACGCGACCGCGGTGGGCATTCCGGTGCCGTGGGCGAGACCGGCGGCCGCCTCGGAGCGCAGGGCGCCGAGCCGGGCCAGATGGCTCCGCCGGCCCTCCGGGGTGAGCGCGGCCACGTCGACGCTCAGGGCGGACCGTACGGCCGCGGGGTGCGTCGGGATCGGGGCGGCACCCGCGGCGGGGGCGCGGGACGGGTCCAGACCGGCGGACCGCAGGGCCGCGGCGCGGGCGCTCCAGGGCACGGTCCCGGGTGTACGGCGGTACGGGGTGCGTGAGGTGCCGTCGGCGCCGGAGGCGGGCGCCGCCCGGTCGAGGGTGCGCCAGCTCATGGTGCCGGTCAGCTCGTTGAAGGTGACCTCGGCCCGGGGGCGGGAGCTGGACGGTGCGGGAGACGACGGGTACGGCGAGCGGCTGCGCGCCGCCCGGGCGCTCCGGGCGACGGCCGGGTCGCGCGGCGCGTCCGGAGAGCGGGCGGGCACCGGAGGAGCGGCCGGGTGAGGGACGCCGCCGCCGGCGGTGCGGCGGGCGGGGGCCTCGGCCCGGACCCCGTCCGTCCGGGCGCGTCGGAACCGGGCGGCGTCCCCCGCCGGCCCTCCGTCCCGCTGGTGTCCGCCAGGGTCACTGGCCATGGGCGTAGGGGGCGGAGTCGAGGGCGCGGGCCCGTTCGGTGAGGCGGGTCATCCGGGTGCGGGCCTTCTCCAGCTGTTCCAGGTCGTCGGCGGCGGGCCCCTCGTCGGCGGCGAGGTCGGTCCAGACGGCGATCAGGTCCCGGCCCAGGTGCAGGCCCTGGAGCGGATCACGGACCGCGCGCCAGGCGGCCGCGGCGCTCTGGATGTTGCCGTACGCGGCGCGCTCGTCGCGCAGGCGGTGGCGCACACCCGCCAGGTCGAGCGAGACGTGGAAGGAGCGGAGGGCGTCACCGGCCAGGTAGGCGATGTAGGCGGTCAGCTCGCGGAGCTTGAGCACCTCGGGGTGGAGCGGGCCCAGCGCGACGGTCGCCTGGGCGACGGTCTGCTCGGCCATCTCCGTGGCCTCCTGGATACGGCCCAGCTTCACCGCCTCGTTGATGCGGGACATGGGCTCCGCGAACGGTGACGCCGCACCGCCGTCCTCCTCGGGTGTCTCCAGCACCGCCTCGGCCACCGCGTCGAACTCCCGCACCGGCGCGGGCTTGGGCTCGCTGTCCTCCTCCAGCACCTTCCACTCGGGAGCGGAGTAGGTGTCCGTCGCGGGCTCCTCCGGCAGGACCGGCGCGGGAGGCGCGGGCTCCGGGGCCGGCGCGGTCGCCGTCGCGCGGGGCGGCATCGGAGGCGGTGTCGGCGGCCAGGGCTGGGGCTCCAGCGAGGGGGGCCCCGCGTCCGGCACGGAGTCGACGGGCGCGGACGCGTCGTAGGTCTGCTCCGGGGCGGGGTCGTCGGCCGGGGCCGGGGGCCAGGGCTGCGGAGCGAGCGAGGCGTGCCCCGGCTCCGGGGCGTCCGGCGTCTGCCCCATGTCCCCCAGGGGCTCCGGGGATCGGCCCGGAGGCCACGGCTGCGGCTCCAGGGAGGCAGGGGCCGGCGGGGTGGCGGCCCGGTCCGGGTGCCAGGACGGGGAGGCCGTCCCCGCCGGGGCCGGCGACACCTCCGCGTCCATGAGCGGGCCGAACTCTCCCGTCGGCGGCGAGACGGTACCGGCGGCCGGGGCGGGGGCGTGGGTGGGCTCGGGTGCCGGCGGGGTGCTGTCCGGGTCCGACGCGCTGCCCGGCGGGGTCAGCGGGAGGTCAGGCGTGCGGGGTGGCCGCGCCTGCGGGCGGGCCAGGGGGCCCTCCGTCGGTTCCGGCACCGCGCGCAGCACGAACGTCGACGGCGCGACCCTGCCCGGCGCGGGCTGCGCCGGCTCTTCCCGCTTCTCCTTCGCCGCCGTGAGCGGCATCGTCCGGGGCTCCCGCTTCTCCTGCGGAGCCACGGGCTGCGCCGAGGGCCCCTCCGGCGTCGCCTCGGCAGCGGTCGGCTCCGGCGCGTGCGGGGGCGCGGGGGCGGGCTTCGCAGCCGACAGCGGGAGCGTCCTGGGCTCCCGCTTCGGCTGCGCGGGGACCGGCGGCCGCGGCTCCGGCCCGGGGTGGCCCGACGGCTCCGGACCGGCCTGAGCCTGCCACTGCGGCTGGGCCGTGGCCTGCGGCGGGGTCTGGGCCTCCGGCCGAACGTCCGGGTGCTGCTGCCACTCGGCTCGCGCCTCCGGCCGTACCTCGTGCCGTTGCCGGCTCTCGGCCTGGGCCTGGGCCTGTACCTGTCCGGCCGGCTCCGGCTGGCGGTGCGGCTCCGGCGGGACGTGGTGCGCAGGACGGACATCCCCCGGTCCGGACCGCGCGTGGGGTGCCGTGCCGGTCGGCTGGGGCGACTGGCCCCGACCGTGCGGCAGTTCCGGCTCGGCGACAGCCGACTCGGGCACCGCGCGCAGGACATGCGTCGACCTGTCGCGACGAGGGCCCCCCTCGGGTGCCGGCTGCTCGGACGCCTCCGGGGCAGCCCAGCGGGGCGCCGCCCCGCCGAGGTGCGGCGCCGCGGCCGTACCCGGCACGGGCCCGCCCGCGGGCGCTCCCGCGAACCCCCGCGGCTCGCCCACCCGCACGGGTTCTCCCGCGTAGTGGCTGGAGCCGTCGACGTGGACCTGGAGGGGGACTACGTAGCCGATGCGTTCGTCGTGGACGGTGGCCAGCACGGGGTGGCCGGTGGCGAGGGCCAGGCGGTGGAGGTAGTCGAGGGCGGCGCTCTGCAGGCTCTCCCCGGCGGCCGGGGGAACCGGCATGCCGCCGACCGTCGCACCGGTCTCGGCGGAGACGCGTACGTCGATCGGGGTGAGCCCGGCCGACGCGCGTCCCGCGCGCTTGAGTTCCCGCTTCTGTTCGCGGCTGAGTCGAGTCATCGTTCCCTCACTCGGGTCGGGCAGAAGGAGAAGTCGTGGACGGGGCGGCGGAGTCCGGGCCGGACGGGTCCGGTGCCGACACCGCTGCCTCCACCGTACGCACCCCGTCCACCCGCCATGGCTCGCCCTTGCCCGGGCGGACCAGCTTCACGTACACCGTGGCCTGCGGCCCGGTCCCCGTCCAGCCGTCACGGCCGTGCGCCGTGCCGTCGACGAAGAGGGCACGGTAGGCGTCCCGGGCCGAGTCGGCGGGCGCGTCGCCGTCGTCGTCGGCTTCCACCTCGACGGTCGTCCACGCCTCGTGCGCGGCCCAGGAGTTCCACTGCTCACCGGCACCGCTCGCGGGCCGGTACGAGCGCTCGGCCTTCGCCTTGGCGGCGGTGAACCAGCGGGCGGAGCGCAGGACGGCGTCGTGCGGGCCGGTGTCGTACTTCGTGTCGTGGCCGTACGCGACCTGCACCCATGCCTCCGCGACGGCGGTCGCGTCGGTGCCGTCGACACCGGTGGGGCTCGGGACGTGCGCGTCCGCGCCCAGCGGCCGGCCGGAGGGCAGGGGCGCCTTGGGAGTGAAGGGCGGTGCAGACGTGGCCGCGGGGCCGCCCGCCGTCTCGCGGTGGTCCTCCAGGCCGCAGGCGGCGAGGACCACCACACCGGTCACCGTCGCGAGCACCACCGCGCACGCCCTGCGCGCGCCGCCGCGTGCCCCGGTCACGGGCGCGCTCGCGTGCCACCCGGTGCGCTCGTCACGCCCCGCGCGCCCGCCGCGCGCATCGTGCTTCGCGTTCACCCTCGTCCCCCTCCTCACCTCAGTGTCCTTCCTCGCCGATCGCGTCGTCCACCGCGAGCGCCGTGCTCGCGTGACCCGTGTCCCTCGTGTCTCCCGCGCCCGCACTACAGCCCCAGCCAGGGCGCCGGATCCACGTACGCGCCGTTCCGCATCACCTCGAAGTGGAGGTGGGCGCCCGTGGAATAGCCCGTCGAACCGACCAGGCCGACCCGTTGGCCGACCTTCACCTTGTCGCCGGCGCTGACGCCGAGGCCGGAGAGCATGTGGTTGTAGGTCGTGGAGATGCGGTCGCCGTCGATGGTGCCGTGGGAGATGACGACGCGGTTGCCGTAACCGTTGGTCCAGCCCGCGAAGGTGACCTCGCCGTCGCGGGCGGCGAGGACCGGCTTGCCCTCGGCCACGCCGAAGTCGGTACCGGTGTGCAGCTTGCGGACCCCGAGGATGGGGTGCATGCGCCAGCCGTACGGGGAGGTCACGGGCGGGTTGCCGGCGACCGGCATGGCCATCTGCCTGCCGTCCGGGAGCTTGCCCGGCGGGTCGTCCACCGACTCGTACTTGGAGATCAGGGACTTGATGCGGACGACATAGTTCCGGGTCTCGGTGTAGGGCGGGATGCCGCCGTACTGCTGCACGGCGCCCGGCCCGGCGTTGTACGCGGCGAGCGCCAGGTCGAGGGTCTCGCCGGTCGCCTGGCCGCTGTCCTTGTAGCCCTGGACCTGCCGGGCGAGGGCGCAGTCGTAGCGGCCCTGGGCCATGATCGCGTCACCGGGGTCGTAAGGGGAGACTCGGCCGTTGCCGTCGTCGTCCTTGCCCCAGCTCGGCCAGGTGCCGGGCATGAACTGGCTCAGCCCCTCGGCGCCGACCGGGGACCTGGCGTTCGGGTTCCACCCCGACTCGGCCTCGATCTGCGCGGCGATCACGGCCGGCTTGATGACGTCGCACATGGCGCCCGCCTTGAGCACCCAGGGCACGTACTCCGCCGGAACCTGACCGGCCTTGAGGCCGCCGCCGACGCCCTGTTCCTCGGCCTCGGCCTCACCGCCACCGCTCACCGCGACCATCATCACCACCGGCATCAGCACGGCCGCCACGCAGCCGCCGACGACCCAGGTCGTGACGGACCCTCCCCCGTTGGACATCTGCTCCCCTCAGCGCCGCAGTGGCGAAGTCCAGTCATGTTCCTGCCACTTGAGTCCTGTCGACGAGTCTCGCCGCTCCCCCTCGTTGCGCGCGTCACCACCGCGTCACAGGCTCGTCGCAGGAACTCACGCCCCGATTCCCAAGCCGTCCGTACGCCGTGAAGATCGGTGGTGGGCGGCTCGCCGGACTCGGAACCGGCGGCAGGCACCGCGCCGGGGTGCGACGGGCACGCCGGGACTCAGGAAGACTGCTGGGATCAGCGGTGGAAACGGGGAGTGGTGGAGAGCGGTGATGCGGTGATGCAGCCGGGCACGGGACAGGCGGCGGCCGGGCCGGAGATCTGGGTGCGCGGGCCGGTCGGGGAACCGGAGGCGCGGCCGCAGGACCCGGCGTCCCGCGCGGCCGCGAGCACACGGCGGTTCTCGTGGGTCGCCACGCACGGGGGTGCCGGGTCAACCACCCTCGCGGCGGTCTTCGGCGGCCATGACACGGGCCGCAACTGGCCACGCCCCGAACAGGGCGAGCCGGCGTCGGTCCTGCTGGTGGGGCGTACGCACGCCGCCGGGCTCGACGCGGTCTCGCACACCCTGGACATCTTCCGGCGGGGCGACGCGCCGCCCGGACTGGACCTGGACGCGATCGTGCTGGTCGCGGACGCGCCCGGCCGATTGCCCCGGCAGCTCGTGCAGCGGATGAAGGTGATCGGTTCCGTCATCGACGTCTACCGCGTGCCCTGGGTGCCCGCCTGGCGCACCGGTGATCTCACCGGCCCGCCGCCGCGGGAGAGCGCGGCACTGGCCCGACTGACCGGGAGGACCCCATGAGCAGCACCGTGTACGACGTCGCCACGACACTGGCCGGGCCTCCGGCGGCGGTCACCAACCAGCTGAACTACGTGCTGAGCATCCTCGCCTGGCTGGTGACCGCGGCCGGGGTGTGCGGGCTGCTGCTCGTCGGGTCGCGGATGGCCGTCTCCCTGCGGTCCGGGGAGGGCGACGAGCACCTCAGCCAGTTCGCCATGGTGCTGGGCGCCTGTGTCATCGGGGCGACGGCGGGTCCGATCGTGGCGTTCGTGTTGTAGGCGAAGCGCGGACGGCACGCCCGGCGGACGCGGACAGCACGCCCGGTGGACCGCTCGGACAACACGCCCGGTGGACCGTGAGCAGGACACCCGGCGGACCCGCGAGCAGGACGCCTGGCAGACCGTGAGCAGGAGAGGGGCGACGGCCCGCCGGTTCCTCGTGGACCGGCGGGCCGTTGCCGTATGTGAACCACCTCGGGGACGAACACCGGTGCGAACCACTCCGCTTCTCCGCAGGTCCGACCCTTTCTGACGGCACGTCACTGTCCCGGACATGACGAGAGCTTCCCGTCTGTCACGAGCACGTCACCGGCTAGTGCTGGATCACTACATCGCTTGGTTTCGCCCCACAGGAGTCGCCAAGCTCACAGGGCGGCCGGGAACCCGGGCACGTCGCGCCGGCCCCGAAAGCATCCCAATGTCCCATCCGCTCACATCAGTCGACGTCGGACCGCCGCCCACGACGGACCGATCGAGACCACGGGGAGAAACCACATGCTGCACGCGATAGCCGCCAAAGCGCATCAGTCCCTCTACCTGGCCGACGGCACGGTCCCCAACCCCAACCGCGACGCCCCCGCCGAACTCACCGGCAAGGTCGACACCGTGCTCGGCATCGTGGCCTGGGCCGGCACCGCCGCGGGCGTCGCGGGTGTGCTGATCACCGGCGCGATGATGGCGATCTCCATGCGCCGCGGCGAGGGCTCGGAGCACATGGGCCGGCTGGGCATGGTCCTCGGCGGCTGTGTCCTGGTCGCCACCGCCGGACCGCTCGTGAACTTCGTCTTCTGACCGTCCGAGCACGTCGAAAGGGGGAGCGACGATGCTGAACTCCGGCCGGGCCCACGGGGGCAGCGGAGAGTGGGAGCAGCCGTTCTGGCAGCAGCGGGGCTGGATCCTGTCGGCCGGGTTCCTGGTGGTGCTGCTCGTCCTCGCGGTCCTCTTCGCGGTGACGGGCGACGGCGGGGAGGGGCCGGCCGGCGCGTCCGGCGACCCGGACCCGGCGCCGACCTCGACCTCGTCCCCGGACGGCAAGTCCGGCTCGAAAGAGGGCGGTTCGGACACCCGGCCCGCCGGCTGCCGCACCGACGACCGCGACCAGGCCAAGCCCACCGAGGCGCCGGGCGACTTCCACTGGAAGGCCAACGGCACCGGCCTGGTCCCGGTCTCCGAGGCGGCGGGCCCACTGAAGTACGACGGGCCGGTCTGGTCCTGCTTCGCGCACACCCCGCTGGGCGCCGTCATGGCGGCCCACTCCATCACCGACCACCTCAGCTACGACGGCTGGCGCAAGGTCGTGAACAAGCAGGTCGTGCCGGGCGCGGGCCGCGACGCGCTGATCGCGAGCCGCTCCCAGGAAGCCGACAAGTCCACCACGGGCTCGCCGGACGCCGGTGGCTACGCCGGCTTCACCGTCCTGTCGTACGACGAGACGCGGGCGACCGTGATGGTCCTGGTGCGCGGCATGGGCGACGGCGGTTTCGGCTCCGCCTCGGTGACCATGCGCTGGCAGGACGGCGACTGGAAGCTCAGCCCCGACCCGGACGGCACGGTCTACAGCGGAGTGTCGCAGGTCAGCGGCACCGACGGCTTCGTCACCTGGGAGGCGTGAGATGGCTTGCTCCTGGAAGCTCTACGACTGCGTGATCGAAGAGGGCGGCAAGCAGTTCACCGAGGGTGCCGTGGTCGTCTTCGCCAAGGCGATCGGCGACGGCGCGGCGGAGGTGCTCAAGGCACTCAACGGCGTCTGGCTGAGCGTCGACGTGAAGGACCCGGCGGGCAACGGCGGAGGCCACGGCCAGGCGGCCGCGGGCAGTCCCATCGGCCAGATCACCGCCGAGGTCAACTGGATCGTCGCCTATGTGGCGGTGGCCTCGCTGCTGATCGCCGCGATCCGCATGGCGGTGGACCGCAAGGGCCAGTCCATGAAGCAGGCGTTCATGGGGATGTGGAAGGTCATCCTCGTCGGTGCGGCCTCCGTCCCCGTGGTCACGGCCCTGATGGCGGCGTCGGACGCGTACGCCAAGGACGTGTACGCGCGCTCCGACCTCGGTGACAACGCCTCCACGATGCTGGGTGTGCTGACGCTCAATCAGCCGGGTCTGGTCCTGATCTTCGGTCTGCTGGTGATGCTGTCGAGCTTCGTGCAGATCGTGCTGATGTACATCCGCATCGGCGTCCTGATCATGCTGGTCGGCACGCTGCCGCTGGCCGCCGTCTCCTCGATGACCGGGTGGGGCGAGGGCTGGTGGAAGAAGCACGTCGGATGGCTCGCGGCCTGGCTGCTGTACAAGCCGGCGGCGGCCCTGATCATCTACTCGGCCACCGCGATGACCAAGGGCACCAAGGACCTGAACTCGATCATCGCGGGCATGGGCATGCTGATCATGGCGGTGTTCGCGCTGCCGGCCCTCCTCAAGCTGATCGTTCCCGCCACGGCCGCCCTGGGCGGCACCTCCGGCGGCACGGTCGCCATGGGCGCCGCCAACAACATGGCGTCGGGCGCGGTCAGCATCGCGGGCGCCTCCGTCGCCGGCGGAGGCGGCGGGGGTGGCGGGGCCGGTGGCTCCGCGGGCCCGCAGGGCTCGCCCTCGGCGGGCGCGGGTTCCTCGGCGGGCGGTGCCGGTGGCGCCGCCGGAGGCGCCGGAGCGGCCGCCGGTACAGCGGCCGCGGGCGCGGCCACGGCGGGCGCGGCCGTCGCGGTGCAGGCCGCCGCGGTCGTCGTCCAGACCGGGATGCAGGCGGCGTCCGAGGTCGCCGGCTCCCTGGACGACAACGACGGGATGAAGGGCCACAACCAGTAGGCCGGGCCCCGCACCCCCGACGGGGCGCGGGGGCCGCGCGGCCACGGCCGACACAGACCCACCCGAGCTCGAAGGCACTCGCCCCAGCGACCTCAGCCGGAAGAAGGAAACCCATGTCCACCGACGCCCTCACGCGTCCCACCTACGGAAACTGGCGCAGGCCCCGCCGCCCCGGCCTCGGCCCACTCGGCCTCCTCGGCACCGTCGTCGCCTTCGGCGGCCTCCTGGTCGCACTGCTCGCCTCGCTGGTCTCGCTGTCGGCCGCGATCCTCGTCCTCATCCCCCTCGGCCTCTTCCTCGCGCCGCTCGCGCTGCGCACGGTGGACGGCCGCAACATCTACCAGGTGGTCGCGGTGCGTATCGGTTGGCTCAGGCGCAAGGCGAACGGCTCGACCACCTACGTCTCCGGCCCGCTCTCCAAGCGGCCCGGTGGCCGCCACCACCCGCCGGGCCTGCTGGCCCGCACCAGGATGTACGAGGGCCGGGACGCCTACAACCGTGCCTTCGGAGTGCTCCACCACCCCGGCCGCAACCTCTGCACGGTGGTCCTGGCCTGCGAGCCTGACGGCGGGTCGCTGGTCGACCCCGAGCAGGTCGACATCTGGGTGGCGTCCTGGGGCGACTGGCTCGCCCGGCTCTCGCACGAACCGGGTCTGCGCGGCGCGCAGGTCGTCGTGGAGACGGCGCCCGACACCGGGACCCGGCTGGCCGCCGAGGTCCTGCCGCGCATCGCTCCGGACGCCCCGGCGGCGGCCCGGGCGGTGATGGAGGAGGTCGTGTCGCGCTACCCCTCCGCCTCCTCGGAGATGCACACGTACATAGCCCTCACCTACGGCCCCACCGGTGGCCCCAAGCGGGACGTCCAGGACGTCATCACCGACCTGTCCATGCGGCTGCCGGGTCTGCTGTCCGGCCTGGTCGCGGCCGGCGGCGGCTCCGCGTACCCGCTGTCCGCCGAGCGGCTCTCGGAGATCGTCCGCGTGGCGTACGATCCCGCGGTCGCCCCGGACGTGCTGAGCGCGCGGGCCGAACAGTCCACGACCGGCCTCGACTGGGCGGACGCGGGTCCGGCGGCCGCCGTGGAGACGGTGCAGGCGTACAAGCACGACTCGGGTGTCTCGCGGACGTGGATGCTGACGCTGGCGCCGCGCGGCACGGTCCGGTCGAGCGTGCTGCGGGGTCTGCTGGAGCCCGCCTCCGGCACGCGCCGCAAGCGGGTCTCGCTGGTGTACCGGCCGATCGACCCGGCGACCTCGGCCCGCATCGTGGAGGCCGACCGGCGTACCGCGCATTTCATGGCGGGCTCGAAGCGGGGACTGGTCCAGGCACGGGCCAGCTCCGAGATGCAGGCGGCCGAGCAGACGGCGGCCGAGGAGGCGGCGGGTGCCGGGCTCGTGGAGTTCTCGCTGATGGTGACGGTCACCGTGGACGGCGAGGAGCAGCTGCCGGACGCGGCGATCACCGTACGCAACCTCCAGGCGTCGTCCCGCATCCTGATGCGCCCCGCCGACCGTATGCAGGCCTCGGCGTTCACCTGCACGCTTCCCGTCGGCCTGCTGCCGTGGGAGCACACCCTCGTTCCGTACCAGCTCCGGGAGGCGCTGTGAGCAAGCGCGCTGCTGTACGTCCCCAGACCGCGCCCCCTCGCGGGTGGTTCGGCCCCGGCGGCGGCCAGGTCGGCCATGTCGACCCGCCCGCGATGTGGCGGGCGACGACGGTCCAGGCGTGCGGTCTGTGGCCGTTCGCGGCGGGCTCCGGCGCCCCCATGACCGGGGTGCCGCTGGGCCAGCACCTGCACACGGGCGCCACGGTCTGCGGTGACCCCATCTCCTGGTTCACCCGCGCCCGTTACATCTCCAACCCGTCCCTCTTCATGCTCGGCATGCCGGGCCTCGGCAAGTCCACCCTGGTCAACCGCATGCTGATCGGCATGGCGGCGACCGGCATCACGCCGCTGGTCCTCGGCGACCTGAAACCGGACTACGCCGACACCGTCCGGGCGCTCGGCGGCCAGGTGATCTCCATCGGGCGAGGGGTGGGCGGCATCAACGTCCTCGACCCCGGCGCGATGGGCGAGGCGGCGCTGCGCATCGGCGGCGAACGGGGCCGGGTGCTGGCGGCGGAGGCGCACGGGCGTGTCCTGAACATGGTCGCGGCGCTGATCACCATCGTCCGGGGCCGCCCGATGGACGACCACGAGCAGTCCGTCCTCTCGGCCTGTCTGCACCATCTGACGGAGCGGGCGAAGCCGGGGCGCGCCCCGCTGCTGCCCGACCTGCTGAAGGTTCTGGACGAGGGCCCGGACCGGGTCCGCGCGGTCACCCTGGACCGGGGTGACATGACCCGCTACCAGGAGGCGGTGGATCCGCTCCACCGCTCGCTGCTCGGTGTGCTGGACGGTCCCCTCGGCGACACCTTCGCCTCCGAGACCTCCACCCGTATCGACCCGGCCTCGCCGGCCGTGTGCGTCGACATCTCCCGCATCGGCGAGGCGGACACCCAGCTCACGGCCGCGGCGATGCTGGCGGCCTGGTCGGACGGTCTCGGCACGGTCGCCGCGGCCCATGCCCTCGCGGACGCGGGACTGGCTCCGCAGCGCTGGTTCTTCACGGTGCTGGACGAGCTGTGGCGCCCTCTGCGGGCCGCCTCCGGCATCGTGGAACGCATCGACGCCCTCACCCGCCTCAACCGCTCCCTCGGCCTCGGCGACGCGAAGATCACCCACACCCTCAAGGACGCGGAGGCGCTGGGCAGCACGGCCGACCGGGCGAAGGCGCGAGGCTTCGTGGAGCGGGCCGGGATGGTGGTGTGCGCCGGTCTTCCCCGTACGGAGATGAGGGAACTCGGCGAGATCGTCGGCCTGTCGGAGCGGGAGATCGACCTCGTGTCGTCGTGGTCGTCCCCGCCGGGCTGGGCCAGCACCGGCGGCAACGAGGAGCCACCGGGGCGTGGGCGCTTCCTGATCAAGGTGGGCGGACGGCCGGGTATCCCGATCAAGGTGTCGATCACGGACACGGAGAGGGAGCTGCACAACACGAACACGCGGTGGACGCCGACGCTTTCGAAGGCCGGGCGCCCATGAGCTCAGGGGTTCGGGTCGCGTCGGCGAGTGCGGGTACGGGGGGCTTCACCGGAGCCGCGGTCGCCATCGCACCCGAACCCCCGAGCCCTCCCGCGCCCCGAAGGGGCGGCGGGGGCGAAAGAAGTTCGATCAGCTGACGGGGGAAACAGAGATGGCCACACGCAAGCAGCAACAGCACACCACCGCCGACGACCTCCTGCCCTGGATCATCCCCGGCACCGCCCTGCTCGTCGGCACCCTCTTCCTCGGCGCCTGGCTCGGCGGCACCCTCGCCGCGGCCCTCACCGGCGCCGGCTGGAACCCGCCCCCCTTCGCCCTGACCACGATGAAGACCCTCGTCACGGAGGGCCCCGCGGCCATCTGGCCGACGACCTCCCCCGGCACGCTCACCGCCGGCATGGGCACCGTCCTCGGCGCCACGCTCACCCTGCTCATCGTCCCGGTCGTCCTCCTCCGGCGCCGAGGTGGAAAACCCACCGGCCTCGCCGGGCGCCGCGAACTGACCGGGCTCCTCCCGAAGGGCGCCGCCGCCAGGGCCCGCCAACTCCGCCCGTCCCTGCCGAAGTCGGGCCGGCTCGCCCCGGACGACACGGGCAACCTCCTCGGCGACCTCGACCCCGGCGGCCCCGAACTCCGCAGCAGCTACGAGGACGTGGAGCTGGACCTGATGGCCCCGAGGGCCGGCAAGTCCACCGGTATCGCCGTGCCCCGGGTGCTGCGTGCCCGGGGCAGCGTGCTGCTGACCTCCAACAAGGCGGATGTCTACAGCGTGACCCGCGCGGAGCGCGAACGCGTCGGCCAGGTCTGGGTGTTCGACCCGCAGGGCATCGCGCACACCTCGCGCGGCATGTGGTGGGACATGCTCGCCGACGCCGCCACCATCGAGGGCGCCAGGCGGCTGGCGGGCCATTTCGTCGGCGCGGTCAACGACGACGCGACGAAACGCGATTTCTGGATCTCCGCGGCGCAGAACACGCTCACCGCGCTCTTCCACGCCGCCAACCGTGGCGGGCGCGGCATCGACGAAGTGCTGGCCTGGCTCGCCGACCCGGCCGACCGCACCCCCGTCGACCTGCTCCGCGACGCGGCCATGCCCGCCCTCGCCGACCAGTTGCAAGGCACCGTCCAGGGTGCCGTGGAGACCCGGGACGGCATCTACGAGACGGCCCGCCAGTGCGCGGCCTGTCTCCTCGACCCGGCGATCGCCGCCTGGGTGACGCCGGACCCGCAACTACCGCAGTTCCTGCCGGAACAGCACGTGCTCTCCCACGACACGCTGTACCTGTTGTCGAAGGACGGCGGCGGCTCTGCCGCGGGTGTGATCGCAGCGGCCGCGGACTCGGTGCTGCGCGCGGGTGTGGTCGCCGCCGAGCGTATGGGCGGCCGCCTCGACCCGCCCATGACGGCGGTGCTGGACGAGGCCGCCAACGTCTGCCGCATCTCCGACCTGCCCGACCTCTACTCGCACCTCGGCTCCCGCGGCATCAACATCGTGACTCTGCTGCAGAGTTACCGCCAGGGCGTACGTGTCTGGGGCGAGGCCGGCATGGACGCCCTGTGGGGGGCAGCCACCATCAAGCTGCTGGGTGCCGGTCTCGACGACGCGGACTTCGTGGAGAAGATGTCCCGGTTGGTGGGCGAGCACGACGTTTCCACGGTCAGCTACTCCAGGAGCAGGGACGGCCGCTCCCGATCCACCTCCTACCGGCTGGAACGCATCCTGCCCGCCGACCGCATCCGCGCCCTCCCCAAGGGCACCGCGCTGCTCCTGGCCACCGGCGTCAAACCCGCCATGATCCGGCTCCGCCCCTGGTACGCCGAACCGGGCGCCGACCGCATCCAGGCCGCCGCCCAGGCAGAGGTGAAGGCCATCACCGCCCGCGCCGTGGAGAAGGCCGTCCGATGACCACTGCCCAGGAACAGGCCGGAGCCCCACCCTTCATTCTCTACCTGGACGGCGAGAACTACGCCGAGGAGATGCGCAACCTCGCCCTGTGGGTCTCGGATCTCCTTCTGCCCGTCTACGGACGCGAGGTCACCTCGCAGCAGCCGTGGTGCCCCCGCTGGTGGGAGCATCTGGAGGCGATCGCCCGGCTGCACGCCCTCTGGCTGGCCTGGCAGGAGTGCACCGACCCAGCCGCTGGTGCCTCCGGCCCCGCCGTCTGGCATCGTGACCACCTCGGCCCCGTACTCGCCGAACTTCGCTCACCCGTCGGGCCGTTCGCGGGCTGCAAGCAGGGCCACCATCGGGCGAAGGCGGCGCCGACGGTCGAGGCGTACGACGGCTGACGTTCGAGGACGCTCGACGTGAGACCACCGCCGTCGTTCCCGGCAGCCGGTGACGACGGGGCCCCCATGACGAGAAGGAACAGAAACCGCTTCAGCTCCAGCGCGGCAGCGATCTCATCGCGCGTGAACCGCTCCGGGTCCTTCATGTACAGCTCCCGGCCGCGCCGCGAGGTGAACAGGTCCTCCGGGATGCGGTCCCGTGCTGGGGGAGGAATGTGGCAACCTCCTCGAACGCGGCGATCGCGTATTCGGTCCGCGGACGGATCTCCCGGTGTTCGGCGGGCGGCGGGCGGCGGGCGGCGTGCTCAACAGACTGAGCCCGGAATCGGTCGCTGCCCGGTCGCCGACCCACATCGACTCACCGGGGTCGATGATTCTCGACGGCCCGGAGCCGCCGAACGCCGGAGGCGCGGACGGCAATTCCTCGGACATACGGAAATCGAACGAGCGATCAACGTGGCATGATCCTACGGATCGGCATCATCGGAGGAGAGACGTCGGTGGTCCAGGACAATGATGACAACAAACATCCCGTGGAGACCGTCATCACAGCCACGGACGGCCCGCCTCCAGTCCGGCCGCAAGTCCCCCACTCCGAGTTCGCTCTCAGGGCCGGCTCCGGGAACCGGCGCCGCCAACCGGCCTCCGCGCATTCCGCGCTCCCTCCACAGCCGGGAAACGCGTCAGGGGCGCCTGGACGCTGAAGATTCCGGCGATATCCGGTGAAAGGGCCGGCACGCACCGCAACAGAGACCGCCGAAGCCGTCCGAGCCCGCGTGACGACAGCCGTCGACGAGGTGGCGGCGGCGTTGGAACGCATACAAAGAGCCGACCCCGTCCTCTGTGCCTTCGCCGAGGTGTGGGCCGAGGACGCGCTGCGGTCGGCGGCGGAGGTCGATGCGCGGGTCGCCGACGGTGAGTGGTTGCCGTTGGCCGGGGTGCCGATCGGGGTGAAGGGGCGGGGCGGGCTGCGTTCGGCGGCGGCGCGGGCGCTGGTCGCGGCCGGGTGCGTGCCCGTGGGGGCCACCTCCGTGCCCGGCCCCGGTACCCCCTGGCAGACCTGGGGGCTCGGTGCCGGTGGCCGGACCGTCAACCCCTGGCGGGCCGACCGGACGCCGGGCGGCTCCTCCGCCGGGTCCGCGGCGGCGGTGGCCGCGGGCCTGGTGCCGATGGCGACGGGCACGGACGGTGCCGGGTCGGTCCGCATCCCGGCCGCCTGGTGCGGCGTCTTCGGCCTGAAGGCCACGAACGGCCGTCTGCCCTCCGCCGACCGCACCGGCCTCGCGGCCCCCGGCGTCCTCGCCCGCCACGCCTCCGACGCGGTGGCGTACTGGCGGTGCGTGGCGGGTGAGACCGCCGAGGGCACGTACCGGCCGCCCGCCGCCGTCTGGTCGGCGGACCTCGGCTTCGCCGACACCGACGCCGAACCCGCCGCCGTCGCCCACCGCGCGGCGCTGCGCCTCGTGGACGCCGGCCTCGTCCGGCTCGTACGCCCGGACTCGTCCCCGCGCCTGGAGAATCCCGCCCCGGCCTGGTCGGCCCTCCGTTCCGCGCCGGTGTCCGACGCCGGGGGCGCCCCCCTCCGCGCCGCCGAGGAGCTCCGCGCCGGGAACGACCGGCGGCTCGCCGCCCTCTTCGCCGAGACCGACCTGATCCTCACCCCCACCACACCCAACGCACCCCACGGTCACGAGGGCCCCGGTGACCGCTACTCCACGGCCCTGACCTGGGCGTTCAATCTCAGCGGGCACCCTGCCATGAGCATCCCCGCCGGATTCGGCGCCGACGGTTGCCCGCTAGGTCTCCACCTGGTCGCGCGTCACGGCGAAGAGGCGCTGTTGCTTCGGGTGGCGGAAGCCGCCGAGGCCGCGCGGACCTGGCCCGGACCGGACGCGGAGGATCTGGCATGTCGGTCCGGCCGCGGGACCTCGCCGTCACCGAGGCCGTGGACGCCCGGCAGCGGGTCCTGATGATGTGACGCCACCGCCGCTCCGCCGCGGGTTCCGTCGTTCGGCGGCGCGGGTCTCGCTCAGCCGAACGGCGGCGCGGGACCCGCGCCCACCATCCCTTCCGCCCGCTCTCCTCCACTCTCCTCTCCCCTCCTCGACATTCCATGCATGTGCATATATTGTCCATGCATGTAGTCGTCGTGCGCCACCGACCCGGGGGGACCCCATGACCCGACGTTTCCTGTTCGTCCTCGGCAGCAGCCGGTCGGACGGCAACTCCGAGATGCTGGCCCGCGCGGCCGCCGAGCAGTTGCCCGAAGGAGTCGAACAGCACTGGCTGGACCTCGCGGAGCACCCGCTGCCCGACTTCGCGGACCTGCGGCACGACAGCGACCACGTACGGCCGCGCGGCGACAACAGGGCACTGCTGCTGGACGCCACGCTCGCCGCCACGGACCTCGTGATCGTGTCGCCGCTGTACTGGTACTCCGTGTCCGCCCACGTCAAGCGGTACCTCGACCACTGGTCGGGCTGGCTGCGCACCCCCGGGGTCGACTTCAAGGCGACGATGGCCGGCCGCACCCTCTGGGGCGTCACCGCCCTCGCGCACCACGAGGAGGAGGTCGCCGAGCCGCTCATCGGCACGCTCAACCACTCCGCCGCGTACCTGGGCATGCGGTTCGGCGGAGTCCTGCTGGGCAACGGCAGCAAGCCCGGTGACGTGCTCCACGACACGGCGGCCCTCACCCGCGCGAAGACGTTCTTCACCGGGCCCGACGAGCCGCCGTACGCCCGCTTCCCCTACGACACGGAAGCCGCCGTCGCCTGAAGCGGTGTCAGGCGGTGATGTCCTTCGCCGTGAACCTCGCCCACGCCGCCGACCCGAACACCGCCGCGTACAGGGCCTGGAGGCCGAGGTTGCGCTGGAGGTCGTCCCAGTAGACCGGCTCGCGCATGAGGTCGGCGAAGGAGAGCCAGTAGTGGGAGAAGAAGTACGGGTGGAGGGCGTCGAGCTGGGGGATCTGGTCGAGGATCTGGACGGTGATGAGGAGCCCGACCGTGGTGGCCATCGCGGCGATACCGCTGTTGGTGAGGGTGGAGACGAACAGGCCGAGAGCCGCCACCCCGGTCAGTGAGGCGGCCACCGCCAGGGCGATCAGCAGCGCCCGCAGCAGGCCCTCGGAGAAGCTGATGCTCGTACCGGAGATCGTCGTCAGGTCCCCGAGCGGGAACAGCAGTGCCCCGACCGCCAGCGCGGAGGCGGCCACGACCAGGGTCGCTACCAGGCAGAACGTCATGGTCGTCGCGTACTTGGTGAGCAGCAGTCGGGTACGGCCCGCCGGTGAGACCAGCAGATAGCGCAGGGTGCCCGCGTTCGCCTCGCCCGCGATCGCGTCTCCGGCGATCACGCCCACGGCCATCGGCAGGAAGAAGGGGAGGGTCGCGGCCAGGGCCGTGAACACCAGGAACAGCCCGTTGTTGGTGATCTGCGCGATGAACGCGGGCCCGCCGCCGCCGTCCGGGCCGCCCCCCGCCGACGCCCCGTCTCCCGTCTCGATCCGCACCGCGATGCCGACGAGGACCGGCACCGCCGCGAGCACACCGAGCAGCGCGATGGTCCGCCACCGGCGGAAGGTGGTCACCAACTCGCTGCGGAACAGCCCGAAGGTCCAGAGGAGGCCGGGCTTACGGGCGGCGGAAGCGACGGACGTAGCCGTGACAGAGGCTGCCCCATTCGCAGTGGCACTGGCACTGGCACTGGCACTGGCCGCCGGTGACGGCTCCGGCGTATCAACCCGCGACATCGAAGCCCTCCCCCGTGAGCGCCACGAACGCGTCCTCCAGCGAGGCGCGTTCGAGGGCGAAGCCGCGGACGCGGACGCCGGCGGTGACCAGTGCGGCGTTCAGTTCGGCGAGGTCCCGGTCGGGGGGCGGTGGTTCCGCCGTCACCCGGCCTCCCCCGCCGGTCCGCTGCGCGGCGGGTCCGTCGCCCCCGGGGCTCCCGCCCCCGGCTCCCTCGTCCTCCGTCACGACCACGTCCCCGATGCCCTGTTCCTTGAGCACTCGGGCCGCGTCCGCGGTGTCGGGGGTGAGGACGACGAGACGGCCGCGCGCGCCTGCGGCCAGTTCGGTCACCGCGCCCTGTACGACGAGCCGGCCCTGGGCCATGACAGCGGCGTGGGTGCACACCTGCTCGATCTCGTCGAGCAGGTGCGAGGAGAGGAAGACGGTGGTGCCGTCGGACGCCAACTCCCTTACCAGTGAACGGATTTCGCGCATTCCCTGCGGGTCGAGGCCGTTCGTCGGCTCGTCCAGGACGAGAAGGCGGCGCGGCTGCAGCAGCGCCGCCGCGAGCCCGAGGCGCTGCTTCATTCCCAGCGAGTACGCCTTCGCCTTCTTGCCGGCGGCGGCCGCGAGCCCGACCCGGTCGAGCGCGGCTGCGACCCGTGCGCTCCGGGTGCGCGGGTCGGCGGTGGGGTCGGCGGAGTCGTAGCGCAGCAGGTTGTCGCGGCCGGAGAGGAAGCCGTAGAGCGCGGGGCCCTCGATGAGGGCGCCCACGTGCGGGAGCACCGCCCGGGTGGAGCGGGGCATGGGCAGGCCGAGGACCCGGGCCGTGCCCGAGGTCGGCTCGATCAGGCCCATCAGCATGCGGATGGTGGTGGTCTTGCCCGAGCCGTTCGGGCCGAGGAAGCCGAAGACGCTGCCGCCGGGCACCGTCAGCTCCAGGTGGTCCACGGCCACCTGGCCGCCGCGGAAGGTCTTGGTCAGCCCCTGGGTGTGAATGGCTGCGTCGGTCATGGCTCCCCTCGGGTACGGCCGGTGGGCCGGGGCGGCGGTGTCGCCGTCCCGGCCCACCGGCCGGCGTCGCTACTTCGCCGCGTCGGCCGCCTTCACCAGCGCGTCCTTGGTGACGGCACCCGCGTACACGGTGCCGTCCTCGGTGAACAGGACGTTGATCAGCCGGGTCTTGAAGACCGTACCCGAACCGAACTCACCCTTGACCGGGTCGCCGAGGGAGTTCAGGAAGCCGTCGACCCGGGCGTCGCCGGAGGACTCGCCGCCGGTGGGCATGCCGCCGCCCTCGGCGCCGTCGTCGAACACGGCGATGGTGCTCCAGCCCTTGCCGATCGTCTTGAACCCGTCGCGCCCGCTCGCGAACTCCTCCCCGGGACCCTTCTCGGAGTCACGGGGGCCCTTGCTCTCCTTGCGGGACTCGGCGTTCTTCCCGTCCTTGAACCCCTCGCCCTTGCCGGGCTCCCCGAACATGGAGTCACCGAACCCGGACTCGTGGTCGCTCTGCTTGCCGGCCTCGTCGGCCTCGGTGACCTTGGCACCCTTCGGCGGGGTGAAGTCGAACGTCGAGGCGCTCGGCTTGCCGAAGTCGACCTTCGTGAAGCCCGCGTCCACGACGGCCGAGCCGCCGCTCGCCGGGGTGAGCGTGAACTTCAGCGGCAGCCCCGTCTTCGCGTCGACCGCGATCGAGATCGCCCCGACCGTCGAACCGGACTGCTTGGGCTCGATCACCAGCTTGTACGCGTCCCGCCCGGCGATCCGCGCGGTCCCGTCGACGGTCACGGACGTGGTGTCGTCCACGGCCTTCAGGGCCTCCTCGGCGAGCTGCTGAGGCGTGGCCGACATGTCCTCCGACCCGTCGGGGGCGCCCTTGGGCCCCCGCTGGTCCTGGCCCTCCCCGGCGTCGGTGGCGTGGTACACCTCGTTCGAGGCGCTGTCGTACGCCCACAGGTCGTCGCCGTTGTGGATGACGCTGTACTCGGCGGCGTCGTCCAGCAGTGACAGCTTCTGCTTGTCGGGGCCGTCGGTGGCGACCCGCAACGTGTGGGTACCGGTGGCGAGTTCGAGGAGCTTGGCGGAGGGGTCGGCGGTCGATCCGCCGTCTCCGCCGGAGGGTGCGGCCTGCGAGACGAGGCCGTCCGCGAGGCCGCCCAGGTCGGGGAGACCGAGGTCCGTGGTGATCTTCACCGTGCCGGACACCTGTTCGACGTCCGACGCGGCGATCTTCTCGATGAGTTCCTGTGCGCTGATCTTCGGCAGATCGGGGTCACCGGAGCCGGCGAAGGCCGGGACGAGCCCGATGGTCGCGGCGGCCACGCCCAGCACGGTGACCGGGACGACGTACCGCGCGGCCTTGCGTCGCCGTGCCGAGCGCGTCTCCTCGGCCTCGGCCGCGAACGCGGCGGCGTCGCCGGACCGGGCGCTGTCGTCGGTTTCGTACGGTGCCATGTGTGCCTTACCTCCGTCGTCGGCGGCGGCATCTTCTAGGAGCCGCCATTCTCACCCGAATCGGTGAGGAGTGGTGATACCCATCTGACCAAATCGGCCCGGGAGAAGCGTCAGACTCCGGGCTCAACTCGGCGTACTGCTACGGGATGACACAACGGGCCGGAGCGTCCACCCGACCCGTAGGGGTCGTCAGGGGGAGACGCCGCCGGTGGTGCCGGTCGGAGTACCCCGACGGCCCCCGGCCCACGCCTGCCGACCGGCACGGGCCGCGCGCCCGGGAAGGCCACTCGGGCCGGTGCCGGGCAGGAGCGCCGCGTGGCGTACGACGGCGCAGGGCACCCCGGGGGCGGGGGTGCCGGGACCGGGTCGCGCGGACGCGTTCGCGACGCCGACGCCGGATGCGTCCGCGCTGGGGGGCAAGGCGGGGAAGGGCCGGGATTGGGCCCGGGGAGGGCGTGGGCGAGTGCCTGGGCGAGGGCGTGGGCAACAGGGGGCGGGCCGTCCTTCCCGAACCCGGCACCCCACGGGCGGCCGACCGCCACGAACGCAGCACCCCACCGGCGCCCGACCGCACGAACCCAGCCCTGCAGAGGGGCCGTGCCGGCGGCCGGACGAGGGCACGCGAAGGGCCCGGCCGGGCGCGGACGAGGGCGCGCGCGAAGGGCCCGGCCGGCGGGCCGGAGCAGGGCCCCGCAGAGGGGCTGACTGGCGGGCCTGACCACGGCCCGCAGACGGACTGACCGGCGAGCCTGACCACGGCCCGCAGAGGGGCTAACCGGCCCGGTGCACCACCGCGTCGCACAGTTCCACCAGGGCCGCCTTCGCGTCGCACTCCGGGAGCGGCGCCAGGGCGGCCCGGGCCTCCTCGGCGTAGCGGATCGTGTCGCGGCGGGCCTGCTCCAGCGCGGGGTGGACGCGGAGGCGGGCCAGGGCCTCGGCGTGGCGGGCGTCGTCGGTCAGGTCGGAGTCGAGCAGTTCGCACAGGGCGATGTCGTCCGCCAGCCCCAGCCGCCCCGCCCGCTCGCGCAGCCGCAGCACCGGCATGGTGGGCACATGCTCGCGGAGATCCGTGCCGGGCGTCTTGCCGGACTCGTGCGAGTCGGAGGCGATGTCGAGGACGTCGTCCGCGAGCTGGAAGGCCACGCCGAGGCGCTCCCCGTACTGGGTCAGCACGTCGACCACGGTCTCGTCGGCGCCCGCCATCAGTGCGCCGAGCCGTCCGGCGACCGCGACCAGCGATCCGGTCTTGCCGCCGAGCACGTCGAGGTAGTGGTCGATCGGGTCGCGCCCGTCGCGCGGCCCGGCGGTCTCCAGGATCTGCCCGGTGACCAGCCGCTCGAAGGCTTCGGCCTGGATGCGGACGGCGTCGGGACCGAGGTCGGCGAGGACGTGCGAGGCGCGGGCGAAGAGGAAGTCGCCGGTGAGGACGGCGAGGGAGTTGTCCCAGCGTGCGTTGGCGCTCGGCACACCCCGGCGCACCTCGGCCTCGTCCATCACGTCGTCGTGGTACAGCGTGGCGAGATGCGTCAGCTCGACCACCACCGCCGAGGGCACGACACCCGGCGCGTAGGGGTCGCCGAACTGCGCCGCGAGCATCACCAGCAGCGGGCGGAACCGCTTGCCCCCCGCGCGCAGCAGATGCTGGGCGGCCTCCTGGATGAACGGGACCTCGCTCTTGGTCGCCTCCAGCAGACCCTCCTCGACGGCCGCCATTCCGGCCTGGACATCGGCTTCGAGAGCCTGGTCCCGCGCGCTCAGCCCGAACGGCTCGACGACGGTCACGAGGGTTCTCCTGTCTGCTGACGTCTGATGACGGTCACACGGTCGGTCTAGGTCGCTCTCACGGTCGATGACACAGTTTGTCGATCTGTCGCTGTCATCACCCGAGTCAGCGTATCCGGTCACCTTTCGATCACCGCGAGCGCCCACGGCTTCGCCTGGAGTGGTATGGGACCGCACTCCTCCCATTCTTGATCAACTGATACACGCCGATATCCATCGACGCGCGTGCCGCACCCGTCCGCGCCCACTCGCGCGCCCGCCCGCGCCCACCCGCGACGGATACCCGCTCTCCCCCGTGGAACGCCTCCGCGTCCCCGTTCACACCCCCGCCCCCACCCCTGCCACACCCCGGATCGCAGCTTGGGCCGACCACCCCCCTCCGCACATCCGTCGATTTCACCCCTTTTACCCCCACCCTCCTCGGCCCGAGTTGACCGATTTGCAACTTAACTTCATTTCACCCGACTTCTCCCGTGAGTTGAGTCACCAGCCACCTCCGGCCCCCCGCGCGACACCCTCACGCCACGCCATCGACTTTCCCTTTGCGGTAGGCAAGTTGAGCTACGAAACGAATAGCCGATCTTGGGTCGAATCACAGCAAACTCAAGGTCAACTGGACCAAAGCGCCAAACCAGGACTTGTTCCGGTCGTGTGCTCTCGCATACGTTCACACCTCGTCCGGACGGACCGCCGAATCCTGCCGCCGCCCCGGACTCCCCACCCATCACCACTCATCCACGCACGGCAGGAGCGGGGGACCCAGGTAAGCCGTCGGTCCGAAGAACCCCATTCGGACCGGCTAGGGGTGAAGCCACGCGCAGTACGCCCAGCGGACGCGGCACGCACAGCGACCGCCGGGACGACGCGCGAGGCCGGGCATCTCCAGCCCGAACCCGACAGCTCACCTCGCAGGCGACGGAGAGGAATTCAGCATGCCCGCACAAGGCAAACACCGTCGTCCCAGAAGCAACGCGCTGACCCGTGGCATCGTCGCCGCCGGCACCGGCGGGGCCGCGCTGGCCCTTCCGCTCACGGTCGCCACGACCGCGAACGCCGCCGTCCCGGCCCAGGCCGCCACCTCCGTACAGTCGGCCCCGCAGGCCGCGCCCGCCGCGGTGGTGCCCAAGGCCACGACGTACACCGTGGTCTCCGGTGACACGCTCTCCTCCATCGCGCGCAAGCACCACACCAAGGGCGGCTGGCAGCAGCTCTACAAGAACAACCGCGCGGCCGTCGGCGACAACCCGGCGCTGATCCGGCCGGGCCTGAAGCTGAAGCTGAACGGGGCCAAGTCGGCCACGGCCCAGAAGTCGTCGACCGCGCCCAAGGCGTCCACGGCCACGCAGGCGTCGGCCAAGACGTACGCGAACAACCTCGACGGCTGGATCCGCGAGTCGCTGGACATTATGGCGCAAAAGGGAATTCCCGGGACGTACAACGGGATCTACCGCAACATCATCCGCGAGTCCTCGGGCAACCCGCTGGCCATCAACAACTGGGACTCCAACGCCGCCGCGGGCACCCCGTCGAAGGGCCTCCTCCAGGTCATCGACCCGACGTTCGCCGCGTACCACGTGTCCGGCACCCCGTACGACCCGTACGACCCGGTCGCGAACATCACGGCGGCGTGCAACTACGCCGCCGACCGGTACGGCTCGATCGACAACGTCTTCGGCGCCTACTGAGCCCTGCGGCTCCCCCTTCTCCATCTGTTCCCCTGGGCCGGCGGGCCCAGGGGAACAGCCCGTTCACGGGAAGAGTCGCTCCAGCACCACCGCGATGCCGTCGTCCTCGTTGGAGAGGGTCACCTCGTCGGCGACGGCCTTGAGTTCGGGGTGGGCGTTGGCCATGGCGACCCCGTGCGCGGCCCAGTCGAACATCGGGATGTCGTTGGGCATGTCGCCGAAGGCGATGGTCCGGTCCGCGGTCAGACCGAGATGGTCGGCGGCCAGGGCGAGCCCCGTCGCCTTCGTGATGCCGCACGGCTGGAGTTCGACGGTGCCGGGCCCCGACATGGTGACCGTCGCCAGCGAGCCGACCGCCATCCGCGCCGCCGACGCCAACTCGTCGTCCGACAGATAGGGGTGCCGCAGCAGCACCTTGCTGATGGGCTCGCCCCACAGGTCGTCCCGGCGCGGCACCTGTACCGCGGGCAGCGTGGGGTGGGGCATGAGGTAGCCGGGCTCGATCAGGGTGAGGCCGTCGACCCCGTCCTGGTCGACGGCGGCGTACACCTGGCCCACCTCGGCCTCGATCTTGCCGAGCGCGGTCTCGGCGAGTTCCCGGTCCAGAGTGACGGACCAGAGCAGCCGGTCCGCGCCGTGGTCGTACAACTGCGCGCCCTGTCCGCACACCGCGAGCCCCCTGCCGCCGAGATCCTCCAGCAGTGGGCGCACTCTGGGCGCCGGCCGTCCTGTCACCACGAGGTGCCGGGCACCCGCCCCCGTGGCCCGCGCCAGCGCGGCGAGGGACCGGTCGGAGAGCGTGTCGTCATTGCGCAGGAGCGTTCCGTCCAGGTCAGTGGCGATGAGTGAATATGCGGTGGGAGCGGCCATGATCAGAGAATACGGATGCCACACCCCATCGGTTCGACGGGAACCGGACGACGTCCGGCATCTCGACCACCGTCACCGACTCTCACGTCAACACCCTTTTCCCGAACGGTAGTTCTGCGGTCCGCTCTCGGCCTGCGGGCCCGGGTGCCGCCCACCCGCCGATCCCGCACACGAACCCCGTGACCGGCCCCCCGCGCCCCCGACGGCGGCTCGGGGCGCGGCCGCGGCCGATTCCACAGGGGCGCGCCGACGGCCACCACGCCCCGGCCGCACGCCAGCACACGCAACCGCGCGCCGGCCTCGGATCCGGCCCACACCCGGATCCGGCCCCGAACCCGAACCCGAACCCGGACCCAGTTCACCCAAATCGACAGGAAAACACCCGGTAAGCGACCTTCCCCCCCATAAGACATCTACGAAGACATTGCGAACTCTTCAGGCACTCCCCGATCTTCGCACCGCCCCGTAACGTGTGCCGCGACCCAGGAACGACGGAAAGCACGAGAGCGAGGCAGCACCCGATGCCCCCCTTCGATGTCCCCGAAGGCGATCCCTTCGACGTCCCCGAGGGCCACCCCTTCGGGCCGCACAACCTCCCCTACGGCGTCTTCTCCCCCACCGGCTCCGACGCCCGTACCGTCGGTGTCCGCCTCGGCGACCACGTCCTGGACGCCGCCGCGGCGGCCCACGCCCTCGGCTCCCCGTACGCGGCGCTCCTGGCCCACCCCACGCTCAACCCCCTGCTGGCGGCGGGTCGCACCGCCTGGTCGGACCTCCGCCGGGCACTGACCGCGTGGCTCACGGTGCCCTCGCACCGGGAGACGATCGCACCGCACTTCCACGCGCTGTCCGGCGTACGCCTGCATCTGCCGTTCGAGGTGGCCGACTACGTCGACTTCTACGCCTCCGAGAACCACGCACGGAACGTGGGCCGGATCTTCCGTCCCGACTCCCCGGACCCGCTGACCCCCAACTGGAAGCACCTGCCGATCGGTTACCACGGCCGGTCCGGCACGGTGGTCGTCTCCGGCACGGAGGTGGTGCGGCCGTCCGGGCAGCGCAAGGCGCCCGCCGATCCGGCGCCCGTGTTCGGCCCGTCCGTGCGCCTGGACATCGAGGCGGAGGTCGGGTTCGTGGTGGGCGTCCCCTCGGAGATGGGGCGGCCGGTGGGCCTGCGGGACTACCGCGACCATGTGTTCGGGCTCTGCCTGCTCAACGACTGGTCCGCCCGCGACCTGCAGGCCTGGGAGTACGTTCCGCTCGGCCCGTTCCTCGGGAAGTCCTTCGCGACGTCCGTGTCGGCGTGGGTCACTCCGCTGGAGGCCCTGGACGAGGCGCGGGTGTCACCGCCGGAGCGCACGCACCCCCTCCTGCCCTATCTGGACGACTCCGGGCCGGACGTCGACCTCGGCGGGTACGACCTCCGGATCAGCGTCGCGATCAACGGGCATGTCGTCTCGGAGCCGCCGTTCTCCACGATGTACTGGACGGCCGCGCAGCAGCTGGCCCACATGACCGTCAACGGCGCGTCCCTGCGTACGGGCGACCTGTACGGGTCCGGCACCGTCAGCGGGGCGGAGGCGGGTGAGCGGGGCTCGCTGCTGGAACTCACCTGGAACGGGCGGGACGTCCTCGACCTCCCCGACGGCAAGCGCACGTTCCTGGAGGACGGCGACGAGGTGACCCTCACGGCCTGGGCACCGGGCCCGGGCGGGACGCGGGTGGAGCTGGGCGAGGTCAAGGGGCGGATCCGGGGGCAGGACTAGGAGGCGCCTGCGACGGCGGTGGAGCGGGGGCAGGGTCGGGGGCGGGGGCGGGGCCTTCGGACGCCGGGGGCGCCGCCGCCACCGCACGGCGGTGGCCGCCGCCGTCACCGTACGGCGTCGGCGCACCGTCACCGTCCCTGTCACCGCCACCGTCACCGCCACCGCCACCGTCGGCCACGCGCGCCGACGCGTGCCAGCCGCCGATCCCGAGTCCGAGCCACCGAGCCCGAGCCCGAGCCACTGCCCCGAGCCCGAGCCACCGACCCCGAGTCCAGCCACTGGCCCTCGGATCCCACCCACTGGACAAGCCGGTGGCAGATCTTCGTCACATCACCGCAAAACCCCAGCTCAGAACCGCCGGGCCAGGTCGGCAACATGGCGCAATACTCCGGCAACATTTCCTTCCCCACCATTTCGGTATGGTTCGAAACATGCCACCCACCGACCGCGTCCGAGAGCACGCCGGCCAGGGCGCGACCACCGTCGCGGCCCACCGTGCGCGCCGTCGGCTGCGTGCGGACCGGGCGCGGCAGCTCGCCGACCTCCTGCGCCGTCAGCTCCTCACCGGCGGCTTCGGGGACGGCACCCTCCCCCACGAGTCCATCCTCGCCACCGACTACCGCGCGACCCGCAACACGGTCCGCGAGGCCCTGGACCTGCTGCGCGCCGAGGGCCTGGTGGAACGATTCCCCGGCGTCGGCACCGTCGTCGTCGCCCGGAAGTACCCCCACGGGCTCGACCATCTGAAGGGCCTCGCGGAAACCCTCCGCGAACACGGCACGGTCACCAACGAGGTCCGCACCATGGGCCCCGCACCGGCCCCCGCCCCCGTGGCCGACCGCCTCCAGCTCCCGCCCGGCACCGACGTCCTCTACATCGAACGCCTGCGCCGGCTGAACGGCCTCCCCCTCTCCCTCGACCTCACCTACATCCCCCTCACCCTCGGCTCCCTGGACCTCGGCACGGCACTGCTCGGCGCCGACCTGGAGAACACCGACGTCTTCCGCCTGCTGGAGACGATCACCGGCCACCGCCTCGGCCACGCCGAGATCACCCTGGAGGCGGTGAACGCGGACACCCACTCCGCCGCCGTGCTCGAAGCCCCGCGCGGCTCGGCCGTCCTGATGCTGGAACGGCTCACCCACCTCGCCGACGGCCGGCCCGTCGACCTGGAGTTCATCCGCTTCCGGGGCGACCGCATCTCGATGAGCGGTCTGCTGCACCGCTCCCTGTAACAGCCCCCTGTTCCGCCCCTCCCTGGAGACAGCCATGCCTTTGGCGCCCCAGCGGGCCGACGTGCCCGTGACCATCGACGAGTCGAAGTGCATCGACGGCTGCACCCTCTGCGTGGACATGTGCCCGCTGGACTCCCTGGCCATCGACGAGAGCAACGGCAAGGCGTACATGCACGTCGACGAGTGCTGGTACTGCGGCCCGTGCGCGGCCCGCTGTCCCACCGGCGCCGTCACGGTCAACATGCCCTACCTGCTCCGCTGAACGCTCCGGTGAGAGGCCCGAACTCCCATGAAGACCACCACAGCAGTCACCCTGGCCACAGCCCTCCTGCTGCCCCTGACGCTGACCGCCTGCGGCAACGGCAGTGACACCGCGGCGGACGGCGGGACGGTCACCGTCACCGTCGGCTACCAGTCCAAGACCATCAACACCGTCACGGCAGGCACCCTCCTGCGCTCCCTCGGCTACTTCGAGGACGAGCTGAACGCGCTGGGCGGGAAGACCACGTACAAGGTCGACTGGCAGGACTACGCCACCGGCGCCCCCATCACCGCCCAGATGACGGCCGGGAAGATAGACATCGGTTCGATGGGCGACTTCCCGCTGCTGCTCAACGCGGCCCGCGGCAAGCAGCTCGGCAAGCCCACCCGGCTCGTCGCGGCCACCGGGTACAACCTCCGGGGCGGCCTCAACACCATCGTCACGGCGCCCGGTTCGAAGCTGAGCACGCTCAAGGACCTGAAGGGCAGGAAGGTCTCGACGAGCATCGGGTCGGCGGCCGACGGCACCCTCGTACGAGCGCTGCGCGAGGCCGGCCTCGACCCCGACAAGGACATCGAGAAGCTCAACCAGCAGCCGGCCGTCGGCGCCTCCGCCCTCTCCGCCGGCAGCACCGACGCGCTGTCGCAGTTCGTGGCCTGGCCCGGACTGCTCACGTACCAGGGCAAGGCGAAGGCCCTGTACGACGGGGCCCAGCTGGACCTGCCGACCTTCCACGGCGTGACCGCCCGCGAGGACTTCGCGCAGCAGCGGCCGGCCGTCCTGGAAGCCTTCCTCAAGGCCCAGGCCAAGGCCACGGACTACCTCCACGAGCACCCCGTCGAGGCCGCCGAGAAGGTCGCCGACGCCACCGGCCTGCCCGCCGAGGTCGTGTACCTCTACAACGGCGCCCACGGCATCGCGACCTTCGGCCCCGCGCTCAAGCCCGCGCTGATCGCCGCCCTGAAGAAGGACGTGCCGATCCTCAAGGCCGCGAAGCTGACGGGCGACGTGGACGTGGACTCCTTCGTCGACGACCGGTACGTCCGCAAGGCGCTCGGCGCCTCCTACGCGAAGCAGCTCGCGGCGGAACCGGCCCCGGCCGCGAGCGAGGTGTGGCCGAAGAACGCCGACGAGACCAAGTCGTTCGAGACACCCGCCGAACTCCTCGCCTACGTCGCCGGACGCAAGGACGGCGTCCGCGCCGCGTACGTCCCGGACGCCACCACCGGCACCCAGTGGTTCGCCGACAAGGCGGTGTGGGTGGCCGACGGCGACCGGCTCCTGCCCTTCGTCGCCCCGGCCACGGCGAAGGCGTACGTCGCCGGACATGACGGCGCCGAGGTCATCACCTACGCCGCCGCCCTGGAGCGGGCATCGTGAGCCGCCCCGCGAAAACCGGCGCCCGGCGTGTACGGCCCCCCGGCCCCCGGCCCGCCACCCGCTACGCCCTGCGCGCCCTGTCCCTGGTCGCGGCGCTCGCCCTGTGGCAGCTGCTGACCAGCCTCGACGTCGACGTGTGGCTGCGTTTCTCGCAGTTCCCCACCGCCACCGACGTGGCGCACGCCTTCGCGGACCGGGTGACCGGGCCGGACTACTGGACCGACCTGACCGACAGCCTCACCCGCATCCTGACCGGCTTCCTGCTGGCGGCGGTGCTGGGTGTGGCGGTGGGCATCCTCGTCGCCCGGTGCCGCCTGGCCGAGGACCTGCTCGGGCCGGTCCTGGAGGTGATCCGCCCGATCCCCGCGATCGCCCTCGTCCCGGTGGCGATCCTGCTGTTCCCCTCCAACGAGCAGGGCATCGTCTTCATCACCTTCACCGCCGCGTTCTTCCCGGTCCTGGTCTCCACCCGGCACGCCGTACGGGCCCTGACCCCGGTGTGGGAGGAGGCGGTCCGCACGATGGGCGGCGGCCGGTGGCGGATCCTCGCCTCGGTCGTCCTGCCGGGCGCGCTGCCGGGCATCTTCGGCGGCCTGTCGGTCGGTATCGGGGTGTCGTGGATCTGTGTGATCTCCGCCGAGATGATCTCCGGGCAGTACGGCGTCGGCTACCGCACATGGCAGGACTACACGGTCGTCAACTACCCCGGTGTCTTCGTCGGCATGGCCACGATCGGGGTGCTGGGCTGGCTGACGTCGACCGCCGTGGAACTGGCCGGCCGCCGGCTGACCCACTGGCTGCCCCGCACGTCCGCGGCCCCGGCGGCCCGAGCCCGGGGACCGCGCACCACCACCCCGCGAACCGCCGCACCGCAGGCCGCCCCCGCGACCACCGCCCCCGCCGCGGCCGACCCCGAGGAGGCACGTGATGAGCACCTCGTCTGAGACCCCGGCCCAGGTCCGTACGCGGGCACCGGCACCGGCCGTCGGGGAGAGTACGCGGACGCCGGCACAGGCCGCCGAGGAACGGCGGGCGCCCGCTGCCGGGCGCGGCACCCGCCTCGCCCTCCACCGCGCCGACCTCGGCCGCCCCGACGCCGTCGCCCTGTCGGAGGTGGGCCTGGACATCGCCCCCGGCGAGATCCTCACCGTCGTCGGCCCGTCCGGCTGCGGCAAGTCGACCCTCCTGCGCACCCTGGCGGGCCTGCTGCCGCCGCTCGCCGGAGAGATCACCCAGGACGGGACCCCGCTGACCGGCCCCTCCGCCGAACGCGCCCTCGTCTTCCAGGAGGAAGCCCTCCTGCCCTGGCGCACCCTGCGTGCCAACGTCGAACTCCCGCTCGCCATCCGCGGCCTGCCCCGCGCCGAACGCCGCGGCCAGGCCGAGGCGTGGCTGGCCCGGGTCGGGCTCGCCGAGTACACCCGGCAGCTCCCGCACCGCGTCTCCGGCGGACAGCGCCAGCGCGCGCAGCTGGCCCGCGCGCTCGCCGGGCGCCCCCGCGCCGTCCTGATGGACGAGCCGTTCGGCGCGCTCGACGCACAGACTCGCGCCGGGATGCAGGACCTGCTGGTGGAGGTGTTGCGGGGCACGGGCGCCACGGTCGTCTTCGTCACCCACGACGTGGACGAGGCCCTGTTCCTCGGCGACCGCGTCGCCCTCCTCGGCTCCGGCCGGCTGACCGCCGTACGGGACGTTCCGCGCCCCCGCGACCGCGCGGCCCACGACGACCCGGCGCGCGTGGCCCTGCGCCGCGACGTCCTGACCTCGCTCAGCGCCTGAGCGATCGCATACCCGAGCACCCGAAAGGCATCCCGGTGGACACGGTGGAGACCCCCCTCACGATCCCGGCGCTCGCCGACGCCGAGGAGCTGACCTGCGACGTCCTCGTCATCGGCGGGGGCACCGCCGGCACCATGGCGGCCCTGACCGCCGCCGAGCACGGCGCGGACGTCCTGCTCCTGGAGAAGGCGCACGTCCGCCACTCCGGCGCCCTCGCCATGGGCATGGACGGCGTCAACAACGCCGTCATCCCGGGCCGTGCCGAGCCGGACGACTACGTCGCCGAGATCACCCGCGCCAACGACGGCATCGTCGACCAGTCCACCGTCCGCCAGACCGCCACCCGCGGCTTCGACATGGTGCGGCGGCTGGAGTCGTACGGGGTGAAGTTCGAGAAGGACGAGCACAACGAGTACGCGGTCCGCCAGGTGCACCGCTCGGGTTCCTACGTGCTGCCGATGCCGGAGGGCAAGGACGTCAAGAAGGTCCTCTACCGGCAGCTGCGGCGGCGCGAGATGCGCGAGAGGATCCGCATAGAGAACCGGGTGATGCCCGTGCGTGTGCTGACGGCCGGCGAGGGCGAGGCCCGGCGTGCGGTGGGAGCCGTCGGCTTCAACACCCGTACCGGCGCGTTCGTCACCGTGCGCGCCGGAGCCGTGATCCTCGCGACCGGCGCCTGCGGCCGCCTCGGCCTGCCCGCCTCCGGCTACCTCTACGGCACCTACGAGAACCCCACCAACGCGGGCGACGGCTACGCCATGGCCTACCACGCGGGCGCCGAACTGACCGGCATCGAGTGCTTCCAGATCAACCCGCTGATCAAGGACTACAACGGCCCCGCCTGCGCATACGTCGCCAACCCCTTCGGCGGCTACCAGGTCAACCGGCACGGCGAACGCTTCGTCGACTCCGACTACTGGTCCGGCCAGATGATGGCCGAGTTCGCCGCCGAGATCGCCTCCGACCGCGCCCCCGTCTATCTGAAGCTGAGCCACCTCCCGGAGGAGTCCGTCTCCGCCCTGGAGTCGATCCTGCACACCACGGAACGCCCCACGCGCGGGACCTTCCACGCCGGCCGTGGCCACGACTACCGCACCCACGACATCGAGATGCACATCTCGGAGATCGGCCTGTGCGGCGGCCACTCCGCCTCGGGCGTACGCGTCGACGACCAGGCCCGCACGACCGTCCCCCGCCTGTACGCGGCCGGCGACCTCGCCTGCGTCCCGCACAACTACATGATCGGCGCCTTCGTCTTCGGCG
Organism: Streptomyces sp. NPDC041108; assembly: GCF_055592645.1. NCBI lineage: Bacteria > Bacillati > Actinomycetota > Actinomycetes > Kitasatosporales > Streptomycetaceae > Streptomyces > Streptomyces sp. NPDC041108. The sequence goes on along the minus strand of NZ_JBVIYK010000019.1, from coordinate 119,355 downwards.
ACCTCGCGGGCGCGGACGCCTCCCGGTACACCCCGTACGAGGGCGAGCTGCCCCCCGACCAGCTCCGCGAGGCGCACGACCTGATCTACCGTCCGCTGCGCAACCCGGACGGTCCCCCGCAGCCCCAGGTCGAGTACAAGCTCCGCCGCTTCGTCAACGACTACGTGGCGCCCCCGAAGTCCGGCTCCCGGCTCTCCCTCGCCCTCGACGCGTTCGAGCGGATGCGCGGCGACATCGCCGAGATGGGCGCCCGTACCCCGCACGAACTCATGCGCTGCGCCGAGGTCTCCTTCATCCGCGACTGCGCCGAGATGGCCGCCCGCGCCTCCCTCGCCCGTACCGAGTCCCGCTGGGGCCTCTACCACGACCGCCTCGACCACCCCCACCGCGACGACACCTCCTGGTTCCACCACCTCGACCTGCGCAAGTCCCCGTCCGGCGCCATGGAGTTCACCGCCCGACCCGTCGCCCCCTATCTCGTCCCCGTCGAGGAGTTCACCCCGGTCGGCGGCCCCTCCCGCCACCTCGGCGAGATCCACGCGGAGAACGTGGCGACGGCGGGGTCCCGAGAGGTGGCCCCGGTGGCTGCGGGGGTTCCGGGGGCGGCCGGTGCCACGGGGGCCGCGGGGGCGGCGGGTGCCGCAGGGGCCGTCTCGGAGAGCGGGGCGAGTGCCGGGTCGGAGGAGGGCGCCTTCCCTCCCTCCTCCCACCCCACCCCCCAGACCTCCTCCACCCGCCTCCTCGAACTGGTCGCCCTCGCCGAGGAGCAGCCCGAACTCACCGCGCTGCAGCCCTACCTGGCCGACCCGGCGCCCGCCGTCCGCCGTGAAGCGGTCGCCGTCCTCACCGAGACACTCCCGCCCGGCACCGGTTCCGCGCTCGCCGAGGCACTCCGCGACTCCGCCGCCGAGGTCCGCGCCGCCGCCGCGGCCTCGCTCCGGGAACTCGTCGAGACACTCCCGCCCGAGCCCGCCCTCCGTGACGGCCTCGCCGCCGCGCTGGCCGAGCCCGACCCGGTCGTCCGCGCCGCCGCTCTGGACGTGCTCCGCGCCCTGAGCCTCGGCGACACCGCCTTGTACGCGGCCTCCCTGACGGACTCCGACATCGCCGTCCGCATCGAGGCCGTACGCGCCCTCGTCTCGGTCGACGCCGCCACCGAACTGGCCGGGGCCGCGACCACCGACCCCTCCCGCGAGGTCCGCGTCACGATCGCCAAGGCTCTGGCCACGGTCGCGGCGGACACCTCACACCCCCTGCCCCCGACCGTTCTCCCCGCCCTCACGGCCCTGACCTCCGACCCCGACCCCTTGGTCCGCGCCGCCGCCTACGCCGCCCTGGGCACCGTCGGCTGCCCCCCTCCGCTCGCCGCCCGCGCGGTGACCGCCCTCACCGACCCCACCTGGCAGGTCCGCGCCGGCGCCGCCACGGCCCTGTCCACCGCGCCCTCCCCCGTGGCCGTGCCGGCCCTGACCGCCACCCTCACCGACCCCAACGCCGACGTCCGCAAGGCCACGGTCCTCTCCCTCACCCACCACACCGCCGCCGAGGAGGCCCGCACAGCCCTCACCACAGCCACCAAGGACTCCGATGCCGATGTGAGGGCGTACGCGTCCCGCGCGCTGTGACTTCACCCAGAGTTCCTTTCGCGTCACACATCGTGCGGCGGCCCGGGGTGAGCCCAACTACGCGCCCCGTCAACATGGTTGACGGGGCGTAAGACATGACGGACCCGCCGACGGCCGGGAAGCACGCAAGAGCTCCCCTTATTGATTAGTCGATAATCAATTCCCCGAGCGGCGCCCGGGACGTGCGCGCCGGACTTTCGCACGGCCAATACACGCGCACACAACCACCCGCATGCCGGATATTCACCACGGAGCCATGAGGAACACCCCGCATCACCACACCGCCGGAACCTGCAAGAATGATTAAGCGGCGCAGTTTTGCGCACTTTATCGCACGCTTTCCCGTTGGTTGAAAGCTTGATGGCCTGCCCTGCCGCGCACGCCCACCATGGATTGTCCGGTCAAACAGCGCCCCAGAGGCACTCCCTGCTCACTTTTCTCGCGCCCGCACGAAAGATGAACGCCGTCAAACGGTCCCACAAAAGGGGCGCAGCGCGGAAACGTACACGAAACGGCCACCGGTACGGCACGTCTCGTCTCCGGCATCGGGGCCGCCACATCAAGCCCTCGAACCCCTCGCCGTAGGGAGAAGCGGACGGGACATCCCTTGCCGCAGTTACCTTTTCGCAGCTCATGGTGTTTACTGGCAGCAGGTCTGAGCCTTGGTGGGTCCAGGCCCTTTCATTGGAGGCCTCGGGGGTGGTTCCCCGGGGCCTCCGTGCTTTTGCCGCGCCCCTCTCCACACCTCACCCCACCGGTGCACAACGCAATTACCCGCGCCCTCGCACCGGACTTTCCGATGCCACACGGTCAACTTGGCGTAAAGAAAAGAATACTGACCGTGACAGCAGTCGGTTGCGCGAACCCAGAGCAAACCCCCACCGTGAGGGTTTCGCTTTCTCCTCGGACGGATACCGCGAGCCGCGCTGAATTCCGCACTCCCGCGCATGTGCGACTGGCGATTTCCTCTCACAGAGAGGTAGCGTTGTCGGCCTGACGTCTTCGTGTCGCAACCGGACCTAAACCAGTCGGTGATCATGCGATGGAGAGGGCGCTGGACCCACCAACCCGGGTGTGCCTGTCGTCGGCAGGCGCACCCGGACCTCCTTCGTCCCCCCTCGGGAAGGACTCAGACCCTGATGCAGACCGCCGTCTCCGATGGCGTCGGCATACCGCGCAGGCCCATGCCCATGGGCGTCGGCGTCCGCCGACTGACAGACCGTCACCGTCACGCGCTGTTGCCCTCGTACGCCTCCGTACCGTCCGGCACCACGTCCGGGACGGAGGGTTGACCGTTGCCTCCCAAGGTCGACACATTCCGCACCGTCGATGTCCTCAACGGCCGCCAGAGGATGCCCGACGGCAGCTTTCTGGACCTCCTCCCCGCCGACATCTGGCAGCTGTTCGTGCGGGCCTGGGGCCTGGACGCACGCGTCCATGAACGAGGCGAGAAGCTGGCCCTCGGACCGGGCGACCAGCATGTGTACATCGTCCTCGGCGGCTGCGTCCTCCAGGAACGCCGTCCGCTCGGCACCCGGATCGCCCGATTCCGCGGCGTGGGCCAATTCCTGGGCGAGGCCAAGCTCATCGAACCCGAAGCCTCGGTCGAAACCGTCTGCCTCACCACGACCTGGGTCATGCCCTGCCCCGTACGACGCATGAACGTCCTGCTGAACCAGCAGCCCGACGCTCAACTCGCCCTGCTGCGCAGCCTGGAGCACCGTCATCGCAGCGACGAGATGGTCTACGGCACCGCCACCCGTACACCGCTGCAGCGCGTCGGGGGCCTCTTGCTGCACCTCGCCGCCGTCGCCGGCACCGGGAGCGGCGTCGAGCCCGGCCACCACACCATTCTCGGACCGACCCAACGGGACATCGCCGACGCCCTGTTGATGGGGATGTCCACGGTGGAGAACGTCCTCCGTCTCCTCCGCGACACCCACCGCGTGATCACCAGCAAGTACCGGCAGTTCGTGGTGACCGACCTCCCCGCACTGCGCGCCCTCGTCACCAGCGCCTAGCCGTACCCGCACTCCGCCGCGCGTCCGTCGGCTCCCGCCCCCACCCACGACAGATTCCTGCGGCGTCGCAGGGACCCATGAGGGTCACACGCGCCCGCGCCCGAACGGATCGGACCTCGATGAACCTCAGCTCGACCGCCCTGGCGATCGGAACCAGTGCGGGCTCCCTGTTGGTGGCAGCCCTGGTCGGGGCACTCACGCTCACCATCGGCCACCTCGGAGTCCGCCACCACGCGCTGGTCTTCGCGTGGATGAAGCAGACCCGCGCCGACGACGAGACCGCCAAGGACCTCGACGACGCCCTCAGCTACGTCAAGGAGACCTTCGAGGCGCTGTGCGAGCTCGCCCAGAAGCCCTGCCAGGCCGCCGAACTCGCCCCGCTGAAACGGCTGCGCCACCTCATCAGGGCCTCAGCCGACCAACTGGACGTCCTCCACCCCGAACTCCATGCCGTCGTCGAGCACCTCGACACCTACCTCGCCACCGCCCTCCCCGAACCGAGCGTCACGGCACGGGTGCCGTACGCGCAGCACCTCAGCCAGTTGGAAGGCGCCATGCGGCAGGAGCACGCCCGCATCGAACTCGAACGTGCCGTGAACAGGGCGCAGCAACGCATCCGGTCGCTGCGGCGGACCTGACTGAGGGCTCGGCGGCTCGGCCGACAGCCTTCTCGGAGCGTCACGCCCAGGGGTCCGGCTCGGGCTCCGGCTCGTCGTCGGGCCAGTCCAGGCCACCGTCCGTGTCCGTGTCCCCATGCCCGGCGCCCGCCCCGTGCGCCGGGGCACTCTCCCCTTCGGAAGCGGGAGCCGCCCCGGCCGCCCCGGCCAGCGAACCCAGCACCCCCAGCACCCCCTCCCCGTACGTGGCCAGCTTCTTCTCACCGATCCCGCTGATCGTGCCGAGTTCGGCGACGGACGTGGGGGCCGTGGCCGCGATCTCGCGGAGGGTGGCGTCGTGGAAGATGACGTACGCCGGGACGCCCTGTTCGCGGGCCTGGTCGGCGCGCCAGGCGCGCAGGGCCTCGAAGACGGGGAGCAGCTCGTCGGGGAGTTCCACCGCCGCCTTCGGCTTGCGGTCGCCCCGGCCCGAGCCGGAGGTGCCCGAGCCGGAGGACGCCGACCGCGTGGTCACCGGCTTCTTCGGTTCCTTGCGCAGCGGCACGTCCCGCTCCCGCCGCAGCACCGCCCCGCTCTCCTCGGTGAGCACGAGCGTGCCGTACTCGCCCTCGACCGCGAGGATCCCCTCCGCGAGCAGCTGCCGGACGACGCCCCGCCATTCGCCCTCGGACAGTTCCTCGCCGATGCCGAAGACGGAGAGCTGGTCGTGGTCGAACTGGATGACCTTCGCGGTCCGCCGCCCCAGCAGGATGTCGACGATCTGCACGGCGCCGAACTTCTGCCCGCGCTCCCGCTGCAGCCGCACCACCGTGGAGAGCACCTTCTGCGCGGCGACCGTGCCGTCCCAGGTCTCCGGCGGTACGAGGCAGGTGTCGCAGTTGCCGCAGCCTTCGGCCTGCGGTTCCTGGCCGAAGTACTGCAGGAGCTGGCCCCGGCGGCACTGGGCGGTCTCGCAGAGCCCCAGCATCGCGTCCAGGTGGCCGGCGGCCCGGCGACGGAACGCCTCGTCGCCCTCGCTGCTCTGGATCATCTTCCGCTGCTGTATGACGTCGTTGAGGCCGTACGCCATCCATGCCGTGGACGGCAGTCCGTCGCGGCCGGCGCGGCCGGTCTCCTGGTAGTAGCCCTCCACCGACTTCGGCAGGTCCAGGTGGGCGACGAACCGGACGTCGGGCTTGTCGATGCCCATGCCGAAGGCGATCGTGGCGACGACCACGAGCCCTTCCTCGCGCAGGAACCGCGACTGGTGAGCGGCGCGGGTGCCGGCGTCGAGGCCGGCGTGGTACGGCACCGCCTCGACGCCGTTCTTGCTCAGGAACTCCGCCGTGCGCTCCACCGAGTTCCTGGACAGGCAGTAGACGATGCCCGCGTCACCCGGGTGTTCCTGGCGCAGGAAGGACAGGAGCTGCTTCTTCGGGTCGGCCTTGGGCACGATCCGGTACTGGATGTTGGGCCGGTCGAAGCTGGCCTCGAAGTGGCGGGCCCCGGGCATGGCCAGCCGCTCGGTGATCTCGCGGTGCGTCGCGCGGGTGGCGGTGGCGGTGAGCGCGATACGCGGCACGTCCGGCCAGCGCTCGCCCAGCAGGGAGAGGGACAGGTAGTCGGGACGGAAGTCGTGGCCCCACTGGGAGACGCAGTGCGCCTCGTCGATCGCGAACACCGCGACCTTGCCGCGCCCCAGCAGGTCGAGGGTGACGTCGAGCCGCAGCCGTTCCGGCGCGAGGTACAGCAGGTCCAGCTCTCCCGCGAGGAACTCGGCCTCCACCAGGCGCCGCTCGTCGAAGTCCTGTGTGGAGTTGATGAACCCGGCACGGACGCCCAGCGCCCGCAGTGCGTCCACCTGGTCCTGCATCAGTGCGATCAGCGGGGAGACCACGATGCCCGTACCGGGTCTGACCAGGGACGGGATCTGGTAGCAGAGGGACTTGCCGCCGCCGGTCGGCATGAGCACGACGGCGTCGCCGCCCGCGATCACATGCTCGATGACCGCTGCCTGCTCGCCCCGGAAGGCGTCGTACCCGAAGACCCGGTGGAGTACGGCCAGCGCCTCGCTGTCCGTCTCGGTGGTCCTGCCTTCGTCCGCCATCACACTCGTCCCGCCCGTCCCGATCATCGCCCGTCCCCGCGCCTTGCGTCCGCGCCCTTGCGTCTCTGCGCGTTTGCGTCCTTGCGCCTCTGCGCCCTGCGTCCCGCGCCTTCGCGCCCGGGCCGTCCGTGCTTCCTCCAGCCCCTGCCACCATAGGCGCCCGCACCGACAGCCTCAGAGTTATCCACAGGCTCCACCCGTGCGGGGCGTTCCGGCCCGGTACGGACGGCGGGACCCGGCCCCCGAAGGAGCCGGGTCCCGCCACGTCCGAACAGCCCGAGCGGAGCGCTACCGCACGAACACCCCCGCCTGTCCCGCGAGGTCCAGGAAGTACTGCGGGGCGATGCCGAGCACCAGCGTGACGGCGACACCGACCGCGATCGCGGTCATGGTCAGCGGCGACGGCACGGCGACGGTCGGCCCCTCGGGGCGCGGCTCGCTGAAGAACATGAGCACGATGACGCGGATGTAGAAGAACGCGGCGATGGCCGAGGAGATCACACCGACCACGACGATCGCGCCCGCGCCGCCCTCCGCCGCCGCCTTGAACACGGCGAACTTGCCCGCGAACCCGGAGGTCAGCGGGATGCCCGCGAAGGCGAGCAGGAAGACCGCGAACACGGCCGCCACCAGGGGAGATCTGCGGCCGAGCCCGGCCCACTTGGACAGGTGGGTCGCCTCGCCGCCCGCGTCCCGCACCAGGGTCACCACGGCGAACGCGCCGATCGTCACGAACGAGTAGGCGCCGAGGTAGAACAGCACGGACGAGACGCCGTCGGGCGAGGCCGCGATGACACCGGCGAGGATGAACCCGGCGTGGGCGATCGAGGAGTAGGCGAGCAGTCGCTTGATGTCGGTCTGGGTGATGGCGACGATCGCGCCGCCCAGCATGGTGACGACGGCGACGGCCCACATGACCGGCCGCCAGTCCCAGCGCAGGCCCGGCAGGACGACGTACAGGAGCCGGAGCAGCGCGCCGAAGGCGGCCACCTTGGTCGCCGCGGCCATGAAGCCGGTGACCGGTGTGGGCGCGCCCTGGTACACGTCGGGCGTCCACATGTGGAACGGCACCGCGCCGACCTTGAACAGCAGGCCCATGACGATCATGGCGGCGCCGATGAGCAGGAGCGCGTCGTTGCCCATGGTGTCGGCGAGGGCGGGGTTGATGTCGCCGATGGTGCCGTCGACGACCTGGGCGATCGTGGCGTACTTCACCGAGCCCGCGTAGCCGTACAGCAGGGCGATGCCGAAGAGGGTGAAGGCGGAGGCGAAGGCGCCGAGCAGGAAGTACTTGACCGCGGCCTCCTGCGACATGAGCCGCTTGCGGCGGGCCACGGCGCACAGCAGGTACAGCGGGAGGGAGAAGACCTCCAGGGCGATGAACAGGGTCAGCAGGTCGTTGGCCGCCGGGAAGATCAGCATGCCGCCGATCGCGAACAGCAGCAGCGGGAACACCTCGGTGGTGGTGAACCCGGCCTTGACGGCCGCCTTCTCGCTGTCGCTGCCGGGTACGGAGGCGGCCTGCGCGGCGAAGGAGTCGACCTTGTTGCCGTGCGTCTCGGGGTCGAGGCGCCGTTCGGCGAAGGTGAAGACGCCGAGGATGCCGGCCAGCAGGATCGTGCCCTGGAGGAACAGGGCCGGTCCGTCCACGGCGATGGCGCCCATGGCGGCGATACCGGCCTTGGTGGTGCCGTAGCCGCGGGCCGCGAGGGCGACGACCGCGGCGAAGGACGCGGCGAGGGCGACGACGGACAGGAACACCTGCGCGTGGTAGCGGAACTTGCGGGGGACGAAGGCCTCGATCAGCACCCCGAGGATCGCCGCTGCGATGACGATCAGGGTGGGCGACAGCTGCCCGTATTCGATCTTCGGCGCGTCGATCTTCGTGATCGGGTCGGCCGCGGTTGTCCACAGGCCGTGGACGGCTGATGCGCTCACTTGGCCGCCTCCACCTCGGGCTGGGGGTCCTTCTTCTGGACGTCGGACATGGTGTGCTCCACCGCCGGGTTGACGATGTCGGTGAGCGGCTTCGGGTAGACGCCGAGGAAGAGCAGCAGGACGATCAGCGGGGTGACCACCACGAGCTCCCGCACTCTCAGGTCGGGCATCCCCTCGACCTCGGCCTTCACCGGGCCGGTCATCGTCCGCTGGTAGAGGACGAGGACGTAGAGCGCGGCCAGGACGATGCCGACGGTGGCGATGATCCCGATCACCGGGTAGCGCGCGAAGGTGCCGACCAGGACCAGGAACTCGCTGACGAACGGGGCGAGTCCGGGCAGCGACAGGGTCGCGAGGCCGCCGATCAGGAAGGTGCCGGCGAGCACCGGGGCGACCTTCTGCACGCCGCCGTAGTCGGCGATGAGCCGGGACCCGCGCCGGGAGATCAGGAAGCCCGCCACCAGCATGAGCGCGGCGGTCGAGATGCCGTGGTTGACCATGTAGAGCGTCGCGCCCGACTGGCCCTGGCTGGTCATCGCGAAGATGCCCAGGATGATGAACCCGAAGTGCGAGATCGACGCGTACGCCACCAGCCGCTTGATGTCCCGCTGGCCGACCGCGAGCAGCGCCCCGTAGATGATGCTGATCAGCGCGAGGACGAGGATCGCGGGCGTCGCCCACTCGCTGGCCTCGGGGAACAGCCCGAGGCAGAAGCGGAGCATCGCGAAGGTGCCGACCTTGTCGACGACCGCCGTGATGAGGACGGCGACCGGGGCGGTGGACTCCTGCATGGCGTTGGGCAGCCAGGTGTGCAGCGGCCACAGCGGGGCCTTCACCGCGAAGGCGAAGAAGAAGCCGAGGAACAGCCACCGCTCGGTGTTGGTGGCCATCTCCAGCGTGCCGTTGGCGCGGGCCTCGGCGATCTCCGGGAGCGAGAAGTTCCCGGCGACCACGTACAGGCCGATCACCGCGGCCAGCATGATCAGGCCGCCGACCAGGTTGTAGAGGAGGAACTTCACGGCGGCGTACGAGCGCTGCGTGGACGCCGCCTCCTCGCCGTGCTCGTGGGCACGGTCCCCGAAGCCGCCGATGAGGAAGTACATCGGGATGAGCATGGCTTCGAAGAAGATGTAGAAGAGGAAGACGTCGGTGGCCTCGAAGGAGATGATCACCATCGCCTCGACGGCCAGGATCAGGGCGAAGAATCCCTGGGTGGGCCGCCACCGCTTGCTGCCGGTCTCCAGCGGGTCGGCGTCGTGCCAGCCCGCGAGGATGATGAACGGGATCAGCAGGGCGGTGAGCGCGATCAGCGCCACCGCGATGCCGTCCACGCCCAGTTCGTAGCGCACCCCGAAGTCCGCGATCCAGGCGTGGGACTCGGTGAGCTGGTAGCGGTCGCCGTCCGGGTCGAAGCGGAACAGGACGATCGCGGCGAGCACGAGCGTGGCCAGCGAGACGGTCAGCGCCAGCAGTTTCGCGGCGTTGCGCCGCTGGGCCGGTACGGCGGCCGTGGCGATCGCCCCGAGGGCCGGGAGCGCCGCCGTCGCTGTCAGCAGAGGAAAGGACATCGGTATCAGACCGCCCTCATCAGCAGGGTCGCGGCGATGAGGATCGCAGCACCGCCGAACATCGAGACCGCGTACGACCGGGCATAGCCGTTCTGGATCCGGCGCAGCCGCCCGGAGAGGCCGCCCATCGAGGCCGCCGTGCCGTTGACGACACCGTCGACCAGGGTGTGGTCGACGTAGACGAGGGAGCGCGTGAGGTGCTCTCCGCCGCGGACGAGGACGACGTGGTTGAAGTCGTCCTGGTAGAGGTCGCGCCGGGCGGCCCGGGTGAGCAGCGATCCGCGCGGGGCGACGACGGGGACGGGCCTGCGCCCGTACTGGAGCCAGGCGAGGCCGACGCCGATGATCATCACGGCGACCGTGGCCGTGGTGACCGCGGCGGCGCCGATCGGCGGGTTTCCGTGCTTGTGGCCGGTGACGGGCTCCAGCCAGTTCACGAACCGGTCGCCGATGCTGAAGTACGCGCCGCCGAAGACCGATCCGACGGCCAGGACGATCATGGGGATCGTCATGACCCTGGGCGACTCGTGCGGGTGCGGCTCGTGGCCGTGCTCGTCGGGCTGCCAGCGCTTCTCGCCGAAGAAGGTCATCAGCATCACGCGCGTCATGTAGAACGCGGTGATGGCAGCGCCGAGCAGGGCCACGCCGCCGAGGATCCAGCCCTCGGTGCCGCCCTTGGCGAACGCCGCCTCGATGATCTTGTCCTTGGAGAAGAAGCCGGACAGGCCGGGGAAGCCGATGATGGCGAGGTAGCCGAGGCCGAAGGTGACGAAGGTGACCGGCATGTACGTCCGCAGGCCGCCGTACTTGCGCATGTCGACCTCGTCGTTCATGCCGTGCATGACCGAGCCGGCGCCGAGGAAGAGGCCGGCCTTGAAGAAGCCGTGCGTCACCAGGTGCATGATCGCGAAGACGTAGCCGACGGGGCCGAGGCCCGCGGCGAGCACCATGTACCCGATCTGCGACATCGTCGAGCCGGCGAGGGCCTTCTTGATGTCGTCCTTCGCGCAACCGACGATCGCACCGAAGAGGAGCGTGACCGCGCCGACGACGGTGGTGACGAGCTGGGCGTCCGGGGCGCCGTCGAAGACGGCGGCGGAGCGGACGATCAGGTAGACGCCCGCGGTCACCATGGTCGCGGCGTGGATGAGGGCGGAGACCGGGGTCGGGCCCTCCATCGCGTCCCCGAGCCAGGACTGCAGCGGCACCTGGGCGGACTTGCCGCAGGCGGCCAGCAGCAGCATCAGCGCGATGGCGGTGAGCTTGCCCTCGCTCGTCTCACCGGTGGCCTCCAGGACCGGCCCGAAGGCGAAGGTCCCGAAGGTGGTGAACATCAGCATGATGGCGATGGACAGGCCCACGTCACCGACGCGGTTGACCAGGAACGCCTTCTTCGCGGCGGTGGCGGCGCTGGGCTTGTGCTGCCAGAAGCCGATCAGCAGGTACGAGGCGAGGCCGACGCCCTCCCAGCCGACGTAGAGCAGCAGGTAGTTGTCGGCGAGGACGAGCAGCAGCATCGCCGCGAGGAACAGGTTCAGATAGCCGAAGAAGCGGCGGCGGCGCTCGTCGTGCTCCATGTACCCGATGGAGTACACGTGGATGAGCGAGCCGACTCCGGTGATCAGCAGGACGAACGTCATCGACAGCTGGTCGAGCTGGAAGGCGACGTCCGCCTGGAAGCCCTCGACGGGGATCCAGCTGAACAGGTACTGGCCCATCTCGCGGTGTTCGGCGTCCTTGCCGAGCATGTCGGCGAAGAGGACGACGCCGATGACGAAGGAGGCGGCGGCCAGCGCCGTGCCGATCCAGTGGCCGACGGCGTCGAGCCGCCGGCCGCCGCACAGCAGGACCGCGGCTCCGAGCAGGGGCGCCGCGATCAGCAGCGCAATCAGGTTCTCCACGATTCTTCCGACCCCTTACAGCTTCATCAGGCTGGCGTCGTCGACCGAGGCCGAGTGGCGGGACCGGAACAGCGACACGATGATCGCGAGTCCGACCACGACCTCCGCGGCGGCGACGACCATCGTGAAGAAGGCGATGATCTGGCCGTCGAGATTGCCGTGCATCCGGGAGAAGGCGACCAGGGTGAGGTTGCAGGCGTTGAGCATCAGCTCCACGCACATGAACACCACGATCGCGTTCCGCCTGATCAGGACGCCGGTGGCGCCGATCGTGAAGAGCAGGGCGGCGAGATACAGGTAGTTGACGGGATTCACTTCGATGCCTCCCCGCTCTTGCCGCCGGTTCCGCCGGGGGTGCGCTCCAGGCGGTCCTCGGCGCGCTGTTCCAGGGCCTTGAGGTCGTTGAGCGCCTCGGTCGACACGTCACGGACCTGGCCCCGGTCCCGGAGGGTCTTGCTGACGGTCAGCTCGGACGGGGTGCCGTCGGGCAGCAGGCCCGGGATGTCGACCGCGTTGTGCCGGGCGTAGACGCCCGGGGCCGGCAGCGGCGGGAGGTGCTTGCCCTCGCGGACGCGCTCCTCGGCCAGTTCGCGCTGGGTCTTGGCGCGCTCGGTGCGCTCACGGTGGGTGAGGACCATGGCGCCCACGGCGGCCGTGATGAGGAGGGCGCCGGTGAGTTCGAAGGCGAACACGTAGTCGGTGAAGATCAGGGCCGCGAGGCCCTCCACGTTGCCGCCCGCGTTCGCCGTACCCAGGCCGTTGAACTCCGTCAGCGAGGCGTTGCCGATGCCCGCGGTCAGCAGGATGCCGAAGCCGGCGCCGCACAGGAGGGCCAGCCAGCGCTGGCCCTTGATGGTCTCCTTCAGGGAGTCCGCCGCGGTGACGCCTACGAGCATCACCACGAACAGGAACAGCATCATGATCGCGCCGGTGTAGACGACGATCTGCACGATGCCCAGGAAGTAGGCACCGTTGGCGAGGTAGAACACCGCCAGGATGATCATGGTGCCGGCGAGACAGAGCGCGCTGTGCACGGCCCTCTTCATGAAGACGGTGCACAGGGCGCCGATCACGGCGATCGTGCCGAGCACCCAGAACTGGAAGGCCTCACCGGTGGAGGTGGTGTAGGCGGCGAGTTGCGCGCTCATGCGTCCACCTCCTCGTCCTCTGGCTTCTCGCCCTTGGAAACGGCGACCTGGCGCACCGTGCCGGGCGCGGCCTCGGTGACCAGCCCTCGGTAGTAGTCCTGCTCGTCGGTGCCCGGGAAGATCGAGTGGGGCGAGTCGACCATGCCCTCCTCCAGCCCGGCGAGCAGCTGCTCCTTGGTGTAGATGAGGTTGGCGCGGCTGCTGTCCGCCAGCTCGAACTCGTTGGTCATCGTGAGCGCGCGCGTGGGGCACGCCTCGATGCACAGGCCGCACAGGATGCAGCGGGCGTAGTTGATCTGGTAGACGGCGCCGTACCGCTCGCCCGGGGAGTAGCGCTCCTCGTCCGTGTTGTCGGCGCCCTCCACGTAGATGGCGTCGGCGGGACACGCCCAGGCGCACAGCTCGCAGCCGACGCACTTCTCCAGGCCGTCCGGATGGCGGTTGAGCTGGTGCCGGCCGTGGAACCGTGGGGCCGTGGTCTTCTGCTGCTCGGGATACTGCTCGGTCAGCCGCTTCTTGAACATGGCCTTGAAGGTCACGCCGAAGCCGGCGACGGGGTTCTGGAAACCGGGCTTGGTCTCCTTCGGCTCCTCAGCCATCGGACGCCTCCTTCCCATTCGAAGATCCGTCACTGTCAGTATCGGACCCGCCACTGACAACGAGCTCCCGCTCCCGTCGCGGACGCCTGCGCGGCACCGGCGGGAGGGTCTGTCCGGGCAGGGGCGGTACGGGGAACCCGCCGGCCATCGGGTCGAAGCCGACCGGTTCGGCGGGCTGGTCCTGGGCCTCGCGCCGGTCGCGGAACATGTCGGCGACGACGGAGAGCAGGAACAGCACGATGACGGCGCCTGCGACGTACAGGGCGATCTCGGCGAAGTCGTAGTTCTCGTTGCGCAGGGTCCGTACGGTCGCGACGAGCATCAGCCAGACCACGGAGACCGGCAGCAGGACCTTCCAGCCGAGCTTCATCAGCTGGTCGTAGCGGACGCGCGGGAGGGTGCCGCGCAGCCAGATGAAGAAGAACAGCAGCAGCTGCACCTTCACCACGAACCAGAGCATCGGCCACCAGCCGTGGTTGGCGCCCTCCCAGAAGGTGCTGACGGGCCAGGGGGCCCGCCAGCCGCCGAGGAAGAGCGTCACCGACACGGCGGAGACGGTGACCATGTTGACGTACTCGGCGAGCATGAACATCGCGAACTTGATCGACGAGTACTCGGTGTTGAAGCCGCCGACCAGGTCGCCCTCGGACTCCGGCATGTCGAACGGGGCCCGGTTGGTCTCACCGACCATGGTCACGATGTAGATCAGGAACGAGACCGGCAGCAGCACGATGTACCAGCGGTCCTGCTGCGCCTCCACGATCGCGGAGGTCGACATCGACCCCGAGTAGAGGAAGACGGAGGCGAACGCGGCGCCCATGGCGATCTCGTACGAGATCATCTGGGCGGCGGACCGCAGGCCGCCGAGCAGCGGGTAGGTGGAGCCGGAGCTCCAGCCCGCCAGCACGATGCCGTAGATGCCGACCGAGGCGACCGCGAGGACGTAGAGCATCGCGATCGGCAGGTCGGTGAGCTGCATCGTGGTGCGCTGGCCGAAGATCGAGACCTCGTTGCCGGCCGGGCCGAAGGGGATCACCGCGATCGCCATGAAGGCCGGGATGGCCGCGACGATCGGTGCGAGGACGTAGACGACCTTGTCCGCGCGCTTGACGATGACGTCTTCCTTCAGCATCAGCTTGATGCCGTCGGCGAGGGACTGGAGCATGCCCCAGGGGCCGTGCCGGTTGGGGCCGATGCGCAGCTGCATCCAGGCGACGACCTTGCGCTCCCACACGATGGAGAACAGCACGGTCACCATCAGGAAGGCGAAGCAGAACACCGCCTTGACGACGACCAGCCACCAGGGGTCGCGGCCGAACATCGAGAGGTCTTCCGCGGCGAGGTAGTACGCGCTCATGCCTCCACCTCCTCGGGGGCCTCGGCGGCGAGCGTCGCGGGGCCGATACGGACGAGTGCGCCGGGCAGCGCCCCGGTGTCGGAGGCGACGCCCGAGCCGGTGGAGTTCAGCGGCAGCCAGACGACGCGGTCGGGCATCTCGGTGATCTGCAGCGGCAGTTCGACGACCCCGGCGGGGCCGGTGACCGCGAGGACGTCGCCGTTCTTGACGCCCGCCTCGGCGGCCGTGGCGGCGGACACGCGCGCGTGGGCGGCGTGCCGTGTGCCGGCGAGGGCTTCGTCGCCGTCCTGGAGGCGGCCCTGGTCGAGCAGCAGCCGGTGTCCGGCGAGGACGGCCTCCCCGGCGGCCGGGCGCGGCAGTCCGGCCGCGACCTCCACCGGCTCGTTGGCCCGCGCGCCGTCCCAGCCGCCGAGGCGGTCCAGCTCCGCGCGCGTGGTGGTCAGATCCGGCAGTCCCAGGTGGACGTCCATGGCGTCGGCCAGCATCTGCAGGACCCGTCCGTCGGTGGGTGCCACCCGGCGGGTCATCTGGTCGGGCTTCAGCGCGGCCTCGAACATCCGGGCACGGCCCTCCCAGTTGAGGAAGGTGCCCGCCTTCTCGGCGACGGCGGCGACCGGAAGAACGACGTCCGCCCGGTCGGTGACCTCGCTGGGCCGCAGTTCCAGCGACACCAGGAAGCCCACCGCGGTGAGCGCCTCACGCGCGCGTGCCGGGTCGGGCAGATCGGCGACCTCGACACCCGCCACCACCAGGGCCCCGAGCTCTCCGGTGGCGGCGGCCTCGACGATCTGCCCGGTGTCCCGGCCGTAGCGCGTCGGGAGTTCGGCGACGCCCCAGGCGGCGGCGACCTCGGCGCGCGCGCGCGGGTCGGTCGCCGGACGTCCGCCCGGCAGCGCCGACGGCAGCGCGCCCGCCTCGACGGCGGCCCGCTCCCCGGCCCGGCGCGGGATCCACACCAGCTTCGCGCCGGTGAGGGACGCGGCCCGTACGGCGGCGGTGAGACCGCCGGCCACGGCCGCGAACCGCTCCCCGACGACGATCACCGCGCCCTCGGTGCGCAGCCCCTCGGCGGCCCGGGTGCCGTCCTCGTCCAGCCCGAAGCCGCTCGCGAGGGCGTCCAGCCATTCGGTCTCGGTGCCGGGCGCGGCCGGCAGCAGCGTGCCGCCGGCCTTCGCCAGGCCCGGCGTGGAGTGTGTGGCCAGCGAGAACACCCGCTGCTTGTGCTTGCGCCACGCCTTGCGCAGCCGGAGGAAGACGCCGGGCGCCTCCTCCTCGGCCTCGAAACCGACCAGCAGGACGGCGGGCGCCTTCTCCAGGGCGGCGTACGTGACGCCCGTACCGTCGAGGTCACGGCCGCGGCCTGCGACGCGGGCGGCCAGGAAGTCGGCCTCCTCGCCGCTGTGCACGCGCGCGCGGAAGTCGATGTCGTTGGTGTCGAGGGCCACGCGCGCGAACTTGCTGTACGCGTAGGCGTCCTCGACGGTGAGCCGGCCACCGGTCAGCACACCGGCCCGGCCGCGCGCGGCGAGGAGTCCGCGGGCGGCGGCCTCCAGGGCCTCCGGCCAGGACGCCGGTTCCAGGACGCCCTCGGCGTTGCGGACGAGGGGGGTGGTGAGCCGGTCCGGGCGCTGCGCGTAGCGGAACGCGAACCGTCCCTTGTCGCAGATCCACTCCTCGTTGACCTCGGGGTCGTTGGCGGCGAGGCGCCGCATGACCTTGCCGCGCCGGTGGTCGGTGCGGGTCGCGCAGCCGCCGGAGCAGTGCTCGCAGACCGACGGCGAGGAGACGAGGTCGAAGGGGCGGGAGCGGAATCGGTACGCCGCCGAGGTCAGCGCGCCGACGGGGCAGATCTGGATGGTGTTGCCGGAGAAGTACGACTCGAAGGGGTCGCCCTCTCCGGTGCCGACCTGCTGGAGCGCGCCCCGCTCGACCAGTTCGATCATCGGGTCGCCGGCTACCTGGTTGGAGAAGCGGGTGCAGCGGGCGCACAGCACGCACCGCTCACGGTCGAGCAGGACCTGGGTGGAGATGGGTACGGGCTTCTCGTAGGTGCGCTTCCTGCCCTCGAAGCGGGACTCGGAGTGGCCGTGCGACATGGCCTGGTTCTGCAGGGGGCACTCGCCGCCCTTGTCGCAGACCGGGCAGTCCAGCGGGTGGTTGATGAGCAGGAGCTCCATCACCCCCTTCTGGGCCTTCTCCGCGACCGGGGAGGTGAGGTGGGTCTTGACGACCATCCCGTCCGTACAGGTGATCGTGCAGGACGCCATGGGCTTGCGCTGGCCCTCGACCTCGACGATGCACTGGCGGCAGGCGCCGACCGGGTCGAGGAGGGGGTGGTCGCAGAAGCGGGGGATCTCGACGCCGAGTTGTTCGGCGGCCCGGATGACCAGGGTGCCCTTGGGCACGCTGATGTCGATGCCGTCGATGGTCAGCGAGACCAGGTCTTCCGGCGGGACCGCCGCCTCGCCGCCCCCGGAGGGAGCGCTCGTGGTCACGGTCATGCGTTCACCTCCGCGTGCTTGTCCTTGTCGGCCCAGACCGTCGACCTGGCCGGGTCGAACGGGCAGCCACGGCCCGTGATGTGGTCCTCGTACTCCGCGCGGAAGTACTTGAGGGAGGAGAAGATCGGCGAGGCGGCGCCGTCGCCGAGGGCGCAGAAGGACTTGCCGTTGATGTTGTCGGCGATGTCGTTCAGCTTGTCGAGGTCGCTCATGACGCCCTTGCCGGCCTCGATGTCACGCAGCAGCTGCACGAGCCAGTAGGTGCCTTCGCGGCAGGGGGTGCACTTGCCGCAGGACTCGTGGGCGTAGAACTCGGTCCAGCGGGTGACGGCCCGCACGACGCAGGTGGTCTCGTCGAAGCACTGCAGTGCCTTGGTGCCGAGCATGGAACCCGCGGCGCCCACGCCCTCGTAGTCGAGCGGGACGTCGAGGTGCTCGTCGGTGAACATGGGGGTGGAGGAGCCGCCCGGTGTCCAGAACTTGAGGCGGTGTCCGGGGCGCATTCCGCCGCTCATCTCCAGGAGCTGGCGCAGCGTGATGCCGAGCGGTGCCTCGTACTGGCCGGGGCTCGCGACGTGGCCGCTGAGCGAGTAGAGCGTGAAGCCGGGGGACTTCTCGCTGCCCATCGACCGGAACCATTCCTTGCCCTTGTGCATGATGGCGGGAACCGACGCGATGGACTCGACGTTGTTCACGACAGTGGGGCACGCGTAGAGGCCCTCGACGGCGGGGAAGGGAGGGCGCAGCCGCGGCTGGCCACGGCGGCCTTCGAGCGAGTCGAGCAGCGCGGTCTCCTCACCGCAGATGTACGCGCCGGCGCCCGCGTGCACGGTGATGTCGAGGTCGAGTCCGCTGCCCAGGATGTTCTCGCCGAGGAAGCCGGCCTCGTAGGCCTCACGGACGGCCTCGTGCAGCCGCCGCAGGACGGGGACGACCTCACCCCGCAGATAGATGAAGGCGTGCGAGGACCGGATGGCGTAGCACGCGATGATCATGCCTTCGACGAGGCTGTGCGGGTTCGCGAAGAGGAGCGGGATGTCCTTGCACGTTCCGGGCTCCGACTCGTCGGCGTTGACGACGAGATAGTGCGGCTTTCCATCTCCCTGGGGAATGAACTGCCACTTCATCCCGGTCGGGAATCCGGCGCCGCCCCGGCCGCGCAGCCCGGACTCCTTGACGTACGCGATGACGTCGTCCGGGGACATGGCCAGCGCCTTGCGCAGACCTTCGTATCCGTCGTGCCTCCGGTAGACGTCGAGCGTCCACGCCCTGTCCTCGTCCCAGAAGGCCGACAGCACGGGTGCGAGCAGCTTGTCCGGGCTGGTGCCTTTGATCTCGGGTGCCAACGTCATCACTCCCCCTCCTCGGCTGCCGGCCCGGCCGGGTGGGCGGGGTCCGAGGCCGACGTGTCCTGCGGCGCGTCGTGCGAACTGAGGTGCTCGGTGGGTGACGGCTCGTGCACCTTGTCGCGCGGCTCGTCGTGCGGACCGCCGTCCCGTGGGTGGACCACGCGCGCGGGTCCGGTCTCGCCCCTGGCCAGGCGGAGGCCGACCAGCGAGGCGGGGCCCGCGCCGCCGCTCGCCTCGACGGCCCCGGGCCGCTCGTCGGGGAAGCCGGCGAGGATCCGCGCGGTCTCCTTGAACGTGCACAGCGGCGCCCCGCGCGTGGGCTCGACCTCGGCCCCGTCGCGCAGGTCGTCGACGAGGCGCTTGGCGCTGTCGACGGTCTGGTTGTCGAAGAACTCCCAGTTGACCATCACGACCGGCGCGAAGTCGCAGGCCGCGTTGCACTCGATGTGCTCCAGGGTGACCTTGCCGTCGTCGGTGGTCTCGCCGTTGCCGACGCCCAGGTGGTCCTGGAGCGCCTCGAAGATCGCGTCGCCGCCCATCACCGCGCACAGGGTGTTGGTGCAGACGCCCACCTGGTAGTCGCCGGACGGCTTGCGCCGGTACATGGAGTAGAAGGTGGCGACGGCGGTGACCTCGGCCGTGGTCAGGCCGAGCACGTCCGCGCAGAACCGCACACCGGTGCGGGTGACATGCCCCTCCTCCGACTGCATGAGGTGCAGCAGCGGCAGGAGGGCGGACCGGGAGTCCGGGTAGCGGGCGACGATCTCGGCGGCGTCCCGCTCCAGCCGTGCTCGAACGTCGTCCGGGAAGTCGGGCGCGGGCAGTTGGGGCATGCCCAGGCTGACGCCCTCGGGGGTGGTGGTCACCGGTCGACGCCTCCCATCACGGGGTCGATGGACGCGACGGCGACGATGACGTCGGCGACCTGGCCGCCCTCGCACATCGCCGCCATGGCCTGCAGGTTGGTGAAGGACGGGTCCCGGTAGTGGACCCGGAAGGGGCGGGTGCCGCCGTCGGAGACGACGTGCACCCCGAGTTCGCCCTTGGGCGACTCGACGGCCGCGTACGCCTGTCCCGGCGGGACGCGGAAGCCCTCGGTCACCAGCTTGAAGTGGTGGATGAGGGCCTCCATGGAGGTGCCCATGATCTTCTTGATGTGGTCCAGGGAGTTGCCGAGTCCGTCCGGTCCGAGGGCGAGCTGGGCGGGCCAGGCGATCTTCTTGTCGCCGACCATGACCGGGCCGGGCTGCAGCCGGTCCAGGCACTGCTCGACGATCCTGAGGGACTGGCGCATCTCTTCGAGCCGGATCAGGAAGCGGCCGTAGGAGTCGCAGGAGTCGGCGGTCGGGACGTCGAAGTCGTACGTCTCGTACCCGCAGTACGGCTGGGCCTTGCGCAGGTCGTGCGGGAGGCCGGCGGAGCGCAGGATCGGGCCGGTGGCGCCGAGGGCCATGCAGCCGGACAGGTCCAGATAGCCGACGTCCTGCATACGGGCCTTGAAGATGGGGTTCCCGGTGGCGAGCTTGTCGTACTCGGGAAGGTTCTTCTCCATCTTCTTCACGAACTCGCGGATCTGGTCCACCGCGCCGGGCGGCAGGTCCTGGGCGAGTCCGCCCGGCCGGATGTACGCGTGGTTCATGCGCAGGCCGGTGATCAGCTCGTAGATGTCGAGAATGAGTTCACGATCACGGAAGCCGTAGATCATGATCGTGGTGGCGCCCAGCTCCATGCCGCCGGTGGCGATGCACACCAGGTGGGAGGAGAGCCGGTTCAGTTCCATCAGGAGCACGCGGATGATCGTGGCGCGGTCGGGGATCTGGTCCTCGATGCCGAGGAGCTTCTCGACCGCGAGGCAGTACGCCGTCTCGTTGAAGAACGGCGTCAGGTAGTCCATGCGCGTCACGAACGTGGTGCCCTGGGTCCACGTGCGGTATTCGAGATTCTTCTCGATGCCGGTGTGGAGGTAGCCGATGCCGCAGCGGGCCTCGGTGACGGTCTCGCCGTCGATCTCCAGGATGAGCCGGAGCACACCGTGGGTGGACGGGTGCTGGGGACCCATGTTGACGATGATGCGTTCGTCGTCGGACCGGGCCGCGGTCTGGGCGACCTCGTCCCAGTCGCCGCCGGTGACCGTGTAGACGGTGCCCTCGGTGGTCTCGCGCGGAGTTGCGTGCGACGTGCTCATGAGTACGACCTCCGCTGGTCCGGAGCCGGGATCTGGGCGCCCTTGTACTCGACGGGGATGCCGCCGAGGGGATAGTCCTTGCGCTGCGGGAAGCCCTGCCAGTCGTCCGGCATCATGATCCGCGTCAGCGCGGGGTGGCCGTCGAAGACGATGCCGAAGAAGTCGTACGTCTCGCGCTCGTGCCAGTCGTTGGTGGGATAGACGGGGACGAGCGTCGGGATGTGCGGGTCGGCGTCGGGGGCCGAGACCTCCAGGCGGATCAGCCGGTTGTGGGTGATCGAGCGCAGGTGGTAGACGGCGTGCAGCTCGCGGCCCTTGTCGCCGGGGTAGTGGACGCCGGAGACACCGGTGCACAGCTCGAAGCGCAGGGCCGGGTCGTCGCGCAGGGTCCGGGCGACGCGCGGCAGGTGCTCGCGCTCGATGTGGAAGGTGATCTCGTCGCGGTCGACGACCGTCTTGTCGATCACGTTCTCGGGGACCAGGCCCTGTTCCTCCAGGGCGCCCTCCAGCTCGTCGGCGACCTCGTCGAACCAGCCGCCGTAGGGGCGGTTCGCCGGGCCGGGCAGCCGGACGGAGCGGACCAGGCCGCCGTAGCCGGAGGTGTCGCCGCCGTTGTTCGCGCCGAACATCCCGCGCTGAACGCGGATCTCCTCACCGCCGTCGCCACGCTGGCCGGGGAGGTTGGAGGCGGCGAGGTCCTTCTCGGGGTTCACCCCGTTCGACCCGTCCGCGCCGTTCTTGCCGTTCGCGTCGCTCATCGCAGCAGCCCCTTCATCTCGATGGTGGGGAGCGCCTTGAGTGCCGCTTCCTCCGCCTCGCGGGCCGCTTCCTCGGCGTTCACGCCGAGCTTGGACGACTGGATCTTCTGGTGGAGCTTGAGGATCGCGTCCATCAGCATCTCGGGCCGCGGCGGGCAGCCCGGCAGGTAGATGTCGACGGGGACGATGTGGTCGACGCCCTGGACGATCGCGTAGTTGTTGAACATGCCGCCCGACGACGCGCAGACCCCCATGGAGATCACCCACTTGGGATTGGGCATCTGGTCGTAGACCTGCCGCAGCACCGGCGCCATCTTCTGGCTGACCCGGCCGGCCACGATCATCAGGTCCGCCTGGCGCGGCGACCCCCGGAACACCTCCATTCCGAAGCGCGCCAGGTCGTAGCGTCCCGCGCCCGTGGTCATCATCTCGATGGCACAACAGGCGAGGCCGAAGGTGGCGGGGAAGACGGACGCCTTGCGTACCCAGCCCGCGGCCTGCTCGACGGTGGTCAGCAGGAAACCGCTCGGCAGTTTTTCTTCGAGTCCCATGGTCTTAAAGGCCCCTCAGTCCCATTCCAGGCCGCCGCGGCGCCAGACGTACGCGTAGGCGACGAAGACGGTGAGCACGAAGAGCAGCATCTCCACGAGCCCGAAAACACCCAGGGCGTCGAAGGTGACGGCCCAGGGGTAGAGGAAGACGATCTCGATGTCGAAGACGATGAAGAGCATCGCCGTCAGGTAGTACTTGATGGGGAAACGCCCTCCGCCGGCCGGCGTGGGGGTGGGCTCGATCCCGCACTCGTAAGCCTCGAGCTTGGCCCGGTTGTAGCGCTTCGGGCCGATCAGCGAGGCCATGATCACGGAGAAGATCGCAAAGCCTGCCCCGAGGGCTCCCAGTACGAGGATGGGCGCATAGGCGTTCACCGCTCCTCGCTCCTCTCAGTCGGCACTGACTGCTGGCGGATTGCGTCGGCCCTGTTCACCGGCCCCACCCGTCCCACGAACTCCGCCCGTCCCGACGAAGATCGCGAACATGTGAAGCAGGTCACAAGCCCAACTGCCCCGCATCCTATGCCTGCGGGTCTGTGATCTGCGACACGGAGTGCAGCACCGAGTTTGTGATCTCCACCACCTGACGATGGATCATGAAGTCGGACGGCCGTCGATCTTCATACTGGAAGCGCCAGACTGATCACCAGAAGTGACATTTTCGTTCGTTACCGCTGGTCACGAGGGTCGTCTCCATATCAAGAGATTTCCGCTGCATGCAAATTGGTGCTGGACGGGGGCCGCTTGGTAGTGCGCGGCGTTCACACCCCGGAGGGAGTCCGGTGCGCGGATGTGGACGCGTGCACGCGTTCACGAGCACCCGGGGACGGACCCTCCCGCGCGGGACGCCGCGTCGGCGGGCGACAGTTCTGTGACCTGCGCCACATCACAGTAAGATCAAATCAACGAGCCTTGGCCACTCGCTGCGATCGATGGTAAGCACAGGGCAATTCGGACGTATTCACGAAAGCGCATGATCACAGGCATGGTGAGCCGTGTCCGCTATGCCCGTTACGGCGTCAATAAAGAGTGACGCACAGGGAATTTGGGGACTCCGTTGAACAACTGTGGCGCAGCACACGTTTCTTGAAGGTATGGAGGAGTCGCTGGTACCGCTTGTACCCATGTCCCACACCGCTCACATACGCAGCCACCGGAAACCCCGCCGCAACGCGTCCTCGATCGCGATGCGCGCCGGAGTCGCCGGTGGCGTTCTCAGCACCGTGGCAGTGGCCGGCGCGTCCACGTCGGCTTTCGCGGCGGAGCCGGTGACGCAGACGCTCGAACTGCCCACCCTCACGGCCGGCCTGGCCACGCAGGCCGCGCAGTCCGCGGACGCCACGCAGGCGATGGCGGCCGACTACCAGCTGCAGGCCGAGCGTGACACGGCCGCCGAACAGGCTGCCAAGCAGGCCGAGAAGGACCTGGTCAAGGCGAAGAAGGAAGAGGCCCGCAAGAAGGCCGCCGCCGAGGCCGAGCGCAAGGCCGAGGCCGAGCGTGCCGCGCGTGACAGCGAGCGGACCACCCTCACCACCAACTCGGCGACGACCACGACCACGACGACGACGGCCGCCACCGGCAGCGTCGGCACGGTCATCGGCTTCCTGAAGGCGCAGCTCGGCGACGCGTACGTGATGGGCGCCACCGGCCCCAACGCGTGGGACTGCTCCTCGCTGGTGCAGGCCGCCTTCAAGCAGGTCGGCGTGGACCTCCCCCGGGTCTCCCAGGACCAGTCGATGCAGGGCACCGAGGTCTCGCTGTCCAACCTGCAGGTCGGCGACATCCTGTACTGGGGCGCCAAGGGCTCCGCGTACCACGTGGGTGTCTACATCGGGAACGGCCAGTACCTGGACGCGGCGAACCCCTCCAAGGGCGTCGTCATCCAGGACCTTTCCGGCTACCCGGCGACGGGTGCGGTGCGCGTGCTCTGAGGCCACGCCCGCGCGCGGTCGCCCAGACACTTTTCGAGAGGGCCGCTCTCCCCGAGGGGAAGCGGCCCTCCGGGCTGCCCCCGGAAAGGCCCCAGGAGCCCCACAGGGCCGCCGCCGACCCGCACGGGGGTGCGGGACGGCTCCGGCCGCCACGGGGCCCTGTCGTCGCGCCTGACGGGTTCCCGCCTCCGGGGCCGGTACACCTCACACCTCGGCAGGCGTTGCCGGCCCGGCGGACGATGCCGGCCCGGCGGACGATTCAACGCAACCCCGGCAGGCGCTGCAACCCGGGCCGGAACACCCCGGTCAGGACAGACCGGTCAGGACCGACCAGTCAGGACAGACCGGTCGTCACGCCTTCGGGGCCACCTTGCTCAGGCCGTTGATGATGCGGTCCATCGCGTCACCGCCGGTGGGGTCGGTGAGGTTGGCCAGCATCTTCAGGGTGAACTTCATCAGGAGCGGGTGGGTGAGACCCCGCTGGGTCGCGAGCTTCATGATCTTCGGGTTGCCGATGAGCTTCACGAAGGCGCGGCCCATCGTGTAGTAGCCGCCGAAGGTGTCCTTGAGGACCTGCGGGTAGCGCTGGAGGGCGAGTTCGCGCTGCCCGGGGGTGGCGCGGGCGTGTGCCTGGACGATGACGTCGGCGGCGATCTGCCCGGACTCCATGGCGTAGGCGATGCCTTCGCCGTTGAACGGGTTCACCATGCCCCCGGCGTCGCCGACCAGCAGCAGGCCCTTGGTGTAGTGGGGCTGGCGGTTGAAGGCCATCGGGAGGGCGGCGCCGCGGATGGGCCCGGTCATGTTGTCGGGGGTGTAGCCCCACTCCTCGGGCATGGACGCGCACCAGGCCTTCAGCACGTCGCGCCAGTCCAGCTCCTTGAAGGCGGCGGAGGTGTTGAGGACGCCCAGACCGACGTTGGACGTGCCGTCGCCCATGCCGAAGATCCAGCCGTAACCGGGGAGGAGACGGTCCTCGCCCGGCCCGCGCTTGTCCCACAGTTCCAGCCAGGACTCCAGGTAGTCGTCGTCGTGGCGCGGGGAGGTGAAGTACGTGCGGACGGCGACGCCCATCGGACGGTCCTCGCGGCGGTGCAGACCCATGGCGAGGGAGAGGCGGGTGGAGTTGCCGTCGGCCGCGACCACCAGAGGGGCGTGGAAGGTGACTTCCCGCTTCTCCTCGCCGAGCTTGGCGTGCACGCCGGTGATCCGGCCGGTGCGGTCGTCGACGATGGGCGCGCCCACGTTGCAGCGCTCGTACAGCCGGGCACCCGCCTTCTGCGCCTGGCGGGCGAGCTGCTCGTCGAAGTCGTCGCGCTTGCGGACCAGTCCGTAGTCCGGGTAGGAGGCGAGATCCGGCCAGTCGAGCTGGAGGCGGACGCCGCCGCCGATGATCCGCAGCCCCTTGTTGCGGAGCCAGCCGGCCTCCTCGGAGATGTCGATGCCCATCGACACCAGCTGCTTGGTGGCGCGCGGGGTGAGGCCGTCGCCGCAGACCTTCTCCCTCGGGAAGCTGGTCTTCTCCAGGAGCAGCACGTCCAGGCCGGCCTTGGCCAGGTAGTACGCGGTGGTGGAACCGGCTGGCCCGGCCCCGACGACGATCACATCGGCGGTGTGTTCGGTAAGGGGCTGGGGCTCGGTCACGACGGGTTCTCCCCAAGAAGTAGACGGTGCGGAGCAAAGCCTGCTGGACGTCCGCGGAGGCGGACGGCCAGAAAACATGTGCCGACAGGCGTCGGACATGGGCAGTCTATTCAGCGGTACTGATCATCGGCTGAAGGGCTGCCCCTGTGAACAGAGCTCTGCCCGACGTACGGCTGCGCGTCCCCACCGACGAGGACGCCTTCGCCTGGCACCGGATCTTCGACGATCCCGACGTCATGGAGTTCCACGGCGGCCGGTCCGCCGAGCTGTCCGTCTACGAGGAGCTCACCGCCCGCCAGCGCCGCCACGACGCCGAACACGGCTTCTGCCTGTGGACGATGCTCGACGAGGAGGGCCGGGCCATCGGTTTCACCGGCGCCCAGCCGTGGCCCCGGGAGTGGGGCCCGACCGGGGAGATCGAGATCGGCTGGCGGCTCGCGCGGGACCACTGGGGCAAGGGGTATGTGACCGCCGCCGCCACGCAGACCCTGGAGCGGGTGCGGGCGGCGGGCGTCGGCAGCGTCGTCGCCATGGTCAACGCCCGCAACGAGCGGTCGATAGCGGTGGCCCGGCGACTGGGCATGGAGCTGGCGGAGACGTACACGACACCGGTCACCCAGCAGAAGGGGCACTGCTACCGGCTGGCGTTGTGAGGGGCGCCCTGCGCGGAGGCGCCCCGTTCGAGGGGCCGTCCGTTCGGGAACCGCCCGATCGGGAACCGCCCGATCGGGAGCCGCTCGTTCGGGAACCGCTCGTTCGGGATTTCGTCAACTCGTCACCCAGAGTAGCAATTTTCCGCAGATTGCCACGCAGTGCTTCCGGTCGGACCCGCTCGGCGGCTACCCTGCCGGTACCGCTGGGGGTGAACATCTGTGCGCATAACACCCAAGTCATTCGAAGTGCGTGTGCCACGGTTCGTCGGCCTGATGGCCGTGGACGCGCGCGAGACGGCCGAGGCGGACGGGCTGACCCTCGTCGCGCCCGACCGGCCCGACCTCCGACTCGCCGCCGTGGACCACGTCGTACGGCAGTACCCGCCGCCGGGCGTGAAGGTGCCGCGCGGGGCCGCGGTGACCGTGTGGTTCGAGTCGGGCGACGACGGCGGCGGGGTGCGCGAACCGCGCCATGGCGGGCCGCCGCCGGGGTTGCGCAGGGCGCTGGACGAGCCCGGGGATCCCTTCGCGGCTCGCCGGTAGCCCGGAGCGCGCCTCCGGGGCCCGGGGCGCGTCCGCGCCCCTGTCGGGTGCGGGTCGCCGCCACTTCCCTCCGGGCCCCTCTTACCTCTGCCAGAGCAGGATCGCCGCCGCGCCTCCCCCGCCGATCACGAGGGCCGCGACGATCGTGACGATCCAGACGAGGGCCCGGCCGCGGGGCCCGGCCGGGGCCGCGGCCGGCTGCTGATGGTGTCCGAGTTCGACGAGCGGGGGCTCGTACGCCGCCGTGACCGGGGCCGGCACGGAGGGCTGGTGCGGGACCCCGTGGGCCGCGGGGCCGCCGCTGGGCATGGCCGGGATCGGTGGGGCGATGACCGCCGTGCGCGCTCCCGCCATCTGGATCAGATAGGGCGCGAGGAAGGCCGCGCCGAAGATCCACAGGAGACCGAAGAGAAGCGCCTCGGCGAGGTCGAGGCCGACGTCCACCTGTCCCGCGGCCGAGAACTCGCTGCTGAACTCGGTCGTGGCGGCACCGGACGCCTCCATGCCGAAGCCGCTGACCCCGGCGAGCAGGAGGAAGAGGCCGAAGAAGACACCGGCGGCGAGGAGTTGCTCGCCGCGGCCCGAGGAGCGGCGGGCCGCGACGATCCCGAGGGTCAGGGCGCAGACCACGCCGAGCGTCAACGCGCCCACGACCGCCCAGGAGTTGACGGCGTCGCCCAGTTCGGAGAGCCCGAACGCCCGGTGCTCGTAGCCACCGCCGTACGGGCTGGACTCGACGAGCCCGTAGTCCCCGGAGGAGTCGCTGCCGAACGACGAGTCGTCCCCGAGGCTCGTACGGCCCGCCTCGGCCTGGACGGACGCGCCCCAGGAGAGGCCGAGGAGGTGGACGGCGAGATTGGGCAGGACGAGCAGGACGAGCAGGAGCGGGCTGAGTTCCTCGTCCCACTCGGCCTGCCACTCGTCGTTCGCCGCGAGGACGACGAACGCGACGAGCGAGCAGAGGACGAGGACGATCGCCATGGCCCGTACGGCCGTCCCGGTCGCCCGGAACAGGGCCCGGGGGCCGGGGCGGACGGCCAGCCAGGCGGCCAGGTCGTCGCGCTGCAGCAGACCGGCCGAGACGGCGGCGGTGAGCAGCAGCGCGCCGAGGACCGCGCGCCACACCGACGTCGAGACCTCGACGACCGCGATCTCGGGCTGCCCGAACAGCGCGAGCACCAGAACGGCGGCCGTCACCAGCAGGGTGACCCGCACGGCCGCTTCGAGCCCGGCGGTACGGCTGCCACCGGGCGCCGCCCCGGGCATCCCGGCGTACGTGCCGCCGTACCCACCGGTGTGCGTGCCGCCGTACCCGCCGGCGTACGTGCCTCCCGGCACACCCCCGAATGCGCTCGCGTACGCGCCCCGTGTCGCCAGTCGCGTACGGAGCATCCGTACGCCGATGAAGAGGGCCCCGACGAAGAGGGCGGTCACCGTGAGCGGGACCAGGGACACGGCGAGGGCGCCCTCGGCGGAGCGGTACTCGCCCGAGTAGTCGCCGCCACCGGACTCGGAGATCGTGAAGCCGCCGCCGAGGCCCTGGAGAAGGCTCGCGAGGGCGAGGGCGAGACGGTCGCCGAAGCCGACGAAGTCCTCCTCGCTCCGGCCGTCGCCCTGGCCGTACGACGGGACGGCCAGGGCGACGGCCGTGACCAGGAGGAGCCCGACCGGCCAGAGCGCGGCCAGAGCCGAACCTGCCCAGTCGCCGCGGAAGGCCCGGCCGAGGAAGGCGCCGACGGGCGAGGGCCGGGCGGGGACGGGGGCGTACTCGGGCGGAGGCGGCGGTGGGCCGAGGGGTGGTGCGCCCGGCGGAGCCGAGGGCGGACCCGCCGGCGGGGGAACCGCCGGCGGGGCGGCCGGTGGTGCCGGAGTCGCCCCGGTGCCCGTGCCGGGCGCCGCCGCCGGGACCGGCGGGCGTTCCCGTCCGCACTTCATGCAGAAGCGCGCCTCGTCGGGGCCGGGTGTTCCGCAGTGCGGGCAGTAGGACGTCATGGAACGCTCCGTCATCCAGAGAACTCGGGCCGTGATGCGCCGTGGCCGGAGGAGCGCCGGTGCGTCGGGGGACATCACCGGCGCGTGCCGACGTATCAACGGACGGTAGTTTCTGTTGACCGGTTCCCGTCAACAGGATTACCTCGCGGCCATCCCTCGTACGGGTGAACCGGGGCGTGGCGGGCGCTCTCGCGGCCCTAGGAGAGGGCCTTGAACCCCCGGTGCAGGGCGACGATCCCGCCCGACAGGTTGCGCCACGCCACCTTGTCCCAGCCGGCCTTGCGGAGCCGCTCGGCGAGGCCCGCCTGGTCGGGCCAGGCGCGGATGGACTCGGCGAGGTAGACGTACGCGTCCGGGTTGGAGGACACCGCGCGGGCCACCGGCGGCAGCGCGCGCATCAGGTACTCGGTGTAGACGGTCCGGAACGGTGTCCAGGTCGGGTGGGAGAACTCGCAGATCACCACGCGCCCGCCGGGCTTGGTCACCCGGTACAGCTCGCGCAGCGCGGTGTCGGTGTCCTGCACGTTCCGCAGGCCGAAGGAGATGGTCACCGCGTCGAAGGTGTCGTCCTTGAACGGCAGCCTCGTGGCGTCGCCCGCGGTGAACGGCAGCCAGGGGGTGCGCTCCTTGCCGACCCGGAGCATGCCGAGGGAGAAGTCGCACGGGACCACGTACGCGCCGGTCCGCGCGAAGGGCTGGGACGAGGTGCCCGTGCCGGCCGCGAGGTCCAGGATCCTCTGGGCGGGGCGGGCGTCGACCGCCTGCGCGACCTCCTTGCGCCAGCGCCGGTCCTGCCCGAGGGACAGCACGTCGTTGGTCAGGTCGTACCGTTTCGCCACTCGGTCGAACATCGAGGCGACTTCGTGCGGCTGCTTGTCCAGGGATGCGCGGGTCACGGGCCCATTGTGGCAGTAAGGGAGGGACACCCACACGGCACCCGGCCCTGTCGCACGCTCTCGAGGGGCGAGGTTTTCGTCGACGGACTCGTCCTGCGTTCTTCTGGACATGGGACGGTCATTGTTCGGGCAATTCCCGGCATCTCCTGCGGGATGCCCGGGGGAGACACCTCGGCCCGTCCGCTTTCTCGGAGAATCCATGAACGACTGCGAAGCCGAAGGTGTTTGCTTTCAGCGCTGCACATGGAGCCGGTAAGGCCACGTTTGCCCGATCGACAAACCCTTTGCCGGTCACCGTTCCGTGACCTGGCTTCGGTTCCGCAATTCCCAGGAAGCACGTACGAAGCACGGTCGGGTGTGCTTCCTTTCCCTCGTGAGCACCGTGAGGAATTCCCTGAGAACGGCCGTCGGACTGCTCTGTCTGGCGGTCCTGGCCTGCGCGGGTTGCACCGCGAGGACCGACGGGTCCGCGTCCGCGCCCGGTGGCTCGGCGAGTTCGGCCACCGGCCCGTCGGCCCCCCGGTCGGCCACGGCGGCGGCGCCCGGTACGTCCACGGAGTACGCGCCGTACGTGAGCGCCACCGACGCCTCCGTCCTCGACGGCGCCGGGTCGGCCGCCGCCTACAACCTGGCGTTCGTGATCGCCGACGGCGACGCGTGCACGCCCGCGTGGAACGGGACGAAGGCCGTCGACGACCCGGCGGTCAGGTCCCGGATCGCGGCGCTCACCGCCTCCGGGGCGTCGGTGCGGGTCTCCTTCGGCGGCGCCTCCGGGCCGGAGCTGGCCGAGGTCTGCGACAGCGCGTCCGGGCTGGCCGAGGCGTACGGCGCGGCCCTGGACGCGGCCGGCTCGACCGCGGCCGACTTCGACGTCGAGGGCGACGCGCTGAAGGACACCGCCTCCGTCGGCCTGCGCTCCGAGGCGATCGCGCTGCTCCAGCGGGACCGCCCCGGCCTCTCCGTCACCTTCACCCTCCCCGTCATGCCGTCCGGCCTCGACGACCACGGCGTGGCCCTGCTCGACTCGGCCGCCGCCGAGGCCGTGGAGGTCACCACGGTCAACATCATGACCATGAACTACGCCAGTTCGTACGACGGTGACATGGGCGACTACGCACGGCGGGCGGCCGAGTCGGCGCACAGGCAGCTGCGCGCGGTCTTCGGCACGAGCGCGTCGACGGCGTGGGGGGCACTGGCGCTGACCTCGATGCTCGGCGTCAACGACGTCGACAACGAGACGTTCACCCTGGAGGACGCGGCGCAGGTGCGGGAGTTCGCGGAGGAGAAGGGGGTGGCCTGGGTGTCGATGTGGGCGACGTTCCGGGACCGGGAGTGCGGGGGCGGGGCACGTGACGCGCTGGTCGACTGCAGTGGGGTCGATCAGGCGGACGGGGCGTTCGGGGAGGCGTTCTCCCCGCGCCGCTGACCGCGGGAGCGGCGGTGCCGGTCAGCGGCGACGGTGGACCAGGCGCCCCGCGCAGACCGTGGCCACGCAGCTGCCGGAGTCGTCGAAGGCCACCAGGTCCGCCCGGCCCAGCTCGACGATCGCCGACGGCTCCGGGCGGGCCAGTACGACCACGTGGTTGCGCTCGGCGGCCGAACGGAGTTCCGGGGTGCCCGCGTGCTCCTCCAGGACCGCCGTCGCGCCCGACTTCAGTACCGCGTGGACGCGTTCGCGGGGTGACGGGGCGTCCGGGAGCGGGCCCTCGTGCACCCGGCCGGGCCCGAGGACGCCGGGCCACTGCCGCACCCGGGCGTCCGGGAACCGCTGCCGGACGGCATCCGACGGCCCCACGGCCCGGACCCGGTCGCCGTCCACCACCACGGCACCGTCCTTGATCGGCTCCGGGTCGTCCCAGGTGCGCCGCACCTCGTCGGCGGCGTGAATCGTCAGCACAGGAGCCCTAGTTGGCGTTCAGCAGCTTCAGCTCGGGGTGGGCCGTGCCGCCCTCGATGGCCGTGGACGAGATGTGGGACATGACGCGCTCGTCGACCGGGTCGTTCGCCGGGTCCTCGTGGACGACGATGTGCTCGTAGGTCGTGGTCCGCTGGGCCGGGACACGGCCGGCCTTGCGGATCAGGTCGATGATCTCCATGCGGTTGGAGCGGTGCTTGGCACCGGCGGAGGAGACCACGTTCTCCTCCAGCATGATCGAGCCGAGGTCGTCCGCGCCGTAGTGCAGGGAGAGCTGGCCGACCTCCTTGCCGGTGGTGAGCCAGGAGCCCTGGATGTGGGCGATGTTGTCCATGAACAGCCGGGCGATGGCGATCATGCGCAGGTATTCGAAGAGCGTGGCCTGCGTACGGCCCTTGAGGTGGTTGTTCTCGGGCTGGTAGGTGTACGGGATGAAGGCCCGGAAGCCGCCCGTCCGGTCCTGTACGTCACGGATCATCCGCAGGTGCTCGATGCGCTCGGCGTTGGTCTCACCGGTGCCCATGAGCATCGTGGACGTGGACTCGACGCCCAGCCCGTGGGCGATCTCCATGATCTCCAGCCAGCGCTCGCCGCTCTCCTTCAGCGGGGCGATGGCCTTGCGGGGGCGCTCGGGGAGCAGCTCCGCGCCGGCACCGGCGAAGGAGTCGAGACCGGCCGCGTGGATCCGCGTGATCGCCTCCTCGACGCCCACCTTCGAGATCCGGGCCATGTGCTCGACCTCGGACGCGCCGAGGGAGTGGATGACCAGCTGCGGGAAGGCCTTCTTGATGGCGGCGAAGTGCGTCTCGTAGTACTCCACCCCGTAGTCCGGGTGGTGTCCGCCCTGGAACATGATCTGGGTGCCGCCCAGCTCGACGGTCTCCGCGCAGCGGCGCAGGATGTCGTCGAGGTCGCGCGTCCAGCCCTTGTCCTTGGCCTTCGGCGGGGCGTAGAACGCGCAGAACTTGCACGCCGTGACGCAGACGTTCGTGTAGTTGATGTTCCGCTCGATGATGTACGTCGCGATGTGCTCCGTGCCCGCGTACCGCCGCCGGCGGACGGCGTCGGCGGCGGCGCCGAGCGCGTGCAGCGGGGCGTCGCGGTAGAGGTCGAGCGCCTCCTCTGGTGTGATCCGCCCACCCGCGGCGGCACGGTCGAGAACGGACTGGAGGTCGGCCTTCTCGGTCACCGGGAGCGTCCCTTTCGTAAGGGTTGAACGGACCGAGCCAGCCTACGCCAGGGCCGGGCATCACCCGACGTCAGCCCGTCCGCCTGTGGACGACCGGGGAGCAGGGGCCTGTTCAGGCCGCGTACGCCTCCAGCAGCAGCGCGACGTACGCACCGGCGATCATGAACGGCCCCAGGGCCACCAGCTGCCCGCGCACCGCGCGGCCCCGGACCGCCAGGACCAGGGTGTACGCGCTGCCGATGAGCGCGCCGGCGAACGTGCCGAGGTACAGCGCGCCCCAGCCGTACCAGCCGAGGACGGCGCCGAGGCCCAGGGCCAGCTTCACGTCGCCGAAGCCGAGGGCGACGGGTCTGATGAGGAAGAAGAGGAAGTAGAAGCCGCCGAGGGCGAGGGCGCCGTAGGCAGCCGTCCGCCACTCCCCCGCGTGCTCGGGGACGAACGCGACCCCGCCCAGAAGGGTGAGGGCCAGGCCCGCGAAAGGGAGCGTCAGCGGGTCGGGGAGGCGCTGCGC
The DNA here is from genome assembly GCF_055592645.1 of Streptomyces sp. NPDC041108. Classification (NCBI taxonomy): domain Bacteria; kingdom Bacillati; phylum Actinomycetota; class Actinomycetes; order Kitasatosporales; family Streptomycetaceae; genus Streptomyces; species Streptomyces sp. NPDC041108. The sequence goes on along the minus strand of NZ_JBVIYK010000019.1, from coordinate 85,877 downwards.
GCCGAGGTCCACGAGGGCGAGCAGGACGCCCACGGGGGCGAGGAGCAGCCATACGGCGAGTTCGGGGCGGAAGCCGGTGGCCAGGGCGAGGGTGGCGCAGACGAGGGCGGTCGCGGTGGCGACGGCGGGGGTGCGGGGGCCGTAGGCGCAGGTGGGCGGTGGGGCTGCGGGGGGTGGGGCTGTGGCGACGGTTGTGCAGCGTGCGGGGCCCAGCCAGCCGCCCGCCGTGCCGGTGATGTGGTGGCCGGCGGGGCACGCGCGGTGCCAGGGGGTGTCCTCGTCGGCCGTGAAGCGGTAGGCGGGGCGGGGGAGCAGGGTGCCTGCGGCCGCGCCCCAGAGGGTGGCGGCCAGGGTGAGTGCGATCAGCCAGGGGTCCGGATCCACGGAGGCAGCCTACGAGGGGGCGAGGTCGGGGTGAACCGGGGTGTTCTCGCCCCTGCCGCCCCCGCCCGTCCTCGGGCCCCGCCCGCCCGCGCCGCGCTACTCCACCTTCGCCAACCGGGCCGTCGGCTTGCCCGCGTCCGCGTTGGTCGAGGTGTAGTCGAGTTCCTTGCCGACCGGGGTGAGCGTGATCTCGTGGGTGTTCCTCGTGCAGGTGCCGGGGTTGTTCCTGGTGTCGGCGATGCTCGTGGCGACGATGTTCTTCTTGGTGACCTTCTTGAGGACGAGCTTGTCGTCGCAGGTGCCGCCGAGGAGGTCGACGGAGCGGAACGTGCCCAACGCCTCGCCCACCGCGGCCTGTTCGAGGGTGACCGTGAAGGTGCCGGCGGGGAGGCTGCCGGAGAGGGCGTAGCCGTCGCCCTCCCAGGTGCCCACGTAGGTCCCGGGCAGCTCGCCGGGCGCGTCCCCCGGCGCCTCGCTGTGCCGGCCCCCTTCGCTCGGACTGACCTCGGCCGACGGCGCCTTGCCGGCCGCGTCGCCCTTCTCGTCCTCGCCCTTCAGTATTCCGAGCCCGAACAGTGTCCCCACGCTCACCAGCGCGAACGCTCCCGCGATCGCCAGGGCGACCGAGCAACTCACCCTCCGGCCGCGCCCGTTCGCGGCGGTCGTGGACGCGGCCGCCACACTCAGCGACAGCTTGCCGGGCGTCGGTGGCGTCGTGTCCGCCACCGAGGCGTCGGCCCGCTGCCCCGGTACATGCGTCACGGGCGGCGCCTGGTGTGACGACATCACCGGCGGCGGCCCGAACACCCCGCTCGCGGCGGCCGCGTCGGCCTTCGCCCCGCCGGTCGGACTCCCCGCCACCGACGCGCCCGTCCCGGCCGCCCCCACCGACGGGCTGCTGAACCCCACCGGCCCGGACGGGATCTCCTCCGCCGCCGCCTCCAGGTTCAGCAACTGCACGGCGCTGCGGCCGACCTGTTCCACCAGCGGCCCCGGCAGCCAGCCCGCCGACACCAGACGGGCCGCGCCCTGGGGGGCCAGGGTGCGGGCGATCTCGTCGGGGCCCGGGCGGGCCGCGGGCTCCTTGGCCAGGCAGCGCTCGACCAGGTCGCGCAGATCGCCCTCCAGACCGTCCAGCCGCGGCGGCTCGTGGACGACCTTGTAGAGGAGGGCGGCGGACGAGTCGCCGGGAAACGGGGACTGCCCGGTCGCGGCGTACGCGAGGACCGCGCCGAGGGAGAAGACGTCCGCCGCGCCGCTGATGCCCTTGCCGAGGATCTGCTCGGGGGACATGTAGCCGGGGGAGCCGATGGACACGCCCGTCGAGGTGAGCGAGGCCGTGCCGTCCGTGGCACGGGCGATGCCGAAGTCGATGAGGAGGGGGCCGTCCACCGTCAGCAGCACGTTCGACGGCTTCACGTCGCGGTGGACCAGGCCCAGGGCGTGCACCGCCGAGAGCGCTTCCGCCAGGCCCGCGCCCAGGACCCGTACCGAGTGCGGCGGCAGGTGCCCGCCGTCCGCGATCGCCGCCGCGAGGGACGGGCCGGCCGCGTAGCCCGTCGCCACCCACGGGACGGACGCCTCCGGGTCCGCGTCCAGGACCGGGGCCGTCCAGGAGCCGCCCACGCGGCGGGCCGCGTCGACCTCGCGCCGGAAGCGGGCACGGAACTCCTCGTCCAGGGCGAAGTGCGGATGCACGATCTTGACGGCGACGGTACGGCCGCCCGCGCTGCGCCCCAGATAGACACGGCCCATCCCGCCGGACCCGAGCCGGCCGAGCAGCCGGTAGGGCCCCACGACCGTGGGCTCGCCGGCATCGAGCGGTTGCATGGGCGGCACCTCCCCCGTACGTCTCCCGCGCGTCACCCCGTACGTTCCCCCGTACGAACTCTCCACGACGCACGACTCCCAGCAGCGTAGTGCCGTACGCCCGAATGGGAATGCGAGCGGCGGCGGCCGGTCGGCGGGCGGTGCCACAGACCGTGGAATTCGTCAAACGAAATTCCCGGAACTTCGCCGGGAACTCCGGGGGAAATGTTCAGGAAAGCAGGTCGACCTTCACGTCCGCCGGAAATCCCGTGGTGGGGCCGACCCGCCGCGCGAACTCGGCGACCGCGCTCAGCTGGGGCCCGCCGAAGCGGAAGTCCAGGGTGGTGAAGTACCGCTCCAGGACCCGCTCGTCGAAGGCCTCCCAGCGGGCGGCCTGCTCGGCGACCTTCGCCACCTCGGTCAGGGACAGGTCACGGGAGGCCAGGAACGCCTCGTGCACCTTGCGGGTGACCTCGGGCTCCCGCTCCAGGTAGTCCCGCCGCGCCGCCCACACCGCGAAGACGAACGGCAGCCCCGTCCACTCCTTCCACATGGCGCCGAGGTCGTGCACCTCCAGACCGAAGTTCGGCCCGTCGAGCAGGTTGGCCCGCAGCGCCGCGTCCCCGATCAGCACCGCCGCCTCCGCCTCCTGCATCATCAGCGGGAGGTCGGGGGGGCAGGTGTAGTACGACGGCTGTACGCCGACGCTCTCGGCCAGCAGCAGCTGCGCCAGGCGTACGGAGGTGCGGGAGGTGGAGCCCAGCGCGACGCGTGCGCCGTCCAGGCGGTCGAGGGGTACCTGGGAGACGATGACGCAGGACATCACCGGCCCGTCGCAGCCGACGGCGATGTCGGGGAAGGCGACCAGGTCGTCCGCGTTGCGCAGGAACTCCACGAGCGTGATGGGCCCGATGTCGAGGTCGCCGCGCACCAGCTGCTCGCTGAGCTTCTCGGGGGTGTCCTTGGTCAGCTCGAAGTCGAGGAGCGTGCCCGTTCTCGCGAGCCCCCAGTACAGGGGCAGGCAGTTCAGGAACTGGATGTGGCCGACGCGCGGCCGGTTGCGAGAATTGTCCACATCGCGAGGCTAGCCCTCATGGGGTACGGTGCGGGCTCCGGGGGCCGGGAGGCGCTCCCGACACCGGATGTACACCCCGTGTCAACGCTTTCGGCGGCGTGTCGCGGGCGGGGCCGGTGGTGCGGAAGGGGCTACGCGTCAACCCGCGAGTCGAGCCGATCAAACATCCGGGTGACGTGATCTTGCCCTCTATTGCATTCCCCTGCCTGCGTGCTAGGCTCGCCGCAAGTTGCAGTTTGGTTTCCCTTGCAGTACAGAGCCTGCGGAGCATGTAACCGCGGGCTCTCGTCTTTTCAGACGTATGCAGTTGTGCGGCATCTTGTTTTCACACTTGCAGGGTTCTGGAGCAGGGCAACCCTTTGGGCCCAAGGAGGGCTTATGGCTACCGGAACCGTGAAGTGGTTCAACGCCGAAAAGGGCTTTGGCTTCATCGCCCAGGAAGGTGGCGGCCCGGACGTATTCGTCCACTACTCCGCCATCAACGCGAACGGCTTCCGTTCGCTGGAGGAGAACCAGCAGGTCTCCTTCGACGTGACGCAGGGCCCGAAGGGCCCGCAGGCGGAGAACGTCACGCCCGTCTGATCGAGGGATGCCCCTCTGACGACGTCTGAGAGCAGTACCCAAGGAGCCCCTTGCCTTTCGGCGCAGGGGCTCCTGCCTTTTTCCCCGGCGCCGGCGCTTCCGGGTTCGCGGGGAGTCAGTCGTCCTTCGTGTAGGTCAGACGGGTCACCTTGCCGGAGGCGAAGCCCCTGTCGATCTTCTTCCCGTTCACGACGAGACGGAGGGCGCTCGCCTCGCCGAGGACCAGATCGATCGACTCCTCGGCGGAGAAGGTCTTGGTCTCCCCCTGCTGGAGCAGTCCCTCGTGGAGCAGCTCGCCGGCCGAGTCCTTCGCCGAGACCCAGCTCCGGCCGTTCTCCGCGGTGACGCGGACCGTGACCTCGTTCGCGCCGTCCCGCGCGCCGGCGCCGCCCGGGGACCCGTCGGCCGCCGAGGAGGTCGGCCCGTGGGCCGGGGACGCCGCGGAACCGGTCGTCCCGTCCCGGTCGGCCACGTACACCCCGGCTGCGACGAGCACGCCCACGATGACCAGGGCGACAACAACCGCGACCGGCCCGCGCGGGCGCGGGGGGCGGTCCGTGTCCCCGCCTCCCGTGCCGAGTCCGCGTTCGGCGGTGTGGGCGCCGCTACGCCGCGGCAGATCCGTCCCCGACTCCACTGCTGTCAGCCTCCCCCGGTGTGACACCGCGCACTTTATGACGGCGCGGGACGAGGGGGCGTTCCCGAACGGGGCCGGGGAATCGGTGCGGGGGCGGGCCGTCCCCGGGGCGGCGGTCCCGCAGCTCCTCCAGCACCCGCCGCAGCCGGACGCCCCGCCCCAGGTCCGGTCCGAGGCCCGTGGCCTTGAGGAGGGCGGTGAGGGACGCCTGCACCACCTCGGCGGCCTGTGCCGCTCCGAAAACGAAGGTTCGTTCCGCGGTCCCGCCCTCGCCCCGGCCCGTCAGCGGCGTTCCTTGAAGTGCGTGGCGGCGAAGATCCCCGCCGCCGCGCAGGCGAGTGTCCCGGCGGCGACGAACAGCCCTCCGTCGTCACCGGGCGGGACGAGGGGCATGTCCCGGTCCAGCCACCGCACGAACACCCACGCGTAGGTCCACCCGGCCATGCCGAGGGCGGCGAACACCAGGGCGACCCTGCCGTTGGCGGAGGCCGTCAGGGACCGCATGCCGTTCAGCACCTGCCGTACGTCCAGGGCTTCGGCCTCTCCCCGCCGCCACCGCAGGTGCCGCTCGTGGAGGCAGCCGAACAGGAAGGCGACGACGCTGACGGCCAGTGCGCAGGAGTACAGATCTTCCGCCAAGGCATCGTTCTCCCCCAGCGTCCTGAAGGTCCGGACGGCGGACCAGCCCCACAGCCCTACGGCCAGGAGCATGACGGCCGTGGAGATCCTGCCCCACTTCGAGGACAGCAGCTGTGTCGGGCGTCTTCGGTCCATGTGACCGCACGGTATCGCCAGTATCACTATGTACAACAGGCTGTTGAGCTGGAGAATTCGCCGGAGGACCAGGGAGCGCAGTCAACGGAACGGGGTGGGGTCGGTCGTGGGATCGGTCAAGGGGTCGGTGCGGAAGCGGGGCGTGCTGCTGGGCTGCGGAGGGCTGGTCGTCGTGCTCGGGGTCGGGGCGGTCGTGTGGGGGAACTGGTTCCGGGCGCCGTACTCGCTCGCCTCCTCGCCCGCCGTCGATGTCACCGTGCGGGCGGAGAGGTCGAGGTACCCCGATGTCCGGGAGACCGCCGAGGACGTCGACACCGTCGTGCGGGCGTATGTGCAGCGGCTCAAGGCCGGTGACGTGGAGGGGCTGATGGAGCTGGCCGGGCCCGCGTACGACGGGACGCGGGGCGCCGCCTACGACCAGGTCCGGGAGTTCGGCGAGGGCGCCCGCGGGCATGTCGACGTCACGGTGCTGGAAGGGGTCGTGGACTACTTCAATCCCGTCCGGCTCACGTACGACAGGACCGGCCAGAAGCAGGAGTTGCTGCTGGTCAGGGACGACGGGTACTGGTGGGTCGGGCTGGGGGAGGGTGATCCGGCCGCCGGGCGGTAACGCCTTCCCGCGGGTGCCGCGGCCCCGCGGACTACTTCTCGTACAGCCCCTCGATCTCGGTCGCGAACGACCGTTCCACGACCTCCCGCCGCAGCTTCATCGACGGGGTGAGGTGGCCCGCCTCCTCCGTGAAGCCACCGGGGACGATCGTGAACCTGCGGATGGACTCGGGTCGCGAGACGAGGCGGTTGGCCTCGTCCACCGCGCGCTGCAGGACGGCTCGCAGGTCCGGGTCGGTGGCGAGGTGGTCGAGGGGGATGTCCTGTTTGGCGTTCATCAGGGCCCAGTGGGTGATGCCCTCGGGGTCCAGCGTCAGCAGGGCGGTGACGTAGGGGCGGCGGTCGCCGATGACCATGGCGTGGGCGATCAGGGGATGGGAGCGGAGCCAGTTCTCCAGCGGGGCCGGGGCCACGTTCTTGCCGCTGTCGGTGACGAGGATCTCCTTCTTGCGGCCGGTGATCGTGAGGTACCCCTCGTCGTCGAGCCGCCCGATGTCCCCGGTGGCGAACCAGCCGTCGGGGCCGGCGGGGACGACTCCGCCCGCCTGGGGGTCCCAGTAGCCGCGGAAGATCTGGCCGCCGTGCAGGAGGATCTCGCCGTCGGCGGCTATCCGGATCCGCGTGCCGGGGAGGGGGCGGCCGACCGTCCCCAGGCGGGGCAGGTTGGGCGGGGTGACCGACACGGCCGCCGTCGTCTCCGTCATGCCGTAGCCCTCGAAGACGTCGATGCCCGCGCCGGCGTAGAAGGCGGCCAGGCGGCGGCCGAGGGGGCTGCCCCCGCAGATGACGTAACGGACCCTGCCGCCCAGCGCCTTGCGGATGCGGCGGTAGACCAGGGGGTCGTAGAAGGTACGGGCCGTTCTGAGGAAGGCGGAGGGGCCGGGGCCGGTGCCGTGCTGCTCGGCCTCCAGGGCCTCGCCGTAACGGCGGGCCACGGCGGCGGCCCTGTCGTACGAGGAGGCGCGGCCCATGCGTTCGGCGGAGGCGCGGGCGGTATTGAAGACCTTCTCCAGGACGTAGGGGATGACCAGGAGGAAGGTCGGACGGAAGGACTTGAGGTCGGCGAGGAGGTCCTCCGTGCGGAAGCTCGGCGAGTGGCCGAGGCGCACCCTCGCGCGCATGCAGCCGATCGCCACCATGCGGCCGAACACATGGGCGAGGGGGAGGAAGAGGAGGGTGGATGCCTCCTCGTCCGTCTTCGCACGGAAGATCGGGTAGAGGAGGTCGATGGCGTTGTCGACCTCGGCGCAGAAGTTGCCGTGGGTGAGGGCGCACCCCTTGGGGCGGCCGGTCGTGCCCGAGGTGTAGATGAGGGTCGCGAGGGTGTCGGGGCCCAGCACCCCGCGCCGTACGGCGACTTCCTGGTCGGACACGTCCCGGCCCAGCTCGGCCAGCCGGCCCAGGTGGCCCTTCTCGAAGACCCACATGTGGCGCAGGTCGGGTATGCGGTCCAGTTCGGGGCCGAGGGCGGCGGCCTGGCCCGCCGTCTCCACGGCCAGCGCCACCGCGCCCGAGTCCTGGAGGATCCAGCGGGTCTGGAAGACGGAGGAGGTCGGGTAGACGGGGACCGTCACCAGGCCCGCCGCCCAGGCCGCGAAGTCCAGCAGCGTCCACTCGTACGTCGTCCGCGCCATGATCGCGATACGGTCGCCCGGCATCAGGCCCTCGGCGATCAGGCCCTTCGCGAGCGCCAGCACCTCGGCGGCGAACTCGGCCGCCGTCACGTCCCGCCACTCGCCCTCGCCCGCGTCGGCGCCCCGCTCCCGGCCCGGGTCCCCGTCCGCGTTCCCCTCCGCCGCCCCACCGCCGCGCTTGCGGCTGAGGACGACCGAGTCGGGCGCGTGGGTCGCGTTGTCGAACGGGATGTCCGCGAGCGATCCGTAGGCCGCCGACTCGGCGAGCGCGGGTACGTACGCCTCTCGCACCGTGCCGTCCAGCCGCTTCAACTCGGGCTCCACCGGCGCGGGTTCGGTGTGTTCGAGGCTGGACACGGGCGGCTCCTGGGCGTTCGTTGTGCCCGGATCGTACGGGGTTGGTGTGTGAGGTGCGTGTGAGTGTAGCGATGGTCCGGAGATGGAACGGGGCCGGGGATGTGCAGTGTCGCCGACCGCCGGTGCACGGCTCATGCGCAGGTCAAGGGCGCGCCAAGTTACCTGAGGGTCGCTCATGTCCTGGGGGCACGGAGAGGTCCGCCCAGCCCTTACCTCAGGTAACCTGATGTTTCAGTAAGAAGCGGGTCCGGCGCGGGGAGTGGAGCCCGGCGCGAGGAAGGGGAGACCGTTCGATGCAGCCGACGCACGTCCTCGCCGCCCCACCGGCCCTCGGCCCCGCCCTCGCCAGGGGCGCCCTCCTCTCGCCGCGCAAGAGCCGCGGGCTCGCGGGCGCGGGCCCCCCGGCCATGCCTCCCGGCGGGTTCCCCCGGCTCGTCCTTCGCGGCGTCCGGATCGACCTCGCCCGTCTCGCCGCGTACGAGCGCGTCTGCGGGTTCCCCACCGGGGAGGACGCCGTCCCGCTGACGTACCCGCACGTCCTCGGCTTTCCGCTGGCCATGCGGATCATGTCCGGCCGCGCCTTCCCGCTGCCCCTCCTCGGCCTCGTGCACACGTCGATCGAGATCACCCGACGCCGACGTCTGCCCGCCACCGGGGAGTACGAGATCACCGTGTACGTCGACGGGCTGTCGCCCCACCGCCGGGGCACCGAGGCGACGGTGGTGACCGAGGTACGCGACGGGAACGAGGCGGAGGGCGGCTTCGGGGTGGGGGTGGGGGTCGCGTGGGAGTCCCGGAGCACGTATCTCGCCCGGCACGGACGGGGGGACGGGCTGGGACAGGCGGCGACCACCGGGAGGGGGCCGGCGCGGACCGACGGGGCGGAAGAGGCGTCCACCGGCGCGGGCGGGCCGGCGCCGACCGGGGAGACGGAACAGGCTCCCGGTGACGCGAGCGGGGCGGCCCGGATCGGCGGGACCGGACGGGCGCCGGCCGACCGAGACGGGACGGGGGCCGGACGCGAGGGAACGGGGGTCGCTCGTGAGGGGGAGCCGGAGGGGGAGCCGGTGTTGCCCGGAGTGGTCGAGTGGCGGTTGGGCGGGGATGTCGGGCGGCGGTACGGGGCGGTGTCCGGGGACCGCAACCCGATCCATCTGCATCCGCTCGGTGCCCGCCTGTTCGGGTTCCCCCGGGCCATCGCCCACGGCATGTGGACCGTGGCCCGCTGCCTCGCCGAGCACGGCGCGCCCCCGGCGACCCTGGTCCGCGCGGAGTTCCGGGCCCCGGTACCGCTGCCGGGCACGGTGACGTACGCGGCCGACGGACGGACCTGGGGCGGCTTCGAGCTGCGCGGCGGCGACACCTCGGAGCCGGGCGGACAGCGGGTCCGGCCGAGGGTCCATGTGAGCGGCCACGTCCACCCGCTCGTCGTCTGAGCACACGTGAACATCGCTCGAACGAAAGCAGGGGCTGCGCCCCGTGCTTTACGGGCCCGCAGGCCGCCGCCTTCCAGACCCGCGAGGCCGGTCGCGTCCGGACCCGCGAAGCCGTCGCTCGCAGGGCCGCAGGGGCCCGGTCTTCAGGGGCGCGGGGAACTGCGCGAACAGCCCCCACCGGGCCCGCGGCTGACGACAGTCGCTACTCCCCGGACTCCTCAGCGGGCGGCGGAGCCCAAGGGCGGCCTTCCATGAGGTCGCCCAGACCCGCCCACGCGAAGTTCATCAGGGTCGCGGCGGCCTGGCGGGCGGTGATGCCGGGAGTCGCGTTGGCCCAGGCCGCCAGGGCCTCGGCGGCGCCCACGAGGCCCTCGGCGAGACCCGCCACCTCCCGCTCGGGCAGCGAGGGATCACGCCGGGCCTCCCGGGCCGCGACCAGGATCAGCCCGGTCACGAACGCCACCATCTCCTCCCGCATCGCCGCCACTTCGGCGGCGAACGGCTCCCCGTGCGTACGCGCCTGCAGATGCAGCACGGCCCAGGCGTCCGGGTTGCGCGCGGTGTGCGTGAAGAACGCGCGCAGCCCTTCCCAGAGTTGACGGTCGGCGGGCAGCTCGGGATCGACGCCGGCGCGTACGGCGGTGGTGAGCGCCGTGACCTCGCGGCGGATGCAGGCGGTGAAGAGGTCTTCCTTGGAGTTCAGGTACAGATACACCAACGGCTTGGACACGCCCGCCAGTTCGGCGATCTCGTCCATCGACGCGGCCCGGTAGCCGCGCTGCCCGAAGGTCCGCACCGCCGCGTCCAGCATCTGCTGTTCCCGCACCGCGCGGGGCATCCGTTTGCTCTTCACAGCACCCATGCGGGCAAGCGTACGGTTCCGGCGGCGGGGACGGACTCTACGAAGCCTGGCTCGACGTCGGCTCGGCGGTCTTGGCGGTCTCGGCCGCCTCGGTGCTCCCGACGGCGTCGTCCGTCTTCGTCCCCTCGGCCGCCACCGGCGTCCGCGCCTCGTCGTCGGCCTCGTCCTCCTGGCTGCGGTTGGCGGCGAGGTTGGACTTGACGCGGTCGATGGAGCGGTCGAGGCGCGGGGCGATCCGCTCGGAGGCCCGGTCGCGCTCCTTGCGCAGGGCGACGAAGCTGATCGGCGCGGAGACGAGCAGGGCGAGGATGATCATCCACATGCCGTTGGAGGCGCCGAGGCCGCGCGGCGCGACGCCGAAGTAGACGAGGCCCCAGACGACCACGAAGCAGCCCGCGAAGATACCGAGGCGCATCAGTGTGTAGCGGAGCATCTCAATCCACTCTTCCGTTTCCGTTCCGGACGTTGCCGAGGGGCGCGTCTGCCGAAGGCGCCTTCCAGTGAAGCACGGTCGGCGTGCGATCTTGCACGGGGGTTGTCGGGGGTCAGGTCAGGGACAGGAGCATCGTGATGTCGTCGCGGTGGTCCCCGGGGGCGACGCGGATGGCGCCGGGGACCCGGCCGACCTCCTTGTAGCCGCAGGAGGCGTAGAAGTGCTCCAGGCCGTGGCCGCCCCGGCAGCCGAGGCGGACGGCGTCTATGCCGTCGAAGCCGCGGGCCGCGGACTCGGCCGCCGCCATGAGGGCGCGGCCGTGGCCCCTGCCCTGGTGGGCGGGGTGGACCATCACCGTGTAGAGCCAGACCCAGTGGGTCATCAGGCGGTGGGTGTTGAAGGCGAAGAACGCGGTGGCGGCGGGGGTGCCGTGGTCGTCGAGGCCGAGGAGGAGGCGGTGTCTGCCGTCCGCCATGGCGGTGAGGTGCTTGCGGAGTTCCGGGCGGATGTCATCCGGGGTGACCGGGGGGACGAAGCCCACGGCTCCGCCGGCGTTGGAGACGTCCGACCAGAGGGTGAGGATGTTCTCGTGGAGGGTGGGGGTGAGGGGTGGGTCCAGGTGGAACGTAAGGGGCATGGGGTGACCGTAGCCATTACGTGCGACTCGCCTCAAGAGGGATTCGCCCCCGCCGACCCGGCCCGTCCCCTCCTCCAGGGGCTGCGCCTCTACGAACCCCGGCCGCGGGTCCGGTGGGGGCTGGTCGCGCAGCTCCCCACCGTCCCCGGAGAAGCAGGGGCTGCGCCCCGTGCTTCTTCGGCCCTGAAGGGGCGTAGGCCCTTGGGCGGCCGGCTCCTCAGACCCGCATCGGCTGCGGGGACTCCCTCCGCGCCGGGTCGGGGCCGTCGTACTCGCGGATCACCTCGTACCTCGTGTTCCGTTCCACCGGGTGGAAGCCCGCGTCGCGGATGAGGTCCAGCAGATCCTCGCGGGTCAGCTTGTTCGGCGTGCCGTAGTTGTCCGCGTCGTGGGTGATCTTGTACTCGACGACCGAGCCGTCCATGTCGTCGGCGCCGTGCTGCAGCGCCAGCTGGGCCGTCTGGACGCCGTGCATGACCCAGAAGACCTTGACGTGGGGGACGTTGTCGAACAGCAGCCGCGACACCGCGAAGGTCTTCAGCGCCTCCGCGCCGGTCGCCATCTGGGTACGGGCCTGGAGACGGTTGCGGACCTTGCCGTCCTGCATGTCGACGAAGTCGTGCTGGTAGCGCAGGGGGATGAAGACCTGGAAACCGCCGGTCTCGTCCTGCAGTTCACGCAGGCGCAGGACGTGGTCCACCCGGTGGCGCGGCTCCTCGATGTGGCCGTAGAGCATGGTGCAGGGGGTCTTGAGCCCCTTCTCGTGCGCCAGGCGGTGGATCCGCGACCAGTCCTCCCAGTGGGTGCGGTGGTCGACGATGTGCTGCCGGACCTCCCAGTCGAAGATCTCCGCGCCGCCACCCGTCAACGACTCCAGGCCCGCGTCGATCAGCTCGTCGAGGATCTCCGAGGCCGTGAGGCCGCTGATCGTCTCGAAGTGGTGGATCTCCGTGGCCGTGAAGGCTTTCAGCGAGACGTTCGGGAGGGCGGCCTTCAGCTCCTTGAGGGAGCGCGGGTAGTAGCGCCACGGCAGGTTCGGGTGCAGCCCGTTGACGATGTGCAGCTCGGTGAGGTTCTCGCCCTCCATCGCCTTGGCGAGCTTCACCGCCTCCTCGATGCGCATCGTGTACGCGTCCTTCTCCCCCGGCTTGCGCTGGAAGGAGCAGTACGCGCACGACGCCGTGCACACGTTGGTCATGTTGAGGTGGCGGTTGACGTTGAAGTGGACGACGTCGCCGTTCTTCCGCGTCCGCACCTCGTGCGCCAGACCGCCCAGCCAGGCCAGGTCGTCCGACTCGTACAGCGCGATGCCGTCCTCGCGGGTCAGCCGCTCGCCGGAGCGGACCTTCTCCTCCAGCTCGCGCTTGAGCCCGACGTCCATGCCCACACCTTTCACCGACCGACCTGCTGCCATCCGTTGGCCACTGCCTGATGCGAGGGCCTCGTCAACCCTACGTCCACCGCCCTACTGCTCCTCCTCGGGCAGCTCACCCACCCGGTTCTCCCACTTCGTGGAGAGCACGATCGTCGTACGGGTCCGGGAGACGCCCTTGGTGCCGGAGAGCCGGCGGATGGTCTTCTCCAGGCCGTCCACGTCGGGGGCGCGCACCTTGAGCATGAAGGAGTCGTCGCCCGCGATGAACCAGCAGTCCTCGATCTCGGCCAGGTCCCGCAGGCGCGTCGCCACGTCCTCGTGGTCGGCCGCGTCGGAGAGGGAGATGCCGATGAGCGCGGTCACGCCGAGGCCGAGGGAGGCCGAGTTGACGGTGGCGCGATAGCCGGTGATGACCCCGGCCGCCTCCAGCCGGTTGATGCGGTCGGTGACACTGGGTCCCGACAGACCGACGAGGCGTCCCAGCTCCGCGTAGGAGGCCCGGCCGTTCTCCCTCAGGGCCTGGATGAGCTGCCTGTCCACCGCGTCCATACGATCGGTTGCCTTCCGCTGAAGAGTTTGCGTGGTGAGTGATGCGTGAGGTCGTACGGGGTCGTGCGTCGCGAGGGTTGAGCGTGCGGGGCGCTCAGGTGGTCGTGTGCGCGGGGCGCGCGCCGCCCACCTCGCCCTCCCAGCGCCGGTACAGGGTGTGGGGGACGCCCGCCGCGTCCAGCACCCGTCCGGCGACGAAGTCCACCAGGTCCTGGATGTGCGTGGCTCCCGCGTAGAAGGCCGGGGACGCGGGCAGTACGGTCGCGCCCGCCTCGTCCAGGGTCACCAGGTGCCGCAGGGTCTGCCCGTTCAACGGGGTCTCGCGTACGGCGACCACCAGGCGCCGGCCCTCCTTGAGCGTCACGCTCGCCGCCCGTTGCAGCAGGTCCTTGGAGAGCCCCAGGGCCACGCCGGCGACGCACGCGGTCGACGCGGGCACGATCAGCATCCCCTTGACGGGGTACGAGCCCGAGGACGGTCCGGCGGCCAGGTCCCCGGCGCTCCAGTACCGCACGCGCTCGCCGTCGAGGTGCACGGCGAACGTGCCGGGCTTGCCGTCGGCACCGCGGGCCAGCCATTCCCGCAGGTCGTCACGCCAGTGGGCGTCCCGGAAGGAGATACCCGTCTCGTCGAGCAGGGTGAGCCGCGAGGCCCGGGACACCACGAGGTCGACGCTCTCGCCCGCGGCGAGGAGCGCGCGCAGCACCGCCGCGGCGTATGGGGTGCCGGATGCGCCGGACACCCCTACGATCCAAGGCGTACGCGGCGTCTCTCCTGGCTTGACTGGGTTCACGACCCCGAGCCTATCCGGCGTCGCGGGGCGGGAACCGGTCAAGGGGGCATGACCGTTTTCCTGGAGGGACGAGTCGAGTCGGGGGTTGGACATGGCGGGTGGAGTGCGTGGGGCGCTGAGTCCCGAGCGGGAGTGGTCGCGCGGGGACCGGGCGAAGGCCGCGGCCAGGCTGATGGTGGGCTGGGTGGCGCTGCTGTGGCTGCTCGAAGTGATCGACGTGGCGACGGGTCACGCGCTGGACGACTTCGGGATCGTCCCGCGCTCGGTGCCCGAGCTGGCCGATGTCGTGCCCGCGTCGTTCATCCACTTCGGCTTCGCCCATGTCGCGGCGAACAGCGTGCCGCTGCTGGTCCTGGGGTTCCTCTCGGCGCTCGGGGGGCTGCGGCGCTTCGCCGCCGTCTGCGCGCTGATCATCGTCGCGGACGGGCTGGGTGTCTGGCTGATATCCCCGGACAACACGAACACGGCGGGGGCGTCCGGCGTGGTCTTCGGGCTCTTCGGGTTCCTGGTCGTCAGCGGGTTCGTCGAGCGGCGGCTGATGGGGGTGGCGGTAGGGGTCCTCGTCGCGGCCGTCTGGGGCGGGTCGATCCTGGCGGGGGTCGCGCCGACCGAGACGGGCATCAGCTGGCAGGGGCATCTGATCGGGTTGGTGACGGGAGTGGTGGCGGCGTTCCTGTTCCGGCGGCGCGAACCCCGCAGGGGGCTCGACGCGTAGGGCGCGCCTCCGGGTCCACGGGGAGACGGCCGGTGGCGATCGTGGGCTCGCCGAGGGGAGCACCGACGGTCAGGTGGGGACCACCGCATCGCTCACCGGCGCCCAGCCCGGCGGAAGCTGCTCCTCCGGTCTGCTGAGCTGCGAGTGCAGGCGGTCGATGCCCGAGACGGTCACGCCTGTCTCCCTGGGGTCCTGCTCTCGATGGCAGGCCGCACCGTAGCTACACGGTCAGACCCCGAACCAGGAGATCCAGCAGCGCGCACCCGAACAGGGCAATGCCGATGAACCCGTTGACGGAGAAGAACGCCCGGTTCAGGCGGGACAGGTCGTGCGGGCGCACGATCGAGTGCTCGTACACGAACGCGCCCGCCACGATCGCCAGGCCCAGCCACAGGAACGCGCCCGCTTCGGTGAGGACCGCGTACCAGACGAACAGGGCCGTCGTCAGCGCGTGACAGACCCGCGCCGCCCAGATCGCCGCCGGGACGCCGAAGCGGGCCGGCACCGACAGCACGCCGGACTCGCGGTCGGAGTCGATGTCCTGGCAGGCGTAGATGAGGTCGAAGCCCCCGATCCAGATGCCGACCGCCAGACCGAGGACGACCGCCTCCCACGACCACTCCCCCGTGATGGCGAGCCAGCCGCCGATGGGCCCCATGGCCTGGGCGAGACCGAGGATGGCCTGCGGGTAGTTCGTGAAACGCTTCCCGTAGGGATAGACCACCATCGGGATCACGGCGACGGGGGCCAGGGCGAGGCAGAGCGGGTTGAGCAGCGCCGCCGAGCCGAGGAAGATCACGACCGCGATCAGGGCGCCGGTCCACGCGTGCCTGACCGACATCGCCCCGGTCACCAGTTCGCGGTGCGCCGTACGCGGGTTACGGGCGTCGATCTCCCGGTCGATGATCCGGTTGACCGCCATCGCGAAGGTGCGCAGGCCCACCATGCAGACGGTGACCAGGAGCAGCCGCACCCAGTGGATGTTGCCGTCCAGCCGGAACATGGCGGTGAGCGCGGCGATGTACGCGAAGGGCAGCGCGAAGATCGAGTGCTCGATCATCACCAGGCGCAGGAAGGCCTTGGTGCGGCCCGGCTGCGGGATCGCGGCGGAGGCGCTGGTCACAGGCCGTACTCCTTCCAGCGGCGGTCGACGAGCGCCGCCGTGGCCGGGTCCGACTCGACCATGTCGGGCCAGCCCCCGTCCCGTGTGTAGCCCTCCTCGATCCACTTCTTCGTCGCGTCGATGCCTGCCTTGCCGCCCCAGAACTGCTGGTAGGAGGCATGGTCCAGATGGTCCACCGGGCCTTCGACGATCGAGAGGTCGCGGGAGTAGTCCGTGTTGCCGAGGGCGCGCCAGGCGACCTCGTGGAGGTCGTGGACGTCGCAGTCGGAGTCGACGACCACGATCAGTTTGGTCAGGGACATCATGTGGGCGCCCCAGATCGCGTGCATGACCTTCTGCGCGTGCTTGGGGTACTTCTTGTCGATCGAGATGATCGCGCAGTTGTGGAAGCCGCCCGCCTCGGGGAGGTGGTAGTCCACGATGTCCGGGACGATGATCTTCAGCAGGGGCAGGAAGAAGCGTTCCGTCGCGCGGCCGAGCGGCCCGTCCTCCGTAGGCGGACGGCCCACGACGATCGACTGCAGCAGCGGCCGCTTCCGCATCGTCACACAGTCGATCTTCAGTGCGGGGAACGGTTCCTGCGGGGTGTAGAAGCCGGTGTGGTCGCCGAACGGACCCTCGGGAAGCATCTCGCCGGGCTCCAGCCAGCCCTCGATCACGACCTCCGCCTGCGCCGGCACCTGCAGCGGCACGGTCTTGCAGTCGACCATCTCGATCCGCTTGCCCGAGACGAACCCGGCGAACAGGTACTCGTCGATGTCCCCGGGGAGCGGGGCCGTGGAGGCGTACGTCACGGCGGGCGGACAGCCGAAGGCGATGGCGACCGGCAGGCGCTCGCCGCGCCTGGCGGCCACCTGGTAGTGGTTGCGGCTGTCCTTGTGGATCTGCCAGTGCATGCCGATGGTGCGCCTGTCGTGGCGCTGGAGGCGGTAGAGGCCGAGGTTGCGGATGCCGGTCTCGGGGTGCTTGGTGTGGGTGAGGCCGAGGTTGAAGAAGGAGCCGCCGTCCTTGGGCCAGGTGAACAGCGCGGGCAACTGGTCCAGATCGACGTCGTCGCCCTGGAGGACCACCTCCTGCACGGGCGCGCTGTCCGCCTTCACCTTCTTCGGCGGGACGTGCGTCATCGCGCCGAGCTTCCCGAACGCCTCGCGCACACCCACGAAGCCCTGCGGCAGCTCGGGCTTGAGCAGACCGCCGATCTTCTCGCTGATCTCGCCGTACGACTTCAGGCCGAGGGCCTTCAGCAGGCGGCGGTCGGTGCCGAAGACGTTCATCGCGAGGGGCATCGAGGAGCCCTTCACGTTCTCGAACAGCAGGGCGGGGCCGCCGGCCTTGTTGACCCGGTCGACGATCTCCCCGACCTCCAGGTAGGGGTCGACTTCGGCCTTGATGCGCTTGAGATCGCCCTCGCGCTCCAGTGCGCGGAGCAGGGAGCGAAGATCGTCGTAAGCCATGGGGTCAAGTATCCCCGAGGGGCTACCCTGACCCCGTCACGGGGCCCCGAGCACCGCCCCGAGTCACCACCACCGCTTCCAGGGGGCTGTTCCATGCTCAGGGTGTTGATGTACCTCGTGCCGCTGGCGCTGACGATCTACGCCTTCATCGACTGCCTCAACACCCCCGAGGACGAGGCGAAGCACCTGCCGAAGATCGCCTGGGTCTTCATCATCCTGCTCTTCTGGATCGTCGGCCCCATCGCCTGGCTCGTCGCCGGAAAACTGCGGGGCGTCCCCGGGGGCGGGCGCACGCCCTCCGAGTGGCAGCGCAACCATCGCACCGAGTACGTCGCCCCCGACGACAACCCCGAGTTCCTGAAGTCCCTCGCCGAGGACAACAAGAAGGACGAGTCCCTCCTCAAGAGCTGGGAGGCCGACCTCCGCCGCCGCGAGGAGGAGTTGAGGCGCCAGGAGCAGGAGAAGGGCGAGAAGCGGGACAAGAAGGACAGCGAGGACTGACGTCCGGGGAAGAGGACGACGAGGACCGGCGTACGACGAGGAAGCCCCCGTGCCGCACCGGCGTCACCCGCCCCGCCTGCGCCCCGTCGACCTCGCGCGCCTGTCCGGCGTCTCCACCCAGCAGATCCGCAACTACGAGGCGGCCGGGGTGCTTCCGCCCGTCCCGCGCACGGAGTCGGGGTACCGGGTCTTCGGGGACGCGCACCGGCGGGCCCTGCTGACGTACCGGGCCCTGTCGAAGGGCTACGGGGCGGTGGCGGCCACCCGGATCATGCGGACCGTGCACGAGGGGGACGTGCCGGGGGCGCTGGCGCTGGTGGACGAGGCGCACGCGGCGCTGCACGCGGAGCGGGTGGCGCTACGGGCGACCGCTGAGGCGCTGCGGACGCTGGCCGGGGAGCCGCCGGAGGAGGACGTCCCCGCCACCGACCTGCTGATCGGGGAGGTCGCGGCCCTGCTCGGGGTCCGCACCTCGACGCTCCGCGTCTGGGAGGCCGCCGGTCTCCTCGCGCCCCGCCGGGAGTACGGCACCGGCTACCGCCACTACGCCCCCGACGAGGTGCGCGACGCCCGTTTCATCCTCGCCCTGCGCCGCAACCACTACCTCCTGGACCAGATCCGCCCCGTCCTGGAGGACCTCCGCGACGAGGGCGGCACCGAGGCCCTCCGCACCGCGGTCACGACCCGTCACGCGACGCTGACCGCCCGTACGGCGGCGATGCTGGAGGGGGCGGGCCACCTGCACACGTATCTCACGCCGCCCGACGGCGTGACCTCCGGCTGAAGGCATCCGTTCCCTAGAAATTCACATATGCCGCTTAAAGGGGCAATGATGGGTATACGGAGAAGCAGGTGACAGTGATGAACGGTCGGGAGTCGGAGAAGCGCCGTTCCTCGTCGCGGCAGTCGGAGCCCGCCGAGGAGCGCGTCTCCGCGCCCGAAGCCATGCGGAACGCGATCGAGCAGCTCGCCGAGCTGCTGGGCCGCGCTCCCGAGTCCGTTTCCGCGCTGAAGCCGACCGAGGAGGGCTGGGAGGCGCAGGTCGAGGTCCTGGAGCTGGAGCGCGTCCCGCAGACGACCAGTGTGATGGCCGCCTACCGGGTCGCCCTGGATCCCGCGGGCAAGCTGCTGGCGTACGAACGCGGGCGGCGGTACACGCGCGCACAGGTCGACCGGGGCTCCCGCTGAGCCGCCGAGGTCGCGGCCACCGCTGACACCGCCTCGCGGAAACCGGTGGCCCTCGACACGGCCGCGGCCCGAAGCCCTCCGGCGTACGGCTTCCCGTACCGGAAGGGAACAGATCGTGACTGTGGTGCCGCAGAGCGAGGGCGGCGCCGGTGCCGCCCGCGGCGGTGGCTCCGGGAACCTCTACGACGTGCTGGAACTGGTCCTCGACCGGGGCCTGGTCATCGACGCGTTCGTACGGGTGTCCCTGGTGGGCATCGAGATCCTGAAGATCGACGCCCGGGTCGTGGTGGCCAGCGTCGACACGTACCTGCGCTTCGCCGAGGCGTGCAACCGGCTGGACCTGGAGGCGGGACGCAAGGCCCCCTCCCAGCTGACGGACATCGTCGGGGACGCCACCGAGTCCGGCGCCAAGGGCAAGAGCAAGGGCGCCCTGACGGGCGCGGTCGAGGCCGTCACCGACTCGCTCCACAAGGGGCGCGGGGAAGACGAGGACCGCGAGTCCGGCCGCGAGAGGCAGCGCGTGCGCTCCGAGCGGGGCGCGAGCCGCCGTTCCTCCCGAGAGCGTGAGGAGTGAGCGAGCCGATGTCGGTGTACGTCTACGCCATCACCAAGCAGGCGCATCCGCTGGGCCTGGACGACGTCAAGGGCGTCGGCGAGGACCCCGCCGAGCTGCGGGCCGTCAGCAGCGCCGGCCTGAGCGCCGTCGTCAGCGAGGCCCCCGAGGTGCTCTCGGTGAGCCGCCGGGACGTGGAGGCCCATCACGAGGTCCAGGAACAGCTCTGGTCCGACGGCGCCATCCTCCCGCTGAGCTTCGGGTTCGTCGCCGAGGACGAGTCCGCCGTCGAGGCGCTGCTCCAGGAGCGGGCCGAGGCGTACTCCCGGCGCCTGGACGAACTCACCGGGTGCGCGGAGTTCAACGTCAAGGGCGTGGCGGACGAGGACACCCTCCTGCGCGCCATCCTGACGGAGTCCCCGCAGGCCCGTGAGCTGAACGAGACGATCCGCGAGGGCGGCGGTACGTACGAGGACCGCCTCGCCCTCGGCGAACTCGTGGCCGGGGAGGTGCAGGCCCGGCAACAGGCGCTGGGCGAGGAGGCCCTCGCCGCGCTGCGGCCGTACGCCCGGGCCGAGCAGCTCTCGCCGCCCTCCCAGCAGTACTTCGTGAACGCCTCCTTCCTGGTGGACGGAGAGCGGTCCGAGGAGTTCGCCGAGGCCGGCGGGGAGCTGGCCGAGGCCCTGGGAGAGGGGGTGGAGCTGCGGCTGCGCGGACCGCTGCCGCCGTACAGCTTCGTCTGACGCATTACCTGAGGAGGCGCTGTGGTGGGACTGGTCGGAACCATTCTGACCTTGCCGTTCGCTCCCGTGCGGGGCGTCGGATGGGTGGTCGACAAGGTGCGGCAGGTCGCCGAGGACGAGTACTACGACCCGGCCCCCGTCCAGGAGGAGCTGGTGCGGCTGGAGCGCGCGCGGGGCGAGGGGCAGATCGGTGAGGAGGAGTTCGCGCGGCGCGAGGAGGAGTTGCTGCACCGGCTGGAGGAGATCAGCGCCTACCGGCTCCAGCAGAGAGAGGCACAGTCATGAACAACGCCACGATCGGCGCCGCCGTCCTCGGCGGATATCTGCTGGGGCGGACGAAGAAGGCCAAACTCGCCCTCGGCCTGGGCGGGCTGCTGGCCGGCTCCCAGGTCAGACCCGGACAGCTGGGCAAGGCGATCGACGCCCCGTTCCTCGGCGACCTCACCCGGCAGATCCGCACCGAACTGACGGGCGCGGGCAAGGCCGCGGCGACCTCCGTGCTGTCGTCGAAGGCCGACAGCCTGGCCGGAACCCTGCATGAACGCACCGCGGGCCTGCGGGAGCGGGCCGAGGGGAACGGCCCACAGGACGAAGCGGATGCGGACGCGGACGCCGAGGCCGAGGCCGACGCAGAGGCCGACGACGAGGCCGACGACGAGGCCGACGACGGCGACCGCGACGAGGAGGACGAGGGGAACGGCCCCGACGAGGGCCGGGACGAAGGACAGGCCGACGAACAGGACGACGGAGAGGACGAGAAGGCCGAAGCGAACGAGAAGGCCGAAGCGGACGAGAAGGGCGAAGCGGACGAGAAGGGCGGCGAGGGCCGGAAGCGGCCGGCCAAGAGGTCCGGCGGCACCACCACCGCTCGCAGGAGCGGCGGACGTTCGACGACTCAGCGCGGCGGGTCCACGACGCGCAAGAGCGCACCGCGCGCGACGAAGAAGACCGCCGCCGCGAGCCGCTCCAAGAGCGGCAGCGGCTCACGGTCGAGGAGGCAGGACGATGGCTGAGGGCAGAACGGCGAAAGGCGGCTCGGCTGGTACCGGCACCCTCAGCAGGACGGACGAGGACGCCGGTGGGAACGGGCACCCGAACGGCAACGCGGGCACGAGCCGGCTGAAGGAGGAGCTGGAGGACTACATCCAGGCCCGGCTCTCGGTGATGCTCCAGGGCATGGGCCACGGCCTGGGCACGGGCGCGCGCAAACTGGGCGACATGAGCGCGGGAGCGGTGAGGTCGACCGCGTCCCACGCCAAGGACGCGCTGGTCGACAAGGCGAAGGGTGTCACGGGCAAGGCGAAGGACAGCGTCGGCGAGAAGGCCGGGGACGTCACCGAGAAGGCCAAGGAGGCCCTCACCAAGGGCCACGGCAAGGATCCCTCGGGCGGCAGCGGCAAGGGGCACACCATCATCGAGGACATCGATGTGGGCGTTCCGGTGCGCGAGGCGTACGACCAGTGGACGCAGTTCGAGGAGTTCCAGCGGTTCGCCAAGGGTGTGATCGGCGTCGAGCAGAAGGACGAGGCCAGCACCCAGTGGCACGTCAAGGTCGCGAAGTCGAACCGGCACTGGCGCGCCACCATCACGGAGCAGGTACCCGACGAACGCATCGCCTGGACCTCCGAAGGCGACAAGGGCACCACGAGGGGCGTCGTCACCTTCCATCCCCTGGGGGACAACCTCACCAAGGTGCTGCTCGTCCTGGAGTACTTCCCCCAGGGGCTCTTCGAGAAGACGGGCGGACTCTTCCGGGCCCAGGGCCGCCGTGCCCGCCTCGACCTCAAGCTGTACCGCACGTTCGTCATGATGCGCGGCGAGGCCACCGGTGGCTGGCGCGGAGAGATCCGTGACGGAGAGGTCCAGGAGCAGGACGAGGACGACGCGGAGGACCGGTACGACGAGGACGACGAGGACGTCGAGGACGTCGAGGACCGGTACGACGACGATCAGGACGACGAGGACGAGGAACCCCGGGCGGAGGACGAGGAACCCCGGGCGGAGGACGAGGACGAGGAAGACGAGTGGGAGGACGACGACGAGGCCACAGCCGACTACGAGGACGAGGACGAGGAGCGGGACGAGGAGGCTGAGGGCGAGGACGACGAGGAGGAACCGGTGAGGTCGAGGAGGTCGAGCCAGTCGTGACCCCGTCCGACTCCCCCGTTCCCTCGCCGACGCGGAGCCCGTACCCGTACGGCGGCGGTCAGGGCTCCAGCGCGAACCTCGCCGACATCCTCGAACGTGTGCTCGACAAGGGCATCGTGATCGTCGGCGACATCAAGATCAACCTGCTCGACATCGAGCTGCTCACCATCAAACTGCGCCTCCTCGTGGCCTCCGTCGACAAGGCCAAGGAGATCGGCATCGACTGGTGGGAGCACGACCCCGCTCTCTCCTCCCGCGCGTCCCGCTCCGACGGCCGGCGCTCGCTCGCCGACGAGAACGAGCGCCTGCGCGCCGAGGTGAAGGAGCTGCGCGAACGGGTCGAGGCGCCGCCTGAGCTGCCCGCGAGGAAGCCGCGACCGGCCGGATCCGCCGAGCGTCGCGGTACGGGCCGCAAGGTGAGCCGTACCGAGAGCCGCCCGGCCGAGCCCCCGCGCAAGCGGCGCGGACCGGTGAGCGACGAGGGCGACGACACCGACGAGGACCGGTCCTGAGCATGTACGGCGACCCCGACGGCCACGCCGTGTACGGCGACGACGACCGCCCCATCAGCGGGCGGCAGGTCGCGCTGATCGACCTCCTCGACCGGCTCCTGAGCGGCGGTGTGGTCCTCACCGGGGACCTCGTCCTCAGCGTGGCGGACATCGACCTGGTGCGAGTGTCGCTGCGGGCAGTGATCGTCGCCGTACGCGAACAGATGGACGAGCAGTGGGCGCTGGACCTGCCCGAGCGGACGCCCCTGGAGGGAGACGGCACCGATGACAGTCCCGGACCCCCGGTCTGACGGCGGCCCCCGCACCGACCGTCTCGGCGAGGTCGCCGACGCCGCGAGCCGCGCGTTCTCGCTGCTCCCCGCGCGGCCGGACGACCTCCCCCCGCCGCCCACCGGCCGGGCCGGCACGGGAACCGTCGCCCGGCGGCTGCGCACCGACCCCGACACGGTCGAGCGGGACCTCGTCCGTCTGGTCCTCACCATCGTGGAACTGCTCCGCCAGCTGATGGAACGCCAGGCCCTGCACCGCGTCGACCGGGGCGGCCTCACCGAGGACCAGGAGGAACGGCTCGGCATGACCCTGATGGTCCTGCACGACCGGATGACCGAGCTCTGCGACCGCTACGGCCTCACCCTGGACGACCTCAACCTCGACCTCGGCCCCCTGGGCCCCCTCCTCCCGCCGCCCTGATCCGCGAAGGCACGAAAACGCGAGGACACGAAAGCGCGAAGCCGCCCTCAGCCACCGGGCGTCACCAACCCCGTCTCGTACGCGACCACGACCGCCTGGGCCCTGCTGCCCAGTGCCAGCTTGGTCATGGTGCGGTTGAGGTGCGTCTTCACGGTCGCCTCACTGATGTAGAGCCGGTCGGCGATCTCCAGGTTGGACAGGCCCCGCGCGATGAGTTTCAGGACCTCGACCTCACGCGAGGTCAGGGCCGCCAGGTCGGGCGGCTGTTCACCGGCGCCGACGGCCCCGCCCTGCCGGGCGAACGCCTCGACCAGTCGCCGCGTGACGCTGGGCGCGAACAGCGCGTCGCCGCCGCCGACCGCGGCCACCGCGGCGAGCAGCCGCTCGGGCCCCGAGTCCTTGAGCAGAAACCCCGACGCCCCGGCCCGCAGCGCCCCGTACACGTACTCGTCGAGGTCGAAGGTGGTCAGCACCAGGACCCTGGGCGCTGGATCGGGGGCCTGGGCGAGGATGTGTTCGGTGGCCTGGATGCCGTTCATGCCGGGCATTCGGATGTCCATCAGGATCACGTCGGGCCGGGTTCGTGCCGCCACCTCGACGGCCTCCGCGCCGTCCGCCGCCTCCCCGACGACCTCGACGCCGGGCGCGGCGTGCAGCAGCCCCACCAGGCCGGCACGGATGAGGAACTGGTCGTCGACGACGAGCACCCTGGTATCGCGTCGTCCGGTCATTCCGCGGTGTCGTCCTCCCGGCGTACGGCCTGCGGGGAAGTCGGCAGGCTCAACCGCACGGCGAACCCCCCGTCATCCCCCGGGCCGATACTGATCGTCCCGCCGTAGAGCTTGGCCCGCTCCCGCATACCGATCAAGCCATTCCCGCCAACCGCAGGAGGCTTGTCCGGAACCGCCCCCTGTCCGTCGTCCGTGACCGAAACGGTCACCTCGTGCGGCCGGTAGGAGAGTTCCACCTGCGCGCTCGCCCCCGGAGCGTGTTTCAGTACGTTGGTCAGCGCTTCCTGGACGACCCGGTACGCGCACAGTTCGACGCCGGGGGCCAGCGGGCGCGGGGTGCCCTCGATCCGCAGCGTCACGGGGGTGCCGCCGGCCCGGATGCGCTCAGCCATCTCGCCGAGGCGGGCCAGGCCGGGCATCGGCGCGGTCGGCGCCCCGTCGTCGGAAGCCCGCAGCACCGTCAGCATGCGCCGCAGTTCCTCCAGCCCCTCCCTGCCGGTGGCGTCGATGGTGTCGAGCGCGGTGCGCGCGGTGTCCCGGTCGGAGTCGAAGACGAACCGGGCGAGACCGCTCTGCACGGAGATCACCGACATGTGGTGGGCGACCACGTCGTGCAGTTCGCGGGCGATACGGCCGCGCTCCTCGGCGACCTCCCGCCGGGCGCGCTGCGCCTGCTCCTGACGCAGTCGGCGGGCGAGTCCGTCCAGTCTGCGGGCGACGAGGCCGAACCGCCAGAGCATCGTGGGGTAGACGACGGCCTGCCCGACCACGGACGCCATCGAGTCGGAGTGGCTCACCACGCCCGCGTAGACCCAGGTGGCGCTCATCAGCGCCGCGCAGGGCACGGAGACGCGGGGGTGCCGCAGTGAGGCCACCGTGTAGACGGCGAGCATGGGGCCGTAGGAGCCCACCACGGGCCAGTAGCCGGCGGTGACGTACGCGCACCAGATGAGATGCACCAGACAGCAGACGGCGACCGGTGCCCGGCTGCGGACCGTGAGCGGCAGATGGACCAGGAGCACCAAGGTGTAGCCGGATTCGTCGAGCGGGTCCTTCCCCTGGCTCACGGCCTCCTGTCCGAGCAGCAGGGCCACGCCGGCCAACGCCATGGCGATGAGCACGTCGACGACTGAGGCGCGAGGCGCCCGGATCCGCATCGCCGCAGCGTAGCGCCGCGCCCGTCGACGCGGCGTCAACCTTCTGCGGTACAGGGCAAGTTGCAGGAACCGCGCGTCTACCGCCCTGCGTCGACCCGGAGTTCCACCCGGCGTGGGACGACGCCGTGAGTGGCCCGCCCGTAGCGTCCTGGACCAGCACCACGACGAGCCGGCTGACCGTCGGCCTCGCTTCCGAGAAGGGGAACCGGAACTCATGAAGATACGTAGAACCCTCGCCCTCACCACTGCGGCGGTCGCTCTCGGTGGCGGGCTCGCACTCGCCCCCGCCGCCTCCGCGGCCTCCGGCGGCGAGACCGCCGCCCAAGCCATGTCCTGCTCGACCACGAGGCTCGGCGACTACCGCGCGTCCGGCTGGTGCTCCGGCGGCAGGGACTGGCGCGTCGGCGTCCGGTGCGGCGGCCACAACTACTACTCCGAGATCAGCAGCGTTCGCGAAACGAAGTACGCCCGCTGCGGCAGCGGCACGATGACCCACCGCTGGATCGACCAGTGGTGACCTCTCATCCGGTTCACCCGGGCGCAGGAGTTCACTGACGCTCGGCCGGCCACGACGGCACGGCGCCGGACACTCGGCGGCCCGTCCTCCCCGGGGGTGAGGACGGGCCGCCGGGCCGGTTTTGGGCGTGTCAGCAGTGGTTCACGTAGCTCTGGATGTGTCCCGTCGACAGGTAGAAGTCGCTGACGTACCGGGATCCGCTGGGCGAGTAGAGCTTGGCCCAGATGTTGTAGCCGTTCACGGAGCTGCCGGTGGTCCAGCAGTCGACCTCGACCTTGGTGCCGTTGGCGAGGGTGTACAGCGGGGAGGCCTGGGAGCTGGGGCCGGTGCGCACCGTCAGCCCGTTGGGCGCGCTCTGCACGTATGCGCACATCGCCCGCGAGTCGCTCCCGAAGGATCCGCATCGGAACGCGTCGGCGCCGGCCGCGGGTGCGAAGGCCATTCCGGCGGCGAGGATCGCGGCGGCTCCGGTCGCGACGACGGCTGCCTGCGTGCGTGAAGATCTCATCGGGTTCTCCTGCGATGTCGGTACGTCCCGCCAGGTGCGGGCGACTCGGTCATGGACCTGCAGGAAGTTACGCGGAGCCCCGGCCTGTGCACGTCAACCCAAGGGTTGGCTCCGGGTAAACCCTCGCGGTAGCCGCGGTCGCCCCTCCTCACCTGCCGCCGGGCACCGGAATGGTCAGTCCCACTTCGAACCCGCCCCGCGGGCCGGGGCCGGCGGTCACCGTCCCGCCGTAGATGCCGGCCCGCTCGCGCATGCCGATCAAGCCATGGGCGGCGGGCCCCGCGGTGGTACCGGTCGGCACCGGCTCCTGTCCGTCGTCGGTGACACGGACGCGGACCGTGGCTTCGTCGTAGTGCACCGTGACGCTCGCGTTCGCGGCCGACGCGTGTTTCATGACGTTGGTGAGGGCTTCCTGGATGACCCGGTAGACGCACAGGTCGACGCCTGGCGGCAGCGTGAACGGAGTGCCCGTGATCCGGACGTCGACGGGGACGCCCGCGGCTCTGACGCGCCGGGCCAACCGGTCCAGCCGCCCGAGTCCGGGCGGCGCGTTGTAGTCTCCCGCGCCCTCCCCTTCCTCGACGCGTTCCAGCCCTTCCCTGAGCACGACAAGCATGCGGCGCATTTCCGCCATCGCCTCGTGGGCGCTGCCCGCGATGGTGTCGAGAGCCTTGCGGGCGGTCCGCGGATCGGAGGTGAAGACGTATCCGGCCAGGCCGGTCTGGACGGAGATCACGGACACGTGGTGGGCGATCACGTCGTGCAGTTCACGGGCTATCTTCATGCGCTCGGCGATGACGGCCCGCTGAGCCTTCTCCTCCTGCTCCAGTCGCAGTTGCTCGGTGAGCACGGCGAGTCGCTCGCCGCGCTCCGCGAGCCGCCGGGCCCGGTCGCCGGTCACCCACAGCACGGCGACCATCACGGTCACGAAGACGACGCTGAGCGGGCCGATGCCGGGCTCGGCGAGCCGCGTGCCCCACAGCAGCACGAGCAGCGACACGGCCGCGCACTTCGCCACGGTCCTGCGCGGGCACAGAGCCGCGACGGTGTAGAACGCGAGACCCAGTCCGCAGACGACGACCACGTGGTAGTAGCCCAGGGTGAAATAGCACAGCGTGCAGGACGCCGTACCGACCAGCACGGTCAGGGGAGCCCGGCGGCGCACGGCCAGCGGGAGGTAGACCAGGGCGATCAGGGCATACGCCCATGCGTCGACGGGCCGCCAGTAACCGTGCGGGTCGGGCCAGTTGTGCAGCATGGTGCTGGAGATCCAGACCGACACCACCGCGTAGACGGTGTCCGCCACCTGCGGGAAGACCCTGCGCACCGCTGTGCTCCACGGGTGCTGCGCGGACATCGTCCGAGCCTGGGTCCGGAGCGATCGCTCCCCCCGGTTCTCAACCACAGCCACACCCCTGGTGGTACGTCGGCGATCGCCCTCGTCTCGGGCGTGGTTCAACCCATGTCCGGGGCGAGAGCGAACGGCCCTTCCGGCCGGCTGCGGCCCCTCGCGCAGCGCTGTGCCGGAGTGTCCCAGACAGGCCCGGCTCGGGCGACGGCGCGGGCCACAGTCGTAGCCCCGCCGATTCGAGGGCAGAGTGGGCTCATGGACCAGCCGCAGTCACCGACTCAGTCCGGCGCACAGGCACGCGCATGGCTCGCCACCGCCGTCGAGGAGGCGCGTGCCGGGCTCGCCGAGGGCGGCATCCCCATCGGGGCCGCGCTCTACGGGCCGGACGGCAGCCTCCTCGGGCGCGGTCGCAATCGGCGCGTCCAGGACGACGATCCCTCCATGCACGCCGAGACGGCCGCGTTCCGCGCGGCGGGGAGGCAGCGGACGTATCGCGGTACGACGATGGTGACGACGCTCTCGCCGTGCTGGTACTGCTCCGGCCTGGTGCGGCAGTTCGGGATCTCGCGGGTGGTGGTCGGGGAGGCCACGACCTTCCACGGCGGGCACGACTGGCTCGCCGAGCACGGCGTGGAGGTCCTGGTGCTGGACGACCCTGAGTGTGTGTCCCTGATGCGTGACTTCGTCGAGAACAACCCGGCACTGTGGAATGAGGACATCGGTGACATCGGTGAGTAGGCCCAGAACGCCCCGCATCCCCACCATCGATCTGCGCCCCTGGCTCGACGGCGGCCCCGAGGCCCGCGCCGGCATCGCCCGTACCGTCGACGAGGCGCTCCAGACCGCCGGTTTCCTGCTCGTGACCGGTCATGGGGTCGATCCGTCGCTCCGGAGGCGTATCCGCGAGGCCGCCCGGGCCTTCTTCGTGCTGCCCGTCGAGGCCAAGCGGGCGTACGAGGTGAAGGTCGGGGGGCGGGGCTGGCTCGGGCCGGGGGCCGAGGCGAACGGGTACGCGGAGGGGACGGAGACCCCGCCGGACCTCAAGGAGTCGCTGACGTTCGCGACGCACGAGCCGTTCGACGACCCGGCCGTGAACGCCGAGTGGTACGCGCCGAACGTCTGGCCGGCGGAGGTGCCGGAACTGCGGGCGCTCTGCGAGGAGTACCTGGCGCGGATGGGCGAGCTGGAGAACCTGCTGCTCACGCTCCTCGGCGAGGCGCTCGGTCTGGAGCCGGACTTCTTCTCCCGGCACATGAGCCACCCCACCTACGGCTTCAACATCAACTGGTACCCGGGCACGGACGTCATCGGCGACCCGGCGCCGGGCCAGTTCCGCATCGGCCCGCACACCGACTTCGGCACGGTCACGATCCTCGACCGGCAGGCCGGGAAGGGCGGTCTCCAGGTGTTCACGGACGAGGGCGGCTGGGAGGACGCCCCGTACGACCCCGCCGCCTTCACCATCAACGTCGGTGATCTGCTGGCCCGTTGGACCGGGGACCGCTGGCGCTCCGGGCGCCACCGGGTGCTGCCGCCCCCGGCCGACGAACCCACCGAGGAGCTGATGTCGCTGGTCTACTTCGGCGAGTGCACCCCGGGCACGATCGTCGAGTCCGTGCCGCCGCCGATCGGGCGGGTGGCGCACCCGCCGGTGGATTCGCACGTCCATCTGCGGGCGCAGCTGGACTCGATCACCGTCGGCTGACCGCCCTTCGTCACGGCGGGGAGATCTCCTCGCCGGGGAACCTTCGCGCCCCCCGGGCCGTCTCCCCTGGCGTCCACGTCGTCTTGTATCGAGCGTTTGACACAAGATCCCGCCCCACGGCATCTTGTACTCACCGCTTGATACAAGATGATCCGGGGGGATCTCCGCATGCTCGACACTGCCCCGTTCCAGCACCGGCTCCTCGACCACGCCGACCACTACGCCCGCTGGTCCGGACTGGCCATCGGTCTCGTGGTCGCCCAGGCGCTGTCCACACTGGGGGACGTCGAGTTCGAGCAGCGCGTGGTGTTCTGCATCACCGCCTTCGGCCTGTGCGCGGTGGCCGGAGTCCTCCTCGCCGACGCGCTGACCCTGCGCCCCCAGGAGGCGGTCCGCACCGCGAGCCTCGCCCCGCGCCTGGTCAGAGACCATGTCCCACCGCACATGGGCCCCCTGATCGCGCTCCAGGGGGTCTCCCTCGCCGTCCTGCTCGTGATCACGGCCGCCACGGCCTCCGTCGACCCCGCCCGCATCCTCAGCACGGGCAAGGTCCTCACCCTCACCTGCAACGGGATGCGCGCGACCGCCGGCCCCTGGCCCGGCCTGTACTACACCCTCCCGATGTTCGGGGCGCTCGCCATAGCCACCCCCACCTGCGTCTGGGCCCTGCGCCGCATCGCCCACGGCCCGGGCGGGGAACAGCAGCGCCGGGACCGCGCGTGGGCGGTCACCGGAGCCTGGGGCCTGCTGGTGTCGAGCCAACAGCTGTACGCCGTGCTGATGGTCTCCCTCGCGCTGACGGAGACGGGCTGCGCCGGTGTGCTGGGCGTGCTCACCTTCTGGGTGTTCTACCCGCTGGCCCTGCTGAACCTGTTCACCGTCGTCTGGTCGCTCGTCACCGTGGTGGCGCCCCGGGCCGTCGACGACGAGGCGACGGAAGGGCCCTCCGACGATGAGTGAGGCCGCAGTCCGCGTCGACACCACCAGCCAGGTCCCGCCGTACGAGCAGATCCGCGCGCAGCTCGCCGCGCTGATCGTCACCGGGCGGCTGGCCGAGGGCGACCGGCTGCCGACCGTCCGCCAGCTGGCCACCGACCTCGGACTCGCCCCCGGCACCGTGGCCCGCGCCTACCGCGAACTGGAGGCCGGCGCACTGATCCGCACCCGCCGGGGCGCGGGCACCCGGGTGGCAGCACCCCCCACCGGCCCGGCCCGGCCGCACACCGTCCGACTGGCCACGCTCGCCCGCGATTTCACCGCGTCGGCCCGCGCACTGGGCGCCGACTCCGAGGCGATCCTGACGGCCGTCCGCGAAGCCCTGGGCCCGGACCGGCCCTAGTGCCCCGGCAGGCAACGTTCGCCCGTCAAGGAGCGGCGTCCGGTGCGTGCTCTCGGCGTGCCGGGCGTCGCGACGGGGCGAATGTTGCCTGTTGGGGCACTAGCTGCTCCGGGCCGCAGGACGCATGGCGGGAGGTACCGCCGGAGCAGGCGCGGCAGTTCTGGATCCAGCCAGAGCCTGTCGGGCTGCGGGTCAGTTCCTGACCTGCGTGTCGAGGAACCTCGCGGTGGTCCGCTGGGGCGCGCCACACGCGGCCACGGACTTCTGGTACCACTCCTTCCACGGGCCCCAGACGGTGTACGTGTCGCCGTTGATGCCGTCCGTGCAGCGGATCTTGAGCCGCTGCTCTCCCGGGCCGAAGTGGCAGGTCTGGCTGATCGAGTAGGTGTTGATCTGAGTGAACCCGCAGCCGTGCGGCGCGGCGACGGCCGGGGTGGCCAGGGCGACGGGCGCGGCCACGGCGATGCCGCCGAGCAGCAACGGTGCGGAGAGGAGCGAGGTGAGCTTCTTCTTTCCGGGCGTCTTCCTGTTGAGCATGGGATCCCCCACTGTTCGGGCCGGCTGGTCGGGCCGGCCGCGTGCCGTCGGTCCTGCATGACCGACGGACTGGTCGGGAAGCACGATACGGACCCGCCGCCAATCATGTCCATGACTTATTGAGGGCATCGAGTCGTTGTCAAGGGGCTGCCTGCGGGTAAGCCCTGATCCGCTGCCGCGACGCCGCGCGCCCTGCTGGATGCGGCCGCCGGTCTGCTCGACAGCGGCGGTCCGGGCGCGGTCGGAGCCCGCGCGGGAGTCACTCGCGGGAGTCACTCGCGGGGCGCCGTACCGGCACTCCCCCGACAAGGACAGCCTGCTGACCGCCGTAGCGGCCGAGGCCCTGGACCGGCTCACGGAGAGGACAGACCCGTGTGCGCCGATCCTCGATCGTCCCCGGCCACCGACGAACAGCTCTTCAGTACGGCCGCCCACACAGGGACGTCCTCCCATCGCCGCCGGATCACTCCGCACGCCCGACTCCGCGGGCGCCTCCCGCGTGCTCCCGTCGTTGATGGTGCCGCAGCAGCACGTTCGCGTCGGTCTCCGCGCTCCGGTCGTACCGGGCCCGCGCCTCCCCGCGCCGTGCGGCCAGCTCGGCGCAGGCCCCACAACTGCGCGCACCTGCTCCGCGTCGGACAGCACTCAAATATCCGTATCCAAGTCGCCCCAGCAGACCATTTCGGCCTCCGCCGCCCCAGGCAGTCCATGGCATTGATCGAGTTTCCGGACGAACGATGGCTCTATTCCGAGTCACTTGACCACAGCTACTTCAACAACGAACCGGCGGCCTACGCCCGACATAGCCGAACCTATGGTGTGCTGCGGGCCGACATCCCGTCAGCTCGCGAGTCTGCCGCTCTGATCAGCGACGTGATGAAGGGGTACGAGCATCATGCACAGGTACGAGTTGAGCAAGGCGACCTGGATCAAGAGCAGCCACAGCGGCGAGAACGCGGGCGACTGCATCGAAATCGCCCCCGATATCCCCGGCCTCGTCCCCGTCCGCGACAGCAAGAACACTGACGGCCCGGTACTGGTCATCAACCGCTCCGCCTGGCTCTCCTTCATAGGCGCCGTACGGTCAGAGTCGTAAGCGAACGGGCAGACTTCGCCGTACTCCGAAACAACTGCCCCTCCCCCCACAGCTGTTGATAACCACAGCAGCTATGACAACGGCAACGGCGACACCGCAGACCCACGCCCTCTCCGGCATACCCACGGCGTACCGGCACTCCGAGGAACACCCCTTCATCGTGCTGACGGGAGCCCGAGGGCTCGGCAAGAGCACGACTCTGCGGGAGCTGCGGGCGGCGCACCGGGGCCGTACGCCCGTCGCGCTGATCGACGGCGAGGAGACACGGTTCGACCAACCTCCCCCGGGCCGGCCCCCGGAGTCCTGGTCGCCCGCGTACGAGGCGCTGTCGGCGATCGCGGAGCAGCTCGGCGAGCCCGTGGGCGGGGCCGGGCGGATCACGTTCCCCCGGCTGGCGTGCGGGCTGCTCGCCGTCGCGGCCGGGGGCTGGGGTGACCGCGGACTGTCGAGGATCTGCGCGGAGGCCGAGCGGGTCCTGCTGCTGAGCGACACGGGCGGCTGGCTGGCGGGACGGTGGGTGGGGAAGGCCGTGGCACGGCTGGTGTCGTCGCTGTCGGCGCAGGGGCGGCCGGCGGTGGAGGCGATCATCGAGGCGGCGCTGGAGGCGTTCAGCGAGGGAATGTCGTCCTCGCACCGGCGGCTGCGCCGGGGCGCGGTCTGGTACCGCGACCACCCGCACGCGGCCGGGAACCCCAAGCGCGGCCTGGTCCTCCTCTCACGGCACTTCAGGGCCGGCGGAGACGCCCGCACCTACGCCGAGCACCATCTCGTACGGGCGCTGCTCGCGGACCTGGACGACGCGTACGCGGGGGTCGTACCGCGCCCGCAGCGGGCGGGGCGGCCGGTGATCCTGCTCGACAACGTGCAGGAGGCGGCGGGACGGAGGCTGCTGGAGTCGGTGCTGCGGGACCGGGCCGACGGAAGGGCCGACCAGGTGGCGTTCTTCGCCGGACTGCGGGGGCAGGGCCACCCGGCGCTGCGGAACGCCGCCCGCCGCACCCTGCCGGAGGCGACCGGGACCAGCGGCTGGACACCGGGCGCCACCCCGTCGTCCCACGCCCTGTTGATCCCGCTCCCCCCGCTCTCCCCAGAGAACACGCTCCGTATCATCGGCGCGGCCTGCCCGGGCGTGCCGGTTCCTCCCCGGCTCTCGTACGCGACACACCGGTTGACCGGCGGCAGTCCGCTCGGCACGGCGCTGATCGCCGAGTCGGCCCGCCAGAACCTGCCCCGAGGGGTCACCACCCTGACCGGGTTGTTGTCGGCCGTCATGGTCGTGCCCGACGAGGACCACGACGAACGCCCCACGTACCGGGTCCTGCTCGAGCGTCTCCTCCCGGACGAGAGCCACCTCGACGAGTTGGCCGTTCTCGCCGCCGCCCACGACCGCGACTCCGCGCTCGCCCTCGCCGGGTCCCGGCTCCCCGACGGCTTCGACGAGTCGGCCGTACTGGCCCTGGAGGAACGCCTCACCCGGGAGGGCCACGCCCCGACGCCCGGCCACTTCGTGGGCGACCGCTTCCTACGGACCCTGCTCCAGCTCGGGCTGCGGCACCGGGACCCGGACCAGGAGAGCAGCCGGGCGGTCCACCGCACCCTGGCCGACCACTACGGTCCGACCCGCGCGGCCTACCGGGCCCATCACGAACTCGCCCTGGGGGACACGGACTTCGCGGTGGCGCACCTCGGCGACACGTTCCACGGGGCGGACCTGCGCACCTGGCTGACGTCCCTGGCCTTCATCGCGTCGGCCCCGTACGACGGCCCGGACGACCGGGGCGCGGTGGCCCTCGGCCGCCCGGACCCGGCCCTGCACTCGCGCGTGCGCCGTCTGCTGCACGCGGTGTGGCAGCTGACGGATCCCCTCGTCCTGCCGGACCCGGAGGTCGCCGAACGCCTGGGCCGGGAGCTGGAACAGCTCTCCGCCGGCCGCCCGGCCGCCGACGTCCTCCTGCGGCGGGCGTCGCGGGACTGGCCGGACGACGCGCTCGCGGGCCGCCCCCTACGCGTGGGGTGAGCGGAGACCGTGCCCGAAGGGGCGGACCTCGCCAGGAGGCTCCGCCCCACCTTCACAGCTCAGAAGCGGTCCGGGGCACGCTCCGGAAGCGGAGAACCGGGGAGCACGTCCCGCTGTCGGTTCTTCCGGGCCTCCTCGTTCGAGTCCGTCGTCGCCTCGCAGGTCACGTCCTTCGCCGGGAGCTTCCCGGTGAGGAGGTAGCCGTTGACCGCGCCGTCCGAGCAGGCGTTGCCGCTCGGATAGACGCCGTGGCCCTCGCCGCCGTGGACGGTGACCATCTTCGAGCCCTTGAGGTCGGCGTGCAGGGCCTGACCGCTGGGCAGCGGGGTCTGCGAGTCCCACTCGTTCTGGACGACCAGGGAGCCGACCTTGTTGTTCACCTTGGTCGCCCGTTCCACGGACTTGTCCCAGAACGCACAGGGTTTGATGCTGGACGCGAAGTCACCGAAGAGCGGGTAGCGGCGCTTGTCCGCGATGGCGTCCCGTCGGTAGCTCTCGGGATCGCGGGACCACGCGGCCGAGTTGTCGCCGCACACCACGGCCCAGAAGCTCGCCATCTCGTTGTCGGACGGCACCTTGGCGGCAGCGACGGCACCGGCCGTCCGGGACCTCTCGGAGCCGGCGAACACCGCGAGCTTCCTCGTGGAGGCGGGCTTGCCGGCCGCGGCCTTCTTCAGCTCCATCATGATGTCGGAGGCGTAGTCCGGGCTGAAGACCGCCCCGCGCATACCGCTGCGGATGTCGTCACCGGTGACCGCCTGCCCGTCCACCTCGATGGGCTTCTCACCGGCCTGCGCGACCAGGTCCCAGAAGGTCCGGTCGACCTTCTTCGGGGTGTCACCGAGGCCGTAGGTCGCCGAACGCGCGGCGGCCCACTCGGTCCACCGGTCGAACGCGGGCTCGGCGCCCTCCGCCCACCACTGGATCATCCCTCGCCAGGCGCGCGCCGGTTCGACCGCGCTGTCCAGCACGAACCGGTCGGCCCGGCCCGGGAAGAGCTGGGTGTAGACGGCGCCGAGGTAGGTGCCGTACGAGTACCCCAGGTACGAGATCTTCTTCTCACCGAGGACCGCCCGGATCAGATCCATGTCACGCGCGGTGTTGCGCGTGGTGATGTGCCGGAGTGTGGCGCCCGCCTTCTTCTCGCACTTGTCCGCGACGGTGCGTGCCCAGGCGACGTCCTTGGCGAACGTCTTCTTCTTGTAGGGCCGCAGCCAGTCCTCCTCCTTCGGCTTCAGACCGCAGGAGACCGGGCTGCTCTGTCCCACACCGCGCGGGTCGAAGCCGATGAGGTCGTACTTGCGCTGTGCGGCCTTGGGGAGGATCTCCTGGACCCCCAGCGGCATGGAGAGCCCCGAGCCCCCGGGGCCGCCGGGGTTGGAGAACAGGACACCGTGGCGCTTGTCGGGGGCGGTGCTCCTCAGCCGGGATATGGCCAGGTCGATCCGCTTGCCGCCGGGGGCCCGGTAGTCCAGCGGGACCTTGATGGTGGCGCACTTGAACTTCGCGGGAGCGTCGGCGTGGCACCGCTTCCACTTCGGCTTCTGCTTCACGTACGGGTCCAGCGCGCCCCCGGCGGTCGCCGCGGAGGCCGTCGACACGGAGGCCGTCGACAGAGACGTGGTCGCCGGGGAGGCCGCCGGAGCGGCGGTGGCGGTGGAGGTGGCGAGTGCGGGAGCCAGCGTCGCCGTGACGCTCACGGCTAACAGGGGCATGAGACGTCTTCTGCGCACGAGTTCGATCCTTCCGGTCACACGTTCGGACAGGAAGGATCATTCAAGAAGGGGCCACGCCTGCGGATCCCCCACCGGGCCGCCCTTCCCTCCCCCCTGGGAATGAGACGACCGCGGTGGGTGATACCGGAGTTGTAGAGAAAACGGACCGGGCGGCGTAGGACGGGACGCCGCCGACCGCTTCCGCTCGCTGGAACCGAAGGGGCGGTCAGGCCCCCACGGACCGGAGCGCCGCCAGGCCCACGTCCGCGTAGGAGTGCTTGCCGCTGACGAAGATGTTGACGCCGTAGTAGTTGAACAGCCAGCAGGCGAAGGCGACGATCGCGATGTACGCGGCCTTGCGGCCCTTCCAGCCGGCCGTGGCACGGGCGTGCAGGTAGCAGGCGTAGGCGACCCAGGTGATGAACGACCAGGTCTCCTTGGGGTCCCAGCCCCAGTAGCGGCCCCACGCGTCGCCCGCCCAGATCGCGCCCGCGATGATCGTGAACGTCCACAGCGGGAAGACGGCCGCGTTGACGCGGTACGAGAACTTGTCGAGGGAGGCCGAGGCGGGCAGCCGCTCCATGACGGAGGTCGCGAACCGGCCGGGCCGCCCGCCGGCCGCGAGCTTGCTCTCGTAGGAGTCCTTGAACAGGTACAGGATCGTGCCGACCGCGCCCACGTAGAAGACCGCGCCGCAGAAGATCGCGGTGGAGACGTGGATGTAGAGCCAGTACGAGTGCAGGGCGGGAACCAACTGGTCACTGGCGGTGTACAAGACAGTGACGGCGAGACCGAGATCGAGGAGGACCGTCGTGATCAGC
The DNA here is from genome assembly GCF_055592645.1 of Streptomyces sp. NPDC041108. Taxonomy (NCBI): domain Bacteria; kingdom Bacillati; phylum Actinomycetota; class Actinomycetes; order Kitasatosporales; family Streptomycetaceae; genus Streptomyces; species Streptomyces sp. NPDC041108. Next base: position 48,810 of record NZ_JBVIYK010000019.1, on the reverse strand, counting down.
GGAAGCCCGAGCCAGCGGACGTTCTTCTTCAGCGCGAGCAGCGCGAGGTACACCCCGACGGCCACGGTGGAGAAGGTGATGTTGAACTCGTACATGTTGCCCCACGGCGCCCGCTGCACCGAGAGGGCCCGGGTGAGCACCCCGCCGAACTCGACGAGGAAGGCCAGCGCGGTGAGGGACACGGCGATACGGCCGTAGAGGTCGCCCTGCTCGTCCCCGCCATGCGCGCCCGGCCCGTCCGGCACGTCCCGGGCACCGGCGGCGGCCCGCACGACCACCTTCGGCCGCTCCAGGACGCTGGTCCCGCCGGCGGACTGCACCGTCACCGCGGGCGCGTCGGCCTTCTTGGCGTCCTTGGCGTCCTTGGCGTCCTTGGTGCCGGCGGTCAGCGCGGCGGCCGTACGGCCGACCTTGCTCCGGCTCCCGAAGAGCCACTCGGCGATGTAGGCGAAGAAGGCGAGGGTGTAGACGGCCATCGCGGAGTAGATCAGCGTGTTGCTGATGTTCGCGAGGTTTTCGTTGGTGGCGGCGGCGAGAGTCACTGCTGCTCAGCCCCTTCGGACGGTACGGCTGGAGGTTGGGGGGTGGTGTGGTTCTCAGGAGCGGGCGCGGCGTCGGGTCCGGTCTCGGCGGCGGTGGGAGCCTTGTCGTGCACGGCGGCCGCCAGGTCACCCAGCTCCTCCGGCACCTTCGCCGACTCGCTGCGGCCGAGCCCGGCCATCTCGACGACGGTGACCCCGTCGGGGCCGGCCACCGCGCGCACCCACACCCGTCGGCGCTGGATGAACAGCGATCCGGCGAGACCGAGGATGGCGGTGATCGCACCGCCGAGGGCCCATCCGCTGCCGGGCTGCTGGGTGACCTGGAAGCCGGCCCACTCCTTGACCCCGTCGAAGGTGATCGTGCCCGCGCCGTTCGGCAGCGTCATGGACTCGCCGATCTTCAGGTTCTCCCGCACCTGCGCGCCCTTGGAGTCCTTGAACCCCTTCAGCTTCGACTTGTCGAGCTGGTACACGTTCTTCGGGATACCGGCGTTGACCCCGAGATCACCGTGGTACGGCTCCAGGTTGAGCACGGGGTTCAGCAGTGCGGGGAACTGGGAGACCACGGCGGTGTTCTTGCCGCCGTACGTCGGGAGGAAGAATGCCTGGATACCGAGCTGCTCCGAGACGCCCTTGGCGTCGGTGTAACCGTCCAGAACCTTGATCGCACCGGTGGAGGTGACATTGGAGTCCAGCGGCAGCAGCGGCGCGGCGTCCTGGAAGACGACCTTGCCCCGCCCGTCCTTGATGGTGAGGACGGGGGCGTATCCGTGGCTGACGAGGTAGACCTTCGAGTCGCCGATCTCCAGCGGCTTGTTGACCTCGATCCTGGTCGACCGTGACTTGCCGTCGGCGCCGACGCCGTAGTCGACGAAGGCCTCGAAGACGCGCGGCGTGCCCTTGTTGGGGCCGCTCGTCTCGTACGTGGCCCGGAAGCTCTTGAGGTCGAAGCTGAACGGGTTGAGGTCGTCGGCGGTGAAGAGGTTGCCGGACTTGAAGTCGTCGTACTGGGTGAGGGTGTTGGAGAAGCCGCCACCCTCGACGATCAGCTTGTTGCCCTCGGACCGGTAGAGCTGGCCCCAGGCGAAGGCGACGAGCATCACGATCAGGGCGATGTGGAAGGCGAGGTTGCCCGTCTCCCGCAGATAACCCTTCTCGGCGGCGACGGCGTCCCCGGCGACATGCGCGCGGAACCGGCGCTTGTTCAGCGCCCGCAGCGCGGCCTCGCGCACCTGCTCCGGCGTGGCCTGCGTGCGCCAGGTCGCGTAGGCGGGCAGCCGGGTCAGGCGCCGGGGCGCGCCCGGCGGGCGGCCGCGGAGCTGGCCGACGAACTGCCCGGTGCGGGGGACGATGCAGCCGATGAGCGAGACGAAGAGAAGGATGTAGATCGCCGAGAACCACACCGAGCTGTAGACGTGGAACAGCCCGAGCTTCTCGTAGAGAGGTCCCAGGGTGTCGTGCCGCTGCATGAAGTCGGCGACGCGGGACTCGTCCTGGCCCGACTGCGGGATCAGCGAGCCGGGGATGGCCGCGAGCGACAGCATGAACAGCAGCAGCAGCGCGACCCGCATGGACGTCAGCTGCCGCCAGAACCAGCGGGCCCAGCCGATCACCCCGAGCGAGGGCAGGTGGGGCGCGTCCTCCTCCGGCGCGGTGGACAGCTGCGAGCCGGCGGCACCGAGGTCGCTGTCGTCGGGGGTCCCGCTCGCGGGCCGGGCGGCGTTCTCGCGGTTGCCGGAGTCGGTCGTCGTCATTGGCTCAGGTCCGTCGTCATTGGCTCAGATCCCAGGGGTGAAGCCGGCGGACCAGACCTGCATCTCCTGAATGATGCGGTCCCAGGCGCCGGTCAGCATGAGCAGTCCGATCGTGATCATCATGCCGCCGCCGATGCGCAGCACCCACACGTAGTGCCGCTTGACCCAGGCGAAGGCGCCGAGCGCCTTGCGGAAGGCCACCGCGGCGAGCATGAAGGGCAGGCCCAGCCCCAGACAGTACGCCACCATCAGCAGGGCCCCGCGCCCGGCGCTGGCCTGTTCGAGGGCGAGGGCGTTGACGGAGGTGAGGGTGGGTCCGATGCAAGGGACCCAGCCGATGCCGAAGAGCGCGCCCAGTATCGGGGCGCCCACGAGCCCGGTGGCCGGCCTGGTGTGGAAGCGGAACTCCCGCTGGGTGAACCAGGGCATCAGGCCCATGAAGAAGAGCCCCATGGCGATCATGAGCACGCCGAGCACCTTGTTGAGCACGTCCTGGTGCTCCAGCAGGGTCTGCCCGAAGTACCCGAACAGCGCGCCGCCGGACACGAACACGAAGGTGAAGCCGAGGACGAACAGTCCGGCCCCGGCCACCATCCGGCCCCGGCGGGCGTCGACCAGGTCGGTGCCGCCGACGCCGGTGACGTACGACAGATAGCCGGGCACGAGCGGCAGGACGCAGGGCGAGAAGAAGGAGACGAGGCCGCCGAGGACGGCGATCGGCAGGGCGAGCAGCAGGGCGCCGTTGAAGACGGTCTCGTTCATCTCGGTGGCGGTCGTGGTCAACGCGGCGGCCGTGACGGACATTCCGGGCACGTCACTTCTCCGCGAGGATCGGCTTGAGCATCTTGCGCAGCTTCTCCTCGCTGAGCGCCTGCTGCGTGCGTGCGGCGAGCTTGCCCTCCCGGTCGATGACCAGCGTGGACGGGATCAGCTGCGGGTTGAGCGAGCCCTTCTCGAAGCGCAGCAGCAGCTTGCCGGTGGGGTCGTACAGGCTCGGGTACTTGACCTTGTACTGCTCCTCGAAGGCGACCGCCGGCCGGGTGCTCGTGTCCCGTGTGTTGATGCCGACGAACTGCACGCCCCGGCCGGCGAGGTCCTGGGAGACCTTCACCAGGTTGGGCGCCTCGGCACGGCACGGCGCGCACCAGGAACCCCACACGTTCAGGACGATGATCTTGCCCTTGTAGGCGGAGAGGTCCAGCTGGTCGCCGTCGATGGTCTTGCCGGAGAGGTCGGGCGCGGTGTCCCGGTCCCCCTTCTTCACCGTCGCGATCCCGTCGGAGCCGGTGATGAACCCGGTCTGGCCGCCTCCGCCCTCGATGCCGCCGCCCGCACAGGCGGACAGCGTCAGGACCAGGGCGGCTGCCCCGGCGGAGAGCAAAGCGGCACGCCTGCGGCTCGTACGGACACTCATGTGAAAAGTTTCGCATGCCCGTTTCGGGGGCTTCCGGCGGGGTCAGCCGCCCCCGTGCCCGCAGGTCAGGCGGTTGAACCGGCCCCCAGGAACTCCTTCCACCCGCCCGTGGGCTGCTGGCCCACCCCGAGGGTCTGGAGCTTGGCGAGAACCTCCGGGGTCTGGGCGTCCATCCAGTCCACGAACTGCCGGAAGGACACGATCCGTATCTCCCCGTCCTTGGCCTTCTCCTTGGCCCGCGCGATGTGCTTGAGGGCCTCCTCGACGGCGTCCATGTAGACCCCGCCGTTCCATTCCTCGAAGTGGTTGCCTATGAACAACGGCGCCCGGTTCGTCTCGTAGGCGCGCTGGAACCCGGCGACGTACGCGCCGGTCGCCTGGGTGCGGTAGGCCGGGTGGTTCGCGGGCGGGGCCTGGGTGGAGTTCTGCGACTGGTTGAACATGATGTTGTAGTCCATGGACAGCACCTCGAAGCTGCGGCCCGGGAACGGCACGGACTGCAGCGGCAGGTCCCAGATGCCCTGCTTCTTCTTGGGCCAGACCTGGAGGCCGCCGGGCGAGGAGGAGTCGTAGCGCCAGCCCAGCTCGCGCGCGGTGGGCAGCAGGTTCTCCTGCCCCAGCAGACAGGGCGTGCGGCCGCCGATCAGCTCCTTGTCGTAGTCGAACGGCAGCGGTTCGACGTCCGTCCAGCCGCTGTTGGTCCGCCACTCCTTGACGAAGGACTTCGCCTGCTCGATCTCGCTGCGCCACTGCTTGGGCGTCCAGTTCCCGACCGAGCCGGAACCGCCGCAGAAGTGGCCGTTGAAGTGGGTGCCTATCTCGTGTCCGTCGAGCCATGCGGTACGCACGTGACCCAGCGTCGACTTGATGTGTTCGTCCGTCAGATAACCGATGTCGGAGGCGCCGGGGGCGTTGTTCGGCGGGAGATACACGCGCTTTTTCGACTCCGGGAGGAGATAGATACCGGAGAGGAAGAACGTCATATGGGCGTCATGGTCCCGCCCGGCCTTCAGGAACCGCTCGAAAAGCCCGTTCCCGACGTCCCCGGCCCCGTCCCAGGAGAACACCACGAACTGCGGCGGCTTCTCGCCGGGCTCCAGCGGCCGCGGCTTGCCCGGCTGGTTCGGCTGCTTCCCTGTGTACGAGGTCGAGCCGTCACCCAGCGGCTTCGCCTTCTTGCCGGGCTTGCCCTTCTTCCCCGGCTTCTTCCCGTCGCCCCCGGACCCGCCGGCCTCGCTCGGCTTCCCGCCGAGCCCCGTCCCGCACCCGGTCAGCCCCAGCCCCGCGGCCGCCCCCGCCCCGACACCGAGCCCGAGCATCCCCCTCCGCGATATCTCGCGCATTACATCCCCCTCGGTCATTCCACGCACCCGTTCACGTGAAGCACACCGACTGAGAGGCACGAAAGGACGAAGGGGTTCCCATTGATCTCCGACCAGCGCAAATCTTTACGACCCATGCGCCACTACGCGGACCACGGAGCCACAGGTGACGCCGGAGGTTTCAACCCCGCAATCCGAAAGCCCTTTCACACAACCAGCCCCGCCCCCTCAGGGGCGCGGGGAACTGCACGACAAGCCACGACGCACCCACGGCCCGCCACCACAGCAGCCCCCCACCCACACCCCCGCCCCCGCCCCCGCGGAGCGCTCACGCTCCGAAGGCCTTCCCCTTCCCCTTCACCGGCTTGGCCCCGGCCAGCAGATGCGCCGGCACCAGATCCCGCGCGGGCTCGCTGTACCCGACGGACACGATCTTGTCGCCCTGGTACGTGAACGTCGTCAGGGACGCCAGCGTGCACTGCCGCCGCCGCGGGTCGTGCCACAGCCGCCGCCGCTCGACGTACGACCGCACGATCCAGATCGGCAGCTGGTGCGAGACCAGCACGGCCTCGTGCCCCCGCGCCGCGTCCTTCGCCGCGTCGAGCGCCCCCATCATGCGGACGACCTGGTCGACGTACGGCTCCCCCCACGACGGCCTGAAGGGGTTGACCAGGTGCTTCCAGTTCTCCGGCCGCTTCAGCGCACCGTCGCCGACACCGAACGTCTTGCCCTGGAAGACGTTGTCCGCCTCGATGAGCCGCCCGTCGGTCGCGAGGTCCAGCCCGTGCGCCTTGGCGATCGGCGTCGCCGTCTCCTGCGCCCGCTCCAGCGGGGACGCCACGACGTGCGTGACGTCCCGGGACGCCAGATGGTCGGCGACCCGGTCGGCCATCCGCCGCCCGAGGTCGGAGAGGTGGTACCCGCCGAGGCGCCCGTAGAGAATCCCGTCCGGGTTGGCGACCTCGCCGTGCCGCATCAGATGGACGACCGTGATGTCACTCATGCTGCCGAAGCCTCCGCTGCTGCCCGCGCCGCCGCCGGAAGGGCGTCGGCGATCCGCTGAACCGCCCGCTCGTCGTGCGCGGTCGACACGAACCACGACTCGAACGACGACGGCGGCAGATAGACGCCCTGCGACAGCATCGAGTGGAAGAAGGCGTTGAAGCGGTACGACTCCTGCGCCTTGGCCTCCTCGTAGTTCCGCACGGGCGTGTCCGTGAAGAACACGGAGAACATGTTGGAGGCGTTCTGCAGCGTGTGCGCGACACCCTCCTTGGCGAGCGCCTCCGTGACGAGCCCCTGGACCTGGGCGGAGACCGCGTTCACGGTGTCGTACGCCGCCTCGTCCAGCAGCCGCAGCTGCGCCAGCCCGGCGGCGGTCGCGACCGGGTTCCCGGAGAGCGTGCCGGCCTGGTAGACGGGCCCGGCGGGCGCGAGGTGCGCCATCACGTCGGCCCGCCCCCCGAAGGCGGCGGCGGGGAAGCCGCCGCCCATGACCTTGCCGAAGGTCATGAGGTCGGGGACGACCCCGTCGATGCCGAACCATCCGGCCCGGCTGGTGCGGAACCCGGTCATGACCTCGTCGGAGACGAACAGGGCACCGTGCTCGGCACACACGTCCTTGAGGCCCTGGTTGAAGCCCGGCAGCGGCGGTACGACGCCCATGTTGCCCGGGGACGCCTCGGTGATGACGCAGGCGATCTCGCCGGGGTGGGCGGCGAAGGCGGCCCGTACGGCGTCGAGGTCGTTGTAGGGCAGCACGATGGTGTCGCCGGCCTGGGCGCCGGTGACGCCCGGGGTGTCGGGGAGCGCGAAGGTGGCGACCCCGGACCCGGCGGCGGCCAGCAGCGAGTCGACGTGACCGTGGTAACACCCGGCGAACTTCACCACCTTGGTCCGGCCGGTGAAGCCGCGGGCCAGCCGGATCGCGGACATGGTGGCCTCGGTCCCGCTGGACACCAGCCGCACCTGCTCCAGCGGCCCGACCCGGTCCACCATCTCCTCGGCGAGCGCGACCTCGCCCTCACCGGGCGTACCGAAGGAGGTGCCGCGCGAGACGGCGTCCTGAACGGCGGCGACGACCTCGGGACGGGAGTGCCCGAGGATCATGGGACCCCACGAACACACAAGATCTACATACTCGCGGCCGTCGGCGTCGGTCAGATAGGGACCGGTACCGGACACCATGAACCGGGGCGTACCGCCCACGGCGCGGAAGGCGCGCACGGGAGAGTTCACGCCGCCGGGCGTGACGGCCGCCGCGCGCTCGAAAAGAGTCTGCGAAACTGGGGCTTCGTACGGATAGCTCACACAGGCCATGGTGTCAGAGGCTCCGGAGATCCCGCCGACTGGTGTTTGCGCACACGTTTCGGCGAGCGGTCGCGGGGGAGGTCACTGACACGATGATCGGGTTGCGCGGCGGGGGTCACGCGGCCCAGAAATGCGTTCGGGTGGAGATATGCATCGCGGTGGCGGACTGGGCGACGGGACCGGTGACCTCGGTCCTCGTCGTGCCCGGCGGGGCAGGCACCGACGCGAGGCGGAGGAGGCCGCGGAGACCCGTCAGGAGCGCGGCGCGTCCACCGACCGGGGCGCCTCGGCCGACCGGGGCGGCTCCCCGGAGCGCGGCGCGCCCCCGGAGCGGAGCGCGCAGGGCGAGCGGACCGCACCCGGCGAGCTGAGCGGACCGGCGGGCCCCGGTCCGCAGGGATCGACGCCGGTGCCGCCTCACGTGCCCCCCGCGCCCTCCGCACCTCCCGTGCCGCCCGTGCCGCCGCCCCCGGTCGTACCACCGGCGCCTTCGGGGCTGTCGGGGTCGTCGGGGTCACAGCCCCCGCACACCCCGCAGGGTCGGCCGGGCGTGTACGGTCCGCAGGGTGCACACGGCACACACGACGCGCACGGTCCGCGGGGCGACGCCGACCGTACCGACCGCACGGAAGCAGGTTCCGGCCGTCCCGAGACCGGTGGCGACCGTATGCAGAGCGGTTCCGACCGGGTCCCGTCCAATGGTTCCGACCGGATCCAGAGCACCGGGCCTGAGCGGATCGGGCGCCGCAGCCGTATGGACGGTATGGACCGTATGGATCGTGCCGATCATGTGGATCGTGTCAATCGTGTGGACGGAATGGATCAGACGGACCGGATGGACCGGCCTGACCTGGTGGATCGCAGGAGTCGCGCGGAGCGCAGGAGCCGCGCGGACCGCAAGGACCGTACGGACCGCGTCGAGAGTGCGGACGGCGCGGGCCGTGTGGACGGCCTGGACCACGTGGTCAACCGGCTCCGGGCGGGGAGCGGGAATGGTGGCCGGGTGGGGGTGACGTACAAATACTTCGGCGCGCCCGACGGCGCGACCGCGGCCCGTGTCCCGATCTCGATGCGCCCCGAGGAACTCGGCGGCGACGAACTCGGCATGAACGGCATGTTCACCAAGATCAAGCCGGAGACGATGGCCGCGATGGTGCTGACCGGCATCGAGGGCGTCCCCCTGCACAAGGTGCCCCCGCTGGAGCTGGTCGTCCTCCACCCCGACTACGCCGTCGTCAAGCTCCCGATGACCGTCGTCGACCCGCTCCGGGGCATCGGCGAGGAAGCGGTCGGCGCGGCCGCGTTCATCTGGTCCACGGTCCCGGACCGCGGCGGCCCTCGCGACGCCTTCAACGTCTACCAACTGCTCCACGAATGGCAGGACTTCAGCCACCGTCTGCACGAGGCCGGCCACCAGCCGTACTGCCTGGTCTGGCCGTGAGCTGACCTCCAGGGAGGTCCGGGCGGGGTTTCGCGACCCCGCCCTCGTCATGTGCCGGCAAACACCCCGGAGGCGAAACCGGGTGTCAGGGCCGTCGCGTCCTGCGTACCGACAGAGATCACCGTCAGGTACGGAGGAAACCTTGGGAACCACAGGAGCACACCCCCGCCGTCGCACGATGCTCGGTCTGGGCGGTCTGGGCGCCGCAGGTGTTCTCGGATCGCTCGGCGCCGGGGCGGCGCATGCCGCGTCCCCCGACGACGCGGGGCTCTCGCGGCGGCTGGGCGAGCTGGAGCGGGAGTACGCCGCGCGGCTGGGGGTCTTCGCCCACGACACGGCGACCGGGCGCACGGTGGCGTACCGGGCGCACGAGCGGTTCCCCCTCTGCTCGGTGTTCAAGACCCTCGCCGCGGGGGCCGTGTTACGGGACCTCGACCGCGACGGCGCGTACCTCGGCAAGCGGATCCGCTACACCAAGGCGTACGTCACGGCGGCGGGCTACTGCCCCATCACGAGCACGGACGAGAACGTCGCGGCCGGGATGACCGTCGGGGAGCTGTGCGCCGCCACCGTCTCGCACAGCGACAACGGGGCGGGGAACCTGCTGCTGCGCGAGCTGGGCGGGCCCACCGCGATCACCCGGTTCTGCCGCTCGCTGGGCGACCGGACGACCCGCCTCGACCGCTGGGAGCCGGAGCTGAACACGGCGGAACCGTGGCGGATCACGGACACCACCACCCCCCGGGCCATCGGCGGGACCTACGCACGGCTCCTGCTGGGCCGGGCCCTGCCGGACGCGGACCGGGAGCTGCTGACCGGCTGGCTGATCGCCAACTCGACGAACGTGGAGCGTTTCCGGGCCGGCCTGCCCGCCGACTGGACGCTCGCGGACAAGACCGGCGGTGGGTCGGCGTACGGGGTCGCCAACGATGTCGGCGTCGTCTGGCCGCCCGGCCGCCCGCCTCTCGTCCTGTCCGTCCTGTCGACCAAGTACGACCCCGCGGGCCCCACGGACAATGCGCTGGTGGCCAGGGCGGCGGGGCTGGTCGCGGGGGCGCTCACGGCGTAGCGGCCGCCGGCCGGGGCAGGGGCCGGGCCGTCCGCACGTCGGTCGGTACTGGCCCCGAGCCCCCTCGGGGCCGCAGCATGAGCGGCATGAGTGATGTGAACGACGTGAGCGGCATGAGTGATGTGAGCGGTACGGGTGGTTCAGGGGACACCGGCGGCGTGCGGGTCTCGCGGCGGGCCCGGGCCGTCGCCCCCTTCTACGCCATGGAGTTCGCCAAGCAGGCCGCCTCACTGACCGCGCAGGGCCATGACGTCGTCAAACTCAGCCTCGGGGAACCGGACTTCGGCGCTCCCCCGGCCGTCGTGGCGGCGATGCGGGAGGTCATGGACGGGCGGCCGATGACGTACACGGCGGCGCTCGGGCTGCCGGCGCTGCGGGAGGCCATCGCCGGGTTCTACGCCGACCGGCACGGCGTCGAGGTCGACCCGGGCCGGGTCGTCGTCACGGCCGGCGCCTCGGCCGCGCTCGTCCTGGCCACCGCCGCGCTCGTCGACCCGGGTGACGAGGTGCTCATCGGTGACCCCTCCTACCCGTGCAACCGCCAGATCGTCGAGAGCTTCGGCGCCGAGGTCACCCTCGTGCCCACCACCGCCGCGAGCCGGTTCCAGCTGGACGCGGCGGCGGTGCGGGCGCACTGGACGGACCGTACGCGCGGTGTGATGGTCGCCACCCCCTCCAACCCCACCGGCACCTCCGTCCCCGCCGGCGAGCTGGCGGCGCTGTGCGACCTCGCCCGCGAGCGCGACGCGTGGCGTCTCGTCGACGAGATCTACCTCGACCTCGGCGACCACGACGAGCGGGGCCGGCCGCCGCGCAGCGCGCTGTCGTACGACCCCGGGGCGGTCGTGATCAACAGCTTCTCGAAGTACTTCGGCATGACCGGCTGGCGGCTCGGCTGGTGCGTCGTCCCCGAGGCCCTCGTACCGGCGCTGGAACGCCTCGCCCAGAACTACTTCCTCTGCGCCTCCGCCCCCGCCCAGCACGCGGCCCTCGCCTGTTTCACCCCCGAGTCGCTGGCGGTCTGCGAGGCCCGCCGGGTGGAGTTCGGTGAGCGGCGCGCGCTCGTGCTGGACGGGCTGGCGCGGATCGGGCTGCCGGTCCCGGTGCCGCCCGACGGGGCGTTCTACGTCTACTTCGACGTCGGCGGGACCGGCCTGACGTCCTGGGAGTTCTGCGAGCGGGCGCTGCGGGAGGCGCACGTCGCGCTGACGCCCGGCCGGGACTTCGGCACGCACACCGCCGACACCCACGTCCGCCTCTCGTACGCGGCCTCGGCGGACGAGCTGCGCGAGGGCATCGCCCGGCTGGGGAAGTTCCTGACGACCCTGCGGTGACCGGTGGTGTCGGCCGTCCCGTCGGCGGCGCCGGCCGGTCCGTCGGTGGCGGGGCCGAGCGGGCCGCCGACGGCGCATATCTTGGCGCCATGCAGTCCTACACAATCGGTCAGGCCGCGCGGCTGCTCGGGGTCAGCCCCGACACCGCCCGGCGGTGGGCGGACGCGGGCCGGGTGGCGACCCGCCGTGACGAGAACGGCCGCCGGCTCATCGACGGCACGGACCTCGCCGCCTTCTCCGTGGAGCTGGCCTCGGACCCCGCCGACGAGGCCGACGCCCCGTACACATCGGCCCGCAACGCCTTCCCCGGCATCGTCACCGCCGTGAAACTCGGTGACGTGGCGGCCCAGGTCGAGATCCAGGCGGGCCCGCACCGCCTGGTGTCCCTGCTCACCCGGGAGGCGGTGGAGGAACTGGGCCTGGAGGTCGGCATGGAGGCCACGGCCCGCGTGAAGTCGACCAACGTGCACATCGACCGCGCCTGAACGGGCCTCCCGGGCGGCCTCACCACATGCCCGGCGCGGCCGCCCGGCCGTCCTCCCCGGGGCACCGCTCGTACCGGCCGCCGGGCGTGTGCAGGTCGAACCACACCGCCTTGCCGTCGGGTTGGAAGCGGCCGTCGCCCCGGGAGGTTCCCCAGTGGCCCTCGGTGAGGGCGTCCACGAGGTGGAGGCCGCGGCCCCCCTCCTCCCAGCCGCCCGCGGTCGGCTCCCTCATGACCGGCGGGTTCTCGTCGCCGTCGTAGACGATCACCCGGACCCGGAAGGACTCGACCGCCAGCCGGAGCACCGACCCTCCGCCCTTGGCGTGCACACAGGCGTTCGTGACCAGCTCGGAGGTGCACAGGGCCGCCGCGTCGACGAGGGCGTCGAGGCCGAGGGCGCGCAGGACGGAGGCGACGAAGTCGCGGGCGATGTGCGGGGAGGTGTCGAGGGACGGACAGGAGAGGGTGTACGTCGTCGTCGCGGGTGAGAGCCAGGGGGCGAGGCCCGCGAGCGGGGCCGCGGGGCCATGGGCGGTTTCGGTCATGGGTGATCAACTCCAGGGGATGGAGTCTGAGTACGGCGCCGGGTGCGGGCGGATGCGCGCGAGTAACCAGATGAGCACTCTCCGTGAGCGCAGGATCGACCGTAGTCGGCGTGTTCGCGCCGCCGCAATGGGGTCGGTGGAAGTACTACGAAAGCGGGGCCGCCCGGGCGGGGGCGCCACGGTCCGGCCCTCGCCGCGAGCGGCCCGCGGTCCGGCCGGGACGCCGTGTGATGATGGGCGGCGGGCGCCCGTAGGGGACGGGCGGCGCTCCCCGCGGGGAGCGGGAACGCAACGGGTACGGGGACGGAACTGTCATGACCAGTCGGCTGCTCATGTCGTACAGGGAACAGGCCGGGCGGGCCGGGGCCCCGGTCCGGGAATCGGCGGGTGTGGCCGGGTCCACGCGGGCCACGGCGATCCTGGACCACGACGACCCGCTGGTCGGGGTGCTCGCGCGCCGGGTGCTGAGCGAGGCGACGCCGCGTGACGCGCTGCGGACCGCGCACCGGATCATCGCGCGGGACGTGCGCCCGGTGTACTCGGTGGAGGACCGTCGGCGCGTGTCGCGGACCCTGCGGCTGCGGCGCGGCTCGTGCAGTCAGCGGATGGCCGCGCTGGAGGCGGTCGCCCGGGCCGTGCGCGTACGGACGCGGGTGCGCGGGCTGCTGGTGGACGGCACCTTCTGGTATCCGAGGTTCCCCAGGTTGAAGCCGTTCGTGCCGGAGCAGGTGCTGCTGGCCTGGCCGGAGTTCAGGATCAGTGGTGCGTGGCTCCCGATCGGCGACCTCTTCGACGCCCCCGCCCGGGGCGGCGACGGCTTCTCCAACAAGGGCGGCGAGACCCTCTTCGACGCGATCGCCCGTACCGGCGTCCGGTGGGACGCCTGCGGTACGGCCCCCGGCGCGGCCTGCGACCTCTCCGCCCAGGTGGTCGCCGACCTCGGTCACTTCGACGACCGCGACGAACTCTTCGCCCGGCACGGCCAGACCCTGTGCCGGACGGCCCGCACCCTCGGCGAGCCGGTGCTCGGCCGCTGGAGCGCGGGAGCGGCCCGCCCGACCGCCTGACGGAGTGCGGACGGCGTCCCGGGAGGCCGCCCCGCACCCGCCCCGGTCAGGGAACGGCCACCTCCCTCACACTTTCCTCACTTCAGACGCCCCTGGGCACCACGGTCACGCCACCCGGATCGCCCAGGAGGCGAGACGACCGACCCGGACACCAGCCCCACGGCCGCCGCCCCCGCCCCCCGGACCTCCGCCCGCTGCACAGGCACGCCCTCGTCCCGCCGCGCCGTGAACCCGGTCACCCGCCCACGCCCCGCACCGTGAACCCGGTCACCAGCCCCCCGCCCTCCCGCCGGAACGCGAACGGCGCGCCGCCGTGGGCGGCCGCCACCGCGCGCACGATCGACAGTCCGAGCCCGGACCCGGGCAGGCTGCGGGCGTCCGGGGCCCGATAGAAGCGGTCGAAGATGCGTTCGAGGTCGCAGTCCGGGACGCCCGGCCCCCGGTCGAGGACCTCGACGCGGACGACTTCCGAGCCGCCACCCGCTTCCCGCGCGCCGCCCACATCACGCCCACCGCTCGACGCACGCGCACCGCTCGCTTCTCGCGCGCCGCCTGATTCCCGCGCGCCACCCGGCTCACCGAAGCTCCCCGGCCCCGGCTCCCCCCGCTGCCCCAGCTCCTCCAGGCCGCCCAGCTCCCCCAGGCTTCCCGCCGAACCCCGCGCCACGACCACCACGATCGCGCCGGACCCCTCGCGATCGAACTTCGCCGCGTTCTCCACCAGGTTGGAGATGGCCCGCTGGAGAGCCCCCGCCCGTCCCTCGACGGTCGTGTCACCGGCCACGCGGACGACGACCTCGCGGCCGGTACGGCGGCGGGCGGTCCCCGCGACCTCCTCGGCGAGGTCGGCCAGTTCGACCCGCTGCACGGGCTCGGTGCTGGACTGCCCGGCCGCGAGGTCCACCAACTCGTTCACCAGGTCGGTCAGTTCGAGCGCCTCCTGGGAGAGGTCGTCGACGAGTTCCGCGCGCACGCGGGGCGGCAGCTCGTCGATACGCCGGAGCAGCGAGATGTTCGTACGCAGGGACGTGAGGGGAGTGCGCAGCTCATGCCCCGCGTCCTGGACCAGTCGCCGCTGATCCTCCTCCGACTGCGCGAGGCGGACCAGCATGCGGTCGAAGGACCGGCCGAGCCGCCCCACCTCGTCCCGGCCCGCGACCGGCACCTGGATGCCCAGCTGCCCCGTGCGGGCCACGTCCTCCGCCGCCCCCGCCAGCTGCACGAGCCGCCGGGTCTGCCGCCGGGCCAGCCACCAGCCGAACAGCCCGGCGGAGATGACGATGCCGGACACGAACAGCAGGGTCCGCTGCTGCAGCTCCCGCAGCAGGTCCTCGGTGTCGCTGAACTCCTGCGCGACCTGCACGGCACCCCGGCCGCCGCCCAGCGCGACGGTCACCACCCGGTAGCGGTCGTCGCCGACCTCGACCTCGCCGTGCTCGACCATCACCCCGGGCAGGGCCGCGTCGGCGGTGTGGCGGTCCGCGTCCCGTACGGGCAGGCCGGGGGCGCCCTTCTCCAGGATCTCCCCGTGCGGGCCGAGCACCTGGACGTCCGTGCGGCCGGAGCGGATCAGGTCGTCGCGCGGGCCGCCGCTGCCGCTCGGCGCGAAGTCCTCCGGGGTCAGCCGGTCCTGCTCGACCAGCTCCCGCAGATCACGCACGACCTCGGCGAACACGGTCTGCTCGTCGACCCGCACCAGCCGCGCCGCCGCGCTGTAGCTGAGGATCCCGACGAGGACGGTGACGACACACGCCACCGCCACGAACGACACGGTGAACGTGGCCCGCAGCGAGGGGACCGGCCGCAGCCGGGAGAGCAGCCGGGACAGTGCCCGCACGGGACGCGGCGGCACCGGGCGCCGCCTCAGTCTTCCCGCAGCGCGTACCCCACACCCCGCACGGTGTGGATCAGCGCCGGCGCGCCCGGCTCGTCGAGCTTGCGGCGCAGGTAACCGACGTAGACGGCGAGGTTCTTGGAGCCGGGCCCGAAGTCGTAGCCCCAGATGCGGTCGTAGATGGTCGCGTGGTCGAGGACGATGCCCGCGTTGCGGACGAGGAGTTCGAGGAGGTCGAACTCGGTCCGGGTCAGCTCCAGTTCGCGCGTCCCGCGCCAGGCCCGCCGCGCCTGCACGTCCATCCGCAGCCCGGCGGCCGTGAGCAGCCCGCCGGCGTCCGGGGCCGCGGCCCCGACGGTGGAGGCCGGCGCGCCGGCCGGCGGCGGGAGGGGCCGGGCGAAGCCGTCCGCGGTGCCCGTGCGCCGCAGCAGCGCGCGCAGCCGCGCGAACACCTCCTCCACGTCGAACGGTTTGACGACGTAGTCGTCCGCGCCGGCGTCGAGACCGGCGATCCGGTCGGCGGTCTCCACGAGCGCGGTGAGCATCAGGATCGGTGTCCGGTCGCCCTCCGCGCGCAGCACACGGCAGACCTGGAGCCCGTCTATGCCGGGCATCATCACGTCCAGCACGAGCACGTCGGGCCGGGTGCGGTGGGCCTGGGCGAGCGCCTCGACGCCGTCGGCGACCGCCGTGACCTCGTACCCCTCCAGGGTCAGCGCGCGTTCCAGGGCATGGCGGATGGCGCGGTCGTCCTCGGCTAGCAGCACGTTCTGGGGCACCCCACCAGTCTGCCAAGGTCACCGGCGCCCACCACCTCGCCAGGGTCGCCGGACGGCCCTTCTTACCGGCCTCTCACCCCGACCGCGCGCCCGGCCTACCCCTCCGGAGCAGCGTGTCCGTGTGACACCCGTCCGCACGGGAACCCGGCCGGAGCGAACAGATGGAGTACAAAGGGTCCGAAGCAGCTGAATCATCATCACAAGCAACACAATCGGACAACCGTGCCATCTTCGCACAATCGCGCCATCGCACCCCTCACCGTCGGGAAGGCAGGGCCTTGAGCCGCCGCATGAAGATCGTTTTCCTGCTGCACAACGCGTACGCCATCGGCGGCACCGTCCGTACGACGCTGAACCTGGCGTCGGCGCTCGCGGACCACCATGACGTGGAGATCGCCTCGATGGCCCGTCACCTGGACGAACCACGCTTCACGGTCGACCCGCGGGTCACGCTCGTCCCCCTGGTGGACATCCGCCCCTACAGCCCCGACCTGCGCGATCCGGCACAGGTGCAGCCCGCCGTGGACTTCCCCGCGGCGGACAAGCGGCACCGCCAGTACAGCCGTCTCACCGACCACCGGGTCCGCGCCTATCTGGCCCGCTGCGGCGCGGACGTGGTCATCGGCACCCGCCCCGGCATCAACGTCTACGCCTCCCGGTTCGCCCCCCGCCGCGCGCTGCGCATCGGCCAGGAGCACCTGCGCCACGACGCCCACGGCAAGCAGCTGCGCAAGGTCCTCGCCCGCCACTACCGCGCCCTGGACGCGGTCGTCACGACCACGGCGGCGGACGCGGCCGTGTACCGCGCGCGGATGAAACTGCCGGGCGTACGGGTGATGTCGGTGCCCAACATCGTCCCGCCGGCCTCGGTCGCGCCGTCGGACGGCACGGCTCCCGTCATCGCGGCCGCCGGCCGGCTGGCCCGCGGCAAACGGTTCGACCTCCTGCTGGAGGCGTTCGCGAAGGTCGCCGCGAAGGAGCCGGACTGGCAGCTGCGCATCTACGGCGGCGGCAAGCAGAGGGGCCGACTGGAGGCCCTCGTCGAGGACCTCCGCCTCACCGACCGGGCCCATCTGATGGGCCCGCACACCCCGATCGAGGAGGAGTTCGCCCGCGCGTCGATCGTCGTCAGCGCCTCGGACGCCGAGTCGTTCGGGATGACCCTCGTCGAGGCCATGCGCTGCGGCGTGCCCGTCGTCAGCACGGACTGCCCGCTCGGCCCCGCCGAGATCATCACCGACGGCGTCGACGGCCGCCTCGTCCCGGTCGACGACGCCCACGCCCTCGCCGAGGCCCTCCTGGACCTCACCGCCGACGGGGACCTGCGCCGCGCCATGGGCCGGGCCGCCCTCGCGAGCGCCCACCGCTACGACCCGGCGCCGATCGTCGCCGAGTACGAGCGCCTGTTCGCCGAGCTGCGCGAGACAAGGGTCCACCGCACCTGGGAACGGGGGGCGACGCGGGCGCGGGCCTGGCTGGGCCGGGGGCTGCGCTCCTGGAAGAGGACGGCTCCGGCGTACTTCAGGGGCGCGGGGACCTGCGCGGGCGGCCAGAAACAGCACGCGGCCTGACGCAGGCACACGGCTTGAGACAGCACGCAGCCTGACGCAGCACGCGGCTTGAGACAACACGCGGCCTGGAGCCCTCGGCACACGGGCGGCCACCGGCGTCGCTCAGCCCCGCAGCGCCGCCAACCGTTCCGCGAAGGGAACGACGGTCAGCCCCTCCGGTTCGGCCGGCGGTGCGGCGGCCGCCTGCCGGGACAGCCCGCCCATCAATCCGGTCAGCTCCGCCGCCGCCCGCTCGATCCGCCCGGCCAGCCCCTCCGCCCCCCAGTCCTCGGAGGCGGCGTACACCGCCGTGGGCACCACCACGGCCCGCAGATACGCGAACAGCGGCCGCATCGCGTGCTCCAGCACCAGCGAGTGCCGGGCCGACCCGCCGGTGGCGGCGACCAGCACCGGTTTCCCCGCCAGCGCGTCGCGGTCGAGCACGTCGAAGAAGGACTTGAACAGGCCACTGTACGAGGCGGAGAACACCGGCGTCACCACGACCAGCCCGTCGGCCCCCGCCACCGCGTCCAGCGCGGCGGCGAGCTTCCGGCCCGGGAACCCGTTGGTGAGGTGATGGGCGATCTCCACGGCCAGGTCGCGCAGTTCGACGACCTGGACCTCCACCGAGGAGTCCTGCCCGACGACCGCCGCGGCCAGCCGGTCCCCCAGCAGCCGGGTGGACGACGGCACGCTCAGCCCCGCGGAGACGACGACCAGTTTCATGCCACGCTCTCCTTCTTCTCCGTGCCCTTCGCCTCCACGCCCGACTTCCCCGTGTCCTTCCCGGCCGCGGCCAGCAGCGACGCGTGCGTCGGCGCGTCCGGCACCTCCGCCGGCCGTCCCTTCGCGAACTCCGCGCGCAGCACCGGCACGACCTCCTCGCCGAGCAGATCGAGCTGTTCCAGGACGGTCTTCAGGGGCAGCCCCGCGTGGTCGATCAGGAACAGCTGCCGCTGGTAGTCACCGGCGTACTCCCGGAAGGCCAGCGTCTTCTCGATCACCTGCTGCGGCGACCCGACGGTCAGCGGTGTCTGGTCGGTGAAGTCCTCCAGCGACGGCCCGTTGCCGTACACCGGCGCGACGTCGAAGTACGGCCGGAACTCCCGTACCGCGTCCTGCGAGTTCTTCCGCATGAACACCTGGCCGCCGAGTCCCACGATCGCCTGTTCGGGCGTGCCGTGCCCGTAGTGGGCGTACCGCTGCCGGTACAGCTCGACCATCCGCTTGGTGTGGTCGGCCGGCCAGAAGATGTTGTTGTGGAAGAAGCCGTCACCGTAGAAGGCGGCCTGCTCGGCGATCTCGGGCGAGCGGATCGAGCCGTGCCAGACGAACGGCGGCACGTCGTCCAGCGGGCGGGGCGTGGAGGTGAACCCCTGCAGCGGGGTGCGGAACTTGCCCTCCCAGTTCACGACGTTCTCGCGCCACAGGCGGCGCAGCAGCGCGTAGTTCTCGACGGCGAGGTTGATGCCCTGCCGGATGTCCTGCCCGAACCACGGGTAGACGGGTCCGGTGTTGCCACGCCCCATCATCAGGTCCACCCGGCCGTCGGCCAGGTGCTGGAGCATCGCGAAGTCCTCGGCGATCTTCACCGGGTCGTTGGTGGTGATGAGGGTGGTGGAGGTGGAGAGGACGAGCTTCTCCGTGCGTGCGGCGATGT
The DNA here is from genome assembly GCF_055592645.1 of Streptomyces sp. NPDC041108. Lineage (NCBI taxonomy): Bacteria > Bacillati > Actinomycetota > Actinomycetes > Kitasatosporales > Streptomycetaceae > Streptomyces > Streptomyces sp. NPDC041108. The sequence continues at coordinate 29,705 of NZ_JBVIYK010000019.1, read as the reverse complement.
AGCCGAGCATGGTCGTGGGCGACGACGGCACGAACGGCGGGTTGTGGTGCTCGCCGGTGGCGAAGACGTCGAGCCCGACCTCCTCCGCCTTCAGCGCGATCTCGACCATCGCCTTGATGCGCTCGCGCTCGGTCGGCGTCCGGCCCGTGGTGGGGTCCGGAGTCACGTCTCCGACACTGAAGATCCCGAACTGCATCATCGCTGCCACCCTCCCAGGTTGTTTACGATTCAACTATACCCGTGAACGAAGGCCCCCTCTCCACTATTCCTCTCCTTCTTCGGACCCGGGCACTGTCAGTGGCCGTCCCTACGATCTCCTCATGGCCGCCCCACGCCGTGACACCCGAGGCATCGTCGACGCCGGGGAACTCTTCGCCCGGGTCCGCTTCCGCCGCCGCGAACCCGCCGAGCCGCTGCGCCCGTATCTGGAGCACTACTGGCTGATCGACTGGGACCTGCCCGAGCCGTACGTCTCCCAGGTCGTCCCGCACCCCTCGGTGAACGTCGTCTTCCAGCGCCACGAGGGCCAGGAGCCCTTCGCCGAGATCTCCGGCATCGGCCTCGGTCTCTTCACCCAGAAGCTGGAGGGCCGGGGCCGGGTCTGCGGCGTCCAGTTCCGCCCCGGCGGCTTCCGCCCCTTCACCCCGTCCCACCCCGCGACCCACTGGACCGGCCGCCGCGTACGCCACCCCGAGGCGTTCCCGGGCCACGGCATCTCCCCGGCCGCGGTTCTCGGCCCCGACGACGAGGACGCCCGCGTGGCCGCCCTCGACGCCTTCCTGACGAGTCTGGCCCCGGACCCCGACCCCCAGGCGGACCTCGCCATGGCCCTCGTCGACCGTATCCGCACCGACCGCACGATCCGCCGCGTCACCGACTTCGCCCGCGCCGAGGGCCTGTCCGTGCGACTCCTGCAGCGCCTGTTCTCCGCGTACGTGGGCGTCGGCCCCAAGTGGGTCATCCTCCGCTACCGCATCCACGAGGCCCTGGAACGCGCCGAGACCGACCGGGCCGTCGACTGGGCCGCCCTCGCCGCCGACCTCGGGTACGCCGACCAGGCCCATCTCGTCCGCGACTTCACGGCGACGGTCGGGGTGCCGCCGACGGCGTACGCGGACGCGGTGTCCCCGGCCTGACCGCCGGCAGGCGGCAGGCGGCAGGCGGCAGGCGGCAGGCGGCAGGCGGCAGGCGGCAGGCAAACGGGCAGCGGTTACTTCGCGTGCATGACCGCGTAGATCATCACGAAGGCGACCAGGTGGATGCCGAAGAGGAAGTACGCGAGGTACCACCACACGTACCGCTCGTCCCTCTTCTCCTGGGCGAGCCGGCGCTTCTCCGGCGTCAGCTCCCCGTCGTCGGGAGCCGGGGCTCCGCCGGTCGGCATCACAGCTCCCGGTGGACCTTGGTGTTGGATGCCTGGGCGCGGGGGCGCAGGACGAGCAGGTCGACGTTGACGTGGCTGGGCCGGGTGACCGCCCAGGTGATCGTGTCGGCGACGTCGTCGGCGGTCAGGGGCTCCGCGACACCCTCGTAGACACGCGCCGCCTTCTGCGCGTCGCCGCCGAAGCGGGTCAGGGCGAACTCGTCCGTCTTCACCATGCCGGGCGCGATCTCGATGACCCGGACCGGCGTGCCGACGATCTCCAGCCGCAGCGTCTCGGCGAGGACGTGCGCGCCGTGCTTGGCGGCGACATAGCCCCCGCCCCCCTCGTACGTCCCGTGCCCGGCCGTCGACGACACCACGACCACCGTGCCGTCACCGCTCGCGGTCAGCGCGGGCAGCAGGGCCTGGGTGACGTGGAGCGCGCCGATGACGTTCGTCTCGTACATCGCGCGCCAGACGGCCGGGTCGCCGGTGGCCACCGGGTCGGCGCCGAGCGCGCCGCCCGCGTTGTTGACCAGTACACCGATCGTCTTGAACGCGGTCGCGAACTCGTCGACCGCCGCGCGGTCCGTGACGTCCAGGGGGTACGCGGTGGCCTGCCCGCCCCCGTCGTTGATCTCCTCGGCCAGCGCCTCGATCCGGTCCTTGCGGCGCGCGGTCAGCACCACGCGGTACCCCGCGGCGGCGAGCTGCCGGGCCGTGGCGGCGCCGATCCCGCCGCTCGCACCGGTAACGACGGCGATGCGGGAGGCGGCGGACGGTACGGCGGTGGCCATGAGCTGCTCCTGAGCGTGTGTGCGCGGGTGGACGAATCGAACGGCGATCCGCGAAGCCAGGATAGGCGCGCGGTGAGACAATGAGACGGGTGATCCCCTGCACAGGAGGTGGATCATGGGACAGGCGCGCGAGCTGATGGACCAGCTCACCGAGGCGCTCACCACACACCAGGACCCCAAGACCATCGCGAACCTCTTCGCGGAGGACGCGGTCGCCCACACCCCCGACGGCGGCGAGATCCACGGACGGGACGACATCGCCGAGTACTGGCGCCAGATGACGGACGCCGTGCCCGAGGCCACCTTCGAGTCGCTCTCGTCGTTCGAGGTCGGCGACACCGCCATCGACGAGGGGATCTACAGCGGCAGGAACACCGGCCCGCTGGAGTTCCCCGACGGAACGTCGATCCCCGCGACCCAGCGGAACATCCGGATTCTCGGCGTGGACCTCGCCACCGTCCACGACGGGCAGATCACCAGCTACCGGCTCTACTTCGACCAGATGGACTTCCTGAACCAGCTCGGCCTGCTGTCGGACGAACTGGCGCAGCCGTCGTAGGGCCGACAGCCGCCGCCACCCGCCGCGCGGCCCCCACCCGATCACGCCCCTGCCCGCGAGGCGGACCGGCCCGCCCGCCATGTCCCGGCGGCCGGGCCGGCAGCCGCCCAAGCATGCCCGTGCCCCACGCGACCGCAACGACCTGCCCGGCCACGAGGACCCCGCCGTACGCGGTGCGGCCGTACGCGGTGCGGGCTCAGCCCTTCACGCACACGACCTGCTTCAGCTTCGCCACCACCTGCACCAGGTCCCGCTGCTGGTCGATGACCTGCTCGATCGGCTTGTAGGCGCCCGGGATCTCGTCCACGACACCGGAGTCCTTGCGGCACTCCACGCCCCGCGTCTGCTCCTCCAGGTCCTTGGTCGAGAAGCGCCGCTTCGCCGCCGTCCGGCTCATCCGCCGACCGGCGCCGTGCGAGGCCGAGTTGAAGGACTTCTCGTTGCCGAGGCCCTTCACGATGTACGAACCGGTGCCCATCGAGCCGGGGATGATCCCGTATTCCCCGGAACCCGCCCGGATCGCGCCCTTACGGGTCACCAGAAGGTCCATGCCGTCGTAGCGCTCCTCGGCCACGTAGTTGTGGTGGGCGCTGATCTCGGGCTCGAAGACCGGCTTCGCCTTTCTGAACTCCTTGCGGACGACGTCCTTGAGGAGCGCCATCATGATCGAGCGGTTGTACTTCGCGTACTCCTGCGCCCAGAACAGGTCGTTGCGGTAGGCCGCCATCTGCGGGGTGTCCGCGACGAAGACGGCGAGGTCGCGGTCGACCAGGCCCTGGTTGTGCGGGAGTTTCTGGGCGATGCCGATGTGATGCTCCGCCAGCTCCTTGCCGATGTTCCGGGAGCCGGAGTGCAGCATCAGCCAGACAGAACCGGTCGAATCCGTGCAGACTTCGACAAAGTGATTGCCTCCGCCGAGCGTCCCCATCTGCTTTCCGGCCCGGTCCTGACGGAACCTGACCGCGTCCGCCACCCCGTCGAACCGCTCCCAGAAGCCGTCCCACCCGGCGGCCGCGAACCCGTGCAGCCCGCCCGGATCGACGGGGTCGTCGTGCATCCCCCGGCCCACCGGGATCGCCTGCTCGATCTTCGAGCGCAGCCGGGAGAGGTCGCCGGGCAGGTCGTTGGCCGTCAGGGACGTCTTCACCGCTGACATTCCGCAGCCGATGTCGACCCCCACCGCGGCCGGACAGACGGCTCCCCGCATCGCGATGACGGACCCGACCGTCGCGCCCTTGCCGTAGTGGACGTCCGGCATGACGGCCAGGCCCTCGATCCAGGGGAGGGTGGCGACGTTGCGGAGCTGCTGCAGGGCGCCCTCCTCGACCGACGCGGGGTCGGCCCACATACGGATGGGTACCTTCGCGCCCGGTATCTCGACGTACGACATAACGCCCTCATTCCCCCGAAAACAGATGAAAGTCTCAGAACGCAAAACCGGCGCCAAGGGCGGTGAAAAGGGATGCCGGACCGGCGTCCACGGCAGTGCGTGCGATACACATGGTGCCCGGGGGTCACCCCTGGGCGGCAAGTCAATAACCACAGGCAGGACAGCGCAGGCGTCCCGAGGGACCCCGTCGAGAGGAGCCCCACCGTGCAGCGGAAGGCGTACGTACCCGGCGTCGCCGTGCTCCTCGCGGCACTGCTGGCCGCGTGCACGGGTTCGGGCGACGAGGGTTCCAAGGACGACCCACGCCCGGGCGACCCCACCACGACCGCCACCGTCGCCCAGCCCGGCCGCTACGACACGCTGCCCGAACCCTGCGGCTCGATCGACGAGAGCACCCTCGACCTCCTCCTGCCCGGCATCAGGCAACTCCCCGGCGCGACCCAGCGCAAGCAGGCGTACGCGGGCGAGGCCACACAGACGTACGACACGGACCGCAACGCCGGCTGCCGCTGGAAGGTGGAGTCCCCGGACGCCACCGACTATCTGCTCGTCCGCTTCGAGCGCGTCGTGTCCTGGGGCAACGCCGTCAGCGACGACAGCAAGGCGCAGGAGGTGTACGGCGGCAAGGTCGAGGCGGCCGACCTCCCGGAGCCGGCGCCGAGCGACTCCGAGGAGGAGACCGGGGCGACGGACGAGGAGACCGACGAGCCGTCGGAGACGGGTGCGAGCACCGCCGAACCGTCGGCGCGTCCCACCGTCTCCGCGTCGCGCGCGGCATCCCCCTCCGGCTCCTCCGGCTCCGGCTCCTCCACCTCCTCCGGTTCCTCCTCTCCCTCCCCGTCCGGCACCCCCGCCTCCCTGCAGCCCCGCACGCTCGACGGCCTGGGCGACGAGGCGTTCCTCGACGACCGGCTCGGGACGAGCAAGCAGCGGACGGTGACTGTGGTCTTCCGCACGTCGAACGTGATCGTGACCGTGGAGTACGAGGAGCAGCCGGCGACCACGACGGTGGTGCCGGACAGTGAGGAAATGCAGGACAGGGCCCGGAATCTGGCGGACCGGCTGGCCGCCGCGTTCGACGACTGAGGGACTCTCGGGGGCGATTCGGGCGCTCGCGTGAACCACCTGAATCAGAACCGCACTTCTTCTTCACCGCGTACGGTGGCCTCTCGGAGACCCGATCCGATTGTGAAGGAACCATGCAACGAGCCGCAGAGTCAGATCAGCATCAGTCGCCGCGCGTCGCGCGTTCGCCGCGGATGACGCGCGTCGGGCACCTCGGGGGTCCGGGCCGGGCCCGGGTTCTCGTCGGCGCGGCGGTCGTGCCGGTGATGCTGCTGGCGGTCGGCTGTTCGTCGGACTCCGGCTCGGACAGCGCCTCCGGTGACAGGACGCCGGTGGGAGCGGACCGGTCGGCGCCGGAGAGCGCCACGCCCGAGGTGGTCGCGGGGAAGTACGCGTCGCTGCCGGACGCCTGCGAGGTGTTCTCCGACAAGACGCTGAAGTCGGTGGTCCCGAAGGGTGTGAAGTCGGGCAAGGCCATCAACAAGGCCGAGGAGAACGTGACCGGCGACTGCCGCTGGATCAGCCTCGACAACAACGGCGTGGACGGCTCCCAGTACCGCTGGCTGAGCGTGTCGCTGCATCTGCTGGCCTCGGACGAGGCGAACGGCCCCGGTGAGGACCGCGCGGCCAAGGCGTACGAGTCGAAGGTGACCGCGGCGAAGGCCGTGGACGGCGCGAAGAACGTCAAGACGGAGCCGCTGACGGGCACGGGCGACCAGGCGACGGTGGTCAAGTACGAGCTGAAGAAGGACGGCGACACCTTCAAGCAGCAGACGATCGTGGTGCGCACGGCGAACGTGGTCATCACGCTCGACTACAACGGCGCCGGTCTGGCCGGTGACAAGACCCCGGACGCGGCCGGGCTGCTGAAGTCCGCGAAGTCCGCCGCCGAGGAGGCCGTGAAGGCCATCGAGGACGCGAACGACGGTACGGACGCGTCGGCGTCCCCGTCGCAGAGCGCTTCCGGGAAGCCGTCGAAGGGCGCCTCCGACAAGCCCTCGGACAAGGCGACGAAGCCGTCGGAGAAGGAGACGAAGTCGTCGTCGTCCGGTGGTTCCGGCGCGGACGTCAGCTCCGACGCGGGCGGTGGCTCGGATTCCGATTCGGACTCGGGTTCGTCCAGGTCCGGCAGCCGGAAGACCTCGTCATAGCCTCCCGCCACCTGCGCTTTCACCCGAGCCCGGTCCCCGCGGGGGCCGGGCTCGGTGGCCTCCGCCCGCTCGTCCGCCGTACACATGTGCCACTCTGTTGCGCGCAACAACACGCAAGGGGAGGGGAGTACGGGTGGCCGCGCCAATGCAGCTGACTCGAATGCACCGCGTTCTCATAGGCGTGGTCGTGTTCGGCGCCGTCATCATCGCCGGGATCGGCTTCGCGGGTTCCTACGCGGCGGTGCGTGAGCTGGCCCTCCAGAAGGGCTTCGGCAACTTCAGCTACGTCTTCCCGATCGGCATCGACGCGGGCATCTGCGTCCTGCTGGCCCTGGACCTCCTGCTGACCTGGATCCGCATCCCCTTCCCCCTGCTGCGCCAGACGGCGTGGCTGCTGACGGCGGCGACGATCGCGTTCAACGGCGCGGCGGCCTGGCCGGACCCGCTGGGCGTGGGCATGCACTCGGTGATCCCGATCCTGTTCGTCGTCTCGGTCGAGGCGGCCCGGCACGCGGTCGGCCGGATCGCCGACATCACCGCCGACAAGCACATGGAGGGCGTCCGCCTCACCCGGTGGCTGCTCTCCCCCGTGCCGACGTTCCTTCTCTGGCGCCGTATGAAGCTCTGGGAGCTGCGCTCCTACGAGCAGGTCATCAAGCTGGAGCAGGAACGTCTCGTCTACCAGGCCCGCCTGCGCTCCCGCTTCGGCCGGGCCTGGCGCCGCAAGGCCCCGGTGGAGTCCCTGATGCCGTTGCGCCTCGCGCGCTACGGCGTCCCCCTGGCGGAAACGGCCCCGGCGGGCCTGGCGGCGGCGGGCATAGAGCCCGCGGTGCTGCCTCCGGCGGAGATCGCCCCGGCCTCGGGTGTCCGCCCCGGCGCGGCCCGTACGGACACGGCGGCCTCCGCGGCCGAGCAGCGCCCCCAGCTGGAGAGCGCTCCCGCCGGACAGCGCCCCGACCAGGCCGAGCAGCGGGAACAGGCGTACGCCGAGCAGGAACCTCCGGTCGACGAGAGCCCCTGGCTGCACGCCCGCCACCCCCAGGAGGTCCCCTACCAGGGTGGCTACGACCCCTCGTACGACCCCGAGGAACACTACGAGGACTGGTACGAGGAGCAGGCCCCGGACCAGTACCGGCAGGACCCGGAGTACCCGCAGTACCAGCGGTTCGAGCCGGACCCCAGGGACCCCCGCTACCGGCAGCAGCGCTTGGAGACCCCCGAGCCGGACGGCCAGGACCTCCGGGCGCAGGAGCCCTCCCCGGAGGAGACCGGCAGCTTCCCCATCCCGGCCGGCCCCGGCCGCACGCGCGAGCTGGGTGACGGCGGCGGCTCCCCGGAACCGACGGAGGAGGACTACTACCAGGTCTTCCGCGAGGTCACCAAGGGCGGGAACGGAGCGCCCACCCCGCGCGGGCTCATGGCCGACATCGAGGCGACGTACGGCGTCACGCTCGACGAGGCCGAGGCCAAGCGCATGGTGAACCGATTCTCCAACCGCCTCAACGCGGAACTGACGGACGAGCACATCGCCTAGGGCCTGGGGTCCGGCTTCAGTCTCCGCGCGGGGGACCGGGAGGCAGGGGCAGCGACGGGGGCGGCTGGGCGATGACGGGTTCCGTCTGCTTCAGGCGGCCGTACACGGCGTCGAAGGTGAAGCCGGAGACGAAACCGACGGTCAGCACGAAGAACAGCAGTCTCCTGGCGCCCTCGCCCGCCAGCATGCCCGGGGACGCGGCCAGCTGAGCGGAGACGAAGAGCAGGAAGGAGACGGCACCCGCCGACATCCCCAGGGCCGCCGTCCGGGCCCAGTGCTCCCCGTGATCGAAGGCGTTGCGGGTGATGGCACCCGCCGTGCCGGTGGCGAGGGCTCCCACGGTCAGCGCGGTCAGGTTGACGGTGGCGTTCGCGTCGAACGCGTAGACGAGCGGGATCATGCCCACCCCGAGACAGAGCAGCACCAGCCCGAGGGTGATGGCGAGCGCGCCGCGCCAGGCGGCACCGCGCCGCTCCCGGTCCCGCCGGTCCTCCCGGGCGTCCCGGCGCTGTCGCTGGGCGCGCAGCAACCGCACCAGACGGGGCGCCGTGTCGTCGCACCACTCGGCGCCCATGGAGGACACCTCCTCGGCGACGGCGTCGTGGGGAACGCGGTTCATGATGTCCCACACCTTGCGGCCGGATCCGCCGAAGCACGCCACGGGGCACACGGGGACGCCGAACGCGAGGCAGATCATCCCGGTGACCAGGGTCGACCGGTGGCCGCCGACGAGGATGACCCCGTGCACCTCGCGCAGTGAGCGGTAGAAGCTGACCTCCCAGTCGTCGCCGGACTCGAAGCGCACGTCGAATGCCTCGGGTCGTTCCCGCAGCATCGGAAAGTCCCTCTCGCCCTGTCCGTACGGCGGGCGGACATGGATGGAGCCGTTCCGGACGTCACCGTGCGACAGATAGCCGGTGACGACACTGTCCTCCACGAACTGCGCCTCGCTCGAATAGACGACGAGGTCGCACCCCTCCTCGGCCAGTGCCCTGCCGATCTGTTCGGCCGCGCCCGGCACCTTCTCCACATCGACGACGGGCGGCTGATACGTGCGCGTGGCGTCCGCGCTGCCCACGACCGCGATCAATGTCCTCATCAGGCCCCTCCCCCGAACCCTCCACAGCGTGCCGGCCCCTCCGGTTCTCCTCGGCCTCCGTCCCCGTCAGGCGCGGCTCGCCCCCGGACCCGTCGCGGGTGGGCTCCAGCGGGGACCCGCGAAGCGGGCCAGGGCGGCCCCGAGATCCGACGGCACCGAAGGACTCAGTGACAGCAGCGGCAGGACGGCGTACCGCCGCTCGCCCACCCGCAGCCTGCGGTGATGCGTCGCGGCGCCCGGGTACACGGTGATCACCACGCCGTAGGTGCCGTCCTTCCAGCCCCGCTGCGACAGCCTGGACACCTCGACGCGGGCGATGTCATGCCAGGCGACAGCGGCCTCGTGACGGCCCACGGTGTACGCCAGGCCCTCATGGGTCAGGCGGAGGTCGAGCACCAGTGGTCTCTTCAGCAGGCCGCCGAGCATCACCACCACACCCACCCCGAGCCAGAAGAGCACGAACCGGTACCCGGTGCGCCAGTCTCCGTACGCGGCGAAGAGGACGAAGTGGAGAGGGGCGACCAGGGCCACCGTGTTCCAGTGCGCCACCGTGAGACCCCGGTGGCGCCCCCACGCCCGGAAACCGTGCTCGTCCTCGTGCACCGCCCACTTGGGCCGCCCCGCCAGCGGTTCCCGTTCGATGTCGGCGAGCGACTGCCGGGGGGTGGTCAGCGGATGTCCGAAAGGCCCCCCGCGGGGTGCGCAGAGAACGTCACGGCCGGCCCCCGCCGTGTCCTCCCGTGCCGGGGAACCTCCCGCCGAAGCGGCCTTGGCACGTCCCGAGAAGTGTTCCTGGAGCCGCAGGTTGCGGAACCGGTAGACGCCGCCGCCGCGTTGCAGCAGACCGGCCCTGTGCGCCTGCCGCAGGAACGTCATCAGCGACCACGGAACCCGGTCCACCACCGCCAGGGACGTCTTGGCCAGCAGCCACCGGGTCCATGGGCTGAACAGCACGATCACCAGGGCCGCGCCCGACCAGCCGAGCAGCGCCCACACCACTCCCGCACCCGACAGCTCGGGCAGCAGCCAGTCCATCGCGCCCTGCCCCACGCCGATGAGCGGGGCGATCGTGACCAGCGAGAGGAGCAGGGCCCGGCGTTCGTCCCGCAGCAGTTCGTCGGGGCTGCTCGTGTCCGCGGTGTCCGACGGCGCGGAGATCACCACGAGCAGAAGGGGTGCGAGGAGCGTGGAGCACACGGCCATCGCGATGAGCGGTGCGGCGTACGCGGAGCCGGCCGTCAGCGCCCAGAGGGACAGCGCGGCCGTCGGCAGGACCGGGACCGCGGCGGCCGTCAGTGCCTTGCGCAAGGTGGTGGCCCGACCGGCCGAGCGCAGGGCGGCGGCCAACCGGAAGGGGTTCGCGAGCCGCCGTGGCCGTCCGTCGTCGTAGCGGCGGAACCACAGTCTGCGGAACGCCAGGAGCAGCCCGGTCAGGACCAGGGCCGTAGAGAAAGGGAGTTCCGCCCCGATCCGTAACGGGGACGACTCGGGCACGGAACGGTCGAGGCAGGCGTTCAGCACCTTGATGCCCCAGGCGCTCAGCGCGCACAGCAGGGGCACCGCGAGCACGGCGACGACGCGCACCGCGGGGACGCGGTGCAGCCGCCACCACGCGAACTCGGTTCTGCCACGGCTCGTCAGATGGGTGGCCAGGAAGGCCAGATGGCGTCGGGCGCGGGCAGGATCCCGGTGGCTCGGGGCGTGCAACCGGTCCGGGGCGTGCGGCAGCGGGCTGAAGACGGCGGGCACGATGTGTTCCAGCAGATGATCCTCGATCGAGGCGGGTGTGGGGAACCGCCTCGGGTCGATCAACTCCGCGGGGTCGGTGTACGGCGCCGCGTACCCCCGGCGGGCCAGCCAGAGCATCAGCGGGTTCGACAGGGCGAGGGCGATCGGCTCGGGCGGGCTCTCCCGCAGTTCCTCGAAGACCGGCTGCCATCGGTCAAGGTGGCGTGGGTGCGTGCCGCTCTCCAGGTAGGCGAGCGCGTCCAGGCCGCCGACCGGCAGCGCCTCGACGGCGGCCGCCGAGGTGATTCCGTTCATGTCCCGCACCACGCTGCGGTATGCGGCGGTGCGCGAGGTGAGGATCAGCGGATCGCCGTCCCCCAGCGCACGGTTGAGGGCCTCGACGACGAAGCCCTGCCGGTGCGCAGGCAGTTCGTCCAGCCCGTCGAGCACGGGCAGGATCAGGCCGTCGGAGACCAGGCGATCCGCCGGGTGCCGGCCGCCGACGTGCGGCAGGCCGGGGTGGTCCTCGGCGATGCGCCGCGCCAGCCAGGTGTGCAGGTGGTCGCGCTCCGCGTTCCATGTCTCCAGGGAGAGGAACACCGGCACCGGACCGCTGCCGGCTCCCCTGAACCGCCGGGTCAGCAGATCCAGCGTCAACAGGACCGCCAGCGTGGTCTTTCCGGCTCCGGCCTCGCCCAGCACGACCAGGCGGCGCTGTCTGAGCGCCAGGAACGCCTCGGCCATGGTGCCGACCCGGTCGCCCCGTCCCGCCACCTCGCCGCCGACGTTGTACGCGTGATCGGCGTCGGGCCAACTGGCCCTCCAGCGCACCCGGATCGGCTCCGGCTTGGCGATGTCCCAGGCGTTCGCCTCCGCACGCCACTGGCGGAGCACGTTCTTGGCGAGCGTCTGGGCGGCCCGTTCCAGCGGCTCGACCGGCAACGGGGCCTGCTGGACGAACCGGAGAACGGTCGGCCCGTTGATCACACCGATCTGGACCAGGGTCCCGATCGTGCTGTCGACGACGATGTTGTCGCCGGACGAGGAACCGCTCAACTGCCGCGCCTGTCGGCCGGAGGGTGCTGCGCCGAGTCGATGGTCAGGTTCCCGGTGAACTCACCGATCTGTACGGCGGGTCCGTGCACGATGCTTCCCGTGATGCTGTTGCCGGGCGCGGCCGGCCCGCCTCCCGGGGTCCTCGCCCCGCCACCGGCTGCGTACGGGACCACCGGCGTCCCCGCGGCGGGGGCGCCGCCGCCCATGCCTTCGGTCATCTTCCGCAGCTCCTGGGTCACCTTCTTCCACTCCCTGGCCGCGGCGGTCCCGTACTCCGTGACGGACTTGCCACTGGGAATCCACTGAAGCTGCCGAAGAGGAGATCCCTGTGTCACGTCGAACGGGGCGACGTTCACCGGGAACAGCCGGCATTCGCCGGCCTGCCACCGTCGCATCGCCCGCGGGAACTCCACTTCCATGCAGTAGTCGGACGACACGTAGTGCGACGACAGGAGCAGCACGATGATGTCGGCCCGGTCGAGCTTGTCGAACAGCGTGGCCTCCCACGGGGCGCCCGGCGGGATGTCCTGATCGTCGAAGAACTCGACGCCGTTGCGCTCCAGGTCCGCCGCGTGACCGCGGAAGGTCTTCCGGTGGTGCTGTTCCACACGGGCGTAGGTGATGACGACCCGGCACAGGGGATCTGACGTGGCAGGCATGGCTTCCCGATGACGTCTGCGGGACGGCACCCGAGGCATCGTGACCGAGAGCGACCGACCCGTGCGGAGGAGTTGCTGCGGAAGGGCATGACGGTACGACCCGGAAGTGACCGCCGATTCGTAGCGTACGGGTGATGCGTGATGATCGTGACTGTTTCTCCGCAGATCGACTTGCCCGCGGATCGACCTCCCCGCAGAACGGCTTGCCCGCAGATCGGTTTCCCCGCGGACCGGCGTCGTCCTGGGCCCGGCCGCCGCGACCGCCTCGTTTCCGCCGCCCCAGCACGAAGGGGGTGCCCGGTGGACACCCCCTTCACGGCACCGCGGTGCCCGTCTACTCCCCGAGCAGGGACCGCACCCGCTCCTGCCCCACCGCCAGCAGCAGCGTGGGCAGGCGCGGGCCCGTGTCACGGCCCACGAGCAGGTGGTACAGCAGGGCGAAGAACGACCGCTGGGCCGTCTTGATCTCCGGGGGCAGCTCCTTGGGCGTGGCGTCCGCCGGGAATCCGGCCTGCACCTTGGGCACGCCGTAGACGAGATGCGTGAGCCCGTCGAGGGACCAGTGCTCGGCGAGCCCGTCGAGGAGCAGCCGCAGCGACTGCCGGGACGGCTCGTCGAGCGACTTCAGCAGCTCGCCGTCGGCCTCCGCGCGCACGATGGTCCGCTGGTCGGCGGGAACCTGCGTGTTGATCCACGCCTCGGCCCTGTCCAGCCGCGGCCGTACCTCGTCGAGGCCGGACAGCGGGTCGGTGGGGTCGAGTTCGCCGAGGATGCGCAGGGTCTGGTCCTCGGCGCCCGCGGTGATGTCGGCGACGGACGCGAGGGTCCGGTACGGCATCGGGCGGGGCGTACGCGGCAGCTCACCGGCGGCGGTCCCCACCGCGCGCGCGTGGGCGGCCACGTCGCCGGGGAGGGCGGACCCGTCCGCGACCTTGGCGTCGAGCTTGTCCCACTCGTCGTAGAGCCGCTGGATCTCCTGGTCGAAGGCGATCTTGAACGACTGGTTGGGCCGGCGACGGGCGTAGAGCCAGCGCAGGAGCTGCGGCTCCATGATCTTCAGCGCGTCGGCGGGGGTCGGCACGCCGCCCTTGGACGACGACATCTTGGCCATACCGCTGATGCCCACGAAGGCGTACATCGGCCCGATGGGCTGCTCGCCGCCGAAGATCCCGACGATCTGGCCGCCGACCTGGAAGCTGGACCCGGGCGAGGAGTGGTCGACCCCGCTCGGCTCGAACACGACACCCTCGTACGCCCAACGCATCGGCCAGTCGACCTTCCAGACCAGCTTGCCGCGGTTGAACTCGTTCAGCGCGACTGTCTCGGAGAAGCCGCAGGCGGTGCAGGTGTAGGTCAGCTCGGTGGTGTCGTCGTCGTAGGCGGTGACGGTGGTGAGGTCCTTGCCGCACTGCCCGCAGTAGGGCTTGTACGGGAAGTACCCCGCGCTGCCGGAGCTTCCGTCGTCCTCGGCGGCGGCGCCGGAGCCCTCGGCGGCCTCCAGCTCGGCCTCGTCCACCGGCTTCTGCGACTGCTGCTTCTTCGCCGGGGCCTTCTTGGTGCGGTACTGGTCGAGGATCGCGTCGATGTCGCCGCGGTGCTTCATGGCGTGCAGGATCTGCTCGCGGTACACACCGGAGGTGTACTGCTCGGTCTGGCTGATCCCGTCGAACTCGACGCCCATCTCGGCGAGCGCGTCGACCATGGCCGCCTTGAAGTGCTCGGACCAGTTCGGGTGTGCGGAGCCCCGGGGGGCGGGGACGGAGGTGAGCGGCTTGCCGATGTGCTCGGCCCAGGTGCCGTCGACACCGTCGACGCCGTTCGGGACCTTGCGGTAGCGGTCGTAGTCGTCCCAGGAGATGAGGTGCCGGACCTGGTGCCCGCGGCGGCGGATCTCGTCGGCGACGAGGTGCGGGGTCATGACCTCGCGGAGGTTGCCGAGGTGGATCGGGCCGGAGGGGGAGAGTCCGGACGCGACGACGACCGGTTTGCCCGGGGCCCGACGCTCCGACTCCTCGATGACCTCATCCGCGAAACGGGAGACCCAGTCGGTGGTCTCGGTGCTCTGAGCCACGATCGGCACGTCCTCTTTTTCCGAAGGTTGTCCATGGCCGCCCGGTACGGTCCCCGGCCGACGGCCCCATCCTCCCAGCCTTTCACTTCGTGGGTCGAACCGGGCGCCCAATAAACCGGGGGTGCCGGTTCGTGGGCGGGTGCGGGTGAGTGGGGGCTGGTCGCGCGGTTCCCCGCAGCCCCTGAAAACAGCGGCTGCGCCCCGTGCTTCTCAGGCCCGCAGCCCGTCGCTCTTCAGGCCCGCAGGGCCTGGGCTTTCAGGGGGTGCGGGGAGCCGCCCGAGAAGCCCCACCGGACCCGCACCCGCCCACGAACCAGAACCCCCCACCCCCCACCGCGCCACAGAAAAACCCCTTTGCCCACCGTGGGATACTGAACGACATCCACCCGTACCCCGAGGAGAACGGCTCCCCCTGATGGCTTCGGTCACGTCCCTCACCGCCTCCGTCCACCAGCGCCTCGCAACCGCCCTCTCGGCCACCCTGCCGACCGCGGACGCGGACCCGCTGCTGCGACGCAGCGACCGGGCGGACTACCAGGCGAACGGGATCCTCGCGCTGGCCAAGAAGGCGAAGGCCAACCCCAGGGAGCTGGCGGCCCAGGTCGTCGCCCGGGTCGAGTCCGGCGAGCTGATCGGCGAGATCGAGGTCTCCGGCCCCGGCTTCCTCAACATCACCCTCACCGACGGCGCGATCACGGAGAACCTCGCCGCGCGGTACGCGGACGACACCGGCCGTCTCGGCGTCCCCACGGCGGAGCACCCCGGCACGACGGTCATCGACTACGCCCAGCCGAACGTGGCGAAGGAGATGCACGTCGGCCACCTCCGCTCCGCCGTGATCGGTGACGCGGTCGTCCAGATCCTGGAGTTCACCGGCGAGAACGTGGTCCGCAGGCACCACATCGGCGACTGGGGCACCCAGTTCGGCATGCTCATCCAGTACCTGGACGAGCACCCGCACGAGCTGGACCACAAGGACGCCCAGGTGAGCGGCGAGGAGGCGATGTCGAACCTCGACCGCCTCTACAAGGCCGCCCGCAAGCTGTTCGACTCCGACGAGGAGTTCAAGACCCGGGCCCGCCGCAGGGTGGTCGACCTCCAGGCGGGCGACCCGCACACCCTCGCCACCTGGCAGAAGTTCGTCGACGAGTCGAAGATCTACTTCTTCTCCGTCTTCGAGAAGCTGGACATGGAGGTCCGGGACGCGGACATCGTCGGCGAGTCGGGTTACAACGACATGCTGGACGAGACCTGCCGCCTCCTGGAGGACTCGGGGGTCGCGGAACGCTCGGAGGGCGCGCTCTGTGTCTTCTTCGACGACATCAAGGGCCCGGACGGCAACCGGGTGCCCCTGATCGTCAAGAAGTCCGACGGCGGCTACGGCTACGCGGCGACCGACCTCTCCGCGATCAGGGACCGTGTCTTCCACCTCAAGGCGAACTCCCTCCTGTACGTCGTGGACGCGCGCCAGTCCCTGCACTTCAAGATGGTCTTCGAGACCGCGCGCAGGGCGGGCTGGCTGAACGACGACGACGTCAAGGCGTTCCAGCTCGCGTTCGGCACGGTCCTCGGCAAGGACGGCAAGCCGTTCAAGACCCGTGAGGGCGAGACGATCCGCCTGGTCGACCTGCTCGACGAGGCGATCGACCGCGCGACGGCGGTGGTCCGGGAGAAGGCCGAGAAGGTGGGCCTGACCGAGGACGAGATCGTCGAGAACGGCCGGTACGTCGGCATCGGCGCGGTGAAGTACGCCGACCTGTCGACCTCCGCCGTACGGGACTACAAGTTCGACCTGGACCAGATGGTCTCGCTGAACGGCGACACCTCCGTCTACCTCCAGTACGCGTACGCCCGTATCCAGTCGATCCTCCGCAAGGCGGGCGAGGCCCGCCCGGCCGCCCACCCGGAGCTGGGACTGGCCCCGGCGGAGCGCGCGCTGGGGCTGCACCTGGACCAGTTCGGCGAGACGGTGGCCGAGGTCGCGGAGTCGTACGAGCCGCACAAGCTGGCCGCGTACCTCTTCAAGCTGGCGACCCTGCTGACCTCGTTCTACGACCAGTGCCCGGTCCTGAAGGCCGAGACGCAGGCGCAGGTCGAGAACCGTCTGTTCCTGGTCGACCTGACGGCCCGCACCCTGCACCGGGGCATGGCCCTGCTGGGCATCAGGACCCCCGACAAGCTCTGAGCGCCCACGGCGAACGGACTGCCGCGGCCCGGCCGATCGTGCTCAGGCGCGACCGGCCGGGCCGCTGTCAGTGCCTGCCCCTACAGTCGCTCGCATGGCGACCCTTCCCAACCCGCTGCCCCAGCTGGCGGCCGACCCGAGCGGGCGTGTGCTCGGGCTCGAACTTCCGCTTCCGCAGGGGCGGCTGATCGACGCGACGGACGAAGGTCCGTGGCACGAACCGCTGCTGTGGTGCGCGGACGAGCCGGCCGCACCCGGCGCCTGGGCCGCGGTCCGGCCCGTACGCCGTACGGCCGGTCTGCTCCCGGTGCTCCTGGACGTCGGCGGCAGCCGGGGCGGGCCGCAGGAGTGGGAGCTGATGCCCGGCGAGACGTCCTATCCCGGCGACCACGACGCCGACGAGGTGCTGGCCGAGTTCTGGGACGAGTGCGCCGGCACCGAGGACCCCGACTGGCCCGGCCTCACCGAAGCCCCGGCCCCGGTCCAGCCCCCGGGTGACCCCGATACCCTCGCCGCCGCCACCGCCGACGCCCTCGTCCAGGACCCCTCCCGGCTGAAGGAACCCCGCCTCGCCCTGGTGCCCGCCCGTCGCAGCGCCGACATCCCGGCGGCGATCGGCTGGACCGGCCCGGTCAACCACGAGAACGACGTGGCGAGGCTCTGCGCGGTCCTGCGCTCCTGGGAGGACCGCTTCGGGATACGCGTCGTCGCCCTCACCTTCGACCAGCTCGTCGTCTCCGTCGCCGCCCCGCCCACCACCGGGGCCGAGGCCGAGGCCCTGGCCGTCGAACACTTCGCCTTCTGCCCCGACAACATCTGGCAGGGCACGACCGACGGCACCCGCGCTTCCTACGCCCGCACCCTGCTCGGCGCACCTCTCTGGTCCTTCTGGTGGGACTGACGTAGCGGCCTTCACCCCCGCAACCCCGCCCCCAGCCTGCGCAGCCCCTCCCGGATCTCCTCCGGCGTCTGCGTCACGAAGCAGAGCCGCAGGGTCGACCGGTCCGGTTCACCGGCGTAGAAGGGCGCGCCGGGCACGTACGCCACGTCCTGCTCGACGACGCGCGGCAGCAGGGCGCCGGTGTCGTAGGAGGAGGGCAGGCGGGCCCAGAGGAACATGCCGCCCTCGGGACGGTTCCAGGCGGAGCCCTCCGGGAGTGCGTCGGCGAGGCCGTCGAGCATGGCGTCGCGGCGCTCCCGGTAGGCATCGGCGACCCGGGCGACATGGGCGTCCAGGTCGCGGTCGGCGAGATAGCGGGCGGCGGCGAGCTGGTTGACGGTCGGGGTGTGCAGGTCGGCCGCCTGCTTGGCGACCGCGCACGCCCGGCGCAGCCCCGCGGGCGCGCGCAGCCAGCCCAGCCGCATTCCGGGGGCCATCACCTTGGAGAAGGAGCCCAGCAGCGCGGTGCGGTCCTCGGCCCCCGGGTACGAGGCGATCCACGGCACCCGGCCGCCCTCGAAGCGGAGTTCGCCGTACGGGTCGTCCTCGACGATCCACAGCCCGCGCCGGGCGGCGACGGAGGCGACGGCCGCCCGTCGCTCGGCGGGGAGGGTGCGCCCGGTCGGGTTCTGGAAGGTGGGCACGGTGTAGAAGAGCTTGGGGCGCAGCCGCGCCACCAGGTCCTCCAGCGCCGCCGGGTCCACCCCGTGCCCGTCGCCGGGCACGGCCACCACCCGGGCCCCGGCGAACCGGAACGCCTGGAGCGCCGCCAGATAGCAGGGGTCCTCGACCAGGACGACGTCGCCGGGCTCCAGCAGCGCGGTGGCGAGCAGCGACAGCGCCTGCTGCGATCCGGTGGTGACGAGCACCTCGTCCGCGCCGGTCGGCAGTGCGCGCGCCCCGTACCGTGCCGCGAGCGCCGCCCGGAGCACCGGTTCGCCCTCGGTCGTCGCGTACTGCAGGGCGCGACCCGCCGACTCGGCGAGCACATCGCGGTAGGCGGCCGCTATCCCCTCGGCGTCGAACAGCTCCGGGGCGGGCAACCCACCCGCGAAGTTGACGACTTCGGGACGCGAGGTGACGGCGAGGATGTCCCGAACGGGGGAACCCCCGACCGCCGCGACCCGCTCTGCGAAGCCGGGCACGGCCGCCCCGCCACCACCCTCGGCCGGATCCCCCGGAGCGTCCCCGCCCTCCGTCCGGGCGACAAACCCCACGTCACGCGCGGCCCGCACAGCTTCCACGGCACTCATCCCACGGCTCCTTCACCACTCGCGGACGGCCCGATCCCGCCCCTGCCCGCACCCTAGACAGATGCGTGCCCCCTACACCCACCATTTCCGGCATGCGGACCGTGCTCCGGACCCCCTAGGCTGCGCCCATGCTGCCCAGCGTGGACACGAACGACGAGTTGCAAGAAGTCGTCGGTGACGAGGCGCTGCTGCGACCGGCTGCCCAGGATCTCTGTGCTCAGCTCGGTCTCGCAGGCGCGCGAATCGTACGTTTCCCCGAGGGCTCGCTGCCGGTGTACGCCGTCGGCGATGCCCTCGTCCTCAAGCTCTATCCGGGTTTCGAAGCGACGGAAGCCGTCCGCGAGGCCCGCCTGCTGTCGATACTGTGGGGCAAACTCCCCATCCCCACCCCCCGGTTGCACTCGGCCGACCAGTACAAGAACGGCTGGCGCTATGTGCTGATGTCCCGGCTGCCCGGTGAGGATCTCAGCAAGGCGTGGCCCCGGATCCCCCGGCCCGACCAGGAACGTGTCGTCGTCGAGGCCGCCGAGGGCCTCGCCGCCCTGCACGCCCTGGACGCCACCCCGGTCGTCCCCCTGACCGGGCCGCCGGACTGGGGCAGGTTCCTCGCCGCACAGCGCTCGACGGCGGTCGAACAGCAGGAGATCAGCGGCCTGTCGGGCCCCTGGCTGGAACAGATCCCGGACTTCCTGCGCTCCGTGCCCCTGACCACCACGCGCCGCCCGGTGCTGCTGCACACCGAGTACATGCGCGAGCACCTCACCGTCGACCCGCACGACGGCTGGCGCCTCACCGGCCTCTTCGACTTCGAGCCGGCCATGGTCGGCGACCCCGCCTACGACTTCGTCAGCGTCGGCCTGCTCCTGACCCGCGCCGACCCCGCCCTGCTGAAGCTCTTCTACGAGGCGTACGGCCGACAGCCGTTCGACCCGCGCGAGTTGATGGCCTACACCCTGCTGCACGTCTACAGCGACCTGGACTGGTACCTGCGCATTCTGCCCGCTCCACCGCGGCAGGACTTCGAGTCACTGGCGCAGACGTGGTTCGGCACCGGGGGGTGAGGACGCCTGGGGTGAGGGCGACGGGGGTGGCGCCCCCAGGGTGAGGGCGCCGGGGGGAAGGCGCCCCCCGGGGCGAGGCCACCTGCCGTGCTACTCCTTGCGCCCCGTCGCCACGTACACGTTGATGTCCGCGTCGGTCACGTCGTTGATGTCCCGGTGCCGGACCTTCTCGATGTCGTCCATCGCGGCCAGCACATGCGGCTCCACCGCCGCCGGCGTCGGGGCGCCGTCCTCGAACCGCCAGTGGTGCGCCGGCACCACCCCGGGCTCGTCCACCACGAGACCGCTCTGCTCGAAGAAGCGCGCGACCTCGTCCCTGGACCGCAGCACGAAGGTGAACCCGCGCTCGGTGTAGGTCTTCTGGACGGCCCGGATGCTCGCCGGGTTGAGGTCCTCGGTCAGATGGCTGAGGATCAGCCGGCTCCCGGCGGGCAGCGCGTCCACCAGCTCCCGCACGACCGGGTACGCCTCGTCGTCCGCCACGAAGTGCAGGATCGCCACCAGGCACAGCGCGATCGGCCGGTCGAAGTCGAGGGTCTTCGCGGCGGTTTCCAGGATTCCCGCCGGTGACCTCAGGTCGGCGTCGATGTAGTCGGTGACGCCCTCGGGCCCGCTCGTCAGCAGGGCGCGCGCGTGAGCGAGCACCACCGGGTCGTTGTCGACGTACACGACCCGGGAGCCGGGGGCGAGCCCCTGGGCGATCTGATGGACGTTCTCGCCGGTCGGCAGCCCCGTGCCGATGTCGAGGAACTGCCGGATGCCCTCGTCCGCGGTGAGCGAGGTCACCGCGCGGCGCATGAAGTCCCGGTTGTGGCGGACGTCGAGGTAGCCACGCGGATTGGCCGCCAGCGCGGCGGCGGCGGCATCCCGGTCCACCGGGTAGTTGTCCTTGCCGCCGAGGAAGACGTCGTAGACCCGTGCCGGGTGCGCCTTGGTCGTGTCGATCCTTCTCCGCAGCTCGGCGGGATCCTGACTGAGCGCGTCACCGGCCATGTGGCTCTCCCTGGGGGTCGGGGCATTGAATGACCAACAACCTAACCCTCACCACGAGTTGGCGCCGCCCGGAAACGGAAGCCCGCCCACCGCCACGGGGAACCGGTGGCCCTAGCTCCCCGCGTCCTCGCCCAGCGTCGTCCCCTCCTCGACCCACTTCGGTCCGCCGAGCGGGTACTCGTACGCCGGGCGCCCGTTGTTGCCGCTCGTGCGGAACGGCCCGCCGTCGTCGTCGAGGATCAGCGTGCCGCTGCGGGAGCCGCTGGTCCACTTCAGCTCCAGGTACCAACTGACGTAGTACGCCGAGGCGTCGGCGGTGATGTAGTAGGTCTCCGGGTCGGACTCGCTGACGGAGTACGGGAATTTCCTGGTGCCCGCCTTGGGCTTCACGTCGGGGCGCGCCCCGTCGAGGGCGATCGTGAAGGACCGGGTCGGGACACCGGCCCCGCAGCCGACCCCGGGGTAGCCCATGGCGTAGTCGTTCCAGGCGAGGGGCGACCGCTTGTCGACCGTACGGACCGTGAGGCTCCGTACGACCACGGTCTCCTTGCCGGAGCCCTGCACGGTCAGGGTCAGGAACTGCTGCCCCGAGGACACGGCGTCCACCGCCGAAACCCAGGCCCCCGCGTCCTGCTCCAGCGGCGGCGGCCCCACCTCGGCCGGCGGACGGGTGGTCAGATACCGCTGGGAGCAGGGGCTCTCCCAGGTGTACGGCTCCACCTTCACGGACAGGGGCGCCGAGCGGGAGGCGTCCGCGCCCGCCGCGCCGGAGCCGGAGGGGGTCGTACCGGCCGTGGCCGCGCCGGCCTCGTCGGTGCCCTTCCCGTCCTTCCCGTCCTTCGCGCCCTTCGCGCCCTTCGCGTCCTTGTCACCCGACTCGCTCGCTGAGACGGAGGGCGAGGCACCGGACGGCGCGGACGAGCCCGAGCCGCCTTTCTCCTCCCCCGGGATCTCCCGGTCGCCGACGGACACGTCCCCGGCCCACCGTGCTCCGGTCCCGTCCCCCTCCGCGTCGGGCGGCAGACTCACGGCGAGCGTGACCGCTCCGAGCACGGCGGTCACGGCCAGACCGGCGACGAGCGCGACCCGCGTACGCCGCCGAGCCGGCAGGCGTACTCCCGCTCTCGCGGAACCGCCGCCTCCGACCAGCGTCTGCACAGGGACCGCGCCCTCCTCCGGGACCGTGCCCTCGTCCATGTCCGGCCCCCGCTCGACCTCCGCATCCGGGGCCGTCTCCTCAGGGGCCGTCTCCTCGGGGGCCGCCGCCTGCGAGGCCGCCGTCTGCAGGGCCGCCGTCTGCAGGGCCGCCGCCGCGCCGCCGGAGTCACTCCCCTTGCGCCGCCGGGTCGCGTCCGCGAGCACCCACGTCCGGTGCAGCTCGACCAGCTCGTCCGGGGTCGCCCTGCACAGACGGGCCAGCCGCTCGACGGGGGCGTAGTCCGTCGGTACGGCATCCCCGTTGCAGTACCGGTGGAGCGTGGACGTACTCATGTGGAGCCGCTTGGCGAGCACCCCGTAACTCAGCCCGGATCGCTTCTTCAACTCCCGCAGCAGCTCGGCGAAATCGGCCCCCAGACCGTTCTCGGTACCGCTCCCCGACACGTCTTCCTCCGTCTTCTCATACCCGCACGTCCCGTTCCGCGTTCCAGAGAAGGAACGTTCCCCCAGGTCAGAGTCGGTGCGGGCATTCCAGCGTCCCGGATCGTCCGCCGGCCGTGGCGGCCGGGACGGGTCACCCCACAAGCTGTTGGTCATCCAAGCACGCCGCTCCCGGCACACCGGTCGAGCGGCACGGCTTCGACCACCTGTTCTCAGCCTGCTCAACCAGCTTTGTCCGAAAGGGATTCGTCATGCGCACGTTCCGCACCGCCCGCACCACCCGCTCCACCCGCTCCGCCCGCCCCGCCCGTCTGCTCGCGGCGACCGGCGTGGCCCTCGCCGCCCTCGCTCTGACGGCGTGCGACAACGGCATGGGCACGAGGGTCGAGGGCTCGGTGAACGGCGACACCTCGGCCTCGCGGACCACCGGCGGCTCGGGCTCGGCCACGGGCGGTACGACGACCACGGGCGGCTCGGACGCGTCCACCGGCGGCTCCACGACCGACCAGGCGTCCGCCAGGACGGGCAAGGCCAAGGGCACCGGCACCGGCACCGGCACGGCCACCGGCGGCGACAGCGCCACCTCCACCGACCCCTGGGACCCCGCCAACCGCGTCACCTGCAACGGCTCCAACACCACGGTGACCGCGAAGCCGGTGACCCGCCCGATCAACCACCTGCTGATCACCGTCAAGAACACCGGCTCGAAGTACTGCGACCTCTACTACTACCCGTCGGTGCGGTTCGGCGCGGCCCAGTCCGCCCCGCAGGTGATGGAGGAGTCCCAGCCGCAGGCCGTCGTGACACTGGCCCCCGGTGAGTCCGGCTACGGGGGCGTCCGCCTCTCCTCCGGCGACGGCAGCGGCGGCCCCGGCGCGACGGAGAAGAAGGTCGTCGTCCACTTCCAGGGCCGCAAGCCCGGCAGCGACGCCGGCTCCCCCGCCTCGCCCGCCCTCCCGGCCAAGGGCGTCTACGTCGACAGCTCCGTGGCCGTCACCTACTGGCAGTCGACGGCGGCGGACGCCCTCCAGTACTGAGCGCGGACCACGCCGCACGTACCGGGCCGGACGGAGGGGGAGCGAGCGGAAGGGGGAGCGTACGGGAGGCGGAAGCGAGGGGGTGCCGGATGCTCAGCGCAGCATCCGAGCCGCCTCGACCGCCCAGTACGTGAGGATGTTCCGCGCCCCGGCCCGCTTGATCCCGGTCAGCGTCTCCAGAATCGCCCGCTCCCGGTCGATCCACCCCTTCTCGGCGGCGGCCTCGACCATCGAGTACTCACCGGAGATCTGGTACGCGGCGACCGGCACGTCCACGGCGTCCGCGACCCGCGCGAGGATGTCGAGGTAGGGCCCGGCCGGCTTGACCATCACCATGTCGGCGCCCTCCTCCAGGTCGAGGGCCAGCTCCCGCAGCGACTCCCGCGTGTTCGCCGGATCCTGCTGGTACGTCTTGCGGTCCCCCTTCAGCGAGGAGGCGACCGCCTCCCGGAAGGGGCCGTAGAAGGCCGAGGCGTACTTGGCGGTGTAGGCGAGCACGGCGACGTCCTCGCGCCCGATCTGGTCGAGCGCGTCCCGGACGACCCCGATCTGGCCGTCCATCATCCCGCTGGGCCCGACCACATGGGCACCGGCGTCGGCCTGCACCTGTGCCATCTCGGCGTACCGCTCCAGGGTCGCGTCGTTGTCGACGCGCCCTTCCGCGTCCAGCACCCCGCAGTGACCGTGGTCGGTGGTCTCGTCGAGACAGAGGTCGGACATGACGAGCAGCTCGTCCCCGACCTCGGCCCGCACATCACGGATGGCGACCTGCAGGATCCCGTCGGGATCGGTCCCCGGCGTGCCGAGCCCGTCCTTCTTGTCGTCCTCCGGCACCCCGAACAGCATGATCCCGGAGACCCCGGCCTCGACGGCCTCCACGGCGGCCTTCTTCAGACTGTCCCGCGTGTGCTGCACGACCCCCGGCATCGCCGAGATCGGCACCGGCGCGCTCACGCCCTCCCGCACGAACGCGGGAAGGATGAAGTCCGCGGGATGCAGCCGCGTCTCGGCCACCATGCGCCGCATCACGGGCGTCGTACGAAGCCGGCGGGGCCGCGTACCGGGAAACGATCCGTACTTCGACATACATCTACGCTACGCCCGCCCCACCACCCCCTTTGCCGACGCCCCGTCGGCAGCGCCTCTCCCTTTCCACGCCCCCTGCGTGCCGTCCCCCGTCGAACGGGCCGCCCCTTCCGCTCCCCTCACGACCCGCAACACGGGATCCGGCGCGAACTCACCGAGATCGGACGCGGCGTCCCGCCAGTGCGCCGCCAGTTCCAGCAGCTTCCGCGGGTCGAAGCCGACGGGCGGCTCAGGCGGCACGGACGGATCCGGGTCCTGCCGCGCCACGGCTCCGGTGACCGCCCACGCGCGGTCCCGGCGCTCGCGCTCGGCGCGACAATCACGGCACCAGCTCCCCTCGGGCCTGCGGAAGGCCCGAGGGCAGCCCCCCGCGCAGTCCACCATCCGGCACCACGGGGCAGGTTCGCTCTCTGCGGCCCGCTCCTCGGACGCCCCGGGAGGACGGGCGGCGGCGGTGGCAGCGGTTCCCTGGGCCGCTTTTGTGAACGTAGGAGCCGCGCGTGGGGGCCGGGCGTCCCGGCGGGGCTGAGCTTTGGCCAGAACTGCATGGGATCGCGATCGCAACTTTGGTACAAATGATCGACTGAGTGATCTGCGAGGGCGTCCACGGGGGTAGACGTGAGCGAGGACAGGCCCGTCGTCTCGGCCGAGATACCGGAGTTCACCGGGAATCTGGAGCAGTTGGAGACGGACGCCGGGGACATCGCGTTCGACGGGATGGCGGTCGGTGCCGCGGGTCTGCTGATCGACGCCAACTTCAACCTGCTGCAGCCTTTCTACAAGGCTCCCGAGGCCGACCAGCTCTTCGCGACGACCGCGCCGGTCGCCGCGGCCGGCCATGACCTGCAGACCGAGCTGAGCACGGTCTCCAGGGCGCTGCTCGACTACGCGGCCGAGGTCCGCCCTCTGGTGGACCGCCTCAACTCGCTGCGCGAGGAGGCGGCGGCGTTCGAACGGCGCGTCGCGGACGACGACGACTGGGTCGCGGACGGCGACCTCATCGAGGAGAACACGGGCCGCCGCAACGCGGTGAACGCCGCCTGGTCGGCCTTCCAGGCCGCCGAACTCGCCTGCCACAACAAGATCGTCGCGCTGGTCGGGGGTGAGGCCCTCGTCGTCAACGACGGCTCGAACAAAGAGAACATGTACGGCTACCGCGCGGAGGATCTCAACAACGCCGGCGGGCTGCCGTGGGGCGACCCGGTGGAGGAGTCCAACCCCTGGTACTACATCCACGAACACGCCTGGGACTTCACCGTCGGCTTCGTCGTCGACGGCGTGTGGGGCACCATCAAGGGCCTCGGCACGCTCGTGGGCTTCAACGGCTGGGACGCCGCGGGGCAGGCCTGGGTCGGCCTCGGCAAACTCGCCACCGGCATCCTGATCACGGGAACGCCGCTGGGCGCCGCGTACTGGCTGACCCCGGCCGACAAACTCCCCTCCTGGCTGCGCGACTCCCGCACAGCGGTGGTGGAGACCGGCAAGGCGCTCATCGCGTACGACGAGTGGGGCAAGAACCCCTCCCGGGCGGCGGGAGCGGTGACGTTCAACGTCCTGACGACCGTCTTCACGGGCGGCGCGGGAGGCGCGGCCGCGGCGACCGGCAAAGCGGGAGCCGTGGCCAGGGCCATCTCCTTCGCAGGCAAGGCAGGCCGGATCGTCGACCCGATGACGTACATCGCCAAGGGCATCGGCGGCACGGCGGTGAAGATCGGCGACGTCATGGCGAGCCTGCGCGGTATCACCGACGGCACCCACATCCGCCTCGGCGAAGGCACCTACCGAATAACCGACGCCCCCACCCTGGCGGACGACCTCCCCGCCGGCCTCACCCCCGACAACTCCGTCCGCATGACCACCCCCGAGGGTCAGGTCGTCTACCTCGACACCAAGACCCTGCTCATGCACAACGCCGACGGCACGATACGGGAGTCCCTGGACGACATCCGCCACGAGAACACGGCGGAACAGCGGGCCGGGGAGAGCGCGGGGCGAGAGGAGCGGACGCCGGCGGCGGGCGGACGTGAGCCGGCCGCGGTGGGGGCTGGGGCGCGGGGCGGGGATGCCGCGGCGGTGGGCGGTCGCGGAAGCGACACGGTCACCACGGGCGGCCGTGGGGGTGACGGGCCGGGGGCCTCCGGCGGCCGTGGTGACGATGCGCCAGGGGGCCGGGGTGGCGGTGGTCCGGATGAGGTCGGGCGCACCGGTGACGACGCGGCAAGCGACGGATCGAACGGCGGTCCGCGCTCCGACGGCGACGGTCCTGGTCCGACAGGGCAGACGACGCGACCTGCTTTCATGCGCGAGGGAGCCAATCCCTATGGGCCCAGGGGGTCCCTGTCGTTGGAGCAGATCGAGGAGATTCAGGTCTACCGCGCCAACCATGAACCGGGATACATGGAGCGGTATTACAAGGAGAACGGTTGGCGGAAGAACCTGAAACTCCAGGACGAGAGCGGGTTCACGCCGCCCCAGCTCGCTCGGCTCTCGGAGGACTCACCCTGGATTCAGGCCAAGGACACTCCTGCAGCACCTGAACCGCATTTCCTCGATGACGACTACATAAGCGTGGGCGCGGACACCGTCACAAGCCAGGCCAGGCTTGAGGTTCTCGACGGGGCGGCACGGGAACGTCATTTCGCTGTTCAGTTGGACAACATCGTCAAGGAGTGGCGGGCGGAGACCGGAAAAGCCCACGAAATCCACGGCACGGCTGACTCTGCTGCGGAGTGGGGAGAGGCGCGAGGGGCTTACAAGGAGTCTCACACGGCCATGGGGAAGGCAACCGAGGCGTTCGGTGAGAACGCGGCGGAGCACCACTATATCGCCGAGCGCTACCCGGACTTCGAGAAACAGACCCTGCTCGGTCCGAAGAATGGGAACGACCAGTTCGACCAAGTATGGAAGCACGATGACGGCCGGGTGGTCGTCGTCGAGGCGAAGAGCAGTACGGGAACGGAGCTCGGCGGTCGATCCCTTCCGAACGGAAAGAAGGTTTCCCAGGGAAGCAGGGAGTACTTCTTCGACATTCTCCGGGAAATGAGAAAGCGAGGAGAGATCGACCTCGTGGAGAATCTCAGGGCGGCGCTCAAAGAGGGCAAGCTGGAATATGTGGTCGTCAAGGGGGAGAGGAACTCGGGCGCGTACACTGGCTACCAGTACCGACGGTTCGACATCAGTAGGGGGACCCTTCCGTGACCGTGACTGTTGCCAGGCATGGTGTGGTGATCCCCGATACCGAGCGCTTTGTGGAGCGCCTCGGCGAAGCTGTCGCCCGGGACATCGACGAACTCGAAGAGTCGACGGAGATGATCGACTTCGCGTTCCCCAGTGCCGTCATGGCTCTGCAGGCACGCTGCGTCGACGACCCCGAAGCGGCGGCCGTGGAGACATGGGAAGCCGCGGTGACCGCGATGCAGCTGGGTTCGGCACTGTTCGCGGTGTCGGAGGCGAGCGAGGGGCACGTCGAGTGCCGTATCAACCACAAGACGCGTCGCCTTCCCGCGACCGGCCGGCTGTCCGCCGCCGATGCCGGGAACTGGCTCACGGCTTTCTGGCTGGCTGTCATCTGCCGTGACCAGCAGCGTATGACGCAACTGTGTGAGATTCCGGTGGAGCGGCTGCGTGCGCCGGAGGGGCAGTATGACGAGTACGTCTACCACTGGGTCGACACTCTGCAGACCTACTGGCTGCGGCGTCCGGGGCTGGTGGAGAAGCTGACGGTCACCTTCCAGTCCTCGGACGCCTCGGTTGCCCGGATCGCGCCACGAGATCTGCTCCAGGGCGTCCTCTATCCGCCGATCAATCTCTTCTACAACTTCGTGCGCAGGAACGAGGCGGGCTTCGGTCCTGCCCTGGAGGAAGCGCTGAAACTGCACAGGCTGTACTGGACTCGCGACGAGAGTCGGGAGACGGACATCGACGGCGCTGTAGCCCTCGGCCCTCTTGCCGTCGCGTGCCTCGCGTACGACGGCGGATTCCCCATCGGAATCGAGTCCGGCTATCTGCCCAAGCACCTTCTCCAGCACGACTGGTTGGGCGAGTTTCCCACCTGAGCAGACCCGGTCGGGCAAGGTCCGGGACCCGTGGGACGGCATCCCGTCCCCGTTGTTCCTCCCGGCGTGAGAACCCGACAGGGCGAGTCGGCTAGAGGTTGTCCCGTAACTGGTGGGGCGGCTGGTGCGTTGGCTGGGCATGGGTGGGGTGATCTCAGCGGATGATCCGAAGTGGATCGAGCCGTTCTCCGGGCTGACCGAGTCGCAGTTCACCAGGCTGGTCGCGTTGGTGCGGCGTCGCGGTGGTGACGTTCAGCGCGGCCGTCCCTGGCGGCTGCCGCTGGAGAACCGGGTGTTGCTGGTCGCTACGTACTGGCGCACGAACCTGACGTTGCGGCAGGTGGCCCCGTTGTTCGGGGTCTCGAAGTCTGCGGCCGACCGCATCCTCGATCACTTGGCGCGCTTGCTGGCCATCTCGCCGGCCCGCCGACCGCGCAAAGACACCGTCTACATCGTCGACGGACTCTGGTGCCCACCCGTGATCGCAGCGTGGCCGCGTCCAGTAAGAACTATCGGTACTCGACGAACGTGCAGGTCGTGATCGATGCCAACAGCCGCTTGGTAGTGGCGATCGGCCTGCCGCTGCCCGGCAGCCGCAACGACTGCCGGGCTTTCACGGAGTCCGGCGTCGACCGGGCCTGCCGCGGCGCACCGACCAACGCCGACGGCGGATACCAGGGCACCGGCCTGCTCATCCCGCACCGCAAACGACGAGGTCAGACGCACCTCAGCCTGCAGCAGGAAGCGGAGAATGCCGTCCACCGACGGGCGCGAGCCCGGGTGGAACACGCCCTGTCGCGGTTGAAGAACTGGAAGATCCTGCGGGACTGCCGGCTCAAGGGCAACGGCATTCACCAGGCCATGCTGGGCATCGCCCGGCTCCACAACCTCTCCCTCGCCGGATAACTCACACCTCATACGGGACAACCTCTAGATGATTAGTTCCGATGTGGCTCAGTGGTCGTAGGCGGTCAGGGACCTGGTGATGGGTGCGCCGATGGTGCGGTTGTGCCAGATCGCGCAG
>NZ_JBVIYK010000018.1:0-173408 GCF_055592645.1 Streptomyces sp. NPDC041108 | reverse complement strand
CCGGCCGCCCCTCCGCGACCGCCACCACCCCCCGCAACAACCCCTCACACCCCGCACCCACCACCACCGCCCGATGCTCCAACGCCGCACGGGAGACCGTCGTGGAGAGGCCGACGTCCTGGGGGCGGGCGTCGGGGTGGTCCTCCAGGTGGGCCAGGAGCCGGGCCGCCTGCGCCCGCAGCGCGGCCTCGCCGCGTGCGGAGAGCAACCACGGCACGACACAACCGTCCTCGGCCTCCTCCGAGGCCGCGCCGGGGCCCGCGTCGCCCTGTTCGAGGACGACATGGGCGTTGGTGCCGCTGATCCCGAACGACGACACGCCCGCCCGGCGCGGACGGCCCGTCTCCGGCCACTCCCGGGCCTCCGTCAGCACCTCCATCGCACCCGCCGACCAGTCGACCTGCCGGGTGGGCGCGGCCACGTGCAGGGTCTTCGGCAGCACCCCGTGCCGCAGCGCCATCACCGTCTTGATCACACCGCCGACACCGGCGGCCGCCACCGTGTGCCCGATGTTGGACTTGACGGACCCGACCCACACCGGCCGGCCCTCCGGCCGCCCCTGCCCGTAGACCGCGAGCAGCGCCTGCGCCTCGATCGGGTCGCCCAGCCGCGTCCCGGTCCCGTGTGCCTCGATGGCGTCCACGTCCGCCGGCGACAGGCCCGCGTTCGCCAACGCGTCCCGGATCACCCGCTGTTGGGACGGACCGTTGGGCGCGGTGAGGCCGTTGGAGGCGCCGTCCTGGTTCACCGCCGACCCCCGTATCACCGCCAGTACGGGACGGCCGTGACGGCGGGCGTCCGACAGGCGCTCCACCATCAGGACGCCCACCCCCTCGCCCCAGCCGGTGCCGTCGGCCGTGTCGGCGAACGCCTTGCAGCGGCCGTCCGACGCCAGACCCCCCTGCCGGGCGAACTCGGGGAAGATACCGGGAGTCGACATCACGGCCACACCGCCGGCGAGCGCGAGGTCGCACTCCCCCATCCGCAGCGCCTGTACCGCGAGATGCAGGGTGACCAGGGAGGACGAGCAGGCCGTGTCCACGGTCAGCGCCGGACCCTCCAGGCCGAGCGTGTACGCCACCCGGCCGGACAGTACGCTGCTGGTCGTGCCGGTGAGGGACGAGGTCTCCTCGGAGTCCCGGCACATCGACAGCAGTCCGACGAAGTCTTCCGTCCCACCGCCGAGGAAGACACCGGTACGGCTGCCGCGCAGCGACCACGGGTCGATGCCCGCGCGCTCCACCGCCTCCCAGGACACCTCCAGCAGCAGCCGCTGCTGCGGGTCCATCGCCAGCGCCTCGCGCGGCGAGATACCGAAGAACTCCGCGTCGAAGCCCGCGGGATCGTCGATGAAGCCGCCTTCGAGGGTCACCGAGGAGGAGACGCCGCCGGCCGCTTCGTACAGCTCCTCCAGGGGCCAGCCGCGGTCGCGGGGGAAGGCGCCGATCGCGTCCTTGCCGTCGGCCACCAGGTGCCACAGATCGTCCGGGGAGGCGACCCCGCCGGGGAACCTGCAGGCCATGCCGGTGACGGCGATCGGCTCGCGTATGCGGTCCTCCGTCTGCCGGAGCCGGTCGCGCAGGTCGCGGGCGTCGGCGATGGCCCGCCTGAGGTACTCGCGGAGTTTGTGCTCGGTGGCGCTGCCGGATCCGTCGGATGTGCTGGGCATGCGTGCGTCACTTTCCTCGAGGTGGGGGGTGTGATGCCTGCCCGGCGGGGCGGGGTGTGGCCCCGCCGGGCAGGCGGTGCCGCCCGGGGTCAGGGCAGCCGGGCTCCGTCGTCGACCATGGCGAAGAGGTCGTCGTCGGAGGCCTTGTCGAGGTCGTGGTCGGTGTCGGTGTCGGTGGTGTCGGGCTGCCGCCAGGTCTCCAGCACCTGGCGGAGTCGTTCGTCGAGGCGCCTGCGGTCCGGGTCGTCCCGGGAGACGTCCTCCAGGTGCCGGTGCAGGCCGTCGAGCAGGGCGAGCGCTTCCTGTGCGGGGGACGCCTGGGGCGGGGCGAGTTCGGCGCGCAGCAGTTCCGCCAGTGCCTGGGGGGTGGGGTGGTCGAAGACGAGGGTGGCGGGCAGCCGCAGTCCGGTCGCGGCGCCGAGGCTGTTGCGCAGTTCTACGGCGGTCAGGGAGTCGAAGCCGAGTTCGCGGAAGGTCCGCTGGGAGCCGAGGGAGTTCGGTGAGCCGTGGCCGAGGACGGTGGCGGTGTGCCGGGTGATGAGGTCGAGCAGCAGACGGTCGCGTTCGGTGTCGGAGAGCGCGGCCAGCCGTTCGGCCAGGGCGGGTTCCCGGGCCCCCGCGACGGCGGCGCGTCGCAGGACGGGGGCCTGGACGAGGCTCCGGAAGACGGCGGGCAGGGTGCCCGACTCGGCCTGGGCGCGCAGGCCGGCGGTGTCCAGGGCGAGGGGTGCCACCGCGTCGGCGTCCGCGGCGAGGGCGGCGTCGAAGAGGGCGAGTCCCCGGTCCGGGCCGAGGGCGCGCAGTCCGGACCGGGCCATGCGCCGCTGGTCGGTGTCGCCGAGTCCGGCGGTCATGCCGTCGCCTGCCTGTTCCCAGGCGCCCCAGAGCAGGGAGACGCCTGCGAGTCCGCGGGACCTGCGCTGTGCGGCGAGGGCGTCCAGACAGAGGTTCGCCGCCGCGTAGTTGGCCTGGCCCGGGTTGCCGGTGAAGCCGGAGGCGGAGGAGAACAGGGCGAACATCGCCGGGTCGTGGCCGAGTTCGCGGGTGACGGCGTCGAGGTGCGCGGCGGCGTCGGCCTTCGGCCGCAGGACGCGGTGCAGTTGCTCGTCGGTGAGGCCGGCGGCGATGCCGTCGTCCAGGACACCGGCGGTGTGCACGACCGCCGTGGCCGGCCGGTCCGGGGGCAGTGCGGCCAGCGCGGTGCGCAGGGCGTCGCGGTCGGCGGTGTCGCAGCGAACGGTCGTGACGTCGGTGGCACCGGCCGCGCGCAGGTCGGCCTCCAGTTCGGCGGCTCCGGGGGCGTCGGGGCCGCGGCGGCTGAGCAGCAGCAGGTGCCGGGCGCCGTGGCGGGCGACGAGGTGCCGGGCGACGAGACCGCCGAGGTGGCCGCTCGCGCCGGTGACGACGAAGGTGCCCGCCGGATCGGTGCCGCGGGGGACGGTGAGGACGGCCTTGCCGACCAGTTTGGCCTGGCTGAGCGCGCGGAAGGCGTCGCGGGCGCGGCGGATGTCCCAGACGGTCAGCGGCGGCGGGGTGAGGGCGCCTCGCGCGAAGAGGTCGAGGACGGCCCGGAGCATCTCGCGCATCCGGTCGGGGGCCGCCTCCTGGAGGTCGTACGCCTGGTAGACGACCCCGGGGTGGGCGGCGGCGACGGCCTCCGGGTCGCGGATGTCGGTCTTGCCCATCTCCAGGAAGTGACCGCCGCGCGGCAGCAGGCCGAGGCCGGCGTCGACGAACTCCCCGGCGAGGCAGTCCAGGACGACGTCCATGCCCTGTCCGCCGGTGGTCTGCCGGAAGTGGTCGGCGAAGTCGAGGCTGCGGGAGTCGGCGGTGTGGGCGTCGTCGAGTCCGGCGGCGCGCAGCACCTGCCGTTTCCCGGCGCTGGAGGTGGCGTACACCTCGGCGCCGAGGTGCCGGGCGAGCTGAACGGCGGCGGTGCCGACGCCGCCGGCTCCGGCGTGGACGAGCACCTTCTGGCCGGGGCGGACGCCCGCGAGGTCGACCAGGCCGTAGTAGGCGGTGAGATAGGCGATGGGTACGGCGGCGGCTTGTTCGAAGGTCCAGCCGTCGGGCATCGGGGCCAGCCAGCGGTGGTCGGTGACCGCGACCGGGCCGAACGTGGCGGGGCCCAGGCCGAGGACCCGGTCGCCGGGGCGGACGCCGGTCACGTCCGGGCCGACGGCGGTGACCACACCGGCGAGTTCGCCGCCGAGGCCGCGCAGTCCGTCGACGAGGCCGAGGGCGACGACGACGTCCCGGAAGTTCACGCCGGCGGCGCGGACGTCGACCCGTACCTGGCCGGGGCCGAGCGGTGCGGCCAGGCTCTCGGGCGCCGGGACCAGTGCGAGGTCGTCGATGGTGGCGCCGTCGGCCGCCCGGTCGAGGACCCAGGAACCGGGCCCCGGCGGCGGCAGCAGCGCGGAGTGCCGGGCGAGGGGGATCAGCCGGGGCGCGTGGAGGGTGCCCGCGCGCAGGGCGAGACGGGGTTCCGGGAACGCCAGTGCCCGGGTGAGGACGGCGGCCGACGCCTCGGCCCCGTCCCAGTCGACGACGGCGATCCGGTCGGGGTTCTCGTGCGCGGCGGAGCTCAGCAGCCCCCATACGGCGGCGGCCACCGGATCGGGGGCGTCCTCGCCGTCCCCGACGCGGACGGCGGCCCGCAGCAGCACGACGAGCCGGGCGGCGCCGGTGCCGGCGAGCCAGTCGCGCACGGTGTCCAGGGCCCGCGCGGTCGCGGTGTGCACGGCCGTCACGGCGTCGGTGTCGCCGGGTTCGACGCCCGGGGGCAGGCCCGCGTCGAGGGCGAGGACCACCTGGTCGGCGTCGCGCGCGGCGCCGGCCGTATCCGGGTGGCGGGCGGCTTGCGGCAGGTCGGGCAGGCGGCCGGGGTCTCCCACGAGGCCCCAGCGGTCACCCTCGGCGGCGGGTCCGGCCGGCAGCGGCACCTCTTCCCAGCCGGGCAGATGGAGATCGTCGGCCGGCGCGCCGGCGGGCGCGGGAGCGGCGAGGTCGGGGGCGGCCCGGACGGTCAGGGAGCGGATCGTCGCCACGGGGGTGCCTGTGGGATCCGCGAGCGCGAGGGCGAAACCGTCCGGGCCGGTGGGGGTGATCCGCACGCGCAGTGCGGTGGCGCCGGTGGCGTGCAGGGTCACGCCGTCCCAGACGAACGGCAGCCGCGCCTGCCCGGCCGCCTCGGCGAACGGTCCGCCGGCGAACACGGCGGCGTGCAGGGCCGCGTCGGCGAGTGCGGGGTGGAGCGCGAAGTCGGCGGCGCCCGCGACCGACTCGGGCAGCGCGACCTCCGCGTACACCTCGTCACCGTGCCGCCAGGCACGCCGGACCCCCTGGAAGGCCGGGCCGTAGGCGAAGCCGCCGGCGGCGAAGTCGGCGTAGAGGGCGTCGGTGTCGGCGGGGGTGGCGCCGTCCGGGGGCCAGGTCCCGCCCGTTCCCGCTGCGTCGCCGTCGTCGGGTTCCTCGGCGCCGAGGACGCCGTCGGCGTGCGTGGTCCATGCGTCGCCGTCGGCGGACTCCGGCTGGGAGACCACGCGGAAGGCGCACCGTCCGTCGTCGTCGGGTCCGTCGACGACCACCTGGACCCGTACGCCACCGGAGGGGGGCAGGATCAGAGGGGCCTGGAGGACGAGTTCGGCGACGGCGAGGGCCGTGCGGGTGGTGGCCTCCAGCCGGGAGGCGGCGTGCAGGGCCAGCTCCAGCAGGGCGGTGCCGGGTACGAGGACCGAGCCGCCCACCGCGTGGTCGGCCAGCCAGGGGTGGCTGTCCAGGC
Organism: Streptomyces sp. NPDC041108; assembly: GCF_055592645.1. Taxonomy (NCBI): domain Bacteria; kingdom Bacillati; phylum Actinomycetota; class Actinomycetes; order Kitasatosporales; family Streptomycetaceae; genus Streptomyces; species Streptomyces sp. NPDC041108. The sequence continues at coordinate 167,955 of NZ_JBVIYK010000018.1, read as the reverse complement.
CGAGGCGGCCGGTCAGCAGCAGGGTGCCGGTGCCGGCCACGGTGACGGCGGCGCCCAGCAGGGGGTGCCCGGCGGTGGGCAGTCCGGCGGCGCCCGTGGTGGCCGCCGCGCCGGGCTTGGGGCGCAGCCAGTAGTGGCGGCGCTGGAAGGCGTACGTCGGCAGGGGCACCGGTCGTGCGTCGCGGCCCGCGAAGAAGGCCGCCCAGTCGACCGGGACGCCTCGGACGTGCAAGCGCGCGAGCGCGGTGACCAGGGCGCGGGTCTCGGGCTGGTCGCGGCGCTGTGCCGCCACGGGCCGGAGGGCTTCGTCGTCGGTGTCCGCCATGGCGGTGAGCGCGGCGTCGGGGCCGAGTTCGACCTGCGTGGTGACACCGGCCTCGCGCAGGGTGCGGGTCACCTCGTGGAAGCGGACGGTGTCGCGGACCTGTCGGGCCCAGTAGTCCGGCGACCGCCACTCCTCGTCGCTCTGGAGGGTGCCGGTGACGCTGGAGACGACGGGTACGGCGGGCGGGTGGAACTCCAGTTTCCGTACGACGTCGCGGAAGTCGTCGAGCATGGGGTCCATGAGCGGCGAGTGGAAGGCGTGGGACACGCGCAGGTGCCGGGTGCGGCGGCCGAGGCCCGTGAAGTGCTCGGCGATCGAGGCGACGGCGGCGGCCGTGCCGGAGGCCACGACGGCGCGTTCACCGTTGACCGCGGCCAGCGCGACGGCGTCCTCCCGGCCCGCGAGCAGCGGAGCGAGTTCGTCCTCGGTGGCCTCCAGGGCGGCCATGGCGCCGCCCGACGGCAGGGCCTGCATGAGCCGGCCGCGCGCGGCCACCAGGGCGCAGGCGTCGGGCAGGGCCAGCATGCCGGACACATGGGCGGCGGCGAGTTCGCCGATGGAGTGTCCGGCCAGCAGGCGGGGTGTCACTCCCCAGCTCTCCACCAGCCGGAACAGCGCCACCTCCATCGCGAAGGTCGCCGCCTGGGTGTACTGGGTCTCGTCCAGCAGCGCGGCGCCGTCGGTGCCGGGTTCGGTGAACATCAGGTCGCGCAGGGGCTGTTCCAGGTGTCCGTCGAGCTCCGCGCAGACGGAGTCGAGGGCCTGTGCGAAGACCGGGAAGACGGCGTGCAACTCTCTTCCCATGCCGGGTCGTTGGGCCCCCTGACCGGTGAACAGGAAGGCGGGGACCTGTTCGTCGGCCAGTCCCGTCACCAGACCGGGGTCGGGATCCGCGGACGCCAGGGCCGTCAGGGCGCGCGCGAGGTCGTCGCCGTCCGTGGCGACGACCACGGCCCGGTGTTCGAGCGCGGCGCGGGTGGTGGCGGTGGCGAGACCGAGGTCGGTCAGGCGGGGGCCTCCTCCGTCGGCGGCGGCCCGGGTGAGGTGCGTGTGCAGCCTGGCGGCCTGCGCGCCCAGCGCTTCGGCGTCACGGGCGGAGACGAGGACGGGCACGGCGGGCAGCGGCACGACGGCCGGGCCGTCGGGCCCCCGCTCCGGCGCGGCGGCGCCCGTGTCGGACGCCGCGGCCCCGCTCGCCGGGACCGGGGCCGGCTCCTCGTCCGCCGGGGCCTGTTCGATGATGACGTGGGCGTTGGTGCCGCCGACGCCGAACGAGGAGACGGCGGCCCGGCGGGGCCGCCCCAGGTCGGGCCAGTCCCGGGGCTCGGTGAGGAGTTCCACGGCGCCGGCGGTCCAGTCCACCTGGGGGCTGGGCCGGTCCACGTGGAGGGTGCGGGGCAGCCGCCCGTGCCGCATCGCCATCACCATCTTGATGACACCGGCGGCGCCGGCGGCGGCCTGGGGGTGCGCCAGGTTGGACTTGACCGACCCCAGCCACAGCGGGTGCCCGTCGGGCCGCTCCGCGCCGTACGTGGCCAGCAGCGCCTGTGCCTCCACGGGGTCGCCGAGCCGGGTGCCGGTGCCGTGCCCCTCGACGACGTCCACATCGGCCGCGGTCAGCCGGGCGTTGGCCAGGGCCTGCCGGATGACGCGTTGCTGGGAGGGCCCGTTGGGGGCCGTCAGCCCGTTGGAGGCGCCGTCCTGGTTGACGGCGGTGCCCCGGATCACGGCGAGGATCCGGTGCCCGTTGCGCCGGGCGTCCGAGAGACGCTCCACGACCAGTACGGCCGCGCCCTCGCCCCACGCGGTGCCGTCGGCGGCGTCCGCGAAGGACCGGCAGCGGCCGTAGGGGGCCACGTTGCCCTGCCGGGTGCTCTCGACGAAGGTGAACGGGCTGGACATCACGGTGACACCGCCGGCCAGCGCCAGCTCGCACTCGCCGGCCCGCAGCGCCTGGGCGGCCAGATGCAGCGTGACCAGCGAGGAGGAGCACGCGGTGTCGACGGTGAGGGCGGGGCCTTCGAGGCCGAGGGTGTAGGCGACCCGGCCCGACACCACGCTGCCGGCGATGCCGGTGCTCAGCAGCCCCTGGGCCTCGTCGGGGAGGGTGGACAGTTCGCCGCCGTAGTCGTGGTACATGATCCCGGCGTAGACGCCGGTGCGGCTGCCCGCGAGGGTCGAAGGCACGATCCGGGCGTGCTCCAGTGCCTCCCAGGTCACCTCCAGCAGCAGCCGCTGCTGCGGGTCCATGGCGAGGGCCTCGCGCGGGGAGATCCCGAAGAAGCCGGCGTCGAACTCGCCGGCGTCGTAGAGGAAGGCCCCCTCCCGGACGCGGCTGGTGCCGAGCCGGTCGTCGCCGTCGGCGAAGAGGGCCTCGAAGTCCCAGCCCCGGTCGTCGGGCATGGCCCCTACGGCGTCCCGGTCCTCGTCCACCAGCCGCCACAGATCGTCGGGGCTCTCGACGCCGCCGGGGAAGCGGCATCCGATGCCGACGACGGCTATGGGTTCGCTGTCGGCGTCCTCCAGCTGTTTGAGCCGTCGGTGCGCCTTGCGAAGGTCGCCCGTCATGGTGCGGATGTACTCGACGAGCCGTGCTTCGTCCGTCACTGGAACCCCCTGGGGTCGGAGCCGTGCGGATGTTCACCAGGGAGCGGGCAGCGGCTGCCGCAGGACGGCGGGCCGAGCGGTCCTGGATGCTTGGAGCTTCAAGTAGAACGATCACGATCGCGTCGCAACACCCCTGACCTAGCCCCCGGAGGTTAGGGGTGGGGTCAGGGGGCCGTCTGTAACCGGCCCGTCGTCGGCGGCTGTTAGCGTCCCAGGACCGCCAGCCCCGAGCCCCCGGAGCCATCAGGTGACCGTGCAGACCGAGGACAGGGATCTGTGGATCCGCCGCTACCACCCCGCCCCGGACAGTGAGGCGCGGTTGGTGTGCCTGCCGCACGCCGGAGGATCGGCGAGCTTCTACTTCCCCGTGTCCCAGGCCCTCGCGCCACGGGTCGAGGTGCTCGCCGTCCAGTACCCCGGCCGCCAGGACCGCCGTCTGGAACCCTGCGTCGAGACGATCCCCGAACTCGCCGACCGGCTGCTGCCGTTGGTCCTGCGTGAGGCGGACCGTCCCCTCGCCCTCTTCGGGCACAGCATGGGCGCGTCCCTCGCCTTCGAGCTGGCGGGCCTCCTGGAGCAGCGGGCGGGCGTGGTACCGGCGGTGCTGTTCGCCTCCGGCCGGCGCGCCCCGTCGCGCTTCCGTCCCGAGGACGACGTGCACCGTCGCGGCGACGAGGCGCTGCTCGCCGAGATCAGGCGCCTCGCCGGTACCGACACCCGCATCCTCGGCGACGACGAGGTGCTCCGCATGATCCTCCCCGCCCTGCGCAACGACTACCGCGCCGCCGAGCTGTACCGTCCCGCCCGCTTCCACCGAGTGACGTGCCCCGTCACGGCGTTGGTGGGCACCAGCGACCCCAAGGCCCCCGTGGACGACGTCCGGGCCTGGCAGGAGCACACGACGGGCCCCTTCGCCCTGCACACCTATCCGGGCGGCCACTTCTACCTGGTCGACCAGGCCCCCCAGGTCCTCACCCTGCTCACCGAGACCCTGGCCGGAACCCTGCCCGCCGCCCGTCCCGCCGCCACCGGCAGCGCCGGTGGACCACCGCCGGCACCCGCCCCTACCCCGGGGGCTTCCGCCAGATCCTGACCTCGGTGGCGGGCAGGCGCTCCGCGAACGGGTGCCGGCCGGGAGCCGTCTCCGCCAGCAGCGCCCGCAGGTCCCGTTCGAACTCGGCCCGCCTGTCGCCGAACAGGTGCGGCGCCGCATCGGACCGGGAGAACGTCCATGCGACGAGGTCGTCCGTGGTGCGGGTGACGACGTCGCCGCCCGGCACCACATGGCGCGCGAAGTCCACGAACCCGGCGCGCGCGATGACCAGTTCCTCCCCGCCCGGCGTGCCGTCCACCAGCACCCCCTGCCCCGCGCGGCGCACGGGGCCCAGGTACCGGCGCACCAGCCCACCGATGCGTTCGTACGGGGGCGCGGGCGACGGCGGGGGCGCGGGCTCGGGGGGCGGGTCCTGCAGTTCGTTCACGTGGACGAGCGCGCCGCCCGGTTCCAGCATCTCCCGCACGACGGCCGCGACACGGTCACGGTCCGTCCAGTGGAAGGACTGCGCGAACACCACGGCCCGGAACTCCCCCAGTCCCGCGGGCAGTTCCTCGGCGCGGGCGGCGACCCAGCGAGCGTGGGTCACCCCGCGCCGTCCGGCCTGCCGCCGGGCCTCGGCCAGCATGTCCTCGTCCGGATCGACACCGACCGCCTCCTCGAAGTACCGCGCCATCGGCAGCAGCACGGTCCCCGGACCACAGCCGACGTCGAGGAGTCTGCCCCGGCCGTCCAGACCGAGGGCACCGGCGAGCGTCTCGGGAAGGCCCGGGGCGTACGGGAGCCGGCCTCGCCCGTAGTGGGCCGCGCTGCCCCGGAAGAGCGTCCGGTCCCACTGCCATCCGTCAGGCATGCCGCCCTCGCTCCCTAGCCCCGCACGTCGGACCGAGCACGCCGGCCGGCCCGGTCGTACCCCGCGGGCGGGGGCGCGGACTTCGGCGGGCGGCGCCGGTGGGGACGTGTACGGGAGATTCGCCGTCACCTGCCGGCGCATCTCCCCCTCACGTCACTACAGCGCGAACCCCAGCAGGGCTACTTCGAGGGGAAGCGCGGGGCGCTCGGGGAGGGCGGGAGGGTCCTGGCCCCGGCCGGTGTGCGTGGGCGGGACGGGGCGGAGGGTCTTGATCCCCTCGGCGGCCCATCCCGCGTCCGTCGGAGGCAGCGACAGCGTCATTCGGCGGCCGTCGGCCAGCGTGGTCTCGAACGTGGTCGGGTCGATCGTCGTCATGGCAACCCACTTCCGTCGCGCACCGGGTGCGGTCCAGCCTCACCTGTATGGACGTCCGTTCGAGCAGGGAAGTTCCCGCCCCGCGTGCGGCCGAACCGCCCTGTGCCACCGCCGCCACACGGGCGGCCACCCCTCCACGGCACGGCCGCCATCCACCCGCCGCACCGTCGTCACGGCACCCGGGGCACCCGCCGCCACCCGGCCGCCGTGCCCCCGTCGACCGGTCCGCCCCCTCGCAGTCCTCCCGCCCGGGTCCGTCAGAAACGTGAACTGGCCTACGAGGAACGGGTGTCGAGACGTAAGTTGTGTCCGGAACTCCTCGCTTCGGCTGAAAGACGGACGGTAGACATGACCGACCACGCGACCACCCCCGGACCGGCGGCGCATCAGAAGATCGACACCTCGGTGCCGCACTCGGCCCGTATCTGGAACTACTGGCTGGGCGGGAAGGACAACTACCCCGTCGACGAGCAGGCCGGAGACGCGTACACCGCCGTGTTCCCCGGCATCGTGACCATCGCCCGCAGCAGCCGCGCGTTCCTGCGCCGCAACATCACCTATCTGGTCGCCGAGGCGGGCATACGGCAGTTCCTCGACGTCGGAACGGGCCTGCCGACCGCGGAGAACACCCATGAGGTCGCGCAGCGGATCGCCCCCGAGGCGCGGATCGTCTACGTCGACAACGATCCGCTGGTCCTGGCCCACGCCCGCGCCCTGCTCTACTCCACGCCGGAGGGGGCGACCGCCTACGTCGACTCCAACGTGCTCGACCCGGACCGCATCCTCGCGGCCGCCGCCGAGACCCTCGACCTGAACCGGCCCACCGCGCTGATCCTCAGCAACATCCTGGGCCATGTCGCCGACCACGACCAGGCGCGCTCCATCGTCGACCGGCTGCTCGGGGCGCTGCCCTCCGGGAGCTATCTCTCCATCAACGACGGTTCCCGTGGCATCGACCCGGTCTTCGAGCGGGCCCAGGACGGGTACAACGAGAGCGGCGCCGTGCCCTACAACCTGCGTACGGTCGACGAGATCACCTCGTTCTTCGACGGCCTGGAGCTGCTGGACCCCGGCGTGGTCTCGGTGCCTCTCTGGCGCCCGGACGCCACCGACCCCGCCCCGCAGGTCATCGCCGAACACGGCGGCCTCGCCCGCAAGCCGTGACCGCACACGTCGTGACCTCTTACGCCATGACCACACACTCGCCATGACGCCGCGCGCGTAACCGCCCGCGCACCCCGGCAAAGGGTGCCCACCGGAGCCAGGACGCGTCCGGCCGGCGCCCGGCCCCACGGCACACGGCGCCCGCCCCCGTGCGGGGGCGGGCGCCGTGTGCCGTCGTGAACCGGACCCGGTGGCCGGAACGTTCCGGTGCAGGGTCTCGGCGTGCCGACGGCATCGGGGAAATCCCTGGCCACCGGCGGTCGTTGATCGATCACTTTCCGGCCAAACAGTTGGCGTGCTCCTGACACAGGACTCACACATCTGTCACTCTGTGCCCACCCCGTCTCGCGACGGAGCACGCGCACCCGCATCGCAGCTCTCCCTGCTCCACCCGGTGCCTCGACCCGTGCACCGGGTCCTTCGTACGGCCGCTCGACCAACGTCGGCCGCAGCTAAGGAGTTCGCGTGAGATCCACCCCCCACAGACGTACCACGGCCACAGCCGCCCTCGTCGTCGCGGCGGCGGTACTCGCCGTCGCCGTACCCGGCGCCCCGGCGATGGCACGCGGTGACGGCGGAGAAGGCACCGCCCGTCCCGCCGCCGTGAAGCCGGACCGCGGGTCCCTGCCCGCGAAGCTCACGCCCGGTCAGCGCGAAACCCTCATCCGCAAGGCCGAGAAGGCCACGGACACCACCGCCGACCACCTCGGCCTGGGCGGCCGGGAGGAGTTGCGGGTCCGCGACGTGGTCAAGGACGCCGACGGCACCGTGCACACCCGCTACGAGCGCACCTACGCCGGACTCCCCGTGCTCGGCGGCGACCTGGTCGTCCACGCCGCGAAGTCCGGCGCGGTCGAGAGCGTCACCCGCGCCTACAAGCCCGCGTTGAAGGTGGCTGACCTCAGCGCCGAGGTCAGCAGGGCCACCGCAGAGAAGCAGGCACTGGCGGCGGCGAAGAAGGAGGGGTCCACCAAGACCGCTCCGGACAGCAGCCGCAAGGTCGTCTGGGCCGCCAAGGGCACGCCGACCCTCGCCTACGAGACGGTCGTGAGCGGCTTCCAGCACGACGACACGCCCAGCGAGCTGCACGTCATCACCGACGCGCAGTCCGGCAAGAAGCTGTTCGAGTACGAGGCCGTGCACACCGGGACGGGCAACACCCGCTACAGCGGCACGGTGACCCTCGGCTCCAGCCAGTCGGGTTCGTCGTACACGCTGACCGACGCGGACCGCGGCAACCACCGCACCTACAACCTGAACCGGGGCTCGTCCGGGACGGGCACGCTGTTCAGCGGGAGCGACGACGTCTGGGGCGACGGGACCGCCGCCAACCTGGAGACCGCCGGCGCGGACGCGCACTACGGTGCCGCGCTGACCTGGGACTACTACAAGAACGTGCACGGCCGCAACGGCCTGCGCAACGACGGGGTCGCCCCGTACAGCCGGGTCCACTACGGCAACAACTACGTCAACGCGTTCTGGCAGGACACCTGCTTCTGCATGACGTACGGCGACGGGTCGGGCAACGCCAACCCGCTCACCTCCATCGACGTGGCCGCGCACGAGATGACGCACGGTCTGACGTCGGTCACCGCCAACCTCGTCTACAGCGGTGAGTCCGGCGGGCTGAACGAGGCGACCTCCGACATCTTCGCCGCCGCCGTGGAGTTCGCCGCCGGCAACTCCGACGACGTCGGGGACTACCTGGTCGGCGAGAAGATCGACATCAACGGCGACGGCACGCCGCTGCGTTACATGGACAAGCCCAGCAAGGACGGCTCCTCGCGCGACTACTGGTCCTCCACGCTCGGCAACAACGACGTCCACTACTCCTCGGGCCCGGCCAACCACTGGTTCTACCTGGCCTCCGAGGGCAGCGGCGCGAAGGTCGTCAACGGCGTCTCCTACGACTCGCCGACCTTCGACGGGCTGCCGGTGACGCCGATAGGCCGGGAGGCCGCCGAGAAGATCTGGTTCCGGGCGCTCACCACGTACATGACGTCCGCGACCAACTACGCCGCCGCGCGCACCTACACCCTGCGGGCCGCCGCCGACCTGTACGGGCTCGGCTCGGTGACCTACAACAACACCGCCAACGCCTGGGCCGCGATCAACGTCGGCTCCCGGATCCTCGACGGCGTGACGGTCGTACCGCCGGCCGCCCAGTACACCCTCACCGGGCAGGCGGTCACCCTCGACGTCCAGGCGTCGTCCACCAACGCCGGCGCCCTGTCGTACGCGGCCACCGGCCTGCCGGACGGGCTGTCCATCGACGCCGCCACGGGACGCATCTCGGGCACCCCGACCACGGCCGGGAACTGGACGCCGACCGTCACCGTGACGGACGCGGCCGACAAGACCGGGAAGGCGAGCTTCGCCTGGCGCGTGGACGAGGAGGGGAACCAGTCGGTGTTCGAGAACACCGCCGACTACCAGATCCCCGACAACGACACCGTCGAGTCCCCGATCAACGTCAACCGGGCCGGAGCGGCGCCCAGCACGCTCACCGTGGACGTGGACATCGTCCACACCTGGCGCGGTGACCTGGTCATCGACCTCGTGGCCCCGGACGGCACGGCGTACCGGCTGAAGAACTCCGCCTCGTCCGACTCGGCCGACAACGTGGTCGAGACGTACACGACGGACGCCTCCGCCGAGACCGCCGCGGGCACCTGGAAGCTGCGGGTGCAGGACGTGGCGAGCCTCGACACCGGCTACATCAACAGCTGGAAGCTGACTTTCTGACGAATCGTCACCTCTTGTTCCGCTGAAGCACGTCAGCTGCCGAGCGGTCGGTCCTGCGCCTGCGGGACCGGCCGTTCCGCCGTTTCCCCCTCCGCGTCGACGTGCGGCATGATCCGGTCGAGCCAGTGCGGGGTCCACCAGGCATGGCGCCCCAGCAGGGTCATCACGGCGGGGACCATGAGCAGGCGTACGACGGTGGCGTCGATGAGGACACTGACCGCGAGCCCCAGACCCAGCATCTTGACCACGATGTTGTCGCTGACGATGAACGCGGCGAAGACGCTGACCATGATCAGGGCGGCGCAGGTGATCACCCGGGCGGTGATCTCCAGAGCGTGGGCCACGGCGTCGCGGGCGTCACCGGTGCGCAGCCATGCCTCGTGGACGCGGGAGAGCAGGAAGATCTCGTAGTCCATGCTGAGGCCGAAGATGATCGCGAACATCATCATCGGCACATAGCTCTCGATGGGCACCTTGCCGTTGACGCCCAGGGCGGGCCCGCCCCAGCCCCACTGGAAGACGGCGACGACGACGCCGTACGAGGCGGCGATGGAGAGCACGTTGAGGACGGCCGCCTTCACCGCGACCAGGAGGCCGCGGAAGACGGCGAGGATGATCAGGAAGGCGAGGGCGACGACGACGGCGATGATGACGGGCAGCCGACTCGCCACGATGTCACGGAAGTCGACCTGGGAGGCCGTGGTCCCGGTGACATAGCCGTGCGCCTTCGTGCCGGAGACCGAGGCGGGCAGGGTGTCGTCGACCAGGCGGTTCGTCAGATCCGTGGTCTCGGCGCTCTGCGGCGACTCCTTCGAGTAGACCGTGCCCACCAGGACGTCCCCGTCCTGGGTGGGGGTCAGCGGGGTGACGGCGTACGCCCCCGCGACCGCGTCCAGGTCCTTCTGCGCGGTGCTCTGCAGGCTCTGGCGGTCCCCGGACGGCACCGAGGTCTGGTCGATGACGACCGTGAGCGGGCCGTTGGAGCCCGGCCCGAAGGCGTCGGTCATCAGGTCGTAGGCGCGGCGGTCGGTGAAGGAGGTGGGGTCGGCGCCGTCACCGATGTGGCCCAACTGGATGGAGAAGAGGGGGATCGCGAGGATCGCCACGGTCGCGACACCGGCCGTCAGGAACCGCCACGGATGGTGTTCCACGCGCTGGGCGTAGCGGTGCCAGGTGCCGGTGATCTCCTCGCCCGCGTCGGCGCCGGTCTCGGCGATCGGCTTGCGGACGTGATAGCGGTCGATCCGCCGGCCGATCAGGCCGAGCAGGGCCGGGACCAGGGTGAGGGCGCCGGCGATCGCGGAGACGACGGTCACGGCGGCGGCCAGTCCGAGCTTGCCGATGAAGCTCACCCCGGAGGCGTACAGTCCGGCGAGGGCGACGATCACCGTGCAGCCGGAGACGAGGACGGCGTGCCCGCTGGTCGAGGCGGCGCGGCCGGCCGCCCGCACCGGGTCGTCGCCGTCCATGAGGTTCTGGCGGTGGCGGGTGATCAGGAACAGCGCGTAGTCGATGCCGACACCGATACCGATCATCGTCGCCAGGGTCGGGGAGACGGTCGCGAAGGTGAACGCGGCGGCCAGCAGACCCAGACAGGCAAGGCCGCCGATCACGCTCAGCAGGGCGGTCACCAGAGGCAGACCGGCGGCGATGACACTGCCGAAGCCGATCACCAGGACGACGATCGCGACCGCGAAGCCGATCAGCTCGCTGATCCGGTCGTCGGCGTCGGGACGGGCCAGCTCTCCGAGCGGTCCCCCGTACTCCACCTCGGCGCCCGCCGACCGCAGCGGCTGGACGGAGTCGTCCACCCCGTCGAGATAGCCGTCACCGAGGGTGGAGGGCTGCACGTCGAAGCGGATCGTGATGTACGCCGTCTTCTGGTCGGAGGACAGCGGGCCGACGTTCGGCTGCTGCGACTGGTCCGACGACTGCGACGGCTGGGCGGCGGGCGCGGTGAGCGGGTTCTGCACGGACAGCACGTGCGGCAGCTTCTGCAGGTCGCCGACCGTCTCGGACATCTGGGAGCCGAGCGAGGTCAGCGCCTTGTCCTTGTCGTGCAGGACGATCTGGCTGCCGTAGCCGCCGGCCGCCGGATCGTGCTCCTTCAGCACGTCCAGGCCCTTCTGGGACTGCACGCCGGGGAGGGAGAAGTTGTCCGAGTAGTCGCCGCCGTAGGCCCGGTTCAGCACCTGGACGGCCGCGAGGGCGACCAGCCAGGCGACGATGACGACCACGAAGTGCCGGGCGCACCACTCACCGAGCCTCCGCAGTCGGCCCGTCGGGGCCTCGGTCCCGCCCTTCCCACCACCGGAACGACTTGAGCGCATCGTCTCTCCTCCGGGAGCGATCTTCCGGCCCTCATTACACGCCGCCTGCGGGGGCCCGGCACCTTCGGCGGGCGCAGGTCCCCCGGTTGGCGGCCCCGGCTTGACAGGCGGACCATGGGGAGGTGGGGCGGCCTAGCGGAAGGAGCCGTGATGCTGGAGATCAAGACGGTCGAGAAGCCGGACGAGCGGCGCGATTTCCCCCGGGGGCACCTCGAAGCCGTGCACCTGACCGGGCTCGACTTCGCCGTGGCCACCTTCGAGCCGGGCTGGCGCTGGTCGGAGTCCGTGGGCCCCATCGCGGGCACGGAGAGCTGCCAGGTCCATCACAACGGTTACGTGCTCAGCGGCCGGATGCACATCCGTATGGACGACGGCGGGGAGGGCGAGGTCGGGCCGGGCGACGTCTTCGTGTGCCCGCCGGGGCACGACGCGTGGGTGGTGGGCGACGAGCAGTGCCTGGTGCACGACTTCGCCGGCCAGATGGCCCAGGACTACGCGAAGGCGAAGGACGGCTGAGCCGACCGGAGTGCGAGAGGGGACGGAGGCGGGGCGCGCACGCCCCGCCTCCGTCCGTGCGCGCCCGCGTGCGTGCGGCGTCCGTGCCCCGCGCGGCTAGACCCCGTCGGATTCCCGCAGGTTGTCGAGCGTCGCGTTGGTGTCGCTCTTGAGCCACTCCACCACGTCGCTGACCTCCGGCATGGTCGCGCCGTCGTCATAGGTGGAGCCGTAGGCGCTCCACCTCATCTCGTACGTCATCCAGCCGTCGCGCACCGCGAGGGTGGCCGCCCGGCTGCCGCTGTTGTCGTCCCCGGACGTGGTGTCCTCGGTGACCAGATACGCCTCGTCGCCGAAGCCGGTGACCTTCTCCACGTCGTAGTCCTCGTACCGCTGGTCGTACTCGGACCAGACGGCGGTGAACTCGGGCCCGGGGTCGGTCTTCTTGTGGAGGTCCACCTGGACCGAGAAGTACGCGTCGGAGATCGAGGAGGTGGAGGACTCCTTCAGGGAGATGCTGCAGTAGCTCTCGTCGAGGGCCTCGTGCTCCAGGGCGTTGTGCACCGGCTCGGTGTCCTCCTCCGGGTACTCGTTCTTGAACGACGAGTAGTCCACCGAGGAGCAGAGGTTGGACTCGGCCCGGTAGCCGCGCAGGTCCGCCTTGGTGTCGTCCCTGCCGAGCAGGAAGACACCCCCGGCCCACGCCGCGGACGCCACGACCGCCCCCACGAGCGCCCACAGCACGGCCCGTCCGCCGGCGCCCGTCGCGGGCTGCGCCCCGAGGGGCGGGTAGCCGCCCGGCGGATATCCGCCCGCCGGCGGCCCGTACGCGGACGCCTGGGCGGGCACCGGCGGCCCGTAGCCGGCCGGTGACTGGGGGTTCGGGTAGGGGTAGGCGCTCGGCACCGCCGCCTGGGTGGGCGGCTGCGCCTGGACGGGTATCTCCGCCTGGGTCGGTGTCGGGACCGGCCCCGGCGGCTGGGACTGTGCCTGGGGGCCGGGCTGTCCCGGGGGCGGCCAGGCCGGGGACGCGGACGGCTGGTCCTGCGGCTGGGGCTGCGCCGGCGCACCCTCGGGGCGGTCGGTCATCGGCTTCTCCTCGTGTCGTGGTGGATGGGGTCGCCCGGAGCGTCGGCCGCACCTGAAGATCCAAGCCTCGCAGAACGTCTCCCGCCCGGTCGTCCGTAGAACTACGCACCTGTCCTACGCAACCCGGCGGCCGGACCGGGGCGGGGGCGTCATGGGGCGGAGGCGGCCGGCCGGTGCTTTCATGGGATCCATGACCAGCAGGAGTGTCGTAGTCGAGCGGCGGGTCGGCGCGTCCCAGGGGCGGGTGTGGGAGGCCCTGACCGACCTCCGCCGGATGGATCGGATGCTCAGCGGTGTCACGCGGGTGGAGGTCCTGACGGACGGGGTCTTCGGGGTGGGCACGCGGTGGCGGGAGACCCGGCGTATGTTCGGCAAGGACGCCACCGAGGAGATGTGGGTGACCGTCAGCGAGCCGCCCGAACGGTATGTGGTGGAGGCCGAGTCGCACGGCTCCCGCTATGTCTCGCAGTGGCTGCTGCGGGCCGACGGGCCGGAGTCGACGACGATCCTGCTGACGTTCTCGGCCGAGCCGACCGGTGCCGTCGCGGGGCTGCTCGCCCGGCTCATGGGACCCGTCGGCGCCCGCGCCGTGCGCAAGGCGGTCGCGAAGGACCTCGACGACGTCGCCCGGTGGGTGGAGGGCGGCGGGGGCTGAGTCGCCCCCACCGCCCGGTACGGTCACCGTGGAACCGGGTGCGCGTCAGGAGTCCAGGCCGAAGCCCGAGGTCACGTAGGCGCATTCCGTGTAGATGTAGCCCGACTGCAGCTTGGCGGTGTCGGAGGCGGCGCTGGAGGCGTTGTCGCCCTTCGGCTTGTGCAGGAAGTACGTGGTGCCGACCGGCAGGCTGATCGTGCGCTGCGGGTACTTGTCGTTGCCGCTGCACGGCTTGAAGCCGCTGGCGAGCGTGCTGCTCCAGTCGTAGCTGGAGCAGGTGCCGCAGCCCTTGAGCGTGAAGGTGCCGGTCACCGGGCCGGTGTACATGACCTGGATCTCGTCGGGGCTGTCGTTCTTGACCGTGACGGAGATGCTGCCGCCGGAACGCGTGGTGGGCAGCTTCTTGCCCGCCGCCGGGACCTCCTGCGCGATCTCCGCGGCGATCGCGATCTTCTTCGCGCGCGGCGCGTTCTTGTGCTTCTTGTGGGCGTCGACGAAGTCGTTCATCGAGGTGACCGCCTCGGCGAAGTCGCCGTCCCGGTACTGGTCGACGCCGCAGGTGTAGACGCCGGTGGACGCGGTGTCCTCGGCCCGTCCGGCGTCGGCGGCCAGGGCGTCGGCCACCCCGGCCTTGTCCCCCGGCAGGGCCTTGACCTGGGAGCCGAGCGTCTTCAGCCGGTCCACGGCGGTGCAGGGGTCGTCACCGCCCACGGCCTTGACCGCCTTGTCGACGGCCCGCTTCACGTCGGGCTCGACCTTCGCGGCCTGGTCCGATTCGGGGAACGTGGTGAGGAGGTCGCTGAACTGGTCCTGCCAGCCCGCGGTGTCGGCCGTCAGGCCGGCGGAGGCGCACTCGTACAGCGAGGTGGCGAGCCGGTCGTCGGGCCAGTCGGCCAGCGAGCCGAGGTCACGCTCGCTCACGGTCTGCGGGACCGTGCGCAGGTATTCGAGGGGAGCGACCGCGTCGCAGTACTGCTGCTTCTCGTACGGGGCGCCGACCGTCGTGTAGAAGGTCTTCAGCCGGTCCGGGACCTTCTCGGCCGCCCGGGAGCCGGGGTGGTCGGTGCTGAGGTCGTCGTAGGCGGTCAGTGCCCTGCGGAACTCGGACTGGGTCGTGGAGAAGGACTCGCCGGAGGCCTTGTCCACGAGGTCGTCGGCCTTCTCCAGTCGCTCCAGGAGCATCTCCTCGACGGCTTCCTTGCGCGCGGTCTCGTACAGCAGACCGCCCGCGACGGGTACGCCGAGGAGAAGGACGCCGAGCACGACGGCGAACGGGGACTGCGCGGGCCAGACCAGGCGGGTGCGCAGCCCCAGGAAGGCGCCGTGGACGGCGGCCAGGAGAAGGAACAGACCGTAGACGGCGAGGGCCGTGCCCGAGACGCCGTCGGGGTCGGCCGGCAGCACCGTGAAGAGCAGGAGGCCGGTGGCCACCCAGCACGCCAGCGTCAGGAGCGGGCGGCGGATCAGGGCGTAGCCGAGCCCGAGACCGCTGAGGTTCAGCAGGCCCACGCCGACGGCTCGCCAGGCGTCCGCCGGGCCGGGCGGCGGCCCCGGCGGCATGGGCGGTACGGGCGGCACGACGTAGCTGTGGCTCCAGCCGTCCTGGTCTCTTACCCCGTACTGATCCCCGGACATCTCGGATCCCCCCGTCAAGTCCACCCGCATGCTTACGAATTGTCAGTGTACGGCCGAAACTCGATGCCGCGACAGGCGTTTCCCGGGCACCGGCAGAGATCGATTTCCATTCGTGACCACCGCCCGGGTGGTGATCCTTGAGGTCGTGCGCACCGCCCGTCGCCTGCGCCAGGCGCGGACCCCACAGCCTGTTGACGCGCGGAGGTCACCGTTCGGTTCGCTCGCGGAGCGGGGTTCTCGCCCTGTCGGGTGCGCGATCGGGGGCGGGGTGGGCGGGGGACGCCCGCGCGAGGAGGACGGCCGTCGCCGCGCCCGTGGTGAGGACACCGGCCGCGAGCAGGATCCCGAGGGGGACGGTCGGGTCGTACGGGGCGCGGCCGGCGTAGGCGGTGGCGGTGGCCGCCACGAAGGCGGCGGTGTAGCCGAGGGGGCCGCCGCGGCCACGCCGTTCGCCGCTCTCCGGGGCCCGAGGCGGCCCGTGTCCGCCAAAATCGCGAGCAGGGCGAGGAGATGGATGCCGTGCAGGCCGGCGGCGTGGGCGAGACGGTCGGGCCGGCCGGAATCCGTACCCACCAGCGCGCGGGCATCTGCCACAGGATCCACACCCCGGACCACACCAGCAGCCCGAACGCGACCGCGACATCACCCGCTGGCAGCCGCCGGACCCCGACCTCCGCCTGCTCCGCCCCGGGTCGTTCGGTACAGGATCGATTCCCGTCCAGGCCAACCAGGTTGACGGAGCACGGAATCCCCTCCGGCCCGTTCGCGCGGGTCAGTAGTTCCCGCGCCGGACCCGGCGGAGCAGGACGATCCCGGCGAGCACGGCCACGCCGCCGATCATCGCCGGCCACAGCTGCGCGCCGGTCTCCGCGAGGTCGCCCGCCGCCGACTGCGATCCCTGCGATCCGGACTGGCCGGCGGGCGAGGGGATGTTGGCGGCGGGCGTCGTCTGCGCGGGGGCCACGACCGCACCGCCGGAGGCATCGCCGTCGTCGTCACCGCCGTCGGCGCCCTTGTCGTCACCCTTGTCGGCGCCGGGGTTGCCGCGCTGGGTCGCCTTCAGCGAGCCGAGGACCTGGGGCTCCTTGTCGTCGCCCTGGTTCGCCTCGTCGTCCCCTGCGCCGGGGGCCTGGGCGGTCCCGGTCGGTTCGGCCGGGTTGTCGTCCTGGTCCTGGTCGTCGCCCGGCTTTCCCTGACCCTGGTCCTGGCCGTCGCCCGGCTTTCCCTGACCCTGGTCCTGGCCGTCGCCCGGCTGCTCCTGACCCTGGTCCTGGCCGTCGCCCGGCTGCTCCTGACCCTGGTCCTGGCCGTCGTCGCCGCCCTGGCCGCCGTCGCCCTGGTCACCGTCGCCCTGGCCGTTGTCACCGCCCTGGTCGCCGCCGTTGCCCTGGCCACCATCGTCGCCGCCCTGGCCGCCGTCGTCCTCCTGGCCGCCGCCGATGTCGGCCGCGTCGCACTCGCGGCCGTCGTTGATGCAGTCCACCATCGCGCGCATCAGGTCCTCGTCGAAGACGTTGATGAAGTCGCCGTGGTCGGTGACGGGCTTGTGGAGCTGCTCGGGGAAGGCGTCCACGGCGAACAACGGGCTCGTGCGCCCGCCGTCCTGCAGACTCGGGGCGTCGACGTCGTAGACGATGCGCTGGACCAGCTGCGGGATGGCCTTGAAGCCGGCGCCGCAGCTGCCGTCCGCCGCGGCGAAGGCCACGTGGGTGCGGTGGTTGGCGCTGTCGATGTTACGACCGTCCCAGCAGCTCTGGAACTTGAACGTGCGCACCACGTCGCTGCCGGCGGGGCAGAGCGGGTACTTGTCCTTCAACTGCCGGTCCTCGAACCCGGTGCAGCTCCAGGACGCGTTGGCGTTGGCCGTGCCGTTGACGAAGGCCTTGGCGTCGCCGGTGATGATGCGCAGCAGTCGCGGCATCTCCGTGACGTCGCCGCGCGGGCTGCCCTCGAACGTCATCGTGACCTGCTTGGGCGTCACGATCTCGCCGACGTTGCCCTCGATGCCACCGCCGGGGGAGTTGGCGTCCTGCTCGGCGGTGCCGTTCTGCAGGCGGATGACCGGCCAGAAGTACGAGGAGCGATCGCCCTGGTTCTCGCAGCTGGTGTCGGCGGCCGCGAGGTCCTGGTCACTGGCGAACGCGCTGTTGCCCTGGTTGCCGACGTAGTCGTGGAAGTGGTGGGCGCCGTTGGAGACACCGGGGGCGACGATGACGTTGTCCGAGTTGAACAGCCCGCCCGCGTTCACGCCGCAGTCGGTGCTGAAGGAGCCGGTGGAGCCGGTGGAGCCGTTCTGCCGCCCGCCCCGGTCGCCCGCGTTCGGCTGGACGCTGGTGATGTCGGCGTAGTCCGCGGCCACCGGCCCGTTGCCGGCCTGGCCTCCGTTGCCCGGCTGGCCCTGACCGCCCTGCTGGTCGCCCTGGCCCTGACCGTCCCCGCCGTCGTCCTGACCGCCGTCGTCCTGACCGCCGCCGTTCTGGTCACCGCCGTTCTGGTCACCGCCGTTCTGGTCACCGCCGTTCTGGTTCTCGGCGGGGCGGAGCGCGCAGGCGGCCAGGGAGTCCAGTCCCTCGGGGCGGTCGCCGACCCGGTCGATGGCGATCGCGATCCGCTCGATCGTCGCGGCCCGCTTCTCCTTGAGCGGGTTCATGATCGCGTTGTCGGCGAAGCCGCCGTCCTGCTGCTGGGCCTGTGCGGAGTTCTGCAGCCGCTGGTAGGCCTCGGCTATCTGCTGGTCCAGGGCGGCGAGTTCCTTGTCGACCTCGGCACGGGCACCGTCGGGCACCTCCGTCAACTTGGCGCCGACGTCCGGGCAGTCGATCGTGCCGGCGGCTGAGCCCACCTGCTGGACGGTGTCGTCCGCCGAGTCCTCCTCGGTGGCCGACGCGTAGACGTTGACGGCCACGAGCCCGCCTCCGCCCAAGATCAGCGCGATCGCGGCTGAGGTCGCGCGCCGTGCTCCTGATGGGCGTCTGCGCCTGGTGGTGCGTCCCACGGATAGCTCCTACAACGTCGTGATCGGGTCCGGGCATGAAGAACCCCAGCTTCATACGGAGCCGGAGGCCGAAGTGTTCAAACGTCCCGGGAATTCACAGGAATCCGACAGGTAGCGGTAAGTCACACGTGGTCAAAGCGGTAGCAAGCGCTCTCCCCGTCGTTTCGCCGACGGCACCGGCCGTGACGGCGCGTGACCCCCTCTCGCCTCTGGGCGCGGGGCAGTGTAGACATGGGCACATGGTGCGTCTCCTGGGTCGATCTCGCTCTCAGTCGACCCGCCGCCCCCAGGGTCGGCCCGCGCAGGGCCCGGACGACCGCGCCCGGCGGGTACGGCACGGAACCGACGGCGGCGCGAGCCGGGAACAGGAACACCGCGGGGGCCCGCTCGCGGGGCTGCGGTCGGCGGTGGGCGGGCGCAGCGTCGCCGGGCAGGTCTTCCTGCTCCAGGTGGTGATCGTGCTGGTGCTGGTCGTGTCGGCCGTGGTGGCCCTGGTCCTGCAGGTGCGGCACGACAGCAGCGAGGAAGCGCACAACCGTTCGCTCGCCGTGGCGGAGACCTTCGCCAACGCGCCGGGCACCCGGGAGGCGCTGGCCGCCGACGATCCCACGGCGATCCTCCAGCCGAGGGCCGAGGCGGCCCGGGTCAAGTCCAAGGTCGACTTCATCGTCGTGATGAACACCGACGGGATCCGCTACACCCATCCGAAGACGGACCGCATCGGCAAGCAGTTCGTCGGCACCCTGGGACCGGCGCTGAAGGGCGAGTCCTTCACCGAGGAGGTCAACGGCACCCTCGGCCCCCTCGTCCAGGCAGTGGTGCCGGTCACGGAGCCCGACGGCAAGGTCGTGGGCCTGGTCTCGGCCGGGATCACCACCGAGAACGTGGGCGGGGTCGCGGAACAGCAGCTGCCCCTGGTGCTGATCGCCGCCGCGGCGGCCCTCGCGCTGGCCACGGCGGGCACGGCACTCGTCAGCAAGCGGCTCCTGCGCCAGACCCACGGCCTCGGCCCGTCCGAGATGACCCGCATGTACGAGCACCACGACGCGGTGCTGCACGCCGTGCGGGAGGGCGTGATCATCATCGGCGGCGGGGGCCGGCTGCTGCTCGCCAACGACGAGGCGCACCGTCTGCTCGGCCTGCCCGCGGACGCCGAGGGACAGGATGTCCACGCCCTGGGCCTCGAATCCCCCATGGCCGACCTGCTGGCCTCGGGGCGGGTCGCCAACGACGAGGTGCACCTGGTCGGCGACCGGCTGCTCGCCGTCAACCAGCGGGCCACCGATCTGCAGGGCGAGCCCTCCGGCAGCGTGGCCACGCTCCGCGACTCCACCGAGCTGCGTGCCCTGTCCGGCCGCGCCGAGGCGGCCAGGGAGCGTCTGAGGCTGCTCTACGACGCCGGCGTGGGCGTCGGCACCGGCCTGGACGTGACCCGCACCGCCGAGGAACTGGCGGAGGTGGCCGTCCCCCGGTTCGCGGACTTCGTCACCGTGGACCTCGCCCCGGCTGCGCTCAACGGCGACGAGCCCGACGCGGTCGGAAGTCTGCGCCGTACGGCCTGCAGCGGCATCCGCAAGGACGCGCCCCTGTACAAGGTGGGCGAGCGGATCGACCTCGTCCCCTCCTCGCCGCAGGCCCGCAGCATCGACAGCGGCACGTCGACCCTGGTCACCGACCTCAGCCGGGCCTCCGGCTGGCAGGCACAGGATCTCGAACGGTCGGCGCAGGTCGTCGAGTACGGCATCCACTCGCTGATCACCGTGCCGTTGCGGGTGGGCCAATTGGTGCTGGGGGTCGCCAACTTCTGGCGCTCGGAGAAGCCCGAGCCGTTCGACCGGGAGGAACTGGCGCTCGCCGAGGAACTCGTCGCGCGGGCGGCGGTGTCCATCGACAACGCGCGCCGGTACACCCGTGAGCACACGATGGCCGAGACCCTGCAGCGCAGCCTGCTGCCGCGCAATCTTCCCGAGCAGAGCGCCCTCGACGTCGCCTACCGCTATCTTCCGGCGCAGGCCGGGGTGGGCGGGGACTGGTTCGACGTACTCCCGCTGTCCGGTACCCGGGTCGCGGTCGTCGTGGGCGACGTCGTGGGTCACGGGCTGCACGCGGCGGCCACGATGGGGCGGCTGCGCACCGCCGTGCACAACTTCACCGCGCTGGATCTGCCCCCGGACGAGATCCTCGGGCTGCTGGACGAGATGGTCAGCCGTATCGACCAGGACGAGGCGGCCCTGGACGGCACCGCGCCGATCACCGGGGCGACCTGCCTGTACGCGATCTACGACCCGGTCTCGCGGCGCTGCGACGTCGCCCGGGCCGGCCATCCGCCGCTCGCGGTGGCCCGGCCCGACGGAACCGTCGACTTCCCCGAGGTGCCGGCCGGTCCGCCGCTCGGCCTGGGCGGACTGCCCTTCGAGACGGCCCGGCTGGAGCTGGACGAGGGCAGCCGGCTGGTGCTCTACACCGACGGGCTCGTCGAGCACCGGGAGCGGGACATCGACGACGGTCTCGAACTGCTGCGCACGGCCCTCACCGGGGCCGACACCTCCCCGCAGGGCACCTGCGAGGCCGTGCTCGACGCGCTGCCGCCGAGCCGTGCGAGCGACGACATCGCGCTGATCGTCGCCCGCACCCGGGCGCTGGACCGGGGCCGTGTCGTGGAGTGGGAGGTGCCGGGCGACCCGGCGGCCGTCCGCCGGGCGCGCTCCGAGGCCACCCGGCAGCTGACCGTCTGGGGCCTGGAGGAGCTGGAGTTCACCACCGAGCTGATCCTCAGCGAGCTGGTCACCAACGCCATCCGGTACGGCGGCGGCCCCATCCGGGTCCGTCTGATCCACGACCGCCAGCTGATCTGCGAGGTCACCGACAGCAGCCACACCTCGCCCCATCTGCGGTACGCCGCGACCACCGACGAGGGCGGCCGGGGGCTGTACCTCATCGCGCAGCTCACCCAGCGCTGGGGCACCCGCTACTCCCCCACGGGCAAGACCATCTGGACCGAACAGGCACTGCCCTGACGGTCCTCGACAGGCCCCGCCCGCGGGGGCGGGGCCTCCACAGCGCAAGGAGAGACCGCAGCATGCGTATCGGACTGCTCGGAACCGGCCCGTGGGCCGAGATGGCCTACGCCCCCGCGCTCGGCGCGCACCAGGAGCTGGACTTCGCGGGGGTGTGGGGCAGGCGCCCGGAGGCGGCCAAGGAACTGGCCGGCCGGCACGGCGGAGTGCCGGTGTACGAGGACGTCGACGCCCTGTTCGCCGACGTGGACGCGGTCGCCGTGGCCCTGCCGCCCTCCGTCCAGGCACCGCTGGCGGCGCGGGCCGCCCGGGCCGGCTGCCATCTGCTGCTCGACAAGCCCCTGGCGACGGACGTCGAGCAGGGGCGGGCCGTCGTCGAGGCGGTGGCGGAGACCGGAGTGGCCTCGGTCGTCTTCTTCACCGCCCGCTTCCAGACCGCCGTCGACGCGTGGATCACCGAGCAGGCCGCGGCCGGGGGCTGGTTCACCGCCCGCGCGGAGTGGTTCGGATCGTTGTTCGACGAGGAGAGCGACAGCCCCTTCGCGGCCTCGCCGTGGCGGCGCGAGAAGGGCGGCCTGTGGGACGTGGGCCCGCACGCCCTGTCCGTGCTGCTGCCGGTGCTCGGGGACGTGGAACAGGTCGCCGCCGCCGTGCGCGGGCCCGGGGACACGGTCCATCTGGTGCTTCTGCACACCGGCGGGGCGTCCAGCACGCTCACGCTCAGCCTCACCGCGCCGCCCGCGGCCTCCGGCGCGACGGTCGAGCTGCGCGGCCGGACCGGGGCGACCGTACTGCCCGGGTCCGACGAAGGTGCCGTAGAGGCCCTCGTACGGGCGGGAGACGCGCTGCTGGCGGCCGCGCGCAGTGGCCGCCCGCATCCGTGCGACGCCGCCTTCGCGCTGCGCGTGACGGAGCTGCTCGTCGCCGCGGAGGGTCGACTGACCGGCTGACACACCCGGCGCCCGAGCCCGTGTTCGAGTTTATGTGAGCCTTATACCGGACATCGTCCGGTGGCGGGCATGCCTCCGCCTCGCGCGTCCCGTGAGCGTGAGGAGGGCCCCGTGAGCGCGACGGACGGGAGCGCCGCCGAGAACCTGCGGCGCAGGCTGGCGGCCTCGAAGCAGGATCAGGACGCGCGGACGGTCATGCGGCTGCGCCTGGGGGTCGGGATCATCGGTGTCCTGCTGCCCCTGGCGCTGCCGGCCGGCAACTGGATCGCGGCGCGGCTCGCCGGCGTGACCGGCGGCGACGCCTGGCCCGGTTCCATGAGCGGCTCGTACCACACCAGCACCCGCGACATCTTCGTCGGCGGGCTCTGCGCCCTCGGGATCTTCCTGATCGTCTACCGCTTCAACCGGTTCCACGACGTTCTGGGCACCGTCGCCGGACTCTGCGCCCTCGGCGTCGCCCTCTTCCCCACCGCGCCGGGATCCGGGGGCGACGCCGGGCAGCAGACGGTCTCGGTCCTCCACCAGGTCTTCGCCGTCGCCCTGCTGACGGCGATGGCGGCGTTCTGCCTCTTCATGCACGGGGCGCCGGGCATCAAGGAACGTTCGTACGTCCGGCGTCCCTACCTGGCGGCCGGCGTGCTGATCCTCGCCTTCATGGCGCTCGCGGCCGTCGCGGCGGCCACCGGGATGGGCGAGGACTGGACGATCACGCCCCTGTACCTGTGCGAATGGCTCTCCGTCTGGTCCTTCGGCTTCGCCTGGACGGGCGCGGCCCTGTCCCTGGCCGCGGACATCGACCGGCTGCCCCGGACCCGGGCGGCCGTGGACGCCGTCCTCGGGTGGCTCCGCACGCTCGGCGGCCTCCTGGGCCGGGGACGGACCCGCTCGCGCCCGGCCGTGTGACGTCCGGGGTTCAGGGACGGGCGCCGGTGAGGAAGCGGTCGAGGGTGGCGGTGAGTTCCGCCGGCTTCTCCACGGGAAGTTCGTGGCCGGCGTCCAGGATGCGCACCTCGGCGTCCTGGCACGCCTTGGCCATGCGCAGCATCTGGGAGACCGGGAGCTGGATGTCGTGGTAGCCGTGCACGAGCAGGGTCGGTGTGCTGATCTCGCCGAGCCGGTCGAGGACGTCGAAGGCGCGCATGGCGCCGTACAGGGTCATGACGACCTCGCGCGGGGTGGCCGCCGAGGCCCGGATGTACTCCCGGATCTCCTCGCGGGGGTGGCCGGGGGCGAAGGCCCGCTGGATGTTGGCGGCGACGAACAGCTTGAAGGGAACACGGGTGGAGACCGCCATCAGCAGGCCGCGGCCTCGGCTGTAGGTCATGCGGCCGATGGAGTTGACCAGCACCAGGCGCTCGACGCGCTCGGGGTGGGCGAGGGTGATGGTCTGGGAGATCATGCCGCCCATCGAGTGGCCGACGAGGACGAACCGCTCGACCTCCAGATGACCGAGGAGGGCGAGCACGTCCTCGGCCAGCTCCTCGATCGTGCGCACCCCCGCGCCCCGGCTCTCGCCGTGCCCGCGCAGGTCCAGCCGGATCACGCGCCGCTTCCCGGCGAAGTGCGCGACCTGATGGTCCCAGCGGTGCCGGTTCGCGGTCCACCCGTGCACGAAGACCAGGGGCACACCGTCACCGTCCCGGGGGCCCTCGTCGTCGTACGTCAGCACGGCGCCGTCGACTTCGAGCTGCGGCATGGGGCCTCCTGCGATGCGGTCCGGTTACTGACCGGTACGGTATCCGCCTCCCCGGCCCCCGTCACCGGCGTCGGCCGAGGAATCTGCGGAGCGCCACGGATGACCGGGCTGGTGACGGCGCCCGAAGGGCCGCCGGCCGAGGGTCCGAGGGCCGTCGCACGGTCGGCCGGCCCGCGTGCCGGCGGACGGTCGCGGCGGGGACCTGCGGACCACCGACGCCCGGGACCGGCCGACCGTGCGACGGCAGCCGGTCCCCGCCCATCGGCCGTGCGGCAGCCGGCGCCCCTGACACCGCGACCGTCCGACGACCGCCACCGACCCCGGCCTGCCCACCGCGCGCCCTCGGACGGCCGCGTCGGCAACCTTCGGAGCAGCCCCCGCCCGGCCGGACTGCCTGCAACCGCAGGCCCCGCCCCACGGCACCGCGACGGCGGGAAACCGCGGGCGTCTCGTGCTCCGCCCTGTTAACTTCCCCCGGTGTTCTCCCTCCAGGAACCCCCGTTCTTCACCCGGCTGCGCGAGGCGCGGCGTGTGCTCATCGCCGGTGCCGGTGGTGGATTCGACGTGTACGCCGGGCTGCCGCTGGCCCTCGCCCTGCGGGCCGAAGGCAAGGAGGTCCATCTCGCGAACCTCTCCTTCGCCGACCTGTACGGCCTGAGCCAGGACGTGTGGCTGGAGCCCGATGTCGCGGCCATCGGCCCGGAGACCACCTTCCGGGGCGACTACTTCCCCGAGCGCGCCCTCGCCCGGTGGCTGTCCCTGCACCGGCTGCCCAGCACCGTGTACGCGCTGTCCCGTACGGGTGTGGCACCCCTGCGGGCCGCCTACCGCGCTCTCGTCGGTCATCTGGGCGGGGTGGACGCCGTCGTCCTCGTGGACGGCGGCACCGACATCCTGATGCGTGGCGACGAGCACGGACTCGGCACGCCGGAGGAGGACATGGCGAGTCTGGGCGCCGTGGCCGGCCTCGACGAGGTCCCCGAGCGACTGGTGGCCTGCCTGGGCTTCGGCGTGGACGCCTACCACGGGGTCAACCACTCACTGGTCCTGGAGAACCTGGCCGCGCTGGAGCGCGAGGGCGCCTACCTGGGGGCGTTCTCGCTGCCGCGCGACAGCACCGAGGGCGCCCTGTACCTGGACGCGGTGGCCCACGCCCAGCAGAGCACGCCGACCCACCCGAGCATCGTCAACGGCTCGGTCGCGGCCGCCGTACGGGGCGAGTTCGGCGACGTCCGCTTCACCGACCGCACCAGCAACAGCGAGCTGTTCATCAACCCGCTGATGGCGCTGTACTTCTGCGTGGACGCGGTGGGACTCGCCCGCCGCAATCTCTACCTCGACCGGCTGGAGAAGACCGAACTCACCCGGCAGATCAGCTCGGTCGTCGAGGAGTTCAGGGACGGGCTCCCCCGGCAGCGCCCACCACGCGCCTTCCCGCACTGACCCCGCACCCCACCACGTCCCCGCCCCCGCGGGCCGCGGGGCGGGACGGATGACAGACTGACGGCATGGAAGAACGCGCATTCGGTAGGTCGGGTCAGCACGCGTCCGTCGTCGGTCTCGGCACATGGCAGCTGGGCGCCGACTGGGGAGACGTCGACGACACGGAGGCCCTGGCGGTGCTGGAGGCGGCCGCCGAGTCGGGAGTGACCTTCTTCGACACGGCCGACGTCTACGGCGACGGGCGCAGCGAGCAGACCATCGCCACGTTCCTGCGGAGCAGGCCCGACCTTCATGTGTTCGTCGCGACGAAGATGGGCCGTCGCATGGACCAGATCCCCGAGAACTACGTCCTCGACAACTTCCGGGCCTGGAACGACCGTTCCCGCCGCAACCTCGGCGTGGACCGGCTCGACCTGGTCCAGCTGCACTGCCCGCCCACGCCCGTCTACTCCTCCGACGAGGTGTTCGACGCGCTCGACACCCTGGTCGAGGAGGAGCGCGTCGCCGCGTACGGCGTGAGCGTGGAGACCTGCGCGGAGGCGCTGACGGCGATCGCCCGGCCGAACGTGGCGAGCGTGCAGATCATCCTCAACCCGTTCCGGATGAAGCCGCTCCTCGACGTCCTCCCCGCCGCCGAGAAGGCGGGCGTCGCGATCATCGCGCGCGTTCCGCTGGCGTCGGGACTGCTGTCCGGCAAGTACACGAAGGACACGGTCTTCGCGGCGAACGACCACCGCACGTACAACCGGCACGGCGAGGCGTTCGACCAGGGCGAGACCTTCTCCGGCGTCGACTACGCCACGGGCGTCGAGGCCGCCGTCGAGTTCGCGGGGCTGACCCCCGACGGTTACACCCCGGCCCAGCTGGCGCTGCGCTGGATCGTCCAGCTGCCGGGCGTCACAACGGTGATCCCGGGCGCCCGCACCCCGGACCAGGCCCGCGCCAACGCGGCGGCCGCAGCGCTGCCGGAGCTGTCCGGTGAGACGCTCACGGCGATCCGGGACCTGTACGACCGGCGCATCAAGGAGCAGGTGGAGGGCCGCTGGTAGGGCGGCCGGGCGCGGCGGAGCGCCGCGCGGGAGGCGGCCGGTCGGCCGCTTCCCGCGCGTGGGTTCCACCCCGCGGCGGGCGCGTCAGATGCGGCCGCCCGTGAGCCGGGTGAGCGGCCCCTGGACCTGGCGTCCGGAGCGGCGTCCGACCGCGTAGGAGGCGGCGGTCAGGGCCGTCAGGCCCGCACCCACACCGGCGGCGACGAGCTTGCGGTGGGCGATGACGGTCATGGCCGTCCTGGCGGTGGCCGCCACCTGGCCGGACGCCTGGACGACCGCCTGGCGGCCCGCCTCGACGCCCTTCGCCGCGCTCTGCACGGCCGCGCTCGTGGTGTCGGCGGCACGCTTGGTCGCCTCGGCCGCGTGTCCGGCACCGGCCTTGACGGACGAGGCGGCGCTCTCGCTCTTGGTCGCGGCCGCCTTCGCGGACTCGGTGGCCGGTGCCGTGGCCTTGGCGGCCGTCCGGCGGGCCTTGGCTGCGGTCGTCCCGGTGGAAGCGGAGTTCTCGTTCGGGTCCTTGTTCGATCCAGTCATGGAGACCGCGTTGCCGCTCCGCGCCCCGGCAAACACGCTGTCGACGACCGTGTGGGCCGAGGGACCGGTCACGCTCCCTTCGTCCGTCCATTCCCCCGGATGGCATAAGATCGCCTTATGAGGTCATAGACCCGACCCGAGTACCTGGTAAGGGTTACCTTAGTTTAGGGTTGCCGTCGAGTCGCTTTTCTCCGCTCGAAGGGAACCTGAACATGCCCCGCCCTCTGCGGGTAGCCATCGTCGGAGCCGGACCCGCCGGGATCTACGCCGCCGACGCGCTGCTGAAGTCCGACGTGGCCACCGAGCCCGGTGTGTCCATCGACCTCTACGAGCGGATGCCCGCCCCGTTCGGACTGATCCGTTACGGCGTGGCCCCCGACCACCCCCGCATCAAGGGCATCATCACCGCCCTGCACCAGGTCCTCGACAAGCCGCAGATCCGTCTCTTCGGCAACGTCGACTACCCGGGGGACATCAACCTGGACGACCTGCGCGCGTTCTACGACGCCGTGATCTTCTCCACGGGCGCGACGGCCGACCGCGCGCTCGACATCCCCGGTATCGACCTCGACGGCTCGTACGGCGCGGCCGACTTCGTCTCCTGGTACGACGGCCACCCGGACGTCCCGCGCACCTGGCCCCTGGAGGCCGAGAAGGTCGCCGTCCTCGGTGTCGGCAACGTCGCGCTCGACGTGGCCCGCGTCCTCGCCAAGACGGCCGACGAACTGCTGCCGACCGAGATCCCGGCCAACGTGTACGAGGGTCTGAAGGCCAACAAGGCGCTGGAGGTCCACGTCTTCGGCCGCCGCGGCCCGGCTCAGGCGAAGTTCTCCCCGATGGAGCTGCGAGAGCTCGACCACTCCCCCAACATCGAGGTCATCGTCGACCCCGAGGACATCGACTACGACGAGGGTTCCATCGCGACCCGGCGCGGCAACAAGCAGGCCGACATGGTCGCCAAGACCCTGGAGAACTGGGCGATCCGCGACACCGGCGACCGCCCGCACAAGCTGTTCCTGCACTTCTTCGAGTCGCCCACCGAGATCCTCGGCGAGGACGGAAAGGTCGTCGGCCTGCGCACCGAGCGCACGGCTCTGGACGGCACCGGCAACGTCAAGGGCACCGGCGAGTTCAAGGACTGGGACGTCACCGGTGTGTACCGCGCGGTCGGCTACCTCTCGGACAAGCTGCCCAAGCTCCCCTGGGACGTCGAGTCGGGCACCGTCCCGGACGCGGGCGGCCGGGTCGTCGAGGAGACCGGCGCGCACCTGCAGTCGACGTACGTCACCGGCTGGATCCGGCGCGGACCCGTGGGCCTCATCGGGCACACCAAGGGCGACGCCAACGAGACCGTCGCCAACCTCCTGGACGACTTCGCGAACGGCCGGCTGCACGAGCCGTCCACGCCCGCCCCGGAGGCCGTGGACGCGTTCCTCGCCGAGCGGAACGTGCGTTTCACGACGTGGGACGGCTGGTACAAGCTCGACGCCGCCGAGAAGGCGCTCGGTGAGCCGCAGGGCCGTGAGCGCGTGAAGATCGTCGAGCGTGAGGACATGCTGCGCGCAAGCGGCGCGTAGGCGCTCCGCTTGGAAGGGGGGACTGCGGGCCGCTTCGACGCTGAGGGTCGTCCGTGGCCGGCCGCGCAGTTCCCCGCGCCCCTTTCAGGGGCCCGCGACTCCGGGGGCATAAGCTCGTCCAATGGCCAAGTACTACGACGTGCATCCCGACAACCCCCAGCCGCGTGCCATCGGGCAGGTCGCCGACAGTATTCGTCAGGGTGGGCTGATCGCCTATCCGACGGACTCCTGCTTCGCCCTGGGGTGCCAGCTGGGCAGTCGTGACGGCATCGAGCGGATCAAGACGATCCGGCAGCTCGACGACCGCCACCACTTCACCCTGGTGTGCGAGAACTTCGCGCAGCTGGGCCAGTTCGTCCACGTCGACAACGACGTGTTCCGCGCCGTGAAGGCATCGACGCCCGGCAGTTACACCTTCATCCTCCCCGCCACGCGGGAGGTGCCCCGCAAGCTCCTCCACCCCAAGAAGAAGACCGTCGGGGTGCGCATTCCCGACCACCGCGTGGTCCAGGCCCTGCTCGCCGAGCTGGGTGAGCCGCTCGTCTCCAGCACCCTGCTGCTGCCCGACGAGGAGGAGCCGCTGACCCAGGGCTGGGAGATCAAGGAACGCCTGGACTACCTGGTCGACGCGGTGGTGGACTCCGGGGACTGCGGCACGGAGCCGACGACCGTCATCGACTTCTCCAGCGGCGAGGCGGAGATCATCCGCAAGGGCGCGGGCGACACCTCACGGTTCGAGTGACCCCGGCGGGCCCGGCTCAGGTCTGCCGCAGCGGCTCGTACGCCTCGGCGCTGAGCCCGAACGTCCAGGCCACCCCTGCGCGGGCCGTGGTCGTGGCGGGCGGCACCCGCAGCCAGTAGGTGCGGCTCGTGCCGTCCGGCTCCGGCGTGGAGTTGACGACCTCGACCATCACCACGTCCTCGTCGCCCGGCAGGGCTATGCGCCACAGCACGCCCGTCTCGTCACGGTGCACCGGCTTCGCGCCGGACTCCTCCAGATAGCGGTCGTAGCCGTAGAACTCCAGCATCACGCGGCGCAGCTCCGCGTTCTCCTCCGCCCGGATCTCCGCCGGGGTCAGCGAGCCCAGCCGGTCGAGGAAGGCGCCGGGGACGGGCAGCCCGCGCCAGGCGTGCAGGGCGAATCCGTCGGCGTAGGCGAGCGCGGGCCCGTCACCCCGGTCCAGCCGCCCCGCCTCGTCGCGGTGCAGCTCCACGGGCCGCTCGGTGACGACGGCGACGTTCTCGTACGGCCACCACCAGCCGGCCGTGCGGGCCACCTCGGCCAGTCCGTCGAGGCCCGGGGCCGTGTCGAACGCGGACAGCCAGGCCGCGTCGTGCTGGCCGAGGACGGCGTCCAGGAGGAGCAGACGGATGCCGGTCTCCTCCTTGCGGCCGGTGGGGGCCAGGGCCTCGACGACTCCGGTGCGGACGCGGTCGATCAACGGACGGGTCGTCTCCCACAGGCCGGCGCCCGTCGCACTCCAGTGCGCGCTCCAGCCGGTGGGGCCCAGCCGGGTGTGCAGCCGGGCCCGTTCGGCGGCGACGGCTCTGTTGCGGACCGCGTCCCGCACGCTCGCCCCGGTGGCGGGCAGCGCCTGGCCGTCCTGCGCCGGCGCTCCCGACAGCAGGCGCACCGCCTCCAGGGGCGAGCGGGCCCACACGATCCGTCCGGGCTCCGGCAGCCCCGCCCGCCGGTAGGCCAGGCGCACGCCCGCCTCGGCCCGTGCCCGGTCGCCCGCCCCGGTGGCCGCCGCCACCGCCCGCCAACTCGTCCGTTCCGTCACGCCGTTCCTCCTGGATCCCGTATGTCCGTTCCCGCGGGCCGCCGCACGCCACGGCCGCCCTCCGCCCCGCCGGTTCAGTCGGCGACGATCCGCACCGAGCCCGGTACGTACTCCCGCTGCCGCACGACCCGGTACCAGCCCTTGGGCAGGGAGATGGCAGCGTGCTCCTCGTGGACGACGCGGGCACCCTCCGGCACGTGCAGCAGCATCGGCCCGAACGCGCCCGCCTCGCGGACGAGCCGGCCGGGGCCGACCACGGCGTGGGCGTGGCCGGTGACCTCGCCGAGGGCGAGGACGAGCCGCCCGCGCCCGTCGCGGGGCTCCGAGGCGGCGTCGAGCGCGTCGCCGGGCACGGCGCTCCGCGCCAACGGCGCGATGAGGACGTCTCCTTGCCGGTACATGGGTCTCCCTCCCGTCGGGCACTCGCTGTGCCACGACAGGACCGTAGGGCCGACCACTGACAATCGGTCCGCGCACGCCCGTCCGCCGGGGCGCGGACCACTGTTCGTCCACAGGACAGGGGTCCGCCGCACACGTTGTCGGTCGGACTTGGTAGAACTCCCCTACCCGGCGGCGCCGTGCGCTCCGGGTGCGAGACGGGCGGACCGGGCACAGGCCCGGCGCCGCCCATGGACATGGAACGAAGGGGCGGGGCGCACATGACCATCGGGAGCCATCTGGAGGAGTTCCACGGCCTGCCGGTCCACCGCTTCCCCAAGTCGGTGAAGGGCCTGGAGGGGGCCGGGCACCTGCCCGCTCCCGAGTCGGTGGCCTGGAGCATCGCGGTGGAGTCCTACGACAGCGAGGAGTCGTGGGAGGAGGCGTTCGCCCGGTTCCTGGCCTCCGTCGGCACCGAGAAGGTGCGGGCACTGGTCGTGGGCGCCTGGAGCGACGCCTACGACAACGGCCCCGAGGCGATCGTCGAGGCCCTGATCGCGGCGAAGGACCGGCTGCCCGCGCTGCGCGCCCTGTTCCTCGGCGACATCGTGGGGGAGGAGTGCGAGATCTCCTGGATCAACCAGGGCGACGTCGGCCCGCTGCTGGACGCCTTCCCCGAGCTGGAGGAGTTCGGTGTGCGCGGCGGCCAGGGCCTCGGCTTCCCGGCGTTGCGGCACGAGCGGCTGCGCTCGCTGACGGTGGAGACCGGCGGCATGCCCGTGGAAGCCGTCCGGGGTGTCGCGGGCAGCGACCTGCCGGCCCTGGTCGAGCTGGACCTGTGGCTGGGGACGTCCGAGTACGGCGGCGACTGCGAGGCCGCCGACCTCGCGCCGATCCTCGCCGGCACCCGCCTGCCGGCCCTCAAGCACCTGGCCCTGCGCAACAGCGAGATGCAGGACGAGATCTGCGTGGCCCTGGCCTCGGCTCCCGTGGTGGCCCGCCTCGACGTCCTGGACGTGTCGATGGGCGTCCTCACCGACGACGGGGCGACCGCGCTGCTCACGGGCCAGCCGCTGACCCACCTCACCACGCTGGACCTGCACCACAACTACCTGAGCCCGGCGATACGCGACCGCCTCCGGGACTCCCTGGAGGCCGAGGGGGTCCAGGTCGACGCCGACGCCGACGACGCCGAGTCGGACGAGGAGGAGGACGGCACGGTCTGGCGGTTCGTCGCGGTGGGCGAGTGAGCGCGTAGACGGTCACGGTCGGAAGGGGGGCGGCATGTCCGGTTGGAGCGGTGCGGCGGGGGCGGGTCCCGGCCCGTACCGGTGGGTGGTCGTCGGAAACGGGGAGAACCGGCGGGTCGGGCTGTTCCGCGCGGCGGCCGAGGCGGCCGGCGTGGGCACGCCGCGGGTCGTCGAGTGGCGGGACGTGCTGCGCGACGGCGGCCACGTGTTCGCCGACGACGAGGTCGTACGGCTGGACTCGCCGGGCGAGAACGCCGAGGTGGACCGGCTGTTGCGGGGCGTCGGCGATCCCACCCGGGTGGAGGGCTCGGCCACCTGGTACGGCCGTTTCCTGGCCGCGGTGGGGTCGTTGCGGGGCGGGCTGCGACTGGACGATCCGGCGGATCTGCCGGTGCTGTTCGACAAGCGGCTGTGCCACGCCCGGCTCGACGCGGCGGGCGTCCCGGTGCCCCCGTCGCCCACCTCGGGCGGCGCGTGGCCGGTGCGCGGCTGGGACGACGTGCGGGCGGCGATGCGGGAGCACGGCATGCCGCGGGTCTTCGTGAAGCCGGCCCACGGGTCCTCAGCGTCCGGGGTGCTGGCCGTGGAGTCGTCGGCGAGCGGGCGGATCAGGGCCACCACCTCCGTGGAGGTCGCCGCCGACGGCGGGCTGCGCGCCCCGCTCCGGCTGCACAACTCGCTGCGTGTGCGGCGCTACTCGCACGAGCGGGAGATCGCCGGCATCGTCGACGTGCTCGCGGCCGACGGCCTGCACATCGAGCGCTGGCTGCCGAAGGCGTCCGCGCACGGCAGGTCCGCCGATCTGCGGGTGCTGGTCGTGGCGGGCCGGGCCACGCACGCCGTCGTGCGCACCAGCCGCTTCCCCATGACCAATCTCCATCTGGGCGGGGCGCGGGGCGATCTCACGTCGGTCGTGGAGGCGGCGGGCGACCGCTGGCGGCAGGCGCTCGACATCTGCGAGCGGGCCGCCGCCTGCTTCCCCGGCACGCTGAGCGTCGGCGTGGACCTGCTCCCGGCGATCGGCTGGCGCCGGTTCGCCGTGGGCGAGGTCAACGCGTTCGGTGATCTGCTGCCCCGGCTGACCGGGCTGCCCGGCGGCCCGGCGGAGGGTTTGGACACCTACGCGGCGCAGCTCGCCGCCGTGCGCGCAGCCCTGTCCCCGGGCCCCTCCCGCACGACCCCCTCGCACCACCCCCACGCAAGGAACGACCATGCACCCTTCTGACCCGGCCGGCGCCCCCGACATGAACGAGGTCGTGGGCCGCGACGACCTGCTGCTGCTCACCCTCGACACCCTGCGGTACGACGTGGCGGCGGAGCTGGCCGCGGCGGGCCGGCTGCCGAACCTGGCCGGTCGTCTGCCGGGCGGCGCCTGGGAGAAGCGGCACGCGCCCGGCAGCTTCACCTATGCCTCGCACCAGGCGATGTTCGCGGGTTTCCTGCCGACCCCGGCGACGCCGGGACCGCATCCGCGGCTCTTCGCCGGCCGGTTCGCCGGCAGCGAGACGACCGCGGGCCGCACGTTCGTCTTCGACAGCCCCGACCTGGTGTCGGCGCTGGCCGAGCACGGCTACCGCACGGTGTGCGTCGGCGGTGTCGGCTTCTTCAACAAGCAGGGGGCCCTCGGCAGCGTCCTGCCGGACCTGTTCCAGGAGAGCCACTGGGAGCCGGAGTTCTCCGTGGCGTCCCCGACGTCCTTCGAGTCCCAGGTGGCCCGCGCCGAACGGATCGTTGCCGAACTGCCCGCCGGACAGCGGCTGTTCCTGTTCCTCAACGCCTCGGCGCTGCATCAGCCCAACTGGTTCCATCTGCCGGGCGCCACCCGGGAGGCGGGCGACAGCCTGGTCACGCACGCGGCGGCCCTGGAGTACGTCGACCGGCACATCGGGCGGCTCTTCACCGCGATGAGTTCGCGGCGCCGCTGCTTCGCCGTCGTCTGCTCCGACCACGGAACCACCTACGGCGAGGACGGCTACACCGGACACCGGCTCGGTCACGAGGCCGTGTGGACCGTCCCCTACAGCCACTTCTTCCTGGAGCCGTCCGCATGACCGTCACCGTGACCGACATCGACACCCCCGCGTCGCGGCGCCCCTATCAGCACTACGTGTACGCCTACCCGCACAAGACGGCGTACCGGAAGCTGCCCGGGGCCCCGCGGCTGGCGGAGCTGTGGGCCGGGGAGTCCCGGCAGGCGCTGTCGCTGTACGCGCACATCCCGTTCTGCGAGGTGCGGTGCGGCTTCTGCAACCTCTTCACCCGCATCGGCGCGCCCGACGGACTGACCGGCCGCTATCTCGACGCCCTCGAACGGCAGGCGATCGCGGTGCGGGAGGCTCTCGGGGACGCGGAGCCGGTGCGGTTCGCCAACGCCGCCTTCGGCGGTGGCACGCCGACCTATCTGGAGGCCGCCGAGCTGGAGCGGCTGTGCGACATCGCCGAGCGGCACCTGGGCGCGGACCTGCGGGCGATCCCGCTGTCGGTGGAGGCGTCCCCCGCCACGGCGACGGCCGACCGGCTGGCGGTCCTGGCCGAGCGGGGCACCACACGGCTGAGCCTCGGTGTGCAGAGCTTCGTGGCCGAGGAGGCCCGTGCGGCCGTACGCCCGCAGCGGCGGTCCGACGTGGAGGCGGCGCTCGCCCGGATCCGCGACGCCGCCCTGCCCGTCCTCAACATCGACCTGATCTACGGCATCGACGGGCAGACGGCGGCCAGTTGGCGGCTGTCCCTCGACGCGGCCCTCGCCTGGCGGCCGGAGGAGATCTATCTCTATCCGCTGTACGTCCGGCCGTTGACGGGGCTCGGGCGCCACGCGGACCCGGCGGTCGCGGACCGCGAGTGGGACGAGAGCCGGCTGCGGCGCTACCGCGAGGGCCTGGACCATCTGCTCGCGCACGGCTACGAGCAGGTCTCCATGCGGATGTTCCGCCGCACGGACGCGCCGGCGCAGGGCCCGGACGACCACGCCTGCCAGACCGACGGCATGATCGGCCTGGGCTGCGGCGCCCGGTCGTACACGTCGAGGCTGCACTACTCCTTCGACTACGCGGTCGGCATGAGCCGGATCCGGACGATCATCGACGACTACACCGCCACCGAGGACTTCGGGCGCGCCGTGCACGGCCGGGCGGTCGACGAGGACGAGGCGCGGCGGCGTCATCTGCTGCAGTCGCTGCTCCAGGCCCGGGGGATGCCGGTGGCGGACTACCGGCGGCGGTTCGGATCGGACCCGTACGCGGACTTCCCCGCGGAGCTGGAGCTGCTGGCCGGGCGCGGCTGGCTGGCGGAGGCGGGCGAGGGGCTGCTGCGCCTGTCCGACGAGGGGCTGGCCCACTCGGACGCCATCGGGCCCGGCTTCTTCTCCCCCGCCGTCCGGGCCGCGATGGCCGAGTACGAGCTGAGGTGACGGAGCCCATGGACCTGACGATCCTGTACCGGGGCCCCCTCGCCTCCTGCGACTACGACTGCCCCTACTGCCCGTTCGCCAAGCGCCGCGACTCCCCGGACCGGCTGCGGGCCGACCGCGCGGCCCTGGACCGCTTCACCACCTGGGCCCGGGCCCAGGGCGGGGACCGGCTGTCGGTGCTCTTCACACCGTGGGGCGAGGGGCTGACCCGCTCCTGGTACCGCGAGGCGCTGGTCGGCCTCTCCCACGAGCCGCACATCGACCGGGTGGCGATCCAGACGAACCTCAGCTGCCGCACGGAGTGGCTGACGCGGGCCGACCGGGACACGGTGGCCCTGTGGTGCACGTACCACCCCGGGCAGACCCCGTACGAGCGGTTCCTCGACAAGACGCGCCGGCTGTCCGGGACGGGTATCCGGTTCAGCGTGGGGATCGTCGGGCTGCCCGAGCATCTGGAGCACGCCCGGCGGCTGCGCGGGGAGCTGCCGGAGGAGGTGTACCTGTGGGTGAACGCCGCCGAGGGTCACACCTACAGCGACGAGGAGGCGGCGGTGTGGAGCGGGCTCGATCCCCTCTTCCCCTTCAGCCGTCATCCGCACCGCTCGGCGGGCCGCGCCTGCCGTACGGGTTCGACGGTCGTGTCGGTGGACGGCGAGGGGACGGTGCGGCGCTGCCACTTCGTCAAGGCGGAGCTGGGCAACCTCTACGACGGTTCCTTCCGTGCGGCGCTCGCGCCCCGCCCGTGCCCGCTGTCCGTCTGCGACTGCCACATCGGGTACGTCCACCTGGAGACACTGCCCCTGTACGACGTCTTCGCGGGCGGTGTGCTGGAACGCGTACCGACGCCGGAAGCGCGACTGGGAATCGGAAAGCGAGTGGGTTCATGACCTCAGCGGTCGACGGCGGCGCGTGGATCCGTCGTTACCGGCCCGCCCCCGAAGCGGCGGTCCGGCTGCTGTGCCTCCCGCACGCGGGCGGCTCGGCCGGCTCCTACCTGCCCATGGCGCGTGCCCTGGCCCCGCGGGCCGATGTGCTGGCCGCCCAGTATCCGGGGCGCCAGGACCGGTACGCCGAGCCGCCGACGACGAGCGTCCGGGAGCTGGCCGAGCGGGTGGTCGAGGCCGTCGGCGGGGACGACGACCGTCCGCTCGCCCTCTTCGGCCACAGCATGGGCGCGGTGGTCGCCCACGAGGCGGCGCTGCGGCTGGAGGCGGCCGGCCGGGCCCCGGTCCGGCTGTTCGTGTCGGGTCGGCGCGCTCCCTCGGTGATCCGGGAACGCAGGAGCCTGCACCGGGCGAGCGACGCGGGGCTGCTGGCGGCCGTCCGCGCGCTGAACGGCACCGGCAGCGAGGTCTTCGAGGACGAGGAGTTGCTCCGGCTCGTCCTGCCGGCCCTGCGCGGCGACTACACGGCCCTGGAGACGTACGAGCCGCGCCCCGGCGACCGGCTGGCCTGCCCGGTCACCGTCCTCACCGGTGACGCCGATCCCGTGACCCCGGTGGCGGACGCGCGGGCCTGGGCGGACCACACCGACGGGCCGACGGAGGTGTGCGTGTTCCCCGGCGGCCACTTCTTCCTCAACGACCGGCCGGGGGAGGTCGTCGACGTCGTGCGACGGCACCTGGGGCTGTAGTGCCGGGGGGCCGCCGGGGCCGGTGCGGGGCCGTCACAACCGCCAGCTGTACCGGCGCTCCGGCCGCCCGGCCACTCCGTAGCGCAGGGAGACGTCCGCGCTGCCGATGCCGTGGAAGTACTCCAGGTAGCGGCGGGCGCTGACGCGGGAGATGCCGGTGAGGGTGGCGCACTCGGTGGCGGAGAGGCTGCCGTCGGTGCCGCGGAGGGTGCCTTCGATGAGTTCGGCGGTCTCGACGCTCATGCCCTTGGGCAGGGCGCCGGCCGCCGAGGCGGGTGCGGCGGCTCCGGCGAGGACGCGGTCGACGTCGGCCTGGCCGCGGACGACGGTGGTGAGCAGGCGGCCGCGCTGGGCCGCGTACCGCTGGAGCCGGGAGCACAGTTCCTCGAACTCGAAGGGCTTGAGGAGGTAGTCGACGACGCCGTGGCGGACCGCTCCGCGCACGCTGTCGGCCTCCCGGGCGGCGCTGATGACCATGACGTCGCAGTCGTGGCCGGCGGTGCGCAGCCGGGGTATGACGTCGAGGCCGAAGCCGTCGGGCAGGTAGAGGTCGAGCAGGACCAGGTCGGGGCGGAGTTCGTCGACGGCCAGCACCGCCTGTTCGCCGGTGCTGGCGACACCGACGACGCGGAAGGGCTCGACGCGTTCGACGAAGGTGCGGTGGACCCGGGCCACCATGAAGTCGTCGTCGACGACGAGCACGTCGATCGTGCCGGGCGGGCTGCTCGTGCCGTTCGTGCCGCTCATCGGGGCGCTCCTTCCGCCACCGCGTCGGCGAGGTGGCTGACGGTCATGCGGGCGGTGAACATGGCCCCGTCGGGGGTGTTGGTCACCGAGATCTCACCGCCGTGGCGTTCGCAGACCAGGCGGGTGAGGGCCAGGCCGATGCCGCGTTCGCCTTCGCGCGCGGCCTTGGTGGTGAAGCCGTGGGAGAAGACCTCACGGGCGAGTTCGGGGGCCACGCCGGGACCCGAGTCACGGACGACGATCTCCACGCTGGAGGCGTCCTGGCGCAGTTCCACCTCGACCCATGCCTCGTGGCCGTCGGGGACGGTCGTGGTGGCGGCCGCGTCCACGGCGTTGTCGACGAGGTTGCCGACGACGGTCGCCACGTCGGCGGCGTCCGCGGGGGCGAGCCGGTCGAGCGCGGTGCTCTCCGAGATGCGCAGGGTGACCCGGCGTTCGGCGGCGAGGGAGGTCTTCGCCGTGAGCAGGGCGGCGACGGCGGTGTCGCGGACGCGGCGGCTGAGGGTGACGTCGAGGGAGTGGCGGTGGCGGCTCAGCGCGCGGATGTAGTGGACGACCTCGTCCTGTTCGCCGATCTGGATGAGTCCGGAGATGGTGTGCAGCTGGTTGGCGAACTCATGGGCCTGGGCGCGCAGCAGTTCGGCGGAGCTGCGGAAGGAGCCGATCTCCCGTTCGAGCCGGGCCAGCTCGGTGCGGTCCCGCAGCGTGGTGACGGAGCCGAGATGGCGGCCGTCCTTGGTGACGGTCATCCGGTTCATCACCAGCACCCGGCCCCGGCGGACGACCACCTCGTCCCGCCGGTCGGCCGCGGCGTCGTCACCGCGGCTCCCCGCACCCCCCTCACGAGCCCGGGTCACGCCTCCGCCGGCGCTCGTCCCGCCGTCGCGGACGCCGCCCCCCGCCTCCTGCGCTCCCACCAGGACGTCCCGCAGCCGCCCCTCCACGCCGAGGTCGGCCAGGCTCTTGCCGACGCAGTCCCCGGGCAGGTCGAGCAGGCGCCGGCCCATCTCGTTGGCGAGGGTGAGCCGGTGCTGGGGGTCGAGGGCGATCACGCCCTCGGCGATGCCGTAGAGCATGGCCTCGCGGTGTTCCGCGAGGCCGGCGATCTCCTGCGGTTCCAGGCCGAGGGTCTGCCGTTTGACGCGCCGGGCCAGCAGCCAGGAACCGGCGAGGCCGAGGCCGCTGGCGATGCCGAGGTAGGCGAGGAGGTAGGAGGAGGCTCCGCTGAGGCGCTGCCACACGGTCGGGGCGGCCTCGCCGATCATCACCGTGCCCAGCAGCCGGCCCAGGTCGTCGACCGTCGCGCCGAGCACGGGGACCTGGGCGACCAGTTCGCGGTTGCCGTCGAAGGTCAGCGGGCCGGACCAGCCACGGCCCGCCACCGCGCCCTCGTCGGCGGGCATCGTGTCGCCGATCACGGTGGGGTCGGTGGAGCTGACGATGCGGCCGTCGACGTCGGCGACCGTGACGGACGTGACCCCCGACTGGGTCTGGACGGAGTTCACCAGCGGCGCCAGCACCTCGTGCGCGACGGGCTGGGCGAGCCGGTCACGGACCAGGGGATTCGCGGCGAGCTGCTCGGCGAGGGCGGTGACCCGGCGTCCCTCGACCCGGTTGAAGGTGGCCGCCGACTGCGTGAGCGAGACCGCCGCGACCGCCAGCAGCACCACCACGACGATGGCGAGCTGGAGGACCAGCATCTCGCCTGCGAGGGTATGGCGGCGGAACACCACGACGGACTCTTCTCTCGTGCCGACACGTTGTCAGGCGGCTCGGGCGCCGGCCTGTGCGGTGGGTCGCACAATCATGGCGCCCGGTCCCGATCCGGGAAAGGGAGGTGTGCGGGACGTGCTCATACGGTGACAGGGGCCGTGACCACTACGACCACAACCACCGTTGTTTGCGCAACCGAGTCAGCTCCGCCCCACGCGGGCACGATGTGGCCCAGGTCACCTTCCCCCCTCGACCCGACCGACAGGTGGTGGCATTCGTGCGGCTGCGCACCCCCCTCGCCCTGCTCGGGGCGGCCGCCCTCGTGCTCGTGGGGCCGCCGCTGCTGACGACCGGCAGCGGCGGCGAGACCGGCACCCAGATCCCGGGCCTGCGTTTCATGGTGCCGAACACGCCCGGCGGCGGCTACGACATCACGGCCCGGACGGCCGCGAAGAACGCCGAGGAAGCCGGGCTCACCCACAACATCGAGGTGTTCAACCTGCCCGGGGCCGGCGGCACGGTCGGTCTGAGCCGGCTGGTCGGCGAGCACGGCAACGGCAGGCTCGCGATGTCGATGGGCCTCGGCGTCGTGGGCGCCGTCCGCTCCAACGACGCGCCGAAGACGCTCGCCGACACCACACCGATCGCCCGCCTCACCGAGGAGCAGGACGTCGTGGTGGTCGCGAAGGACTCGCCGTACAAGACGGTCGACGATTTGATCGGGGCGTGGAAGGAGGACCCGGGCGAGCTGCCGGTGGGCGGCGGGTCGGCGCCGGGCGGGCCGGACCATCTGGCGCCGATGCTGATGGCGCGGGCCGCGGGGATCGCGCCGAAGGACGTCAACTACGTCCCCTTCGACGGCGGCGGCGAACTGCTCGCCTCGATCCTCGGCGACAAGGTCGCCTTCGGGGTGTCAGGGGTCGGCGAGTACCTGGACCAGATCAGGGCGGGCGAGCTGCGGCTGCTCGCGGTGACGGGCCCGAAGCGGGTGGCCGGGCTGGACGCGCCCACCCTCCAGGAGGCGGGCTACGACGTGAACTTCACCAACTGGCGCGGCATCGTGGCCCCGCCCGGTCTCACCGACGCCCAGCGCGGCAAACTCACCCGGCTGATCGAGGAACTGCACGACTCACCTCAGTGGCGGCAGTCGTTGAAGCGACACGGCTGGGACGACGCCTTTCTGACCGGCGACGAGTTCGGCGCGTTCCTGGACGCCCAGGACAAACGCGTGGTGTCGGTGCTGAAGGAGCTGGGGCTGTGACGACGGACACCGAAACCACCGGCACTCCCCCGCCGTCCGCCGAGCGCCGCACCTGGCTGCGCGACCACTCCGAACTGGGGGTCTGTGTCCTGCTGCTTGCCCTCGGCGTCCTGGTCCTGACCGACGCGCTGACCATGGACGTCGACATCGCCCAGCGCGGGCCGGTGGGGCCGAGGACCGTGCCGGTCGTGGTCGGCGCCGGGCTGCTGGTGATCGCCGCGCTGCTCGCGGTGGACGTGGTGCGGGGCGGCCGGGGCCAGGCCGAGGGGGGCGAGGACATCGACCTGTCCGAGCCCGCCGACTGGCGCACGGTGCTGCTGCTCGCCGGGGTGTTCCTCGGCGCGGCCGTCCTCATCGAACCGCTCGGCTTCCCCGTGGCGGGCGCCCTGCTGTTCTGGGGCGCGGCCTACGCGCTCGGCAGCCGGCACCTGGACCGCGACCCGCTGATCGCGGCCGTCGTCTCCCTGGTCACGTACGTCCTGTTCGACAACCTGCTCGGGGTGCCGCTGCCGGGCGGCCCGCTGATGGGAGTGCTGTGACATGGACGCCCTCACCTCCCTCCTGGACGGCTTCGGCACGGCCCTGACGCCGGTCAACATCCTGTGGGCCGCGGTCGGTGTGCTGCTGGGCACGGCGATCGGTGTGCTGCCCGGTATCGGGCCCGCCATGGCGGTCGCGCTGCTGCTGCCGGTGACGTACGGGCTGGACCCGGTGGGCGCGTTCATCATGTTCGCGGGCATCTACTACGGCGCGATGTTCGGCGGATCCACCACCTCGATCCTCCTCAACACCCCCGGGGAGAGCGCGGCCGTGGTCGCGGCCATGGAGGGGCATCCGATGGCCAGGTCCGGGCGCGGCGCGCAGGCGCTCGCGGCGGCCGCCGTCGGGCACTTCGCGGGCGGCATGGTCGGCACGCTCCTGCTGGTGGCGCTCGCGCCGACGGTCGCCGACCTGGCCGTGGACATCGGCGCCCCGGACTACTTCGCGATCATGGTGCTGGCGTTCATCGCCGTGACGTCCGTCCTCGGCTCCTCCCGGATCCGCGGACTCGCCTCCCTGCTGATCGGTCTCACCATCGGCCTGGTGGGGCTGGACCAGATGACCGGCCAGCAGCGTCTGACCTTCGGCTCCCTCCAGCTCGCCGACGGCATCGACGTGGTGATCGTCGCGGTCGGTCTGTTCGCCATCGGCGAGGCGCTGTGGGTCGCGGCCCATCTGCGGCGCAGTCCGCCCGAGCCGATACCGGTGGGCCGTCCGTGGCTCGGCCGCGCCGATGTGCGGCGGAGCTGGCGGTCGTGGCTGCGGGGCCCGTTCATCGGCTTCCCGTTCGGCGCGATCCCGGCGGGCGGCGCCGAGATCCCCACGTTCCTGTCGTACGTCACCGAGAAGCGGCTGTCGAAGCACCCGGACGACTGGGGCAAGGGCGCCATCGAGGGCGTCGCGGGCCCGGAGTCGGCCGCCTCGGCCTCGGCGGCGGGCACCCTGGTCTCCATGCTGACCCTCGGGCTGCCGACCACGGCGGTCGCGGCGGTCATGCTGGCCGCCTTCCAGCAGTACGGCATCCAGCCGGGCCCCCTGCTCTTCGAACGCGAGCCCGACCTGGTGTGGGGCCTGATCGCCTCGCTCTTCGTCGGCATGGTGCTGCTGCTCGCGCTCAACCTGCCGCTGGCCCCGCTGTGGGCGAAGCTGCTGCGCATCCCGCGCCCGTACCTCTACGCGGGCATCCTCTTCTTCGCCGCGGTCGGCGCTTACGCGGTCGGCGGTGAGGTGATCGACCTCGTGATCCTGCTGATCATCGGCCTGATCGGGTTCGGCATGCGCCGCTACGGGCTGCCGGTGCTGCCGGCCGTCATCGGCGTGATCCTCGGCCCGAACGCCGAGCAGCAGTTGCGCCGCGCCCTCCAGATCAGCGACGGCAGCGTCACCGGCCTGGTGAACACGCCGTTCTCGGTGACGGTGTACGCGATCATCGCCGTACTGCTGGCCTGGCCGCTGCTGAAGCGGCTGTTCCCCGGCGCCCGGGACCGCCACCGCACGCCCGCCGGCACCGGGTGAGCCCCGGGGCGGGGTTCAGCCCGCCGCCCCCCGCTCCGCCTCCTCGTGCAGGAACGCGCTGATCTGCCCGGCGATGCCCTCCCGGCCCGGGCCGGCCGCCGGGTCGAGGAGGTCCTCGTCGATCCCGATGCCGCCGGACCACAGGTACCGCTCGGTCCACTCCTCGTCGACCCGCAGCTGGACCTGGATGTCGAACTGCGTGAGGTGGGCCTCGGGAGCCGCCGCGTAGAGCACGGAGGTGGCGCGGCGCAGCGGGTAGAGGTCGAAGCCCTCGATGAACCGGGAGTTGCGCCAGTCGAGGAAGGCGCTCTCGCCGTCGGGGCCGGTGCGGATGTCGAGCTGGCCGTCCTCCAGGTGCAGGCCGACGTGTTCGGCGCCTCGGTTCTCCACCGTCACCCGGAACCGGAAGTACGCGAGGCCCTCGGCGGCGTCGTCGCGGCCCCGTGGGGGTTCGGCGCACTCGACCTGGTGGACGCGCACGCGCAGGCCGGCCAGGTCACCGTCGTACTCCTGCCAGTCCCCGATCACATTGGGCTCGCGCACCGTCCACCTCTCCACATCGGCGGGACCTCTCCCGCGTTCGCGCGCACCACAGTGCCACACCCGTCGGACGTCCGGGTTCGACGCATTACCGCCGGTCAGAGGTGATCAAGCCGTGTGCAGCGACGATTGCCGGGAGGGCCTCGCGCGGGCGGGTGCGCACGTGCCGCACATCACGTCCACGGCCCACAGTGCGGATGGGGCGGCGGCCGACTTGCCGATTCCCCGCGCGCGACGCCGTGGCCGTACGCTACGTTCGATCACCGCCGGT
Organism: Streptomyces sp. NPDC041108; assembly: GCF_055592645.1. NCBI lineage: Bacteria > Bacillati > Actinomycetota > Actinomycetes > Kitasatosporales > Streptomycetaceae > Streptomyces > Streptomyces sp. NPDC041108. The sequence goes on along the minus strand of NZ_JBVIYK010000018.1, from coordinate 124,329 downwards.
TGGCGCACCGCTCGGCGAGGTCGCGTGCAGGGAAGGTTCTGAGCGTCGCATGGGCAACTTCGGTCTTGCTCCACCGACGGGGCCGGTCATGGCCGGAGGGCTGGCCGATCCGCTGTTCGAGACGGCACACCGTGATCCCGCGCTGCCGCAGATCGCGCGCCGCGACCCCGCCTTCCCGGGCACCTGGACCCGGGTGAGCGCGGCCGAGACGCGGGACGAAGTGGCCGATCTGGCCAAGGGGTTGATCGCCTCCGGGATCCGGCCGGGCAACCGGGTCGCCGTGATGGCCCGCACCCGGTACGAGTGGACGCTGCTCGCCGTCGCGTTGTGGGCCGTGGGCGCCGAGATCGTACCGGTCTGTCCCACGTCGTCGCGCGACCAGATCGAGTGGATCCTGCGGGACGCGGGCTGTGTGGGCGTGGTCGTCGAGGACGAACTGGGCGTGATGACGGTCGGTTCGGTGTGCGCCAAGCTGCCGCTGCTGCGCCACGTCTGGCAGTTGGACGCCGATTCCCTGCCGCGGCTCGTCGAGGCCGGCCGGGACGTGCCGGACGCGACGGTGGACTCGCTGCGCCGCATCGTGATGCCGGACTCCACGGCGGTGATCGCGTACACCTCCGGCACGACCGGTCACCCCCGGGGCTGCGCGCTCTCCCACCGCAGCCTGGCCAGCCCCTGCGACGTCCTGCTCGCCGGGTGGCGGCAGACGACCGCCGCGCCGGGCGAACAGCCCGCGATCCTGGCGTTCCTGCCGTTCTCGCACGTCTACGGCCTGATGATCCAGGGGATGTGTCTGCGCGGCGGGCTGCTCCTCGCGCACGAACCGGAGCCGACCGAGGAGGCCCTGTCCGCCGCTCTGCGGTCCTTCCGGCCTACGTTCCTCTTCGGTGTGCCCTATCTCTTCGAGAAGATCTACAAGAACTTCCTGCGCAAGGCCCAACAGGCCGGCAGGGGGCCGCTGTTCGAGCGCGCGGTACGCACCGCCCAGGACTACGCGCTCGCCGCCGAACGGCAGCGGCTGGGCACGGGCCCCGGCCCCGCCATGGACCTGAAGCTGCAACACGCGTTCTACGAGAAGACGGTGTACCGCAAGATGCGCGGGGCTCTCGGCGGCCGGGTGCGCGGCGGCTGCTCCGGCGGCTCCCCCCTCAACCGCGACCTCACGCTGTTCTACGCCGGCATCGGCATCCTCGTCCACGACGGGTACGGCCTCACCGAGACCGCCGGCGGCATCACCGCCCAGCCGGTGGGCCGGGAGAAGTTCGGCACCGTGGGCCGTCCGCTGCCGGGGACGGAGATCCGGGTGGCCCGGGACGGGGAGATCCTGGTCAACGGGCCCTCGGTGTTCCAGGGTTACGTCAACGACGAGGCGGGCACGCGGGCCGCGCTGCAGGACGGCTGGCTGGCCACGGGGGACATCGGACGGCTGGACAGCGAGGGGTATCTGTCGATCACCGGCCGCAAGAAGGAGATCATCATCACCAGCGGGGGCAAGGGCGTGGCCCCGGCACCGCTGGAGGAGCAGCTGCGGATGCATCCCCTGATCCACCAGGCGGTGGTCGTGGGCGACAACCGGCCGTGCGTGGGCGCCCTGCTCACCCTGGATCCGGAGTTCCTCGCGCACTGGCGGGGGTCGCTGTCCGCGCCGGGTGAGCTGCTGGGCCGGGAGGCACGGGAGGAGAACGCGCTGCGCCAGGAGGTGCTGCGGGCGATCGCGGCGGCCAACAGCACGGTGTCGCGCGCGGAGTCGATCCGTGTCTACCGCATCCTGCCCGAGCCCTTCGATCTCGCCAACGGCCTGCTCACCCCGTCGATGAAGCTGCGCCGGGACGCGATCGTGCGACGGTACGAGGCGGAGATCGAGGCGATGTACGCGACCTCGGCGCGGGCCCTCCGCCGCGGTGTGCCGGAGGAGTCCGGGGGTTGGGACGACTCGGACTCCGACGACGTCTTCCGCCGCGCCCGGCACTGACCGCACCGCCGTACCGACCACCGCCGTACCGACCACCGCCGTGACGACCGCACGACTGTGACGACCGCACCGCGGCACCGGCCGCACCGCCCGCACCGCCGTACGGAACCGAACAGAACGAACAACCGAACAGAACCAACAGGGGGACGATCCATGGCACGTATGGGGCCGAGAAAGCTGCTGACCACGGTGACGGCGCTCGGCGGCGGAGCCTTTCTGCTCGGAGCGGCGCTGCTCCGGCTGGAGACGCAATTGAACGGAGTGGCCGGGCAGTTCGTGGTCAGCCGGTGCCAGGTGTCCGAGTCGGACGGTGACGACGACTGGTCGTGCGAGGGGTCCTTCCGGGCCGGCGACGGCTCCTTCCGCATCCCGAGGGTCGAGGTCGACACCACGTTCGCGAGCAGGCCCACCGGGCTCGTGCCCGCCTACGTGGACGACGCGTCGTCGAGCACGGCCGTCGTGCGGGACAACGGCGTCTGGCTGTACCCGGGCGGCACCGGGCTGGTGTGCCTGGCCGTGGGCGGCTGGAACGTCCGGTCCGCGCTCGGACGGCGGGAGCCTGAGCCGACGGCTCCCACTCCCGCCTGACCACGGATCGGGCGGCTGTTGACGAAACGGTCCTCCGGATGGGGAGATGCTCCGGGCGGCAGCGGGAAACCGCTTCCCCACGAGCACTCCGCACCACCGTGAGACGAAGGCTGAGGACCAGGACCCATGGCACTGCAGATCAGCGCCACCAACCCGGAACACCCTGCGCTGCTGCTGGAACTGCCGTGGCACGTGCCGCTGGAGGAGTGGCCCGAGCACCATCTCGTGCCGCTCCCCCGCGGTATCTCCCGGCACGTCGTGCGCTACGCCCGGGCCGGCGACGAGGTCGTCGCCGTCAAGGAACTCGCCGAGCGGCCCGCCCTGCGCGAGTACGAGCTGCTGCGCGACCTGGACCGGCTCGGCATCCCGGCCGTGGACGCCCTCGGCGTGGTCACCGGCCGGCTCGACGAGGCGGGCGATCCCCTGGAGTCGGTGCTGATCACCCGGCACCTGGGCGGCTCGATGCCCTACCGCTCGATGTTCGAGACGACCATGCGTCCGGCCACCATGCACCGGCTGATGGACGCCCTCGCCGTCCTGCTGGTGCGGCTGCACCTGGCCGGGTTCGCGTGGGGCGACTGCTCGCTGTCCAACACGCTGTTCCGGCGGGACGCGGGCGCGTACGCGGCGTACCTGGTGGACGCCGAGACGGGCGATCTGCACCCGCGGCTCAGCTCCGGGCAGCGCGAGTACGACCTCGATCTCGCCCGGGTGAACATCAGCGGCGAACTGCTGGACCTGGAGGCGTCCGGCGCGCTGCACCCCTCGGTGGACCCCATCGAGTTCGGCAACGAGATCTGCTCGCGCTACCACGGGCTGTGGGAGGAGCTGACGCGCCGGTCGGTGTACCCGGCCGGGAAGTACCACTACATCGAGCGCCGGATCCGGCGTCTCAACGAACTCGGTTTCGACGTCGCCGAGATGCAGATCGAGCACGCCGACAACGGTGACACGGTGACCTTCGTGCCCAAGGTCGTCGACGCCGGGCACCACCAGCGGCAGCTGCTGCGGCTCACCGGTCTGGACACCGAGGAGAACCAGGCCCGGCGCCTCCTGAACGACCTGGAGAGCTGGATGGCCACCCAGGACGACTACGCCCCGGGCGACCCCCTCGGCGCCCGCCCCGAGGTGCTGGCCCACCGCTGGGTGCGGGAGGTGTTCCGCCCGACCGTGCGGGCCGTCCCGCTCGAACTGCGCGGCTCGATGGACGCGGCGGAGATCTACCACCAGCTCCTCGAACACCGCTGGTACCTGTCCGAGCGGGCCCAGCACGACATCGGCCTGGACATGGCGGTGAAGGACTACATCGACAACGTCCTGCCGAGGACCCTGGCGCTGCTGCCGCCCCCGGCGGAGGACGTCACCCCCATGTGAGCCGCCGGGCGGCCGGGACCGCCGGCCGCCCTCACCCGTGCGGGACCACGGCCACCGGGCAGCGCGCGTGGTGCAGGACCCCGTGGGTGACCGAACCGATCCGGGCCCCGACGGCCGTACGGCGGGCGCGGCGCCCGACCACCATCAGCTGTGCCCGGTGCGCCACGGACAGCAGCACCTGCCCGGCGCTGCCGATCTCCACGTGCTCGGTGACGGGCACCTCGGGGAACCTCTCCCGCCACGGCTCCAGCGCGGCGGCCAGCGCCTTCTTCTCGTACGGCTCCAGGCCGCCGGCCTCGTCGAGGAGCTTCAGCGAACCGGGGCTGTAGGCGTACAGCGGCGGCAGCGCCCACGCCCGGACCGCGCGCAGGGACGCCCCGCGGGCCGCCGCCGACTCGAAGGCGAACCGCAGGACGTCGGCGCTGTCCTCCGCCGTGCCCTGCTGGCCCACGACGATCTCACGTCCGGCGGCCTCGCCCGCCGGGCTGTCCTCGGCGCGGACGAGCACGACGGGACGCGGGGACTCCACGATCACCTGCTGTCCGACGGAGCCCAGCAGGAAGCCGATCACCGCGCCGTGCCCGCGCGAGCCGAGCACCAGCGCCTCGGCGGAGCCGGCGACGCCGGCCAGGATCTCGACCGGCGGGCCCTCCAGTAGTTCCGTCGTCACCGCCAGTCCAGAGTGGCGCTCGCGAACGCCTCGCGCCGCTTCGTCGAGGGCCTCCTCGGCCCACCGGGCCTGGCCGTCCCGGTCCACGGCGACCGCCTCGTGCGGCTCCCACTGCCACGCGTGCACCACCCGCAGCGCCAGGCCCCGGCGTACGGCCTCCCGGCCGGCCCACGCCAGCGCGGCGAGGCTCTCGGGCGTACCGTCCACTGCGGCGGTGATCGGGCGCGTCGTCATCGCCCACCTCTCTGTAGTCACATGGCTGACGGGCCCAGTCTTCACTACGCTCGCCGCATGACTCTGGAGTGGGAGCAGTTGGTGGTGGACGCGGCCGATCCGGCGGCCCTCGGGCGCTGGTGGGCGCAGGCGCTCGGCTGGGTCGTCGTCGACGACTCCCCCGAGGAGTACGAGATCCGTCCGGCCCCGGACCGCCTCCCCGGACTGCTGTTCGGACGCGATCCGGGGGCGAAGACCGTCAAGAACCGGCTGCACCTCGACTTCCGCCCCGACGACCAGGCCGCGGAGGTCAGCCGCCTCCTCGCCCTCGGGGCCCGGCACGCGGACGTCGGACAGAGCGGCGAGGAGCCGTGGGTGGTGCTCGCGGACCCGGAGGGCAACGAGTTCTGCGTACTGGCCCCGCGCAGGAGCTGAACCCCCGGCGAAGGGCTCCGGCCTGCGGCCGAGCGGAAACCGAGCGAACCCGTACGGTCGAACATACGATGGGCCCATTGGCTCGGGGTGGAGGCGTATGACTCAGGCGGTCGGTCCGGCGCGGAACGTGATCCTCACGGTGGATGACGATCCCGGGGTGTCGCGTGCGGTGGCCCGGGACCTGCGGCGCAGGTACGGCGAGTCGTACCGGATCGTGCGGGCGGAGTCCGGGCGGTCGGCTCTGGAGGCCCTGCGGGAGCTGAAGCTGCGCGGGGACCAGGTGGCGGTGATCCTGGCCGACTACCGCATGCCGGAGATGAACGGCATCGAGTTCCTGGAACAGGCCCTGGACGTCTATCCGGGCGCGCGGCGCGTCCTGCTGACCGCCTATGCCGACACCGGCGCGGCGATCGACGCGATCAACGTCATCGACCTCGACCACTACCTGCTGAAACCGTGGGACCCGCCGGAGGAGAAGCTCTACCCGGTCCTGGACGACCTGCTGCAGGCATGGCGGGCCGCCGACCGCAGCTGTGTGGGCATCACGAAGGTGGTCGGGCACCGGTGGTCGGCGCGGTCGTCCGGCGTACGCGAGTTCCTGGCGCGCAACCAGGTGCCCTACCGCTGGTTCTCGTCGGACGAACCGGAGGGACGGCGGCTGCTCGCGGCGGCCGGCGCGGACGGGCGACGGCTGCCGCTGGTCGTCACCCCGGACGGCACACCGCTGCTCGCGCCGGAGGACCCGGAGCTGGCCGAGCGGGTGGGGCTGGCCACGACACCGGCCCAGGACTTCTACGACCTGGTGGTCATCGGCGGCGGACCGGCCGGGCTGGGCTCGGCCGTGTACGGGGCCTCGGAGGGACTGCGGACCCTGCTCGTGGAGAGGTCGGCCACGGGCGGACAGGCCGGACAGAGTTCACGCATCGAGAACTACCTGGGCTTCCCCGACGGGGTCTCCGGCGGGCAGCTCACCGGCCGGGCCCGGCGCCAGGCCACCAAGTTCGGGGCGGAGATCCTCACCGCCCGCGAGGTGAGCGGTCTGGAGGTGAACGGGGCGGCCCGGACCGTGCGCTTCTCCGACGGCTCGGCCGTCGCCGCGCACAGCGTGATCCTGGCGACCGGCGTGTCGTACCGCCAGCTCGCCGCGCCGGGCTGCGCGGACCTCACCGGCTGCGGGGTGTTCTACGGCTCCGCGCTCACCGAGGCCGCCGGCTGCCAGGGCCACGACGTGTACATCGTCGGCGGCGCCAACTCGGCCGGCCAGGCCGCGATGTACCTCTCGCGGGGCGCCAAGTCGGTCACCCTGCTCGTCCGCGGGGACTCGCTCACCGCGTCGATGTCGCACTACCTGATCCAGCAGCTCGCCGAGGCGCCCAACATCTTCGTGCGCCCCGGCACGGTCGTCGAGGCCGCGCACGGCACGAACCAGCTCGAGCAGCTGACCCTCAAGGACCTGGCGAGCGGGCGCGAGGAACTCGTCGACGCCCAGTGGCTGTTCGTGTTCATCGGCGCCGAGCCGCACACCGACTGGCTGGAGGGGACCGTGCTCCGCGACGAGCGCGGGTTCATCGTGGCCGGGCCCGACATGACCGCCGACGGGGGCCCGCCGCCGGGCTGGGAGCTGGACCGGCCCCCGTACCACCTGGAGACCAATGTGCCCGGCGTGTTCGTCGCCGGGGACGCGCGGTCGGAGTCCGCGAAGCGGGTCGCGTCCGCCGTGGGAGAGGGAGCGATGGCCGTGATGCTGGTGCACAGGTATCTGGAGCAGTCATGACACCCGCAGGAGCGTCGTCGTGAGCGGGCAGCCGTCGCCGTGCGACCGGGCCGAGCTGAGCAGGCTGTTCCTGTTCGAGAAGCTGGACGACGGGCAGTTGGACCGGCTGTGCCGCGAGGGCCGGGTGGAGCGGTTCGAGCCCGGCCCCGTCTACCAGGAGGGCGAGCCGGCCACCTGCTTCTTCGTGCTCCTGGAGGGCACGGTCGTGTTGTCCCGCCAGGTCGGCGACGACGACGTGGAGGTCAGCCGCAGCTCCCAGGTCGGCGTGTACGCGGGTGCCTTCCAGGCGTATCTCGGCGACCAGGCGGACCAGGCCCGCTACAAGGGCTCCATGCGGGTCACCGTCCCCTCCCGCTTCTATGTCCTGCCCGCGGCCGCCTTCGCCCAGATCATGCGCGACTGGTTCCCCATGGCGGTGCACCTGCTGGAAGGCGTGTTCTTCGGCCATCAGAACACCCAGCGGACCATCAACCAGCGCGAACGCCTGCTGGCGCTCGGCTCGCTGTCGGCCGGGCTCACCCATGAGCTGAACAACCCGGCCGCGGCGGCCGTGCGTGCCACCTCCGCGCTGCGGGAGCGGGTGGCCGGCATGCGGCACAAGCTCGGGGTCATCGCCGCCGGGCCGTACAAGCGGGCCACGCTGGAGTCGCTGGTCGACCTGCAGGAACGGACGGCCGAGCAGGTGGCCAAGGCGACCCCGCTCAGCCCGCTGGAGGCGTCCGACCGGGAGGACGAGCTCTCGGACTGGCTCGACGACCACGGAATCGCGGGCGGCTGGCAGCTCGCGCCGACCTTCGTCCAGGCCGGGCTCGACAGCGCCTGGCTGGACCAGGTCGCGGCCGCCGTGGACGAGCACACCCTCGAAGGCGCGGTCCGCTGGCTCAACTACACCGTCGAGACCGAGCTGTTGATGAACGAGATCGAGGACTCCACGACCCGTGTCACCCAGCTCGTCGACGCGGCGAAGCAGTACTCGCAGCTGGACCGCGCGCCGTACCAGAACGCCGACGTCCACGAACTCCTCGACAGCACCCTGCTGATGCTGTCCGGGAAGATCGGCGAGCGGATCGAGGTGGTGAAGGAGTACGACCGCACGCTGCCGCGCATCCCCGCCTATCCGGGGGAGCTGAACCAGGTGTGGACGAACCTGATCGACAACGCGGTCTCCGCGATCAATGAGACGGGCGGCGCGGGCACGCTGACGGTACGCACGGCGCTCGACCACCGTGACCGGGTGCTGGTGGAGTTCCAGGACACGGGTCCCGGCATCCCGGCGGGCATCCGGGACCGGATCTTCGACCCGTTCTTCACGACCAAGCCGGTCGGGCAGGGCACCGGGCTCGGCCTCGACATCTCCTGGCGCATCGTCGTCAACAAGCACCACGGTCACATCGAGGTCCGGTCCCGGCCGGGCGAGACCCGCTTCCAGGTGTTCCTGCCGCTGACGGCGCCGGCGGCGGACCTCGACCTCACCCTCGCCGACGACCCCGACGACCGCCCGCTCCCCGCTCCCGACCTGTCCGAGGAGACCTCATGACGCCGCCCGCCGGCATCGACCCCGCCGTGCCGCCGAGCGGCGACGGCTGCGTGGAGTGCGAGGCCGCCGGCGGCTGGTGGTTCCACCTCCGGCGCTGCGCGCAGTGCGGTCACGTAGGCTGCTGCGACTCCTCGCCCGCGCAGCACGCGACGGCGCACGCGAGTGGTTCCGGACATCCCTTCGTGCGGAGCTATGAGCCCGGGGAGTCCTGGTTCTGGAACTACGAGACCTCCGAGATGTACGAGTCGGGGCCGGACCTGGCACCGCCGCTCAGCCATCCCACGGACCAGCCGGCCCCGGGCCCGGCCGGGCGGGTGCCGGGTGACTGGGCGGATCGCCTGCGGTGAGGTGACGCGGGGGGACGGGACGGCTGGGGCTCTACTGCGGGTGCGGGCCCGGTGGGGCTTCTCGCGCAGGTCCCCGCGCCCCCGAAAGCCCGGGCCCCGCAGGGCCTGAAGTACCACGGTGCCGCGGGTCTGAAAGGCTGGGGGCTCAGCCCCGGCTTCTCAGGGCGCCGGGATCGGCGCGACCGGCCCCCACCGGGTCCGCGGCCGAACGCACCACCCTGCCCCCACCGGGGCCGCAAGCCGAAGCACCACCCGAACGGAGTGCCCACGTGTTGATCGGGACAGACGAGATCAGGCATGCCGCCGCGACGATCGCCGGCCATGTCGTGCGGACGCCGACCGTCCCGAGCCCGGGGCTGTCCGAGCTGCTCGGTGTCCCCGTGACCACGAAGCTGGAGCTGCTGCAGCGCACCGGCTCGTTCAAGGCCCGGGGCGCCACGGCGAAACTGCTGGCGCTCACCCCCGCCGAGCGGGCGGCCGGCGTCGTCGCGGTCAGCGGCGGCAACCACGGGATCGCGCTGGCGCACATGGCCGCGGCACTGCACATCAAGGCGACCGTGGTGATGGCGAGGAACGCCCCGCGACGTGCCGTCGACCTCGTCGAGGCGGCCGGGGCCTCGCTGCGGCTCACGGACGGCATGGCGGAGGCGTTCGCACTGACCGAACGGCTGCGGGAGGAGGGTCTCACCCTCGTCCACCCCTTCGACGACCCGCTGGTGATCGCCGGTCAGGGCACCGTCGGCCTGGAGTTCGTCGAGGACACCGACACCGCGGACGCCTCCGGCGCGCTCACCGACGTACTCGTGAGCATCGGCGGTGGCGGGCTGATCGCCGGTGTCGCGGCGGTCTTCCGGGCCCTGCGTCCCGGCGTCCGTGTCTGGGGTGTGGAGACCGTCGGCGCGACGGCCATGACCGAGGCGCTCGCGGCCGGCGGCCCCGTCACGGTCCCCCTCTCCTCCGTCGTCACCACGCTCAGCGCGCCCTCCGCCTCCCGCCTCACCTACGACCATGTGACCGCCCTCGTCGAGGACGTCCTCGTGGTCCCCGACGCCGAGGCCGTACAGGGCGTCCTCGACTTCGCCGAGCACGCCAAGGTGTGGACGGAGCCCGCCGCCGGATGCCTGCTGCCCGCGGCCCGGCAGGTGCGGGAGCGGGTCGGCGACGGCGCCCGGCTGGGTCTCGTGGTCTGCGGCGGCAACGCGACCATGGCCGACATCGCCGACTGGGCAGGGCAGTTCGGGCTGCGGTGACCGTCCGCCCAGGACCGGCATAATGCTCGGATGGCCTCCCCCGCCGAACGCGTCCCCGTCGTCATCGTCGGCGCCGGACCCGCCGGGCTGACCGTCGGCAACATCCTGCGGGCGGCCTCCGTGGACTGTGTGGTGCTGGAGACCGAGAGCCGGGAGTTCATCGAGACCCGGCCCCGGGCCGGGTTCCTGGAGGAGTGGGCGGTGCGTGCCCTGGAGCGGCGCGGGCTGGCGGGACGGCTCGTGGAACGGGCGCCGGTGCACACGGAGTTCGAGTTCCGCTTCGCCGGTGAGCGCCGGCGCTTCCCGTACACGGAGATCACGGGGCACCACCACTACGTGTACCCGCAGCCGCTGCTCGTGACGGACCTGGTCGGGGAGTACGCGGACGTCCGGGGCGGTGACATCCGCTTCGGCGTGCGGGAGGTCGAGCTGCACGACGTCGACGGCGAGCGGCCCTCGGTGTCGTACCTGGACCCGGCGTGCGGCGAACGGCGGCTGCTGCACTGCGAGTTCGTCGCGGGCTGCGACGGCGCGCGCGGTGTCACGCGCACCGCGCTGCCCGCCGCGCACGCCACGGTGGCCCGGCAAGACCACGGGGTGGGGTGGCTGGCGCTGCTCGCCGAGGCGCCGCCCTCGTCCGACTGCGTGATCCTCGGTGTCCATCCCCGGGGCTTCGCCGGGCACATGGCACGCGGCCCGGAGGTCACCCGCTACTACCTGGAGGTCCCGGCGGGCGACGAACCGGCGAACTGGCCGGACGAGCGGGTCTGGTCCGAGCTGCACGCCCGGCTGGCGGTGCCCGGCACCAGGCCGCTCACGGAGGGCCCGCTGGTCGAGAAGCGGGTGCTCGACATGCACAACTACGTCACCGAGCCCATGGCGTACGGCCGTCTGTACCTCGCCGGCGACGCGGCCCATCTCGTCGCGCCGATCGCCGCGAAGGGCATGAACCTCGCGCTGCACGACGCCCTCCTCCTCGCGGACGCCCTGATCGCCCGGCTGCGCGAGGGCGACGACAGCGGGCTGCGCGGCTATTCCGCGGCCTGTCTGCGCCGGGTCTGGCACTACCAGGAGTTCTCGCAGTGGCTGGCGGAGCTGCTGCACGGGCCGTCGTCCGGCGACGCGTTCCGGGCGGGTGCCGCCACCGCCCGGCTGCGTCGCGTCCTCGGCTCCCCCGCCGCCGCGTCCGCCTTCGCGGAGCTGTTCATCGGCAAGGACACCGACCACTAGGGACCGGAGACCGGACGACCCTCAGTGGCCGTCGTGGCAGCAGCTGTCCCGGCGCATCTGACGGCCGACCTCCAGCCAGTCCTCCTCGGTCCCGGCGGCCTTCGCGCGCCGGGCCGCCGGTCGGTAGGCGGCCACCAACTCCTCGGTGGTGTAGGGCGTTCCGCCGCGCAGGACCGAGACCGTGCGGACGAGGTCGGCGAAGTCGGTGAAGGGGTCGCCGTCGACGACGGTCAGGTCCGCCAGCTTGCCCGCGCCGACCGTGCCGAGGTGGTCGTCGAGGCCGAAGAGGCGGGCCGGGAGCACGGTGGCCGTGCGCAGGGTCTCGGCCGGGGTGAGCCCGCCGGCGTGCAGCGCGCGCAGAGCGAGGTGGAGGAAGAGGCCGACGGGTACGAGCGGCTGATCGGTGCCGAGGGCGACGATGCCGCCGGCCGTGAGGATCCGCCGGTAGACGTCGGTCTCGGTGCGCAGCGCGGCGAGTTGGTCGGGTGTGGGAGGAGTTCCCGCTCCCTGCCGGACGAGGGCGGCGTCCCACGGTGGCATCACGGCCGTGACCCGGGGGTCGTCGGCCAGGGAGGGATCCGCGCCCATGAGGGGCAGGGCCGTGAAGGGGGTGGCGATCAGGGAGAAGTCCACGCCCTGCCGGGTGTAGATCTCCACGACGTCCTCGTACGCCCGCCCGCTCGCGGTGACGGCGTGGCCGAACTCGGCGCGCTGGGTGGCCTGCAGATGGGTCGTCAGGTCCTGCCCGAGTTGCACGCCCGGGGAGAGCAGATGGCCTCCGGTGCGGACGCCGAGACGTTCGTGGGCGAAGCGGGCGGCCTCGCTCATCACCCAACCGGGCGCCCGCACATACGTCTTGACGAAGTCCCAGTCGAGCGCGGCGGCCCGCTCCAGCGAGCGGCGCAGTCCCGCCCGCGTCCGGTGGGCGCGTCCCATGCTGTACGCGACCCGCGCGCCGTCCAGGAGTTCGCCGGTGGTGAGCAGGCGGGGTCCGGCGAGCCGTCCGGCGTGCACCTCCTCGCGGATGCGGGCCTGTTCGTGGGCGAAGCCGCCGAGGGAGACGGCGGTGGTGACGCCGTAGGTGAGCTGGCCGACGGCCTGGCGGCTGCCGTAGGTGCTCTGCCAGGGGTGGGTGTGGGTGTCCCACAGGCCGGGGATCACGGTGTGCGCGGAGGCGTCGACACGGCGCAGGGCGGCCCGGCGGTCGCCCCGGTGGGGTTCGACGGCGGTGATCCGGCCGCCGCGTACGACGATGTCGACGTCCTCGCGGACCGTCTCGCCGGTGCCGTCCCACAGGCGGCCGGCGTGGACGACGGTGTCGGCGGGTGTGGGCCGGGTGCGGTCCAACGGTACGCGGACGGTGCGCGGGCGGCCGCCGGAGACGTCGACGAGCCGGAGGCGGGTGCCCGACTGGTGGAGCAGGGTCCTGGAGTCGCCGGACCAGGTGGGGTGGTCGGCGGGGTCGGTGGTGAGGGTGCGGAGCTTTCCGCGCGGGGTGCCGTCGGGGGCCACGGGCAGCAGGCAGAGCGCGGACTCGACGATCACGGCCATCCAGCGGCCGTCGGGCGACCAGACGGGCCCGGAGTCGTACCGGTCGGCGATCGAGGTGTGGGGCGCGACCGCGTGCAGCCGGTCGGCGCCGGTGGTGGCGTCGACGACCCGGATCAGGTTGTAGCCCTCGCGGAAACGGGCGCCGAGCCGGTTGCGGTCGCACAGCGCGAGATACCGGCCGTCCGGCGACCAGCTGGGCCTGCCGGGGATGCCGCCTCCGCCGAGCGGTTCCACGAGGACGCGTTCCTCGCCGCTCGCCAGGTCCCGTACGACGAGGCGGCCGGCCATGTCGAGGCAGGCGAGCCGCTGCCCGTCGGGCGAGAGGGCGGGCATGACCCGGCCGCCGGTGGCGAGGGCGGTCTCCTCTCCGGTGGCCAGATCGTGCCGGTACACGCCGAGGAGGCCGTCGCGGTCGTCGGCGTAGACGAGGGACCGTCCGTCGTGCGCCCAGGCGGGTGCGAGGAGCCAGCGGGTGGGCGGCGACTGCCGCAGCCGCTTCGGCGGGCGGCCGCCCGCCGTCCGCGCCAGCCAGAGCGAGTTGAGGGCGGCGAACGCGACGCTCCGCCCGTCCGGGGAGAGTGCGGGCAGGTGGATGCCCCGCGCGGGCCGCACCCGTGCCTCTCCGAGGTCGTACTCCTTGGTCCGGTGGCGTGGCCGGTCCACGGGGAGGACTCCCTCGAAGGGGATCCTCTCGGTTCGTGCGGGTGCTTCGGGGCGCAGGAGGGTGAACCGGCCGTCCAGGGTGAGCAGCAGTTCGCCCCGGGCCGTCCAGCGGGGCGGTACGGGCGCGAGGTCGCCGTCGACCGGGACGGGCTCTCCGGCGACGACGAGGGTGCACGTGCCGTGGGGGGAGGGTGTGGTGCGCAGGTACGCGAGCCGGCCGTCCGGGGCGAGGGCGGGGGTCATGACCTGGGCGGCTTCGGTCTCCGTGTGCTCGACGGTCACCGGGCCGGTGCCGTCGGCGGCCACGGCGGCCACGGTGCGGGACTCGACGGCCGGGGTCGTGCCCGTGGTGACGACCTTGCCGCGCACGAACAGCAGCCGGGTGCCGTCCGGTGACCAGGTGGGGTCGAAGTCCTCCCAGCCGCCGTCCTGGAGGGGGCCGGCCTGGCCGGGGAGGCCGGTGACGCGGGTGATGTCGCCGGTGGCGAGGTCCAGGACGTGGACGCGGTAGGGGCATCCGTTGGCTGGGCTGTCCGGGTCGCCGCCGCGTTCGGAGCAGAAGGCGAGCCGGGTGCCGTCGGGCGACCAGGCCGGGGCCCGGTCGTCCCAGGGGCCGTCGGTGCGCCGCTTGAGCTCGGAGCCGTCGGGGCGCATGGTCCACAGGTGGAAGCCGCCGCCCTGGTAGGCGCAGAACGCGACCAGGTCGCCGTCCGGGGAGTGGGTGGGCCGGTTGGGTTCGAGGCCGGCCGGGGTGAGGGGGACTGCTCTGCCGCCGCCGCGCGGCAGGGACCACAGGCCGCTCTGTACCTCGGCGATCAGGGTGTCGCCGCTGGTGGCGAGGGTCGCCGAAGCGTTGGTCGCCCGGGTGAAGGTGAGGGAGGGGCCGGTGCCGGGGGTACCCGGTCCGGCAGCGCCCGCGGCCGGACCGGCGGTGCCGAGGACCGCGGCGGCCCCGGTGGCCCCGGTGGCGGCGAGGAGTTGACGGCGGGTCAGGGGCGGGATGCGGTGACTCTGGTCACGGTCCATGACACCGCACGCTCGCGCACCGCACGGCACACGGGCAACACCGCCATTCACGCCATCGGGGATGTCACCCACCGGTGTGACGGCGGCCGGTGGCAGGCGTCGGCGGGGTGGCGGCCGGTGTCCGGGCGGCGGGGCCGGGGGCGGGCGGCGGCGTCCAGGACCGGGCGTGGGCGCGGCGGCACCCGTGGATCAGGCGCCGGCGCCCGGAATCAGTCGTCGGCGTGCCGTCGGCGGATCCACGCCGGGAGTACGAACCAGCACAGCAGGTACCACAGCAGGACGCAGCCCACCAGCCAGGGCACGTACTCGTCGTGCGTGGCCACGCGGAGGATCAGCAGCAGCGCCGCCGTCATCGTGGCGAGGAGCAGGACCAGGCCGACGATGGTCAGGCGGGCGGCCCACCGTACGGCGGCGGGTTTGATCCGGCGGCCGGCGACGATCCGGTGGAAGGAGACGGGCCCGATGAGCGCACCGGTGGCGGCGGCGCCGAGGACGACGGTCACGATGTAGATCGTCCGCTCGGTCTGCGCCAGATCCTCGTAGCGCGGCGTGAACACCACGGTGAGCAGGAAACCGAACAGGATCTGCACACCGGTCTGGGCGACCCGCACCTCCTGGATGAGTTCGTTCCAGCGTCGGTCGGCCCGCTCGTCCTCGGTCTCGTCGCGCCCTCTGCCCCGGTCGCCCTGCACCTCGCTCACGTGCCCTCCCGGCTGCTGAAGTCGATGTTCCCCTCCCTCCATGACGCTGTGCGCCCGGACCTCAAGCGCACCTCGCGCCATTTCAGTCGCACGAGCGAATCTGCTCGGCGGAACCCACCGAGGCCGGATCGGCCTCGCCCGTCGGCCGGGACGGCCTCACCAGCTCTCTCCCCCGCACCCTCGCCCCGCGACTCACACCTTGCGCCAGCGCGCCATCGCGAAGGAGAACACCCCGAACAGCACGAGCCCGGCCGCGACACACGCGAGGAGCGCCGGACCGGCGGGGGCCTCGGCGAAGGAGCGGATGGTGTCGTCGAGGCCCTTGGCCTCGTCGGGTTCGTACTGGATCGCGGCGCGGACCGCGAAGACACCCGCCGCGGCGAACACCAGGCCGCGCGCCACCCCGCCGCCCACGCCGGTCACGTCGACGAGCCGCCGCGTGCGCCGGGACATCTCACCGAGCCGCAGATGCTTGTGGTACGAGCGCATCGCGGCCCGTACGCCGATCCATCCGCCCGCGACGACGACCCCGACACCCGCCGCGCCCACGATCCACTGCCCGCCGGGCAGTTCGAGGGCGCGTGCCGTCACGTCCCGGGACTGTTCGTCGCTGGAACCGCCCCCGCCGGCCTCGCCGGCCGCGAAGGTCAGCACCGAGTAGGCGACGAAGGAGTAGAAGACGAAGCGGGCGGCGGACGCGAGCCGCTTGGTCCACTTGCGGCCGTCCGCTCCCGCCGCGCCGAACACGGCCTCCGACAGCCGCCACAGCGCCATGCCGACCAGGCCGATGCCCAGCGCCCACAGCAGCACGGAGCCCAGCGGCTTCTCGGCGATCTCCTCCAACGCTCCCTGTCTGTCGGCCTGTTCCGAGCTTCCGCCGAAGGCGATCTGCAAGGCCAGTGCCCCGACGAGCAGATAGATGACACCGCGCGCGGTCAGCCCGGCGCGCGCCGCGCCCTCCGTCACCGAACTCCGCGCGGCACGCCCGCGCCCCACCCCCAGAGTGGTCATCAGCTACGCCCCTCCCGCCCCTCGACCCGCAGTTGCAGTTGCACTTCCTGATCACCGGCGTCCACGCCCACCTGACGGACGCTGTACGCCTCCTCCAGCGCCTCGCGCAGCAGCCGTACGGCGGGCGGGCTGCCCTGCACCTCGACCGTGACGGGTGCGGACGGTGGCCGGGGCTGCTCCCCCGAGCCGGAGGGGACGGCGGCGGCCGTGTCGTACATGCCGGTCCACATCGTCGGCCGGTCGGTGCCGGTCTCGTGCGGTGGGTCGTCGGGGCGCCGGTCCGTCTCGTAGTGGGCGCGCAGACACGCGAAGACACGTTCGGCGTCCTCGGCCGAGCAGTCGCAGAGCACGACCTCGACCTGGGACACCGGCAGACTGGGCAGGGTCACGAGCCTTCTCCCTCGTAGGAGGCGACAGGATGCGGGTACCCCGAGTACCCCCATGGTCTGCCCGAAACGGGGTTCTCGCAGGTCGTACCGGCGGGCGCCGGGAGGTGTGCGGGCCGTGGGCTATGTTGAGTGCTCGTGGGAGACGAAGAAGGCACGCGCGTGCCATCGCCGCAGCAGGCACGTGCGCAGGCATCAGCGATCACGTCCGGGCGTACCGCCCCGGAGACCGAGCAGTCGCCCACGTCCCGGCTCAGGGAACTGTTCGACGGCCCCCGGCTCTCCCCCGGGCAGCGGCGGATCGCCCAGTACCTGATCGAGCACATCACCGAGGCCGCGTTCCTGTCGATCACGGACCTCGCGGAGCGGGTCGGCGTCAGCCAGCCCTCGGTGACCCGGTTCGCCGCGGCCGTCGGCTTCAGCGGCTACCCGGCGCTGCGGGAGAGGCTCCAGTCCATCGCGCTCGCCACCCTCGGCAGCGCCCCGGGCGTCTCCGCGGCGGACCGCAGCAACGAACTGCAGGCCGCCGTGGACGCCGAGATCGAGAACCTGGAGAACCTGCGGCGCGACTTCGCCGACCCCGACCAGGTGATCCGGGTCGGCCGCGCCCTGTCGCGCTCGGCCCCGCTGACCGTCCTCGGGCTGCGGATCTCGGGTGCGCTCGCCGAGTACTTCGCCTACGCCGCCCGCCGTATCCACCCCGACGTCCGGCTGGTGACGAAGGGCGGCACGGTCGCCTACGACGCCCTGCTGCAGTCCCGGGAGGCGGGCGGCACCTGGGTGCTGGCGTTCTCCATGCCCCGGCACGCGCAGGAGACGCTGACGGCGCTGCGCGTCGCCCACGGCGCCGGGCTGCGGGTCGCCCTGGTCACCGACCTGGCGCTCGGCCCGCTGGCGGACGAGGCCGACGCCGTCTTCGCCATCGGCACCGGCTCACGCCTGGTCTTCGACTCCTACGCCGCCCCCGTGATGATGTCCTCCGCCCTGCTGCAGGCCATGACGGACGCGGACCCCGAGCGCACCCAGGCGCGGCTGGAGGCGTACGAGCAGGTGTCGGAGCAGCATCAGTTCTTCCTCAGGGACTGATCCCTTTCCGCCCTCCCCGATGCCGGGGAGGGCGGAGGATTCCTCGTGCCCTCTCCCGCCGTCGGCCAGCATGAATTTTTCCATGCCCTTGCATACTCAGGGGTATATATAAATACTGCTCGCGGATCGTGACCCGGTGGACGCCGGGTCACGTCGTCCACCCGGGTCCGTCCGCTCCTACCCGCCACGGCGCCCCGGGTGAGGCGGCCCCGGCCATCCCCTATGCCGGGGCCGCCCAGACTCCACTACCCGCTGCACCCAATGGCGTCGATGCAAGACCGGAGCGTTACACATGGCCCTGACCTCCTCGCCCCTCCGCACGGACTGGCCGTGTCAGGTCAAGACACCCGGCAGCTACGACTGGGAGAGGTCCGCGGCCAAGTGGCTGCGCGAGCTGGTGCCGGCCCGTTACGGCAGCTACCCGGCGATGATGCGGCACCCCGTGCTGCTCGCCCGCCACGCCCAGATCCAGGTCCAGCACGAGATCCGGGTCGCCCGCACCGCCCTGCAGACCGCCCGCTCCGAGCTGCCCAGCCTCGGCATGTCCGAGTCGGTCATCGAGCACACCATCAAGATGTACGCCGCCGAGGTCATGCAGCTGAACCACATGGCCCGCTCCATCCGGGCCGTCAGCCAGGCCCTCGTGGACCACAACCTCGCCCGCGCCTCGAACTGACCCGGTCACACTCCCCGCGCGCCGCGGTACACGGCGCCGCCCGGGGGGAAGACGATGGGCAGGCACAGGCCGGGCGCACCGCCCGGCCCGACGGAGGGGCGGACCGATGGATTCCTGGACCTGGGGTGTGATCGCCGCGATCGCGCTGATCGCCGCCGCCGTCCTCGGCGTGGCCGTGTGGCTGCTGCTGCGGCTGGTGCGCACCCGGCGCGAGCTGAACCGCGCCGGACTCCCGACCGGCCCCAAGTGGGTCTTCTGGGGTGCCGTCCTCTATCTCGTCCTGCCGACCGATCTCGTACCCGACCCGGTCTACCTGGACGACATCGGCGTCCTCCTGCTCGCGCTGCGGACGATGCGCACCGGCCGCCAGGACGCCCTGGCCGACGAGGGCCGGGAGGGCACGGGAACCGCACTGCGGGGGTGAGACGTTGTCGGGCCGACGGTCACTGCGACGGACGGCACCGATGAGCGAGCTGGTTCCCGGGGGCAATCTCCCTCTGCCGGGCGGCACCCTGACGATCAGGGTGCCGGGCCCCTTCGACGTGTCCGCCCTCGTCACCGACGACACCGGCAAGGTCCGCGGCGACGCCGACTTCGTCTTCTACAACCAGCCGGCGGCGCCGGGCGCCCGGCTGACCGGACAGACCCTGACGGTGGACCCGGCCGCCCTGCGCCCCGGCGCGACCCGCCTCACCGTCGCGGTCAGCCCGGCCGCCCCGGACACGCCGCTCGGCCACCTGCCCGCCCCGACCCTGCTCGTCACCGGCCCCGGGGGCCGCACGATCGCCCGCTTCACCCCGCCGAGACCCGCCCGCGAGACCGTACTGCTCCTGGCGGAGCTGTACCGCAGGGGAACGGGCTGGAAGCTGCGGGCCCTCGGACAGGGATACGCGGACGGCCTGGCGGGAGTGGCGCGGGACTTCGGCGTGGACGTGCTGGAGGAGGAGACGCCCGCGCCGCCACCCCGTCCGGGGCCCGGGGCCGCGCCGCGAGGGCGCGACCTGCCCCCACCGGCCCGTACGCGCCCCACCGGTCCACCACCTCCCCCCGCCCACACCGATTTCCTCGGCCTGGTCAACTCCGTCCGTGCCGGCGCGGGTTCTCCGCCCGTCTCGCTCGACAGCCGTCTGTCGGCCGCCGCCCGGGCGCACGCGGGCGCGATGGCCGCCCAGGGCCGGCTCGCCGCCGAGGGCCGGGACGGCGTCTCCGTCCACCAACGCGTCACCGGTACCGGCTACGCCTACCTCACCATCGGCGAACACCTGGTCTCCGGCCCCCGCACCGCCGCCGAGTTCGTGGACTACTGCCGTTCCGACGGGACGGCCGGAGGCACCCTCCGCGAACCCGCCTGGAGCGAGACCGGCCTCGGCCAGGCCACCGACCCCCGTTCGGGAACCGTCTTCTGGACGGCCCTGTGGGCCCACCCCTTCTCCCTGGCCGGCCTCCACCGCACCGCCACCGAGGTCATCACCCTCACCAACGGCGAACGGGCCGGGGCGGGCCTTCCTCCGCTCTCCCCCGACCCCCACCTCACCGACGCCGCCCAGGCGCACAGCGCCGACATGGTGGCGCGGGCCTTCTACGCGCACACCTCCCCCGACGGCGGTGAACCGTGGCACCGCGCGGCGGCGGCCGGATCCACCCACCGGTCGGTCGGGGAGAACATCGCGTGCGGCCAGCGCTCCGCCGCCGAGGTGGTGCGCGGCTGGATGAACAGCCCCGGGCACCGCGCGAACATCCTCAAACCCGGCTTCACCCATATAGGTGTCGGTTTCGTCGGCGGCGGGGCGGCCGGCACCTACTGGACCCAGCTTTTCGGCGGCTGAAACCGACCCGCCGTGACTGTCCCTCTTTCGGGTCGGTCAACTCGCCTCCCCACTCGGCTACTTGACTCTCCGTGATCGCTGGACTCCAATGCACCCTGTCGATGACGGAGAGCGACGGGAGTCGAGTCAGATGGTTACGAGAACGGTGGGCACGGGTGTGGCGACGCTGGGCGCGATCGTCCTGTCCCTGGTGACGGTCCCCGCCCACGCGGCCCCGCAGGCGGGGCCCGACACGACCGGGCTGCGGAAACTGCTGCGCACGGCGCTGTCACAGGGGGCGCCGGGCGCGTTCGCGAGGATCGACGACAACGGCACGGTGCACCATCTGGCGGAAGGTGTCGCGAACCGGTCCACCAAGCGGGCCCTCGGCACCGGGGACCGCATCCGGGTCGGCAGCGTCACCAAGACGTTCACGACAGTGGTCCTGCTGCAGCTGGTCGACGAGGGCAAGCTCAAGCTCGACTCCTCGGTCGACACGTATCTGCCGGGGCTGCTGCCGGACAAGAAGATCACCGTGCGCCATGTCCTCAGTCACCGCAGCGGGCTGTACGACTACGCCAACACCCTCTTCTCCCCCAGCGTGGCGGGGTTCGAGAAGGTGCGGAACAAGGTGTTCACCTACCGTCAGCTGATGGACATGTCCCTCGCCGAGCCGCGCACCAACAAGCCGGGCGCGGCCTACGCGTACTCGAACGCCAACTTCGTGGTCGCGGGCATGCTCATCGAGAAGATCACCAAGAAGCCGGTGGCGACCGCCTACCAGAACCGGATCATCAAGCCGCTGAAACTGGTCGACACGTTCTACGTCCACCCGAAGAACACGATCCCCGGCAAGCACTCCCGCGGCTACATGACGGCCGACTCCACCGGGAAGAAGATCGACTCGACACTGCAGACGACGTCGTGGGCGCAGAGCGCGGGCGGTCTGGTCTCCGGCGCCAAGGACCTGAACAAGTTCATGTCCGCGCTGGTGCGGGGCAAGCTCACCTCGGCCGCCCAGCTGAAGCAGATGATGACGTGGACACCGGTGAACAGCACCCAGGCGTACGGACTGGGGCTGCGCCGGCGCGATCTGTCGTGCGGGGTCTCCGTGTACGGGCACACGGGAACCGTGCAGGGCTACTACACCTGGGCGTTCACCTCGAAGAACGGCAAGCGCAGCGTGACCTCGTTCGCCAACACGTCCAACAACGGCCCGGTGTACGCGACGGTGAACAGCACGCTGGAGTCCACGTTCTGCGGCTGACTCAGCCGGCGCGCCTCCGGCGGCGGCCGGGACGCCGGTGCGGGGGCTGTTCGGGCTCCGGACCGGGTGGCTCCAGTGCCGGGATGTCCAGCCGCCGGGGTTTGTCGCCGTGGAGGGTGACCGGCTCACCATGGTGGCGGAGCGTCAGGCTGTCGCCGGAGAGCAGTTCGTAGGTGGCGTGCCGGGGTTCGATCTCCACCCGTAGACAGGTGCCGGGCAGCCCCACCGTGAAGGCGAGCCGGTTCAGGCGCTCGGGGAGGCGGGGCCTGAAGCCGACGGTCGGGCCGTGGTGCCGCATCCCGCCGAAGCCGGCGACGAGGGCGGTCCAGGTGCCGGCGAGGGAGGCGATGTGGAGGCCGTCGCGGGTGTTGTGCTCCAGGTCCGCCAGGTCCATCAGCGCGGACTCGGTGAGGTAGTCGTGGGCGAGGTCGAGGTGGCCGACCCGTGCGGCGACGACGGCCTGGCAGCAGGCGGACAGGGAGGAGTCGCGGACCGTGAGGGGCTCGTAGTAGGCGAAGTTGCGTGCCACCTGGCCGTCGTCGAAATGGTCGCCGCACGTGTACATCGCGAGCACCAGGTCCGCCTGCTTGACGACCTGCTTGCGGTAGAGGTCGAAATAGGGGAAGTGCAGCATCAGCGGGTACCGGTCGGGCCCGGTGTTCTCGAAGTCCCAGCGCTGGTGGCGGGTGAATCCGGCGTGCTGTTCGTGGATTCCCCGTTCGTGGTCGTAGGGCACGTGCATGGCGTGGGCGGCGTCGCGCCATGCGGCGCTCTCCTCGTCCTCGACGCCGAGGCGCGCGGCGCGGTCGGGGTGGCGCTCGACGGCGTCGGCGGCGGCCAGGAGGTTCGCGCGGGCCATGAGGTTGGTGTACGTGTTGTCGTCGACGACGGCGCTGTACTCGTCGGGGCCGGTCACCCCGTCGATGTGGAAGGCGCCGTGCCGGTCGTGGTGGCCCAGCGACCGCCACAGCCGGGCGGTCTCCACGAGCAGTTCGACGCCGGTGTCGCGTTCGAAGGCGGTGTCGCCGGTGGCGACGACATGGCGGACCACGGCCGCGGCGACGGCGGCGTTCACATGGAAGGCCGCCGTGCCGGCGGGCCAGTACGCGGAGCGCTCCGAGCCGCTGATGGTGCGCCAGGGGAACGCGGCGCCCTTCAGGCCGAGTTGGGCCGCACGTGCGCGGGCGGCGGGCAGGGTGTTCTGGCGCCAGCGCAGGGCTTCGGCGACCGCGCCGGGCGCGGTGTGGGTGAGCAGCGGCAGGACGAAGGTCTCGGTGTCCCAGAAGGCGTGGCCGTCGTAGCCGGAGCCGGTGAGGCCCTTGGCGGGGATGGCGCGCTGTTCGGCGCGGGCGCCCGCCTGGAGGACGTGGAACAGGGCGAACCGTACGGCCTGCTGGATCTCCTCGTCGCCGTCGACCTCGACGTCGGCACGGGCCCAGAAGTCGTCGAGGAAGGACCGCTGTTCGTCGACGAGGCCCTGCCAGCCGCCGTGTGCGGCGGCGGAGAGGGCGGCGTCGACCTGGTCGGCGACGGCGGGCAGCGAACGGGTGGCGGACCAGCCGTGGGCGACGGCCTTCTCCACCCGCAGCCGCTGCCCGGGGGCGAGGACGGTGGTGACGGTGAGACGGGCGACGTCGTCCCTGCTCTCCGCCCCGGTGGTGATGTCACCGGGGCCCGTGACGACGTGGTCGGCGGCGGCGCCGACGCGCAGGCCGCTGTGCCGGGTGCGGTGCACGAGCCGCAGCCGGGTCCCGTCCGCGAAATGCTCCTCCGGTTCCAGTGGCGTCCTCAGGGCGACGGCGGCCCGTGGATCGCCCTCGCGTTCGGGCAGTTGCTCGTTGGCCACCAGCTCCGACTGGACGACGATGCGTGTCTCGCCGTCGACGGCCTCGACCTCGTAGGCGACGGCGGCGATCGCCCGCTGGGTGAACGACACCAGGCGGGTGGAACGGACCCGGACGGTCGTCCCGGCCGGGGAGGTCCATTCGCAGCTGCGGCGCAGCACTCCGGCGCGCAGGTCGAGGACGCGTTCGTGGCGGCGCAGCCGGCCGTAGCGCAGGTCGAAGGGTTCGTCGTCGACGAGCAGCCGCAGGATCTTGCCGTTGGTGACGTCGATCACCGTCTCCCCGGACTCGGGGTAGCCGTAGCCGGCCTCCGCGTACGGCAGCGGATGGAACTCGTGGACGCCGTTGAGATAGCTGCCGGGCAGTCCGTGCGGCTCCCCCTCGTCGAGGTTTCCGCGCCAGCCGATGTGTCCGTTGGACAGGGCGAACACCGACTCGCTCTGGGGCAGGACGTCGAGGTGCAGGTGCTGTTCGCGCAGGCTCCAGGGTTCGACGGCGTACGCCCTGTGGGTGATCAAGCCCAGTCCCCCAGTTCCGTCAGGTCCGGTACGACGATGTCGGCGCCGTGGGCGCGCAGGGCGTCGGCCTGGCCGACGCGGTCGAGGCCGACGACATGGCCGAAGTGTCCCGCGCGTCCGGCGTCCATGCCGGCGAGGGCGTCCTCGAAGACGGCGGCGTCGGCGGGTTCGACTCCGAGGTCGTGGGCGGCGGCGAGGAAGGTGTCCGGGCGGGGCTTGCCCGGCAGTCCCCGCTCGGCGGCCACCACGCCGTCGATCCGTACGTCGAAGAGGTGCTCGGCGCCGATCGAGCGCAGCACGTCCCGGCAGTTGGCGCTGGAGGAGACGACGGCGGTGCGCAGCCCTTGCTCGCGGACCCGCTCGACATAGCGCAGGGTGCCGTCGTAGGCGTCGACGCCGTCGGTGCGGATGAGGTCCAGGAGGATCTCGTTCTTGCGGTTGCCGAGGCCGTGCACGGTGGGCGCGTCGGGCGGGTCGTCGGGGCTGCCCTCGGGGAGGTGGATGTCGCGGGAGGCGAGGAAGGTGCGCACGCCGTCGGCGCGGGGGCGGCCGTCCACGTACCGGTCGTAGTCGGCGGACGGGTCGAAGGGCCGGAAGGCGTCGCCGTCGCGACGGCGCAGGAACTCGTCGAACGCACGCCGCCACGCGGCGGCGTGCACGACGGCCGTCCTGGTGATGACGCCGTCGAGATCGAAGAGGCAGGCACGGATCCGTCCGGGCAGGCCCAGTGCGGTCGGTTCGGTCGTCTCTGTCATGGAGTCGGGGTTCCCTTCGCGGCCGGAGTCAGTGAGGCGGTCGGGTGAGAAACCGCTCACCGCCTGCTGATGCCGCCACCGCCGTGGGCACGGCCGAGGGTGTGGAGGTGTTCCAGGGCGTCGAGGACGACGGTCCTGTCGTACCAGGCGAGCCACTCCCCGGCCCGGGCGCCCACGACGGTGAGCTCCTTGGTCTGGGCTCGGTTCAGATCCCGCAGCGGGCGTTCGAAATGAGCCGAGACCATACCGACGACCAGCCCGGAAGCGGTGGTGAGCGGCACGCTGTGGCAGGCGCGGCTGCCCGCGCGCAGGATCGCCTCGCGGGCCTCCTCGGTGAACACCGGGTCCGTCGCCACGTCCCGGACCGTGACCTGGGCCACGTCCCGCGCGGCCTTGGCGCAGGAGGTGCCGCCGTCGCCGACGTACGCGAAGAAGTCGACGAAGTCGGCCGTGAGTCCCGTGTGCCGCTCGATGCGCAGTCCGCCCTCGGCCCGGTCGGCGATCTGGACGTTGCCCATGCCGGTGCCGGCGACGGCGAGCGTCCGGTCGAGGACGGCGGCCAGCACCTCGCTCCGGTTGCCCCGGCCGGAGCGGGGCTCGCGTGCCGCCCCGAAGCCGAGGGCCGGCTCCGCCCGCCGGAACCGGCGGGGGAACCACAGGTCGCCGCGGCTGTGCGGACGGGGCGCGCCCAGTGCCGCGCCGGCCAGGGTGCGCAGCTTGACGTTGTACTGCTGCGAAGCGTGCTGGAGCAGCGCGAACGCGGTCTCGGCGTCCGGCAGGGCGTAGCGCTCCCGCAACATGCCCTGGGCCTGGGCGATCAGGGTCCGGCCCTCCGTCCGGGTGCGGAGGCTGCGTACCTCGGCGCGCAGGCGCGCCAGCTCCTCCCGAGTCGCCTCGTCCTCGCCGTGGGGCTCCGGCCTGGGTCCCGCTCCCATCCCGCACCTTCCGCTGTTCTCGTTCCAGTGGCAGCGATGCTCGTCTGCCCGGTCCCTGTCCGAGTAAGCCGGACGGGGGCTACCGTCGACGGCATGCCCCTGACCTTCGACGACCTGCTGCACCGGGCCGCCTCGCTGGCCCGCCCCGGCCGCCGGACCCTGCTCGGTATCGCCGGCAGCCCCGGCGCGGGGAAGTCGACCCTCGCCGAGCGGCTCACCCGGGCGCTCAACGGCGACGGTGAGCCCTGGGTCGCCCATGTCCCCATGGACGGCTTCCACCTGGCGGACGCTGAACTCGACCGCCTCGGCCGCAGGGACCGCAAGGGCGCGCCGGACACGTTCGACGCGGCGGGCTACGCGGCCCTGCTGGAGCGGCTGCGCCGGGACGAGGACGACGTCGTGTACGCGCCGGGGTTCGAGCGGACCCTGGAGCAGCCCGTCGCGGGTTCGATCCCCGTGCCGCCGTCCGCCCGGCTGGTCGTCACCGAGGGGAACTACCTCCTGCTGGAGGCGGGTGTCTGGCCGCGTGTGCGCTCCCGTCTCGACGAGGTCTGGTTCTGCGACCTCGACGAGGGTGAACGGGTGCGGCGGCTGGTGGCCCGGCACGAGGAGTTCGGCAAGGGGCACGCGGAGGCGGTCGCCTGGGTCGACGGTACGGATCGGCGCAACGCGGAGTCGGTGACGGCGAGCAGGCGTCACGCCGACCTGGTGGTGCCGGTGTCGGCGATGCCGGTGGTGGAGGCGTAGGGGTGGGGGCCCGGTACGGACGGGCAGCAGCCCGGCGTCGTCAGGAACGCCGGGCTGCTGGTATCGGGGCCTGTGATCAGGCGTGGAGCTTCAGGGTCGGTCCCCCCGGTGGTCGCCCGCCGGGTCACCGATGACGTGTCCCGTCGTCGGCGAGGTACGCCGCTCCCCCTGCAGGTGCGTGGTGCTGCCGGTCACGCGAGGGGGGCGGACCGGCGGGCGCGCAGAGCGACGGTGAGGGTGTGCGGGCCCATTCCACCGAGATAGACAGGGTTTCCGGTCGTGGCGTCGGTACCGCCCACGACGGTGTGGTCCTGACCCGGGTCGTACCGCAGTACCTCGCTCCGGTCCGGCCCGGCGAGCGGTTCGCCCGCCTCGACGGTGACCTCGACGCGGATCTCGTCCTCACCGGCCCGGTAGGTCATCGGCCCGTCCGTCAGGCACCAGCGACCGTCGCCCAGCGGCACGGCGCCCTGCGGCACACCGCCCGGCCGGAAGGTCAGTTCCAGGGCCCAGGGCACCCGGGGTCCGCTGAGGTCGATCCGCAGGTCGGCGCCGTCCTCCCGCAGGTCGACCTCGACGCGGGTCGTGTGGGAGACCTCGTCTCGGGGCCGGTCCGGGAAGGCCATCGCGGCCGAGAAGCGGCCCTCGTCCCCCAGCCGGTAGCCGCCGTCGTCCCGCCTCCGGTCCTTCGCCAGCGGCTGGTAGTAGGCGGCGGTGAGGGTCTCGGTGAGCCGGTACCGGTTCTCGGCGAGCTGTTCCATGTCGGCGGCGCGGAACGGGCCCAGGTCGAAGAACCCCCGCGAGAGACGGACCGCGTCGAGCACGGCCTCGCCGGCGAACAGGCGCAGGAAGGTGGGGTTGCAGGCGAGGCCCGAGCGGATGCGCCGGTGCTCGGGCACGTCGGAGCCGCCGTACACCACCGTGTGCGCGGTGGCCGATGCGCGGGAGGCGAGGCGTGCGGTGGTGAGGTACCGGTCGCGCGGAAGGGTTTCGGCGGTCGGGGCCGGCAGGGCACGGCACAGGTCCGGGGTGAGGAGGGTCTCGGCGAGCAGGTCGGGGTCGTCGATGCCTTCGGTGGCCGCCAGCCGTGCCGCCCGGGCGAGGTCGCCCCGGCCGGTGCGGATCGCGAGCAGCCGGTAGTGCGGCAGGTAGGGCGCCAGCGGGAACGGGGCGTACTGGTCCTGCCGCCGCGAGTGGACGGTCTCCACCGTGCCGTCGGGTCGGATGAGGTCC
Source organism: Streptomyces sp. NPDC041108 (assembly GCF_055592645.1). NCBI lineage: Bacteria > Bacillati > Actinomycetota > Actinomycetes > Kitasatosporales > Streptomycetaceae > Streptomyces > Streptomyces sp. NPDC041108. The sequence goes on along the minus strand of NZ_JBVIYK010000018.1, from coordinate 96,735 downwards.
AGGGTGGTGGCGAGATTGCGTTCGACGGCGTCCAGCAGGTCGGCGCGGCCGAGCACCTCGGCCAGGAGCAGCAGCGACGGGTTGGACACGTGGGCCGCGTAGTTGGCGCTCCGTTCCGAGTACAGGCCGTCCGCGTCGATGTCGACGCCCTCGGCGAGCCACTCCTCGACGCGGTCGAGCAGCCGGTCGTCGGGGAACGACCGGTGCAGGCGGGCCAGCGCCGCGCACAGTTCCCAGCGGTGGTTCGGGGTGTGCACCCCGCCCGTCCGCAGGCTGTCGGAGGCGGCGCCGGCGATCTCGGCGAGGGCCGCCGTGGCCTCGCTCAGCTCCGGCCCCGCGCCGGCGGCGAGGAGGTGCGCGTCGCACACGTCGTTGACGGTGAACGCGGAGTCCGGCGGGGACTGCACGTTGTCGCCGCCGGCGAAGAGGCCGGTGGTGGTCTGCGTGGCCCGCAGGGCCCGGAGGTGGGTCATCGCGGCGGTGACGGCCCGCCCGCTGCCGTGCAGGGCCGAGTCGGGGGACCGGTATGCCGCGACCAGGGTCTTCACCCGCCGCGCCAGACCGCGGTGCGGCACACCGGCGGGTTCCTCGTCGGGGCGGGCCGCGAGCGGGGCGGCCTGCCGGTCGGCGGCGCGGGCCACCGACCGGACGAACTCGTGGTCGAGCGGGGTGGGCAAGATCAGTCCTTCAGTCCGGCGTTGATGTCGGCGCCCATGACGTAGCGCTGGAAGACCAGGAAGACCAGGATCAGCGGGATCATGGAGATGACCGACGCGCCGAGCAGGACCGACCAGTTGATGTTCTGCGCGCCGACGATGCTCTGGATGCCGATCTGCACGGTGAACTTGTTGGGGTCGTTGAGCATCAGCAGCGGCCAGATGTAGTCGTTCCACCGCCACTGGAAGGAGAGGATGGCGAGGGTCAGCATGATCGGCCGGGAGATCGGCACCATGATCCGCATGAAGATCGACAGCTCACGCGCGCCGTCGATGCGCGCGGCTTCCACGAGTTCGTCGGGAACCGTCAGGAAGAACTGGCGGAACATGAAGCATCCGGTCGCGGTCAGCACGGCCGGCAGGATGATGCCGCCGAACGAGTTGTAGAGGCCGAGGTCGCGGACCACGAGGAACGAGGGGGCGAGCATGACCTCGCCCGGCAGCATCGTGGTGGCCAGGATGCAGATGAAGAAGGCCTTGAGCCATCTGTTGTCGTACTTGGCCAGCGCGTACCCGGTGCAGCAGCTGACGCCCACCGTGAGGATCGTCGTGATCACGCAGACGATGGCCGTGTTGATGAAGTACTGGGAGAAGTTGGCGCTGTCCCACGCCGCCTCGAAGCCCGACAGGGTGGGGTTGCGCGGAACCAGCGTCAGCGGATAGGAGAACAGGTCGCTGGCCGGCTTGAGGGAGCTGAGGATGAACCAGAGCACCGGCAGCCCGTACAGGCACGCCAGGATCCACAGCAGTGTCGTCGCGGACACGGCCTGCCGGAGGCCACCGGTGGCGGCACGGCGGGGCCGCTTCTTGGAGACGGGTCGTGCGGACCCGGCGTCGACCGGGCGGGGGATGTCTGTGGTTGTCATCGGTTCTCCACCCGCCGGTTGACGATCATCTGAACGATCGCGACGGCCATCAGGATGATCATGAGCACGAACGACGCGGCGCTCGCGTAGCCGATCTGGCCCCGTTTGAAGCCGGTCTCGTAGATGTACTGGACGAGCAGGTTGTTCGACGTGCCGGGTCCGCCGTTGTTGAGGGCGACGAACACCGGGTATTCCTTCATCGCGTTGATCGTGTTGAGCAGGATGACGATGAACGAGGTGGGGGCGATGCTCGGCAGCGTGATGCTGAAGAACTGGCGCCACGGGCCGGCGCCGTCGAGCGAGGCGGCCTCGTAGTAGGACACCGGCACGTTCTTGATCGCCGCGATGAACAGCAGCATCGAGAAGCCGGTCCAGGTCCAGGACGCGGCCATCACCACCACGATCAGCGACAGGTCCGCGTTCGACTGCCACGGAACGGCGCTGCCGCCGAACTGCTCGATGATGTAGTTGACCAGTCCGAAGTTCTCACCGAACAGCCACCGCCACAGGACACCGACGACGATCGGCGACAGCAGCCAGGGGATGAAGAAGATGACGCGGGCGACCGACCCGCCCTTGGCGTGCTTGCTCACGAGCAGGTTGGCGATGAGCAGCGAGACCGCGAAGTTCAGCGGTACGAAGAGCACGGCGTACAGCAGCGTCCGGGTCAGCGCCGAGTAGAAGGTGGAGTCCCCGAACAGGTTGTGGTAGTTGTCCAGTCCGATGAACTGGAACGCCCCCACTCCCGTGTAGTTCGTGAAGCTGTAGATGAGCCCGATCACCGCCGGCCAGACGAAGAACAGCGAGAAGAGCACGACATTGGCCGCGATGAGGACGAGCGGCGCAAGGGTGTACTTGCTCCGTCTCCTGGGCGGGCTCGCGGACACGGCCGAGGCGCGTTTTGTCATCTTCCTGACTCCGTGCTGGTGGAATGGATTGCTGGGGCTCACCGGCGTGAGCCCCCCGCGGGCTCACACCATGAGCCCGGCACTGCGCGGGCGTCCGGGCCGGGCGGCGGCGTCTGGACCCCGCCGCCCGGCCCTCGGGCCTACGCTCAGCCGCCGACCTGCTGGTTGTAGCCGGCCACGATGGCCTCCAGGGCCTTGTCGGCCGACTGCTGGCCGTTGATGGCCTTGCCGAGTTCCGTCTTGGTCGGGTCCTCGGTGAGGCTCTTGCCGTTCAGCACCCAGCTGGTCTGCGCGCCGTTGAAGTAGCCGGAGATCGGGTCGTACAGCGGGATCGACTCGTTGTAGAGCTTGTACGCCGCCTGCGCCGCCTCGGACTTGAACGGGTACGTGGGGTTCAGGCCGCTTTCGACCGGCAGGAATCCGGAGGCCTCGCACAGCGTCCGGTAGTTGTCGGGCTCGTACAGCCAGGACAGGAAGTCCTTCGCGGCGGCGGCCGCGTCGGCGTTGTTGTTGAAGCCGACGATGTTGCCACCGGCGTTCACGTCACTGGCCTGCACCGGCTGAGCCGGGGTCGGGACGCTCGCCCACTCGAACTTCTTGATGCTCTCCGCGAAGGCGGGCACCTGCCACACGCCGGACCAGTAGGCGACGACGTCACCGCTCTGGAACATCGCGGACGGGTCGGCGCCGCTGGTCCACACCGACTTCGGCATGGTCTTGTCGTCGTTCCACCCGACGAAGGTGTTCACGGCCTTCTTGGTCGCCTCGTCCACCGAGAACTTGCCGGAGTCGTCCGCGTGGACGTACTTGCCGCCCATCTCGTAGACCATGGCACGCAGCCGGGACGGCGACTGGTCGAAGGTCAGGGAGTACTTCGCCTTGGTCTTCTCGCGGACCTTGTCCGCCGCCTTGATGAAGTCGCTCCAGGTCCAGGTCTTGTCGGGCGAGGTCGGGTAGTCGACGCCGGCCTTCTCGAAGAGCGACTTGTTGATGAACATGCCGGACGCGGTGACGTCCGAGGGGATGGCCAGCACCTTCCCGGACGAGTCCTTCGCCAGGAAGTTCTGGTTGATGTTGTTGCTCTTCTTGTCGGCGATGGACTTGAGGTCGATCAGCTTGTTCGACCAGATCGGGTCCAGCGCCGGCACGGCGGCCACGTCGGGCAGGGAGTTGGCCTGCGCGGCGTTGTGCAGCTTGGTCGTGTAGCCGTCGTAGGGGATGTTGACGAGCTTGACCTTGACGCCCTTGTCCTTCTTGTACTGCGCCACCACCTTCTTCCAGCCCGCGTCCTGTCCCGGAACGGTGGAGATCCAGAACGTCAGCGACTTGGAGGTGCCGCCCGATTCGGAGCCGCCTCCGCAGGCCGAGAGCAGCAGGGCCGCCGCCGAGGCACCGGCAGCGAGGGGAACCAGGCGGCGCATACCGCCGCGGCCGAGTCGGCGGGAGCGCCGCACACCCACAGTGGTCATCTTCGATCCCTTTTTTTCGGTAGGGGACGGAGCACGGCGCCGACCGAGGCGGCACGGGTGCATTTTGCAGGAAGGCTGCTTTCCGGGGGCCACGGCCTCGCCCGGCCGCGTCGTCCTCACGGGGCGGGATCCCCGGCCGTACCGGCCGTCACCGCACGGGCACGCCCTCGTGCGATTGCCGTACATCGAGACATCGAGTACAGGCGGGAGGCTCACCCCAAGCCGGCGTCCCGGCCGACTTAGAAAGCGCTTGTCCGGACATTGGCAGATGGCGGTGGAGTCCGTCAATGCTTCACCGCCGCACCTCCGGTCACGGTTTGGATTCCCCGGGCCACGGCCAGCCGACTGGCCCCCACCACGGTGCCGCTGTCGCCGAGCGCGCTGCTCACGACCTCGGTGGGCCAGCTCAGCCGCGCCAGTTCGGCCCGTACGCCGGGCAGCAGCCGGGGCTCCGAGCCGACGGCGCCGCCCAGCACGATCAGGCCGGGATCCAGGACGGCGGTGGCCGCGGCGGCGAGTCTGCCCACGTCGGCGGCGTGCCGGCCGACGACGGCGCACGCCGTGGGGTGTCCGGTGTCGGCCAGCGCGAACAGTCCGTCGACGGTGTCGGGGCACATGCCGTCTCCGCCCTGCCAGGCGTCCGCCGCCCGGCGCAGCAGGGAACCCGCTCCTAGGTGGGCCTCCAGGCCCTCGTGGCGGGGCTCCCGGTCCGCGTCCCACGGGTACGGCAGCCGGGCCACCTCACCGGCGGCCCCGTTCGCGCCGCGCAGCACCTGGCCGCCGATGACGACACCGAGACCGATACCGACGCCGATCCGCAGGTAGCCGAAGGTGTCCCGGCCCCGGGCGGCTCCTTCGTGCAGTTCGGCGAGGGCGGCGCAGTTCACGTTGTTCTCGACGTGCACGGGCACTCCGGGCGGGAGGGCCACGGTCAGGGCGTCGAAGATGGGGCCCGCCTTGGCGGTGGCGGGCCGTACGGCCGTGCCCTCGCGGCTCTGGACGGTGACATCGCCGACGGCGACGACGATGGCGCGCAGGGGCGCCCCGGGCGCCGGCCCGCGCAGCGCGTCCGCGACCACGTCGACGGTGTCCGCCCGCGGACCGGTGCCCTCGGCGAGCAGGATGCCGTCCAGGGCACAGACCCGCACCCGGGTGACGCTCGGCCCGAGGTCGACGGCGAGGACCGCGCCCGCGGCCGGCCCCAGGTCGTACACGGCCGCCGACCTGCCCGTTCCGCCCGAGAGCGTGCCGGAGTGCGCGGCGAGTCCGGCGGCCTCCAGCTCGGCCACGGCGGTGGAGACGGTCGGCTTGGACAGGCGCGCGCCGGTCGCCAGCTGGGGGCGGGTGGCGGTGCTCGACGCGGCCAGTACGGCGAAAACGGCGCGGGCGCTCTCGCTCAGTTGCATGGTCTCCCCAGTCGTGCCGCGTTCGTCCTACCGCACGGTCGTGCGGTATCCGGCGTCGTAACCCTTGACGCACCCTTATTCGTTAGTTAATTTCCTAACGAAGTCAAGCGGTACTCGTCTGCCGCATCCGCCGAGGCCCGTCCCGGGGCTTCCCTAGCACCCCCCACAGACCCAGTGTGTCCTGGCACGGTTTCGCCCAGCCGTCGCTGCGCCCATCGCAACGCAACGACGAAAGAGGCTCACGTGCCGGACTCGAGGCCCGTCACGGTCGGTATCGACGTGGGCGGCACCAAGACCCATCTCCGTGCTGTCGCGGGGACGGAGCCGGTGGCCGACCACGTCCGGGCCAGCCGCGGCTGGCGGCCGCACGACCCGGCGGCCGCGGCCGCATGGCTGGCCACGCTGGTCGAGGAGGTGCTGCCCGCGCACACCCCCGGGTCCGCCGTGGCCGTCGGCGCCCATGCCTGCGAGACGCCCCGGCAGTGCGAGGGGATACGCCTCGCCCTCCAGGAACGGCTTCAGGTGCCGTGCCTGGTGGTCGGCGACGCCGAGCTGCTGGCTCCCGCCGCCGGTTTCGCCCGGGGGGTGGGGCTGGTCGCGGGCACCGGTTCGGTGGCCGTCGGCCGCTCCGCGGACGGCACGTCCGTGCAGGTCGGCGGCTGGGGCGCGGTCCTCGGCGACGAGGGCGGCGCCGCCGGTCTGGTCCGGGAGGCGTGCCGCGCCGTGTGGGCCGCGCACGACCGGGGCGAGGCACCCGACGCGCTCGCCGGCCGGCTGATCGCCGCCTTCGGGGTGAGCGAGGTGCCGGCTCTCGGCGGGGCGCTGGAGGCCGCCACGGCGATGTCCGCCGACTGGGGCCGGCACGCCCCGCAGGTGTTCGAGGCCGCCGAGGAGGGCTCCGTCCTCGCCCGCCGGGTCATCGCCGAAGGGGCCCGCGCGCTCGCCTCGCTCGTGGCCCGGCTCGCGGCCCGCCAGGTCCCCGTCGACGACGTGGTGGTGGCCGGCGGGACGATCCTCTCCAGGCCCGCCCTGTACTCCGCATTCGCCGAAGCGCTCCTCGACGCTGTACCGTCCGCGCGACCGCATGTGCTCCAAGTGCCGCCGGTCGAAGGGGCGTTGGCACTCTCACGTACTCTCCTCCGACCGGTCGCCCGCTGATCACCGTCCGGTCGCCGACCGGACACCGACCGGTCATGCGTCAACCTCACGCTCAGCCCGCACCCGATCACCACCTCGCGAAAGGAGCGGCGCTCCATGCCGTCATCCGCCGGGCACCACACTCTCGACCGCCGTGTCTTCCTCAGGAACTCACTCGGCGTCACGGCCGGCCTGATAGCCGCTCCGACCGTCGTCGACCTGTGGCAGGCCCCCGAGGCCAAGGCCGCCACCGCGTTCGCGGCCTTCGTCGACGACTACAGCACCAACAGCACGGCGAACCAGACCGCCGAGACCAACGCCGTCATCCGCGCGCTCGGCGGCTTCGCCGTGATCTGGAAGACGGGCGGCGCCTGGAACACCGGCACTCCGCTGCTGCCGGAGATCCTGCGCGACAACATGCGCTACTGCGCGCGCCTGACCGGCCGCCGCACGGAGGCGCAGGCCCGTGAGGCGTTCGTCTACGACCGGCAGCACCAGAGCTACGCCATGATCGGCGGTCTCGGCCCCCTGGCCGACCTGTACCGCACGGGTGCCAAGGCGGTCACCTCGATCACCGCCGCCCCCGACGGCATCCCCGCGACCAAGATCAACGACGCCGTCCCCGCCGGCGCGCCCGCCGGCTCCGCGCTGGGCGCCGGCTCGTACGACTCGGACCTCGGCCTGGTGGCCAAGCTCGTCGACACCGTGCGCGGCGACTTCACCTCCAGCAACCCCGCCAAGTTCAGCTTCCAGTACCCGAGGCCCTGGCGGATGAACGAGGACAGCCAGGTCGTCGACACCGGCGAGAAGGACGCGCTCGGGTACCCCGTCTACGAGTCCGACGTGATCGTGGTGAAGCAGCTCCTGCGCCAGCGCAGCGAGGTGCCGGCCGAGGACGGGGGCTTCCCCAGCGGCCACACCAACGCCTTCCACCTGGCGGCGCTGGCGTACGCGTACGCGGTCCCGGAGCGCTTCCAGGAGATCATCACCCGCGCCTTCGAGCTGACCCACACCCGGATCATGTCCGGCATGCATTCCACGGTCGACGTCATGGGCGGCCGCATCATGGCCACCGCGCTGGCCGCCGCCGTGCTGCACAAGCCGGAGAACACCGCGCTCAAGGCCGCCGCGCGCAAGCAGGCCGCCGAGTACTTCCAGGCGAAGACCGGCACCACCGCCGACACGCTGTTCGCCTACGCGCACTCCGACGCCGACGACCCGTACGCCGACCGCCTGGCCAACGCCCGCCTGGTCGAGCCGAAGCTGACGTACGTCCTGCGCCGGCGCGGCGCGTCCGAGGGCATGACCGTGCCCAAGGGGGCCGAGGTCCTGCTGGAGACGCGTCTGCCGTACCTCGACGCGGCGCAGCGGCGCGAGGTGCTGCGCACGACCGCGCTGCCCTCCGGGTACGTCCTGCTGGACGGCTGGGAGCAGTGGGGCCGGCTCAACCTGTTCGCGGCGGCGGACGGCTACGGCGCCTTCGACACGGACGTCACCGTCACGCTGGACGCCGCGCTCGGCGGCTTCGGCGCGGCCGACGCCTGGCGCAACGACATCGACGGCGTGGGCGGTCTCGTCAAGCGCGGCAGCGGCACGCTGACGCTGACCGGCGCCAACCGCTACAAGGGCGGCACCGTCGTGGAGGCCGGTGTGCTCGCGGCGGGCTCCAAGGAGGCCCTCGGCCGCGGTGACGTCCGGGTGAAGGGCGGGACGCTGGCCACGGGCGGGCACACCGTGCGCGTGCGGGGCGACTACACGCAGGCCGGCGTCCTCGACGTGACGCTGGACCGGGGCGCCGACCCGGCCCTCGACGTGGACAGGCGCGCGGTCCTGGAGCCCGGCAGCAAGCTGGTGGTCCGCTTCGACGCCGCGCAGGCGCCGCGGTCCGGCGACACGGTGGCGGTCGTCGGGGCGCGGTCCGTGCAGGGCCGGTTCGCCGAGGTCTCCGTGGCCGTCGAGGGCTGGACGGCCGAGCAGGTCTTCACCGCGCACGGGGTGTCGGTCCACCTGCGGAAGAAGTAACTCCCCACGCCGGAACGGCTGTCGGGGGTGGCGCGCGCCGCCGCCGACAGCCGTTCACAGGCTCGGCGGCAGGGCCTGCTCGGCCCAGATGGTCTTGCCCGCGCCGCTCGGGCGGCTGCCCCAGCGGTCGGTGAGCTGGGCGACGAGGAGCAGGCCGCGGCCTCCCTCGTCGAAGCTGCGGGCCCGGCGCAGATGCGGCGAGGTGCTGCTGGCGTCGGACACCTCGCAGATGAGGGTGCGGTCGCGGATCAGGCGCAGCTGGATGGGGGCGCCGCCGTAGCGGATGGCGTTGGTGACCAGTTCGCTGACCACGAGTTCGGTGACGAACGCGGCCTCCTCCAGGCCCCAGCGGGTGAGCTGGTCGGTGGCCAGCTTGCGCGCGCCCGCGACCAGCGCCGGGTCGTCGGACAGGTTCCAGACCGCGACCTGTTCCGCGTCGAGCGCGCGGGTGCGGGCCAGCAGCAGGGCCACGTCGTCGGCCGGTGTGTCGGGCAGCAGCGCCTTCAGTACGGTGTCGCAGGCGCGCTCCAGGCTGCCCACCGGCCCTTCCAGCGCGGCGCACAGGGCGCCGGTGCCCGTGTCGACGTCACGGTCGCGGGCCTCGACCAGACCGTCGGTGTACAGGGCGAGGACCGACCCCTCGGGCAGCGCCAGCTCCGTCGCCTCGAACGGCAGCCCGCCGACGCCGAGCATCGGTCCCGCCACCACCTCGACGACCTCGACACCGCCGTCGGGCCGCACCACCACGGGCGGCACGTGCCCGGCCGAGGCGATGGAGCAGCTGCCGTCCACCGGGTCGTACACCGCGTAGAGGCAGGTCGCGCCGATCTCCCCGTCGCCCGTGTCGTCACCGGCCGCCAGGTGCTCCACGAGGTCGTCCAGGTGGGTGAGCAGCTCGTCCGGCGGCAGATCGACGTCGGCGAGCGCCCACACGGCCGTGCGCAGCCGGCCCATGGTGACGGAGGCGGGGATGCCGTGCCCGACGACGTCCCCGACGACCAGGGCCACCCGGGTCCCGGACAGCGGGATCACGTCGAACCAGTCGCCGCCCACCCCGGCCTGGGACAGCGCGGGCAGATAGCGGGAGGCGAACTCGACGGCCGCCTGTCCGGCGACCGTCTTCGGCAGCAGGCTGCGCTGCAGGGCCAGCGCCGTCGTGCGTTCCCTGGTGTAGCGGCGGGCGTTGTCGACGCAGACCGCCGCCCGGCTGCAGAGTTCCTCCGCGAGGGACACGTCGTCCTGGTCGAAGGCGTCGGGGTGCTCGGGGGTCAGGAGGCGGACGAAGACGGCCACGCCGAGCGTTGTGCCGCGCGCGACCAGGGGCACGGCCATCAGGGACAGGTCGTGCTCCTCGGCCTCCCGGAGCTTGGCGGAACGGGCACCGTGCCGGGCGAACCAGGAGTCGAGGGCGTGGTCGCCGGTGCGGGTGAGCACGGGCTCGCCGGTGAGCAGCGCACGGGCGGGCGGCGAGGCGGGCGGGTAGACGTCGGCGGAGCCCAGGCCGATCGCCGCCTCCGGGACGCCCGGCGTCGGGGAGTGGTGGGCGGCACGGCGCAGTCTCACCTCACGGCCCTCCGGGACCGCCTCGGGATCCTCGCCCTGCAGCACGGACTCCAGGAGGTCCACGCTGGCGAAGTCGGCGAGCCGGGGCACTACCAGCTCGGCCAGTTCGCGGGCGGTCCGGACGACGTCGAGTCGGGTGCCGATGGTTCCGGCGGCCTCGTTCAGCAGGGCGAGACGCTGGCGGGCCGCGAACTGCTCACTGCTGTCGAACGCGGCGAGCGCGGTGCCGATCAGCCGGCCGGAGTCGTCCCGGACGGGCCACATCTCGGAGGTCCAGGCGTGCATGCGCCGGCCGGCGGGCGAACGGGTCCAGCTCTCGTAACGGACCGGCTGCCCGGTCTCCACCACGATCTCCAGGTGGCGCAGGAAGCCCCGGCTGTGCTCGGCGTCCTCCACGGTGTCGGGGAAGTACCGGTGCCGGAACTCCTCCTCGGGCCGCCCCATCACCCGGCACGCCCAGTCGTTCATCCGCAGATAGCGCTGGCCGGTGTCGAAGACGGACATGGACATCGACGCCTGGGTGAAGGCAAGCTCCCCGAGGCCGCGCTCGGCCGGGTCGGGTGCCACCTGGACGACGAACCGCCGTCCCTGGCCCGCCCCGCCCCCCAGCGGGCAGATCCGCAGCGTCACCTTCTGGCGCCGCCCGTCCCGGTGGATCAGGTCCACCACCGTGTCGCCGTACGTCAGCAGCGTCCGCCACACCGCCGCCGCGTCCCCGTCCACGAGGTCCGCCGCCGGCCGCCCGGTCACGTCCCCCGCGGCGTACCCGGTGAGCCGCCGGGCCCCTTCGCTCCACCCCGCGACGAGGCCGCGCGCGTCGACCACCGCCATCGCCTCGCCGGCCGTGGCAGCCCGCGACGCGCCGGACCCCTTCGTCACCATATGGCCAGGATGGTCCGTCCGGGGCGGGGCAACAACCCGGATCCGCCGGTGACGTACCGGGCGTGCGGCCCCGCCACGGACAGCACGGGGCTAGAGGGCGGTACGCGACTCCAGGTCCTGGCGGGTGTCGTTGCCGTAGACGCCCGTTTCGTCGCCCCGGATGCCGTACCAGAGCTGGAAGCGCGCCACCGCCTCCTTGAGCACGCCGTCGTACCGGCCCGAGGTGGAGCCGTTGTCGTACACATTGGGGATGCGGAGCAGCCGCTGCTGGAGTTCGGAGACCTGGGGGCCGCTGTCGCCCTCCCTCAGGGTGCCGGCGCCGTCCGGGTCGACGGCGTCGTTCCGGGCGGGGGCGGAGACCTCGGGAGCCGCGGCCGAGGGGGTCGGCTTGGGGGTGACGGTGCGCGCCTCCTTGTCGGTGTCGCCGCCGGGCAGCAGGAGCGCGGCACCGAAGCCGAGGAGGGCCGCCGCGCCGACGCCGACGACCACCGCCGCGCGCTTCAGGCCCGGTCCGCCGCCGGGCACGGGACGCCGTCGCCGCTCCTGCCGCCGTTCGGTGCGAGGCGGGACCGTGCCGGAGCCGAAGTCCTCGCCGACCATGACCGGGGGCAGTTCCTCGGTCTCGTACTCCAGCCGGGGCAGGATCCGCTCGGGAGCGGGGTGCGCCGGGGGCGCGGGCGGAGGGGTGGGCACCGGCTCCGGTGCCTGACTGGGCGGTACGGCGACGGTCTCGTACTCGTCCTGCCGGGCGGCCTCCCCCTTGAACTGCTCGAACTCCCGCAGCAGCTCGGCCAGGGCCTCGGTCCTGCGCCGGCGCATGACATAGGTCGGCTCGATCGTGGGACGCTTCGTCGTCCTGCCCGGTTCGGGCGGTTTCGACACGCTGTTCTCCTTCCGTGCACGCGGTCTCCCGCCATCCCCGAGAGGAGATACGGGCAGCCGGCCCGGGAGGTTCAGCTCGGCGGGCGGCCGGGGCGGCCGGGAGCACGGCGAGGACCGCCCGGCCGGGGCCGTCCTCACGGGGGCGGGCCTGGATGCGGCCGCCGAGCGCGGTGACGCGCTCCGTGAGACCGACGAGGCCGAACCCTCCGCCCCGGGCCGCCTCCGCCAGCCGGGGCGCCGCCCCGTCCGTCGTCACGGACCAGGACCTCCAGGTCGCCCCGGGCGTAGTGGAGGTCGACGGTGACCTCGGTGGCGTCGGCGGCGTGCCGGCGGACGTTCGTCAGGGCCTCCTGCACCACACGGAAGGCGGCGGCCTGCACCTCGTGCGGCAGGCCGGCGGGGACGGAGGCGTCGTGGCGCAGTACGGCGGTGTGTCCGTCGACCCCGCCGACACCGTCGAAGCCGCGCACCAGTTCGTCGACGCCCGCCAGATCCCCGACCGGCCGCCGGTCGCCGGTCGCTCCCCTCCGCGCGGTCGCGCAGGACGCCGACCGTGCGGCGCATCGAGGCCAGCGCCTCGGTCGCGGCCCGCTCGATGCCCACGAGGACGGGGTCGAGGCGCTCGGGTTCGGTGCCGGCCATCATCCGGGCGACCTGGCTCTGCACGAGGATCCCGGTGACGTGGTGGGCGACGAAGTCGTGCAGGTCGGCCGGGCAGCAGCCGGACATCACGGTGGTCGCCGAGGCCGCCGACGGCGAGACGGCCGTGCGGCTGGCCCGCGGGCTGCGGCCCCGACATGTGTCTGCTGGAGGTCCGTATGCCGAGGCTGGACGGTCTGGAGGCGACCCGGCTGCCGGCCGGTCCGGGTGTCGCCGATCCGCTGCGGGTGGTCGTGGTGACGACGTTCGACCTCGACGAGTACGTCTACGGGGCGCTGCGCGGCGGCGCCTGCGGTTTCCTGCTCAAGGACGCCGGGCCGACCCTGCTGGCCGAGGCCGTCCGGGCGGCCGCGGCGGGGGACGCGCCGGTGTCGCCGTCGGTGACGGTCCGGCTGCTCAAGCACGTCACGGCGGAGAGGACGGAGGAGAGGCGGCAGGAGGCCGCGGCGGGCTCCGGGGCCCCGCGCGCCCAGGAGCCGTTGACCGAACGGGAACTCGACGTGGTGCGCCTGGTCGCGCTCGGGCACACCAACGCCGAGATCGCCGCCTCGATGTTCGTCTCCCTGTCCACGGTCAGGACGCACCTCGGCAGCGTCCAGCTGAAGCTCGCCGCCCGTAACCGGGTGGAGATCGCCGCGTGGGCGTGGCGGACGGGGCATGCGGGCGAGCGATGACGGTCGGCCGGGGAGCCGGGAGGGGCTTCGCGGGGGCCCTGGGGGTGCCTACGGCGTGAGGGTGACGCGGATGCCGACCGTGCCGTCGGAGCCCCGGCGCAGTCGGCTGCCGAGCAGGGTGAGCCCGCCGAGGACGCCGTACTTGCGGGCGATGAGCCCTCGGTAGGCGGCGGAGCCGGCCGCGTCCAGGATCTCGGCGCGTGCGGGCACGGAGTCGCCGGTGGGGTTGCCGCGCACATCGCAGGGGCCGACCAGGACGTCGGCGCGGTTGCGGACGCGCTTGACCTTCCAGGAGTCCGCCACCGTCCAGACACCGAGCGCGTCCCCGTCCCGCACCACCCACACCGGCGTCGGGACGGTGGTGCCGTTCTTGCGGTAGGTGGTGAGCAGCAGGTACTTGCCCGCGCCGAGCGCGTCGAGCGAGGTGTCGTCAGCCATGGCCGGAGTCTAGGTGCCCCGGGGTGCACGGGCGCCGGAAGGGACCGGCGGCCGTACACCCCGGGTGCGGACGCTGGAGCGGTGTCAGTCGAGCAGCCCGTCGTAGTCGGGCAGCTTGTACGTCCGTTCGGCGTGGCCGCCGACGAGGTCGGTGGTGTTGTTGCCGACGTTGGCGATGATCGTGTAGCCGTCGGACTCGATGTCCGCGCGCGAGGCGGTCTTGTAGGCCGAGACCTCGGCGAACAGGTCGGGCAGGTCACGGACGTACAGGCCGTCGACGGGGTAGCCGACGTTCTTCAGGTTCCACTTGGTGACGCTCTCGATGATGCCCGGCCGGGCGGTGACGAAGAAGACGGCGACCCCGCGGGACTTGGCGTACTTGGCCAGCGCCAGGGAGGGCTTCAGTGCCGGGGTCGGCAGCTGGTACCAGGGCGTGTAGTGCGTCTCCAGCGTCGTGTTGTCGATGTCGAAGACGATGGCGAGCTTCTGCCCCGAGGGGTTCGCGGTGCGCTGCTGCACATAGGGCGTGGCCGTGTCGACGACGGCCTTCACGTCCTTCTGCCAGGTGGCGTAGTCCACCTCGGCGGCGGCCGCCGTGCCGGCCGTGGTCCCGCTCTGCGCGGCGGCCGCGGGCGCCGCCGCGGTCACCGAACCGCCCAGACCCAGTACGGCCACCGCGGCGACCGTGGTGATGCGGCGTCCCACACCGCTTCCTGTCATGTTCGTCCCCTTTTTCTCATGTCGGCGCGGCGAGGTCGATGGAACTCCCGCCGCGCTCGTCATGGTCATGCCCATTGGTGGCCGGGAGACTACCCAAGAGTTACCGGTTGGTAGAAGGGTCGCGACAACCCTTGTTCCATGGGCCGCCGGCCAAGCCGGGCGGCGCGCGGCGGAACCCGGCGGATCCGGGCGCCGAGAAGATCGCCGAAGTCTCGGCAAAGGCCAACCGACAGGTCTACATTGCCCGTTGGATGAAGCACCTTCACAGAAGATCCAGGAGTCGACTCCGTGACGGACAACCCGGCAGCCCCGGACTTCCCCTCGTCGCCGCTGAACCGGCGCATCGTCACCACACGGCCGGCCGCGGCACGGATCTGGAACTACTGGCTCGGCGGCGGGGACTACTACGAGGTCGACCGGAAGGCCGGGGACGAGATACGCAAGCTGTATCCGAGCATCGGCGACTACGCCCGCGCGGACCGGCAGTTCCTGGGGCGGGCGGTGCGTCATCTGGCCACCGAGGTGGGCATCCGGCAGTTCCTGGACATCGGCGCCGGGCTGCCGACCGCGGAGAACACCCACGAGGTCGCCCAGCACATCGCGCCGGACTCCCGGATCGTCTACGTCGACAACGACCCGCTGGTCCTGGTGCACGCGCGCGCCCTGCTGACGAGCGCGCCCGAGGGCCGCACGGACCACGTCGACGAGGACCTGCGCAACGTCGACGCCATCCTCGCCCAAGCGGCGCGCACCCTGGACCTGACCCGGCCGGTCGCCCTGCTGCTGCTCGACGTGCTGGCCTTCATCCGCGACGACGAGGACCCGGACGGCATCGTGCGCCGCCTGCTGGACGCCCTGCCCCGCGGCAGCCATCTGGTGCTCTCGCACACCATCACCAGCCCGGAGTGGCCCGACGTGGACATCGCGGCGGCCTGGTGGAACGAGCACGGCATCCCGCCGCTGACCCAGCGCACGCCGGACAGGATCGCCCGGTTCTTCGACGGGCTCGACCTGCTGGAGCCCGGCATCGTCTCGTGCACCCGCTGGAGACCGGACACCACCGGCGATCCCGCTTGTGGGGAACCAGCGGTCGTGCCCATGTACTGCGGAGTGGGAGGCAAGCGTTGACGG
Organism: Streptomyces sp. NPDC041108; assembly: GCF_055592645.1. NCBI lineage: Bacteria > Bacillati > Actinomycetota > Actinomycetes > Kitasatosporales > Streptomycetaceae > Streptomyces > Streptomyces sp. NPDC041108. The sequence continues at coordinate 81,261 of NZ_JBVIYK010000018.1, read as the reverse complement.
GAACGGACATGGTCAGGCTCCAACTGGACGTCACCGACTTCGACCTGGCACGTTTCCAGCCGTATGTCGACAAGTGCCGTACCGCCGGCATCCGTCTGACGACCCTCTCCGAACTCGGCGACACCCCGCGAAACCGCCGGGCGTTGTACGAACTCAACAAGGAGTGCTCGGCGGACATCCCGGAGCGCGGCCCCTTCTTCGCCTACGACGAGTACCACCGGCTCCGCTTCGAGGTGCCCGCCCACGATCCGCGCGGGGTCGTCCTCGCCCTCGATCCCCTGGACGACGACCGGTGGATCGGCATGGCGGTCACCTCGGACCGACGGCGGTCCGGTTTCGTGTTCAACGAGATGACCGGGGTGCGCGCCTCCCACCGGGGCCGCGGGATCTCGGTGGCCATGAAGACCTTCGGCATCGGCTTCGCCGGGATCTGCGGTGTGAGCATCGTCCGTACGGTGCACCATCCGGCCAACACCCGCGCGATCGCCATGAACCGGACGCTGGGATACGTCGACGCGGACCGGTGAACATGTGCCGACCACCGCACGTATGAAAGGAGGGCGCTCAAGGACCGGACGCCCTGGCGGTGTTGACACCGTGTCGGACGGGGTTCGGGAGAGCCAGGCGATGAGGCACGCACGACGGCGAGTCGTGAAGCGGGTGGCGCGGCTGACGGCCGCCGGTGGACTGATCTGCGGAACCCTGATGGTCGCGCAGGCGGCGATGGCGACCGAACCCACCACCTCCCCGCCCGCGACCCGAAGTGCGGTGCTGGCCGCCTCCGGCACCGGCAACGGCCTGGTCAGCGAGCTGGGCTCCGAACGTACGGCCGGCACCTGGATCGCCGACGACGGCAAGCCGGTCGTCGCGGTCACCGACGAGAAGGCCGCCGCCGAGGTCGAGCAGGCGGGCGCCCGTCCCAAGATGGTCGAGTTCAGCGGTGAGGACCTGAAGTCCGCCACGAAGGCGCTGCGGGCCGCGCCCCGGGTGTCGGGCACCTCCTGGGCCATCGATCCCGCGTCCAACGAGGTCGTGGTGCGGGCCGACAGCACCGTGTCCAAGAAGGACTGGTCGAGCCTGACCGATCTCGCCGAGGAGATCGGCGGGTCCGTCCGGATGGAGCGCACCGAGGGCACGTACACGATGCGGCTGAACGGCGCCCAGCCCATCTTCGGCACGGGCGGACGCTGTTCGATCGGCTTCAACGTCACCGACGGAGAGCGGGACTTCATGCTCACCGCCGGGCACTGCGGTCCGGCCGGTTCGGTCTGGTTCTCGGACAACGAGGGCCGGCAGGAGATCGGCCGGACGACCGAGACCAACTTCCCCGGCTCCGACTACTCGCTCGTCCAGTACCTCCAGGACGCGCCGAGCAACAAGACCAACATCGTCTCGGTCGGTGACGGGCGCGGGGTGCGCATCACCTCCGTCGGTGAGGCGGCGGTCGGCCAGCGCGTCTTCCGCAGCGGCAGCACCAGCGGGTTCCGCAACGGCGAGGTGACCGGCCTCGACGCCACGGTCAACTACCCCGAGGGCACCGTCAGCGGCCTCATCGAGACCACGGTCTGTGCCGAACCGGGCGACAGCGGCGGCCCGCTGTTCTCGGAGGGGGTGGCCCTGGGGGTGACCTCGGGCGGCAACGGGGACTGCGAGGAGGGCGGTACGACGTTCTTCCAGCCGCTGTCCGACGCCCTCGACGACCTCGGCGTCCGGCTGACCGGACTGCCCCAGTCCGCCGCCGAGCCGACCGCGGCGGCCGACGGCTCCTCCGGCGACGACTCCCAGGGCGCCGCCGCTCCCGGCGGGGCCGAGCCGGGGTCCGTGGAGCCCGTCGACTCCGTCGGCGCCGCCTCCGACCTCCTCGACCGCCTCGCCGACCCCCGCAACGTCGGGCCCGGTCTGCTGGTCGTCGCCGGCAGCATGGTCGCCCTGGCGGCCACCCGCTTCATCCGCACCGAACAGGACCGGCAGGCGTACCGCCGGCAGTACTCGGGGAGTTGGGGTTAGGACGACCTCCCACGGAGATCCGTCAGAAGGTCCCCAGGAGTCCACGCCCTGTGGGATGTGCGCTCTCGTCGCTCCGCGCCCCGCGAGGGGCGCGGTCGGCGGACTACGAGGCGGCGGCCCATTCGAGGACCAGACGCTCGTACTCGCTCCGCTGCTCCCTGTTCAACGTCCCGCCGCTCCGGAACCAGAGCGCCCGGATCTCCTCGTTGACCTCGGCGGCCGTTCGCGCCGGTACTTCCGCTCTTTCCAGGACGACATCAGGGGTAGTGGACATGGTGTAAACCATATGTCCTCGAACGTGAAGCCGATGTGAGTAAAGGTCCCCACTTCCGACATTACGGACCGTGAAGCTGATCACGCTGCGTTTACGGCTCCACGGTCCCGAGCACGAGAACCTGAATGGCCAGCACGGCGGCCCCCCGGGCCCAGTCGTGGAAGTCGGACATCTTCGTCTCCAGCGGGACGGGCGCGGCCAGCGGATGCCGGTGCGCGCGGACAGCCTCGTCCACCGCCTCCCCCGCCACCTCCATCAGCCCCACCCCCTCCCCCGCGAGCAGGATCTTCTGCGGCATCACGAAGTTGGCGATCTGGGCCACCAGCGTCCCCAGCGCCCGCCCCGCCTCCCCGACGACCCGCACGCACATGGGCTCGCCGTCGGCCGCGCCGGCCAGGATCTCCTCGTACGTCACCTCGCGCCCCGTCGCCGCCCGCACCTGGTACCGGATGCCGGGGATGCTCAGCATGGAGACGGCGCTGCCGCGCCTGCCGTCGGGGGTGAGCGGGCCGGCGGGGTCCACGATCCAGTGGCGGCCGAAGCCCCGGTCCTCCTCCGCGTGCGCCACCCGCCTGCCGCCCAGGACCAGGCCGTAGCCAATGCCCGCACCGATGGTGAGCACGACGAACCGGTCGAGGCCGCGCCCCGCGCCGAACCAGGTCTCCGCCTCGACGAGCGCGGCGACGTCGTTCTCGACGACCACCGGCAGTCCGGTGCGCTCCTCGACGAGTTCGGCCAGCGGGACCTCGCGCCACGACAGGAAGGGCGACTCCCCGACCATCGCGCGGTCGCGGACGAATCCGCCGACCCCGATGCCGATACCGGCGAGCGCGGGATGGGCGCGGGCGAGTCCCGCGGTCATCTCGGCGAGCAGATCGGCGACCTTCCCGGGTTCATGGGTGGTGAGCGGACGGTCGTGCCGGGCGACGATCTCGCTGCGGAGGGTGGTGACGACGCCGTACACCATGTCGTCGGTGATCTTGAAGCCGAGGAAGGAGCAGGACTCGGCGACGATGTCCAGCGGCTGCGAGGGGCGCCCCTGACGGGCCCCGGGGTGCGCGGCGCCCTCGGCGGTCTCCACCAGCAGGCCCGATTCGGTCAGCGGTTTGGTCAGCCGGGTGAGACTTCCGGCCGAGAGACCGAGCCGCCGGGCGAGTTCCGTGCGCGAGAGCGGGCCGTGCACGAGCACCTCGATCGCCACCGAGCGTTCCCCGGGACTGAGCGGCAGCCAACTGGCGGCGAGTGCGGTCATGGGGGCCAGACTCCCACATCCGTTTTCTTCCGTCACGGAAACAACCAGCCGCCCGCGATCCTCCCGATCGCTACCGAAAGATAACCACACACCCTCTTGACGGCATAATTCTTTCGCGACAAAAGTAAGTGAGCAGTGACTCTCCAGCAGAGAAGGACATTCCTCACATGACGTTCTCCCTCGGCATCGTCGGCGCCGGCCAGTTCTCCGGCCAGTTCGCCACGCTGTTCCAGGCCCACCCCGGCGTCGGCGACGTCTACGTCACGGACCTGCTGCCCGAGCGTGCCGAAGATCTCGTGGCCGCCCAGGGGCTGGCCGGCACCTACCCCTCGTACGAGGCGATGCTGGAGTCGCCGACCGTCGACGCGGTCGCGATCTTCACCCAGCGCTGGACGCACGGACCGCTGGTGCTCCAGGGGCTGGCGGCCGGCAAGCACGTCTACTCGGCCGTCCCCATGGCGGTCACCGCCGAGGAGATCGCGGCGATCATCGACGCGGTCCGGGCGACCGGACTGACGTACATGATGGGCGAGACGAGCCAGTACAACCCGGCGACCGTGCACGCCCGCAACCAGATCGCCGAGGGCGCGTTCGGACGGATCTTCTACGCCGAGGGCGACTACGTCCACGACATGGACCTGGGGTTCTACGAGGCCTACCGGTACAGCGGCGGCGAGGACTGGAAGCGGACCGCCAGCTACCCCCCGCTGCTCTACCCGACCCACTCGGTGGGCGGGGTGCTGGGCGCCTGGGGGACACACGCGGTGAGCGTGTCCGCGATCGGGGTCGTGGACGAGCGCGGGGACGGCGTGTTCGACAAGGAGGTCAGCCAGTTCGGCAACGACTTCTCCAACGCGACCGCGCTGTTCGAGGTGGCGGGCGGCGGTTCGTTCCGTACGAACGAGTTCCGGCGGGTCGGCTACCCCTCACAGATCCGGGAGTCGCGCTTCAGGTTCTTCGGTACCGAGGCCAGCATGGAGCAGCTCGCCACGGTGGCGTTCTGGCAGGACAAGAAGGGGGTGACGGACATCAGCGAGCTGCTGGAGCCCAAGCAGACCCTGTCTCCCGACGATCCCTCCCTCCAGCACATCGCACCGGATCTGCGGGCCGCCTTCACCTCCGGGTCGGCGCCGGTGCACGACCGGACCCGGCTGCCGCGGGAGTTCGACGAACTGCACAACGGGCACGAGGGCAGTCACCACTTCCTGGTGGACGACTTCGTGACGGCCGTCAACACCCGGACCCTGCCGTCGGTCAACGCCTGGGTGGCGGCCCGCTACACCCTGCCGGGCATCGTCGCGCACGAGTCCGCCCGGCAGGGCGGGGTCAGGCTGGAGATCCCGGACTTCGGGGACGCCCCCGAGGCGTGACGTCCCGCCACCGCCCGCCGTCCGGGCTCCCGACCATCCGTCAGGTGCCCGGCTTGCGGCCGTACACATAGACGTCGTCGCCCTTCTTCAGCAGCGACCAGTACTTCTTGGCGTCCGTCTTCGTCATGTTGGTGCAGCCGTGGGAGCCGGGCGGGTTCCACATGCTCAGGCCGACGGAGTGGAAGGCCTGGCCGCCGTCGAAGAACTGGGCGTAGGGCATGGGCACGTGGTAGATCGAGGAGACGTGGTCGATGTTCCGCCAGTAGATCTTCTTCAGACCGGTGCGGGTCTCGTAGCCGTCGCGGCCGGTGCGGACCGGGACGGGCCCGTAGACCAGCTTGCCGCCGTCCTGGATCCAGCTCAGCTGCAGCGTCAGGTTCACGCAGGCGATACGGCCCTTGTTCGTCGGGCACTTGCCCGCCGCGTTGGGGTTCTTGCCCACGGCCTTCTGCTTGTTCATGAGGTCCATCACGCCCCAGGTGACGGCGCCCGCGTAGCCGATGTTCGGCGAGATGCCGTGCTTGGTCTGGAAGGCCCTGATGGCCTCGCAGTCGGCGGTGGACTGCTTGCCGTCGACCGGCCGCCCGAGGAACTTCTCCACCTGCTTCTGGTACGGGCCCTTCGTCGCCGTACAACTCGCCGCCTGCGCGGGCGTGATGCCCATCGCGAGCGTGAGCGGTGCCAGCAGACCGGTGACCGTGAGCGCGACCGCGCCTCTTCTGCGTATGTCCCCCATGCCGGGTCCTCCCCCTTCACGTGTTCTCGCTGCTTCTGCCTGCCTAGACATACGGCCGACGGCCACGGTTGTGGGTCGGCGCACGTCGAGACGAAACAGTTACACAGCCTGGAATTCGGATATAGAGTTCCCCCCATGAGCAACAGTCATTCCCCGTCTCGCGTGGCCCTCAAGAAAAAAACTCCCGACGTGTCCAAGGCGATGGGCTCCCTGCACGGCGCCGCCGTTTCCGCGGCCCAGGACGCGAAGGTCGAGCCCGAGATACTCGAACTGATCAGAATTCGCGCGTCGCAGATCAACGGCTGTGCGTTCTGCCTGGACATGCACACCAAGGACGCCCGCGCCCAGGGCGAGACCGAGCAGCGGATCTACGCGCTCAACGCCTGGCGCGAGACCCCCTTCTTCACCGAACGGGAGCGCGCGGCCCTGGCGTTGACCGAGGCGGTGACGCTGGTCGCCGACGGTCAGGTACCCGACGACGTCTACGCGGGCGCCGCGGAGGTGTTCGACGAGGAGCAGATCGCGGCACTGATCTGGGCGGCCACCGTGATCAACGCGTACAACCGGATCGCGATCGCCACCCGTATGGTTCCCGGGGCCTACCAGCCCGTCCAGAAATAACTCCGAGGCATTCGCGTCCTTTTCGTCGCGATTTCCGGAACAGCTTTCAGCGCCGGGCCGATTTCCTTTCGGCCCGGCGCTTTTCCACGCCCGTATGTCGCTGTCGGTTCAGTCGTGCGGCAGCGGCTCCATGAGACCGTCCAGCCATGTCCGCCACCGGGGGGCGTGGACGGCCGGGCCGGGGGTCATCGGGCGCCCGGTCCAGGCGGCGACCGGGCGGATGCCGTGGAGGGCGTTCACGAGCCACACCTCGCGGCCGTCCAGTTCCGCCAGGGAGCGTTCGCGGTGGGCGACATGGACCCCGGTGCGGGCAGCCCGTTCCTGGACGAGGGCCAGGGTGACACCGGCGAGCAGCGGCAGGCGGGGCGGCGGCAGACAGAGGGTGTCGTCCTCCCACCACAACAGGCTGGAGTTGGCCGCCTCCAGCACCAGGCCGGAGGGCGCGATGAGGACGGCCTCGTCGGCACCGGCGTTCGCCGCCCGTCCGCGCACGCGGGCCAGGGCGTCCAGGTCCGGCCCCTTGCGGCGGGGCACGGTCCGCGGGTCGGGCTGACCGGCCGCCCACACCCGCACATCGGCGGTGACGGTCGGCGCGGGGCGCAGCAGCAGCCGCAACTCCAGTGACCCGGAGGCGAGTTCGACCCGGGGGAACCACTCCCCCGTGCGCGGCAGGGCGCGGGTCATGTCCCGCCAGAAGTCGGCGACCCGCGCCGGGGCCGGGGCTCCGCACTCGCCGCAGGATCTCAGGAACCGTTCGCGGTGCCGGTCGAAGCCGCGCACCCGTCCGTCGCGCAGCAGCCACGAGTCCGCGACGAGGAGGCGGCCGCCGTGCGCCTGGCCGGGGACGAGGCCGTGTTCGGGTGACCAGGTCAGCAGACCTTCCGCGATGGCGGGTGGTGTCACTCGGTGCTCCTGTCGGTCTTTCGGTCAGTACTTGCGGCCCGCGGCGGCCGGGGAGCCGTGCCGGGGGCCGTAGGGGGCGTGCTCCAGCCAGGCGCCGCAGCGGGGCACCACGGGAGCCAGGGCCGCCGCCGCGCGCTGCTTGACGCGGACGATACGGCGCCGGGGCCGCAGATGGTCCAGGGCCGTGCCGGCGGCGGCGCTGTTGAACAGGCCCGCCGAGCGCCGGACCTCGGCGAAGGAGTCGACCGCCGCGGGGGTGCCGTCGGCGATCGCGCGGGCCGCGGCGACCGCGTCCGCGATGCCGCTGTTCATGCCGCGCGCGCCGAACGGCGGGAAGAGGTGGGCGGCCTCGCCGGCCAGCAGCACCCGGCGGTGCGGGTCGGTGAAGGCGGCGGCGACCTTGCGCAGGAAGCGGTAGGTGGACACCCACAGGACGCGCTCGGCGTACCCGTCGCCGACGACCTCCGGCAGCCAGCGCCGTACGGCCTCCTCGGTGCCGAACTCCTCCGTCGCGTCGTCGTCGCGGCACTGCAGGTCGAGCTGGAAGCCTCCGGTGAAGGGCACGCGCATCACGCTGCGGCCGCCGAGCGCCGGATGCTCGTAGTGGAAGACCCGTTCCAGGGGCAGTTCGGCGCCGGGGAGGTCGGCGATGTCGGCGACGACGTGGAAGCCCTCGCCGTGGGTGCCCTCCATCGGGATGCCCAGCTCGCGCCGTACGGCCGAGCGGGCACCGTCGGCGGCCACCGCGTGGACGCCGGTCCAGGTGCGGCCGTCCTCGCCGGTGAGCCGCACCCCGTCCGGGTCGGTGGTCACGGCGGCGATCCGCGCGTCCCACACGAACTCCACGCCCGCGTCCCGGCAGGCGGCGAGCAGGAAGCGCTCGGTGTCGACCTGGCGGAGGCTGGTGAAGGGCGGAGTGCCGGTGGGCGGCGGGAAGGTGCGGGCGTAGACCTCGCGGCCCCGGTACAGGGTGCGTCTGGTGTGCCAGGTCCGGCCGTACGAGGCGATCTTGCCCGCGAGTCCCGGGCGGACGCCCTCCAGCAGTTCCAGGGTCTCGCGGTGCACGAACAGGGCGCGGCTGCCGGGGCGTTCACGGCCCTCGGAGTCGGCTTCGAGGATCGTGACGGGGAGGTCGTGGGCGCGCAGGGCGAGGGCGGCGGTCAGGCCCACGGGGCCGGCGCCCACGACGAGGACGGGGACAGGGACAGAAACGGGGGGCGTCATGAGCGGGTGCTCTCGGTGAGCATGCGGGTGATCTCGACCCGCTTGACCTTCCAGGTGGACGTCATCGGCAGGTCCTCGAACCGCCACTGGCGGGGCTCGGCCATGGTCGGCAGGTCGGCCGTGGCCTCGTGCCAGCGGCGCAGGTCCAGGGGGCGTTCGCCGCGCACGCACACCACGGGGACGGGTTCCCGGTCGACGCCGGGGACGATGACGACCTCGCGCAGCTCCTCGAGGCGGGACATCAGGGTGTCCTCGACCTCCAGGTTGCTGTGCACGGAGTCGATCTGGTCGATCTCGCGGTCGATGAGGTAGAGGGCGCCCCAGCGGCTCTGGTAGCCCATGTCGCCCATCTGCCACCAGCCGCTGTCGAGCTGGCGCAGATAGCGCTCGCGAGCGCCGAGGTAGGTGAGGATGCGGCCCCGGGTGCGGGCCTCGATCCGGCCCGCGGTGCCGGGGGCCACTCGACGGCCGGCCTCGTCGGCGACCCGGACGCGGGTGAAGCCGGGGATGCCGATGCCGACCCGGCGGCCGTCGGCGCGGGCGGCGCTGCGGCGGGTGAACCACTGGAAGGCGACCGGACCCGTCTCGCTCTGCCCGTACAGCTGGATCAGCCACGGCGAGCGGCGCCGGGAGGCGTCCAACAGCCGCTGCACGGTGCGCGGGTGGATGGCGTCGAAGGTGGAGCCGTAGGAGCGGACGCGGGACAGCGGTGCTCCGGGCGCGTCGGCCAGTTCCTCCCACAGCACGAAGGTGTTGGGGTGGGTCTCGACGATCCCGGGACGGTGGCGCGCCAGCAGGGGCCCCACGTTCGACGGTTCCGGATCGATGATCAGGACCAGCGGGCTGCCGAAGTGCAGCAGGACGCCGAGCAGGTGGTAGAAGCGCGAGTGCACGAACGACATGTGCAGGGCGGCGGTCTCGCCGCGCGTGGGCCAGCCCATCGCCTTCTGCGGGACGAGCCGGTTCCACATGGTGTTCGGGCAGTGCACGGCCAGCTTGGGCAGGCCGGTGGTGCCGGAGCTGTGGGTGATGAGGGACGGGTCGCGGGGGTGGAGCCGGACGGCGGCGGGGGTGGGGGCTCCCGCGTACGTCTGCAGGGGTTCGGCGCCGGGCGCGTCGTCGACGCAGAGGGTGCGCCGTACCAGGCCGGTGAGGGCGACATCCGCGAGGGGGCCTTCGAGCTTGGCCCGGTCGGTGATCAGCCAGGGGCCGTGGAGCCGCTCGAGGAGCTGTCCGACCACGGGGCCCGCGAGGCCGGGCGAGAGCAGGACGGGGACGGCGCCGATACGGGAGACCGCACAGGTCAGCAGCACGATGTCGACGTTGTCCGTCTTGTGGACGACCACCTCCTCGGAGGGGCGCACGCCCGCTTCCCACAGGCGGCCGGAGAGTTCGTCGACCACGTCGGCCAGGGCCGTGTAGGTGAGGTCGGTCCCGAGGTCGGGGCGGACGTCGAGGGGCCGGTCCAGGGTGACGAAGACAGGGCCGTGCCGTTCGGCGGCCTCTGTGAACATCGAGCCCAGGTAGAAGCCGCGGCCGGTGAGGGCGAGTGCGGGCTGCCGGTCGGCCTGGAGCTGGTCGCGCATGGGACCGGACCTTTCTGCGGGGACGAGGGTGCCGGCCATGCTCACCACGCCCCTTGGCGGACGAGGTGCCGGCGGAGCTTGCCGGTCGCGGTGCGGGGCAGGGTGGGCACGAAGCTGACGCTGCGGGGGACCTTGAAGGCGGCGAGCCGGTCGCGGGCCATGCAGATCAGTTCGGCCTCCAGCCCCACCCCGATGGGCGGGACGGGGACGACGAAGGCCCGCAGTCGGCTGGCGCCGCGCTCGTCGGTGACCGCGGCCACGGCGATGTCCCGGACCCCGGGGTGGGTACGCAGCAGGGCCTCCACCTCCAGCGGGGAGACGGTGATGCCGCCGACCATCTCCATGTCGTCGGCCCGGCCCAGGTGCCGGTAGGTGCCGTCGGGTTCACGGACGGCCCGGTCCCGGGTGTTGAGCCAGCCGCCGACGAGGGTGCGGTCGTTCTCCTCGGGCCGGTTGAGGTAGCCGGGGGTCACCGTCGGGCCGCGCACCCAGAGTTCGCCCGCCTCGCCGTCCGCGACCTGGGCGCCGGCGCGGTCGCGGAGTTCGACCTCGAAGCCGGGGACGGGGCGGCCGACGGTGCCGGGGTGGTTGTGGTCGAAGCTGTTCGCGCAGAAGGCGTGTCCGGCCTCGGTGGAGCCGATCTGTTCGAGGACGGGGGCGCCGAGCAGTTCGGTGACCTGCTTGCCGAGTCCGGCGGGCATGCCCTCGCCGGCCGACACCGCCGCGCGCACCGAGGCGAAGCAGTCCTCGTGGCCGTCCGCCCGGTCGGCGACGAGGGCCGCGTAGGCCGACGGCACCGAGTACAGGAGGGTCACCCGGTGCCGGGCGACGAGTTCGTCGACCGCCGCGGGGGTGGGACGGCGGTCGGCGAGGACGGCGGAGGATCCGGAGAACAGGGGGAAGACGAGGGCGTTGCCGAAACCGTAGGCGAAGTACAGCCGGGAGACGGACAGGGTGACGTCGTCCGGGGTGATGCGCAGGAGCCGGCGGCCGATGAGGTCGTGGTAGGTCCGGGGGTCGCCGTGGACGTGGACGACGCCCTTGGGGCGGCCGGTGGTCCCGGAGGTGTACTGGATGTAGAGCGGGGCGTGGGCGTCCACCGGGTGGGCGTGCGGGGTGGGGACGGCCGTGGCGCTGAGAGCGGTCAGCTGGTCCGAACCCAGGCGCGGCGGCGAGGAGGTGGCGCCGCGGGCCGGGCGGTGCCGGTCGGGCCCCTGCGGCCGGGCCGTGTGCGCCGCGGCCGCGCGCGGGGTCCGGGGCGCCGGGATGTAGTTGTCCAGTGCCGGTCCCGTGACCCAGAGCACCGCCTCGGTGTCCTCCGCCATGAACTGCAGTTCCGGCGGGGTGAGTTCGGGGTTCACCAGGACCGCGACCGCGCCCAGGCGGGCCAGGGCGAGGAAGGTGGTGACCCAGGTGACGGAGTCCGGGAGGGCGAGGAGGACGCGGTCGCCGGGACGGACTCCGTGGTCGGTGAGGACGGTGGCGGTGCGGGCCGCGAGGTCGTGCACCTCGCCGTGGGAGTAGGCCCGGTGGCCCTGGTGGAAGGCGGGACGGCCGGTCCAGCCGCGGCGCTCGGCGAGGGCCGCGAGGTGCGCCGCGAGGTTGCCGGGGGCGCCCGCGTCGGCGGGGAGCCGGGTGGGCTGCGCTGTGGTCGTGATCGTCATCGCGTCGGCTCCTCGGTGACGGCCGGGGCGGAGGCGTGCTCCCGGTGGGCACGCATCAGTGCCGCGGTCTTCAGCAGCATCTCGTCGTACTCGGCGGCCGGATCGGAGTCGAGGACGATCGCGCCGCCCGCGCCCAGATGCATACGGCCGCCCTGGAACACGGCGGTGCGGATGACGATGTTGAGGTCGGCGCCGCCGGCGCACCCGAGGTAGCCGAGGGCTCCGGAGTACACCCCTCGCGCCTCGGTCTCCAGCGAGTCGATGATCTCCAGCGTGCGGAGCTTGGGCGCCCCGGTCATCGATCCGCCGGGGAAGCAGGCCCGGACGCAGTCGACGGCGCCGGTGCCCTCGCGCAGTCTGCCCTCGACCGTGGAGACCAGCTGGTGCACCGTCGCGTAGGTCTCGGTGGCCATCAGACGGGTGACCTGCACCGAGCCGGTGCGCGAGACCCGGCCGAGGTCGTTGCGGAGCAGGTCGACGATCATCAGGTTCTCGGCGCGCGTCTTGGGGTCGGCCGCCAGTTCCTCGCGCAGCCGCTCGTCCTCCGCCGGGGTGGTGCCGCGGGGGGCGGTGCCCTTGATGGGCTTGGCCTCGGCGACGCCGTCGCGGGTGATCCTCAGGAACCGCTCGGGCGACGAGCCCGCGATGTCGAGGTCGCCGAACCTGAGGAAGGCGGCGTACGGGGCCGGGTTGATGCGGCGCAGCACCCGGTAGAAGTCGTAGGGGTCGTACGGGGCTGGTAACCGGGCGGCGTTGGTCAGACAGATCTCGTAGCTGGTGCCCGCGTTCAGCTCGGCCTTGCAGGCGTCGATGTCGGCGAGGTAGGTGGCGCGGTCGCGGACGAGCCAGGGTTCGGCGGCACGCGGGTAGGGCGCCGCGGCCGACCGCAGGGGGACGGTGGTGTCCGAGCCGACGAAGGTCAGCTGGGCCAGTGCGGTGTCGAGCCAGTCGCCGGCCTCGCGCGAGGCCGTGGGGGTGTCCTCGGACAGGCAGACGGCGTAGGTGTGCCCCTCCTCGTGGTCCACCGCGATCAGCCGGTCCGCGAACAGCCAGGCGGCGTCCGGGGTCTGGGCCCTGTGCCGGTTGGTGGAGCCGGTGTCGGCCTTGAGTTCGTAGCCGAAGTAGCCGACGTATCCGCCGGTGAAGTCGAAGGGCAGGCCCGTCGCGTCGACCTTGCGGCTCGCCAGCTGCCGCTTCAGGTAGTCGAAGACGCTCGCCCGGACCCGGCGGGTGGGCCGCCCGTCCCGCTCGATCTCGCACAGGCCGCTGTCGACGTCGTAGCGGACGACCTCGGCCAGTGGACCGCTGCCGTCGCCGAAGAAGGAGAACCGGGACAGTCCCCGCTCGACGCGGGAGCTGTCCAGCCAGAACGCGTGCGGCGCGTCGGCGTACATGCGGGTGAAGGCGGCCTCGGCGTCGACCGCGCCGGCGATCCGGCGGGTGTGCAGCCGGTAGGCGGGTCCCGGAGCCCTGCGGGGGCGGGGGATCGCGCCGCCGAGGGGGATGACCGCGGTGTTGTGGGTGCGCGGGCTGCCTGCCCGTTCCTCCGTGAGGTCACGGAAGTTGACCAGCAGACGTTGGCCGTGGTCGGTCAGGATCGACTCGGGGTGGAACTGCACGCCCCACAGCGGCCGTTCGCGGTGCCGCAGCCCCATCAGGACGCCGTCCTCGGACCAGGCGGTGGCCTCCAGGGTCGGCGGCAGCGGCTCGCGCACGGACAGCGAGTGGTAGCGCACGACCGTGAAGTTCTGGGGCAGCCCCCGGAACAGGTCGCGGCCGTCGTGCCGGACCGTGGACAGGTGCCCGTGGCGCGGCCACGGGGCGGGCTCCACGGTGGCCCGCTCGCCCGCCGCGATGCCCTGATGGCCCAGGCAGACGCCGAGCACAGGGATCTCGGCCTCGGCGATCACCCGGGCGGCGATGCCGAAGTCGCGCGGTTCCGAGGGATGGCCGGGGCCCGGCGACACCACCACGTTGTCGAATTCCCGCAGCTCCGGAATGCTTTCCACAGGAGCGTCGTTGAGTACGACCACCGGTTCCTCGCCGTTCACCTGGGCGATCAGCTGGAACAGGTTGTACGTGTACGAGTCATAATTGTCGATGAGCAGGGTCTTCACCCGCCCACCCCCCTTTGATCGTTCGCGGACCTAGGCGGTCCGTCGTTTGTGCCGGCCGCGCAGCGCCTGCAGCGGCGGATACAGCCATTTCTTCAGGAATCGCTGGAGTCTCGGCATGAGAATCCAGGTCACGATGGCTGTAACGGCCAGACACAGCAGAAGTGTACGAAAAAGCGGATTCAGGTCGTTGAGATAGGGAAGTATCAGCAGGTTGAATAAGAGCACGGGCGGGAAGACCGCGCTCATGTTCACCAACCAGAGTTTCCATTTCGGGGGTGGCCCCGGGGGGCCGGCAGGTGCCGGGGCCCGGGAGGTCTGGGAGTCGAACCAGGCCCTGGACCCCGCGATGCTCCGGCGCCCGGTCTCCTGCGCCAGGGCGTCGACACGAGCCGACCACTGAGCCCAGACCACGGAGTTCTCCCAGGTCCGAGCCGTGTCCTCACTGTCGAAGCGGTAGACCACATGCCACTCCGCCTCTCCGTCGACGAGTACGCCACCCCCCAGAAAACCCGGCTGCTGCGCACTCGTACGCAGCGCGGCCCACCCCCAGGAGTGGAAGTCGGCCTCGCGCCCCGGCACCACCTGGTACGCGACGGTGACGGTAACGGGATTCCTGCTCACTCCGTCGAATACGAAGAGAACGGGGACCCCGTTCACATCTTCAACAAACTTTTTCCGGCTGTCCGGAACGTACATTTTTGACGGTGTTTCAGATGCCTTGAGGTCTTCTGTGGGCGAGTACGCCGGGGTAACTTTTCGGCAATTCCCGGAAGCGCTTGCCCGGCCTGCCGGAAAAGGAGCACCATCACCGAAAGGCTCGGGGGGAATTGCAGGAGAACGAAGGAGAGTCATGTCCAGGTACGACTGGGATGTGAACCACGACGGAATCGACCGGGCGCGCGCCGCGGTCGAACCCGTACGGAAGGAAGTCACCGCGCACCCGATCTATCGGCGCATCGACAGCCGCGCCGATATGGCGGTGTTCATGGAGCACCATGTCTTCGCGGTGTGGGACTTCATGTCCCTGCTCACGTCCCTCCAGCGGGACCTGACCTGTGTGGAGGTTCCCTGGGTCCCGCGCGGGTCCCCGGTCGGCCGACGGCTCGTCAACGACATCGTGCTGGCCGAGGAGAGCGACGCGCTGAACGGCGGGTTCACCAGCCACTTCGAGCTGTACCGCGCGGGCATGGCCGAAGCCGGCGCGGACACCTCCCGCCTCGACACCTTCCTCGGGCTCGTCGGCGAGGGCCACGCCGTGTCCGCCGCCCTGCGGGTCGCCCGAGTACCGGACCCCGCCGCCGAGTTCGTCCGCACGACCTTCGAGATCGTCGAGGAACGGCCGCTGCACTGCCGGGCCGCCGCCTTCGCGTTCTCCCGGGAGGACCTGATCCCGGACATGTTCGACCAGGTGATCGAGAAGGAGGGCACGGAGCGGTTCCCGTTGTTCTGCGACTACCTCGCACGGCACATCGAGGTGGACGGGGAGGAGCACACACCGATGGCGATGGCCATGGTGGCGGAGCTGTGCGGAGAGGAGGACCGCCGGTGGGAGGAGGCGGTGGAGACGGCGACGGCGGCGCTGGAGGCACGGGCACGGTTCTGGGACGGGATCGTCGCGGCGATGGGGTGAGCCTGCGCCACGGTCTCCGTCCCGGATAACGTCTGCGCATGTCGAGTTTTGTCCAGCAACTCCCGGCCCTGCTCGGTGTGGTGATCGGTGCGTTCGGTTCCTATCTGGTGGTGATGCGGGGCGAGCAGGTGCGGTTCCGGCGCGAGCGGGAGAGCCGCTGGGAGGAGCGGCGGCTCGCCGTGTACGCCGACTGGGCGCGGGCCGTCAAGCAGTCGATCACGCTGACCTACCGGGTCGCCTCCCATCTCGGCAACGACCCGCACCCCCACCCGCTGTCGCCGGAGGAGGCCGCGCCCCTCATGGCGGAGGCGACGGCCGCCCGGGACCCCTCCGGTGAGGCGCTGCTGCTCCTCGGCAGCCCGGAGGTGGTGGAGAAGGCCCGCGCCTGGGTCGTCACGGTGATGCGGATGGAGGAGTTCCTGCGCGCCGGGACCCATGACCCGGCGACCTGGCAGGCGCTGCTGGAGCGGCAGCGCGCCGGGCGGGACGCCTACTACACCGCCGTACGCGAGGACCTGGCGCTGCCGCCGGGCCACGCCGCGCGCTGGCAACTGCCGCCCGCGCCGGCGGCGGGGCTCACGGGGAGTACGCCTCCGTCCGCCCCACCACCGGCGCCGCGCACGTGAGCACGGTTCAGCGGTAGCCGGTCGTGTCGGCCGGCTTGCCCGCGTCCTGGACCTCGACGAGGTAGCGCCAGGCGTCCGGCCGGCTGCCGTCGAGGTCGGTGAAGCCGTAGATCCGGGCGAGGGAGCCGCTGGAGTGGGACTGCCCGTTGAAGCGGGCGACCTCCGGGTCGGCGGCGAGCGCGGCGACGGCCCGGCCGACGAAGCGGGGGGTCTCGGAGATGGCGAAGTGGGGGACGCGTTCGAGGGCGTCGCGCCACGTCTCCTCGGTGACGCCGTACCCGTCGAGCATCATCTCCGAGCGCAGCCAGCCGGGGGTGAGGGCCACGGCGGTGGCACCGCGCGGCCCCAGTTCGTGGCCGAGGGCGAACGCCATGCGCAGGACGGAGGACTTGGCGAGGTCGTAGAAGAAGGTGGCGCGGTAGTTGGCGCCGTTGTACTCGGCCGTGCCGTCGGTCATCTCCACGACCAGGCCGCCGGGGTGGCGCAGCAGCAGCGGCAGGGCGAAGTGGTTGGTGATGGCGTGGGTCTCGACGGCGAGGCGCAGCAGCCGCAGACCGTTGTCGAGGTCGTGCTCCCAGACCGGGCTCTCCCATTCGAAGAGCTTCTCGCCGCCCCAGATGTCGTTGACGAGGACGTCCAGCCGGCCCTGCTCCTCGGTGATCCGGTCGACGAGGGTCCGGACCTGGTCCGGTTCGAGATGGTCGGTGGGGACGGCGATGCCGTGGCCGCCCGCCTCGGTGACCAGGTCGGCGGTGTCCTCCAGGGTCTCCGGGCGGTCGTACTCGGAGCGCCGCTCCCGCGTGGAGCGCCCTGTCACATAGACCGTCGCTCCGGCCGCCCCCAGTTCGACGGCGATCCCCCGGCCCGCTCCGCGCGTGGCCCCCGCGACCAGTGCGACCTTGCCGTCCAGCGGCTTCGACATGTCCGACCTCCCGTGTGTACGTGCCACCTTGGCCGACGCCGGGGGTGTTCCGGCGTCCTCGACACGAGGGTGTCGTGGAAGCCGGACATCTTCTGTCGGGTTTTCCGTGGCCGTCAGGCGCGCTCACGGCGGGGCCCGGCTGCCATGCCTTCTCGGCAGCCGGGCCCCCGACGGTCGTCAGTGACCGCGCGCGATCCACTCCTGGAGATGCGGGGCCTCCGCCCCGATCGTGGTGCTGTCGCCGTGCCCGGTGCGCACGACCGTGTCGGGCGGGAGGGCGAGGAGGCGGTCGCGGATGGAGTCGATGATCGTCGGGAAGTGGGAGTAGGAGCGGCCGGTGGCGCCGGGGCCGCCGTGGAAGAGGGTGTCGCCGGTGAAGACCGTGCCGAGGCCCGGGTCGTAGAGGCAGACGGCGCCCGGGGCGTGGCCGGGGGTGTGCAGGACGGTCAGGTCGGCGCCGGCGGCCTCGATGACCTGCCCGTCGGCCAGCCAGTGGTCGGGGAGCCGGTCGGGGTGGGTCTGCTTCCACAGCGGCAGATCGTCCGGGTGGAGCCAGATCGGCGCGCCGGTGCGCTCGGCGAGGGCGGGGGCCGCGTCGATGTGGTCGTTGTGGGCGTGGGTGCAGACGATGGCCGCCAGCCTGCGGTCGCCCACGGCCTCGGCGATCGCGTCGGCGTCGTGGGCGGCGTCGATGACGACGACCTCGTGGTCGTCGCCGACGAGCCAGACGTTGTTGTCGACGTCCCAGGTGCCGCCGTCGAGGCTGAACGTCCCTGAGGTGACGAGGTGTTCGATGCGGGCGGCCATCAGAGCGTCACCACCGAGCGAAGGACGTCGCCGGCGTGCATCCGCTCGAAGGCCTTCTCCACGTCGTCGAGCGCGATGGTCTCGGTGACGAACGCCTCCAGGTCCAGGCGCCCCTGCAGATACAGGTTGATCAGCATGGGGAAGTCTCGGTCGGGCAGGCAGTCGCCGTACCAGGAGGACTTCAGGGCGCCACCGCGGCCGAAGACGTCGAGGAGGGGGAGTTCGAGCTTCATCTCCGGGGTGGGGACGCCGACCAGGACGACCGTGCCGGCCAGGTCACGGGCGTAGAACGCCTGCTTGTACGTCTCCGGGCGGCCCACCGCCTCGATGACGACGTCGGCGCCGAAGCCGCCGGTCAGCTCACGGATCGCCTCGACGGGGTCGGTGTCCTTGGAGTTGACCGTGTGCGTGGCACCGATGCCCTTGGCGGTGGTGAGCTTCCGGTCGTCGATGTCGACCGCGATGATCTTCTCGGCACCCGCCAGCCGGGACCCGGCGATGGCCGCGTCCCCGACACCGCCGCAGCCGATCACGGCGACCGTGTCACCCCGGCCCACGTTGCCCGTGTTGATCGCCGCGCCGATGCCCGCCATCACCCCACAGCCCAGCAGACCCGCCACCGCCGGAGCGGCGGCCGGATCGACCTTGGTGCACTGACCGGCGGCGACCAGCGTCTTCTCCGCGAACGCCCCGATACCCAGCGCCGGGGACAGCTCGGTACCGTCGAGCAGGGTCATCCTCTGGGTGGCGTTGTGGGTGTTGAAGCAGTACCAGGGACGCCCGCGCCGACAGGCCCGACAACTCCCGCACACCGCACGCCAGTTGAGAATCACGAAGTCCCCGGGAACGACATCCGTGACCCCCGCGCCGACCGACTCCACCACACCGGCGGCCTCATGCCCGAGGAGGAAGGGGAAGTCGTCACTGATGCCGCCCTGCTTGTAGTGCAGGTCGGTGTGGCACACCCCGCACGCCTGCACCTTCACCACGGCCTCCCCCGGCCCCGGGTCGGGCACGACGATCGTCTCGATCCGCACCGGCTCGTTCCTGCCCGGTGCGATCACGCCGCGTACTTGCTGCGCCATGGTGAACCCTTCCGTCGATCCGAGATCGGGCGGTCGCCCGCCCACGGTCACCCTACGGAGTGACCAGCCGGTACCGCCTGCGGTGGGGTTCGTTCGCGGTCGAAAGTCGTTCCCGGTGTCGCGCGGCCCCGACGTAGGGTGAAGCTCCGCGCCCCGGTCCCCACTCCCCGACCGATCTGCCGAGGAGCCTCGTGAGCACCCCTGAGACCACGGCCGAACGGCAGCCGCCCACCTGGCGGCTGCTGCTCGGCTATGTACGACCCCACCGTTGGGCACTGTTGCTGGGCGCGCTGCTGTCCCTCGTGACCGGCGCCACCGGGCTCGCGCTGCCGCTGGTGGCCCGCGAGCTGATCGACGATCTCTCGCACGACCGGACCATCACCTGGGCCCTGGTGCTGATGTCCGTCCTGGTGGTCACCAACGCGGCGGTGGGCGCGGTGGGTTCGTACGTGCTGCGGCGCACCGCCGAGTCGGTGGTGCTCGGCGCGCGGCGCGCCCTGTCCTCGTATCTGCTGCGGCTGCGGATCACTGCGGTGGACCGCAGCGAGCCGGGCGACCTGATGGCCCGGATCACCTCCGACACCACCCTGCTGCGCGAGGTCACCACCGACACCCTGGTGGGCCTCGGCACCGGCGGGCTCACCCTGGTCGCGACGGTGGTGCTGATGGGTCTGGTGGACCCGGTGCTGCTGGCCGTGACGCTGGGCGTGATCGTGGGCGCGGGCGTCGTGTTCGGGGTGATCGTGCCGCGTATCAACCGGGCGAGCAGGGCCGCGCAGGACGCGGTCGGTGCCATGGGCGCCTCCCTGGAGCGGATCCTCGGCGCGCTGCGCACGGTGAAGGCGTCGGGTGCCGAGCACCGCGAGGAGGAGACGATCCACGCGGCGGCCGAGGAGTCGTGGCGCCAGAGCGTCCGGGCCGCCAAGTGGTCGGCCGCCGCCGGGAACACGGCGGGGCTCGCCATGCAGATCGCCTTCATCACGGTGCTGGCGGTGGGCGGCGCCCGGGTCGCGACCGGCGCGATCGACGTGGGCACCCTGGTGGCGTTCCTGCTGTACGTCTTCTATCTGATGTCGCCGATACAGCAGGTCGTGGGAGCGGTCACCCAGTACCAGACCGGTGCCGCCGCGCTCTCCCGCATCCAGGAGGCGCTGCGGCTGCCCGCGGAACCGGCCGCCGAACCGGCTCCGCTGCCGTCCGCCGACGCGGCACCCGCCGCGCTCGCCTTCGACGAGGTCCGCTTCCGCTACGCCGACGATCTGCCGTACGTCCACCACGGGGTGACCTTCGAGGTCCCGGCGCGGGGCATGACGGCGTTCGTGGGCCCCTCGGGTGCCGGCAAGACGACGGTCTTCTCGCTCATCGAGCGGTTCTACGACCCCGAGGCGGGCCTCGTCACGGTCGACGGCCGCGATGTCGCCGAGTGGGAGCTGACCCGGCTGCGGTCCGCGATCGGCTACGTCGAGCAGGACGCTCCCGTGCTGTCCGGGAGCCTGCGCGACAACCTGCTCCTCGGCAACCCGGACGCCGGCGAGGGCGAACTCACGCGGGTGCTGAAGACGACCCGGCTGGACGGCCTGGTGGCCAAGCTGCCGCAGGGCCTTGAGACCCTGGTCGGTCACCGGGGCACCAAGCTGTCCGGCGGCGAACGCCAGCGGGTGGCCATCGCCCGCGCCCTGCTGCGCCGCCCCCGTCTGCTGCTGCTCGACGAGGCGACGAGTCAGCTGGACGCGGTGAACGAGGCGGCGCTGCGCGACACGGTCGCCGACGTGGCCCGGACGACGACGGTGCTGGTCGTCGCCCACCGGCTGTCGACGGTGACGGCGGCCGACCGCATCGTCGTGATGGACGCGGGCCGGGTCCGCGCGGTCGGTACCCATCGCGAACTCGTGGCCGCCGACCCGCTGTACGCGGAGCTGGCGGCCACGCAGTTCCTCGCGACGGCCGGTTAGACCGGCGCGCCGAGAGCCCTCCCGGTCGGTCAGAAGGGGAAGTGGGAGTGCTGGGTGGCGATGGTGACCCAGCGGGTGTTGGAGAAGGCCTCGATGCCCCAGCGGCCGCCGAAGCGGCCGTAGCCGGAGGCCTTCACGCCGCCGAAGGGGACCATCGGCTCGTCGGCCACGGACTGGTCGTTGACGTGCACGATGCCGGTACGGATCCGGCGGGCGACGGCCAGGCCGTGGGTGGCGCTCTCGGTGATGATGCCGCAGCTCAGGCCGTTGTCGGTGTCGTTCGCGGCGGCCACGGCCTCCTCGTCGTCGGTGAACGTCTGCACCACGCACAGCGGACCGAAGGACTCCTGGTGGTACAGGTCGGCGTCCGGGGAGACCCCGGCGAGCACGGTCGCCGGGTGCACCGCACCCTCCGGCCGCCCGCCCCCGGTCAGGACCGTGGCGCCCTTGGCGACCGCGTCCTCGACCAGGGTGGCGATCCGCCCGGCGGCAGCGGCACTGACCAGCGGGCCGACCACGGTGTGCGGGTGGCTGGGGTCACCGGCCTGCAGGGAGGCGACCTTGGCGGTGAACTTCCGCGTGAACTCCTCCGCCAGCGACTCGTGCACCAGGATCCGGTCACCGCACATGCAGATCTGTCCGGCGTTCATGAAGACACTGAAGGTGACCGCGTCGACGGCGTAGTCCACATCGGCGTCCCCGAGCACGATCACGGAGTTCTTCCCGCCCAGCTCCAGCACGGCGGGCTTGAGGTGACGGGCCGCGTGCTCACCGATGATCCGCCCCACGCCGGTGGAGCCGGTGAAGTTCACCGCGCGCACCCGCGGATCGGAGATCAGCGCCTCGGCGATCTCCGCCGCGTCCTCGGGCGCGTTGGTGACCACGTTGAGGACACCGTCGGGCAGCCCGGCCTCCCGCAGCACGTCCGCGACCAGCAGTCCGCAGGCGATCGGCGCGTCCTCGCTGGGCTTGACGACGACGGTGTTGCCGGCGGCCAGCGGCGCCGCCACGGCCCGGACACCGAGGATGACCGGCGCGTTCCACGGCGCGAACGCCGCCACCACGCCCAGCGGCTCGCGCACCGCCAGGCTCAGCGCGCCCTCCTTCTGCGTGGCCAGGACCTCACCCCGCGGAGCGGTGACCGCGGCCGCCGCCTCACGCAGCATGTTCGCCGCCAGCGCCACGTTGAAGTACGCCCACGGCCGGGTGCCGCCCACCTCGCGGGCCATGATGTCGGCGATCTGCTCGCTGCGGCCCTCCAGCAGGTCGGCGGCCTTGTGGAAGATCGCCCGCCGGGCGAACGGGGCCAGCGCGGCCCACTCCTCGAACGCCGCGTCGGCCGCCTCCACCGCCCGGGCCACATCCTCCGGCCCGGCCGCCGCGACCGTCGCGTACACCTCCCCCGTGAACGGGTCGAGGTCCTCGGCGGTGCGGCCGGACGCGGCAGGCACGTCCTTGCCGCCGATCAGAAGGTCACGGGTCAGGGCCATGATGCTGCTTCCTCGGGTACGTAGCGACGACGGTACGTGATCGAGCATGATCGCTCGCGAACGATCGTAGTGCGAAATTCAATTACGTTACTGTTCCGTGATGCTCTGCCCGACTCCCGGAGAATGTCAAGAGCCCCACCGCACTGTCAGCGGCGGGGCTCTCGGCCGTCCGGCCGGCTTCGCTACTGCACGGCGCCCAGCAGACCGAGGGCGGGCGCGGCCAGGTCGGTGACCTGGTGCAGCTCGTTCAGGCGGTTCAGCTCGTGGACCTGGTCGAGGCTCCTGAGTTGCTGCGAGGGACGCGGAAGGCTCTCCTTCCGCTCCGCGGGGAGGTCGCTGACGGCGAGCGAGTCCAGCGTGGACATCGGGTTGATGCGGGTGGCGTCCGCCGTCGCGTCCGCGTTCGCCATCGGTGCGGCCAGGCCCGTGACACCGATGGCGAGACCCACGGCGGCGACGACACGTCGAGTTGAGATCATGCCCTCAGCAACGGGTGCCGGCCCCGGTCGGTCACGGCCGCTCACCCGTGAGGCGCATGTCCGCCACCGCGCTTGCCGGGCGCGGCCCGGCGGAGGAGCCTGGCAGGAGAGGCCTGAGCGGCCCGCTGCCTCCTGCCGGGCCCCGGCCTTCGAAGGAGGTCAGCCATGGGCACCTCGACGAGCCCCGCCTTCGATGTCGAAGCGCTGCGCCGGGGCACTGAGGAAGCGAACGCGGCGACGCTGACGTCGCTCTACGCGGACGACGCCGAGATACGGGTCGTGGACCGCAACACCCAGCCCAGCCACCCCAAGGTGATGCACGGCCGGGACGCGATCGCCGCGATGTACGACGACGTCTGCAGCCGGGAGATGACCCACAAGGTCGAGCAGTGCCTGGTCCAGGGCGATCAGGTCGCCCTCACCGAGTCCTGCGAGTACCCCGACGGGGTGCGGGTCTGGGCCAGTTCGATGATCTCCCTGCGCGACGGCAAGATCATCGACCACACCATGGTCCAGGCCTGGGACGAGTAGCCCCTCCCTCGCGGGCGGTTTCGGACAGCGGCTCTTTCGGGTCATCGCGGTGCGTTCCGCTGCCGGGGTTTGCGCGGCGACGCGATACTGGCGGGCGTGCGTGTAGCGATCATGACAGCGGGTTCCCGGGGTGACGTGGCCCCGTACACCGGGCTGGGGCACGGGCTGGTGCGGGCCGGGCACGAGGTCACGCTGGTGACGCACGCCCGGTTCGAGCCGCTGGTGGCGGGCTCGGGAGTCGCCTTCCACGCCCTCCCCGTGGATCCCCGGGCGGAGCTGGAGTCGGAGCGCGGCCGGGGACTGCACCGGAGTTCCACCGGAGCGGGGAAGCTGTACCGGGCGGCGGAGATGGCGCGGAGCCTGGTGGGGCGGATGGCCGGTGAACTGGTGGCCGCCGCCCGGGCAGGTGACGTCCTGCTGCTGGCCGGCACGGTCGCGCCGCTCGGTCACGCCATCGGCCGGGGGCTGTCGCTCCCGAGCCTGGGCGTGAACCTGCAACCCCTCGCGCCGACGCGGGAGTTCGCCCCGCCGATGACCGGGGTCCGGTCCTGGGGCCCGGTCGGCAACCGGATGGCCGGGCACGCGGTGAACGCGGCCGTCGAGTGGATCTTCAAGGAGGAGGTGCGGCGGCTGCGCACGGAGTACGGGCTCCCGCCCGTCGGCCGGGTGGGTGCGCGAAGCGGCGGTGAGGGGCCGGTCCTCCACGGCTTCAGCCCCCGGGTGGTGCCCCGCCCCGGCGACTGGCGGGCCGGGCACGACGTCACCGGCTACTGGTGGCCGTACGACCGCGAGGACCGGCTGCCCGCGGCGCTGCTCGACTTCCTCGACGCCGGACCGCCCCCGGTCTTCGTGGGCCTGGGCAGCGCGACCGTGCCCGATGCCGGGCGGATGAGCGGCGAGATCGTCCGTGCCCTGCGGGCGGCCGGGCTGCGCGGGGTCGTCCAACGGGGCTGGGGTGAACTGCGGGGCGAGGGCGAGGACATGTTCACGGTGGGCGAGGCGCCCCACTCCCTGCTCTTCCCGAGGATGGCGGCCGTCGTCCACCACGCGGGCGCGGGCACCACGGCGGCGGGCCTGCGCGCCGGGGTCCCGGCGGTGCCGGTGCCCGTGCAGTTCGACGAGGGCTTCTGGGCGGCCCGTCTCGTCGCCCTCGGAGTGTCCCCCGGAGCCGTACCGCTGCGCGGCTTCACGTCCGCCGCGCTGGAGGCCGCCCTGCGACGCGCGACCACCGACCCGTCGTACGCCCGTCGCGCACGCGTCCTGGCGCAGGAGCTGCGCGGCGAGGACGGGGTCCGACCGGTCCTGACGGCCCTGGACCGGCTCGCCTGACCACGCGGCCTCCCGCTCGGCCCCTCCCTCGACCGGGACCGGGACCGGGACCACCGAACGCGGTCACCGCCCCGCTCCCGGCCACCACCTCGACCGCCCTCGGCCGCCGACCGGCCGCCGCACCCGTCTCAGCCCTCCCCCGGACTCCACCCCGCCGGGCGCAGTATCCCCAGCAGCAGGCCGACCAGTTCGTCGACCACCTCGTCCAGGGGGGCGTCGACCCAGCCGGCCTGCCAGTCGTGGAGGAGGCCGTTGACGCTGCCGATGAAGGCCGCGGCGGCGATGCGGTAGTCGCGGGGGGCGGCCTCGCCGCGTTCGGCGGCCGCGGTGGCCTCGGCACAGATGAAGTCGACCCAGCGGGAGCGGCGTTCGAGGCGTTGGCGCTCCAGGCGGGGGCTGACGCCGATGATCTCGGTGAAGGTGATCCGCAGCCGGCGCGGGTCGCCCGTGACGTTCGCGGCGTAGGCGCGGAACGCCGCCGTGGCGCGCTCGGCGACCGACTGCCCCTGCGCCGCCGCGAGTCCGGTGAGCGCGGCCTCCTCGGCCCAGTCGTTGACGCGCAGATGCAGGGCGGCCAGCACCTCCTCCAACGTGGTGAACTCCTCGTAGAACTGACGGGTCGACAGGCCGGCGGCCTCGCTCAGGCCCGCGATCGTGGTCGCCCGGAAGCCGGGGCTGTCGCCGAACAGCTGCAGGCCCGCGTCGAGGAACCGGTCCCGACGCTCGGCCCGGCGCTCCGCCGCGGACCTCCCCCCGTACCGACCGGTGGGCTGTCTGAGCCTGCCCGCCACGCTGATCCTCCCGACATGACGCCACTCGCCGCGACGGCCGGGTTCGGCCGTCGGTCGATTTTGTCGTGTCCCCGGTCTTGTGGTGAAGCGGGGCCGTTCCTTACTTTCCAGTAAGTCGATCTGAACGCCGACGTATTCAGACTCCCGTCGCCCCTTCCGACCTTCGCGGTCCCTGAGTCGCCTTGTCATGCCTTGAGCAAGCTGGAGGAACCGAAATGTCCGTCGTCCCCACCCCCCGCCGTCGTAGGACCCGGCATGTCGGTGCCGCCGTCGCCGCTCTCGCACTGACCGCCTCGGCCGTGGCGACCGCCTCTCCGGCGAGCGCCGCGGCCGACCTGCGGGAGGTGATGTTCGTGGGCAACAACTGGGAGGGCACCGCGGACGTCATCAAGGCCTCCGGCGACTTCGCCAAGATCGGCCGGATCAACGTCATCCCCGACAAGGCCGCCCGGATGGCGGAGATCAACGCCGATCCGATCCGCTGGATCGCCTACATGACGATCCGCAACAGCGTGGGCGAGGGCCACGACCAGTACGTGGACGACATGTACTCCACGCCGGACGGCTCCTCGATGGTCGTCTCCCGCCCGAGCTTCGCCGACGTGGTCTCCATCAACATCAGGACCGGCGCCGTCAACTGGCGCTTCCCCGTGTCGGGTTACCGCTCCGACCACATGGCGGTCTCCCCCGACGGCAAGCGCGTGGCGGTGTCGGCGTCGACCGGCAACACCGTGCACGTCCTGGACATCGTCACCGGCCGCCAGCTCGGTTCGTTCAAGACCGGCGACAAGCCGCACGAGAACATCTTCACCAAGGACGGCAAGTACATCTGGAACATGGCGATCGGCGACGTCAACACCCAGACCGACGCGCCCTGGCTGGACTGGACGAAGGGCGACCGCAAGATCACGGTCGCCGACGCGAACACCTTCCAGCAGGTCAAGGTGATCGACATGCGCGCGCGGCTCGACGCCGTCGGGCTGAGCGACTACTCGGACGCGGTCCGCCCCGCCGCCTTCTCGCCCGACGAGACGAAGCTGTACTTCCAGGTGTCGTTCTTCAACGGCTTCTTCGAGTACGACATCGCCACCGACAAGATCACCCGTACCAAGACCCTGCCGAAGTCCCCGGGCGTCAGCGACGACCGGACGACCTTCGTCAACGACTCGCGCCACCATGGCCTCACGATGAAGCCGGACGGCACGAAGCTGTGCATCGCCGGCACGATGGACGACTACGCGACCGTCGTGGACCGCGCGACCTTCCAGGAGGGCCCGCTCGTCCCCGTCTCCAAGCCGTACTGGTCGACCGTCAGCGGTGACGGCAAGTCCTGTGTGGTCTCCGAGAGCGGCGCCGACCAGGTCACGGCGATCGACTTCGCGACCGGCAGGAAGACCGTGTCCGTCGCAGTCGGCGACCACCCCCAGCGGGTGCGTGTGGCACAGGTGCCCGCCGACTGGACCGGACCCTCGGCTAACTGAACCTGGCGGTCAGCCAGTTCGACAGCTCCGTCCGTGCCGCGCCCAGTTGCGCGGCGGACGGGGCTGTCGCGCCGTTGGTGACCAGGGCGTAGTGCAGCTTGCCCGTGTCGGCGGCGGTCAGCAGCAGACGGCGGCTGCCGGTGCCGCCCGGTTCCTTCGCGGCGGCGATCGGTGTGGACGTGGTGTACGCCGGCGGCGCCGCCGACACTCCGAGGTCGGACACCACCGTGGTGGACGCGGTGGGGAAGGACGCCGGGAGGTGGAGTTCGGTCGGCTCCGCGCTGCCGTCCGAGCGCCAGACCAGCAGGGAGTACTGGCCGGAGCCGACGAGCGAGGAGACGTTCGGCAGTGAGCCGGGCACCGGGTTCCACGTCAGGGTCGTGGAACCGTCCCGCGAGCGGTCCTCGTAGGTGAAGGCGACCGTGCTGCCCGCCGTGGCGCTCGGGTAGATCCGGTCCAGCATCCGGGCGTCCTGGCGGAGCACGGCCGTACCGGAGTCGTCGAGACGTACCGCCGACAGGTCCTCACCGTTCCAGGCGTCACCCTCGGCCTGCACCTTGTCGGGGTTGTCGTTCATCAGCTCGCGATGGCGGCCCCAGTAGATGTCCCACTGCCACTGGGAGCCGGAGAGGACCGGGCCCGAGGAGGCCGGCTTCGACCACCAGTCGACGCCCTTCACCCGGGAGTCCAGCGCCTGGTACATCGCCTTGTAGACCGTGGGCGCCTTGTCGGAGACCGAACCGCTGAGCGGGTGCCCGAACTCGCTGACGACGGCCGTGGTGCCGCCGGCGGCGGCCCGGTCGCGCACGGTCCCGAAGTCGTTCACGTACTGGCCGTTCTCCGCCTTGCCCCACATGAAGATGCCGGAGATCGCCTTCTGGTCGTAGAAGTGGGTGTTGAAGACGTAGCGCGGTCCGACGGTGCCCGCGTCGAGGAGTCCGCCCTCCTGCTTCTGGAAGTCGATGTTGGCGTTCCAGAACAGGTTCGGCTCGACGAAGGCCGGTTTGGCCTGCCAGCCCGCCGCGTCCATCCGGGAGCGGAACTTGACGTAGAACGGCCACAGGACGTCCTTCTCCCACGTCCTGCTGGTCTGCCCCGAGTCGAGCACGCCCGGATGCGGCTCGTTCCACGGGTCGAAGCCGACGACGCCCTGGAACTGGGCGGACGTGAGGTTCGACCTCACGTACGCCATCGTCTTCTGCGCGGTGTCCAGGAAGGAGTCCTGGACACCGTAGGTGTTGTGCCAGAAGTCGTACGTCGACTTCGTCACCGCCGCGTTGGAGGTGATGTTCTGGCCCCAGAAGGGGCAGATCCCGCAGTACTCGTCGGGGTAGTTGCCGAGGTCGACGGCCCACTTGGGCGCGCCGTCGCCGGTGTACCAGCTGTCGGAGTCGAACAGCCAGCGGGAGTACAGATCCTGGTGGAAGTCGGGGTAGACCCTGATCCCCGCGTCCAGGAAGGCGCCCATCTGCGCGGTGGCCGCCGCGAGGTAGGCGGTGCTCACCTGCCCGCGTACCGGTTCCGCGTACGCCCAGGAGAGCAGGAAGCGGACGGAGTTGCCGCCGCCGAGCGCCCTGAGCGCGGTCGCCGACTTCCTCGCGTCGGCGACCGACGCGAAGGGCAGACCGTTGTTCTCCTTGAGTTTCGTCTCACCCGAGACGTTGTAGCCGCGCAGGACGACCTCGCGGCCGAGTCCGTCCTTGAAGCGGCCGCCCTCGACGGTGAGGGTGGCCGCGGCCTGCGAGTCGAACCAGAGATCATCAGTGAGAGCGGAGGCGGGCTGGGTGGGGCCCGCCGTGGTCAGGAAGCCGGTGACGAGTACCAGGACACCGAGCAGACGAGTGCGCAATCTTGACATGTCCGCCACATTCGACATGTGCACTACCGTCCCAATGGTCAGGCGGGCCGTCAATAGCAACTGACGCACGAGTAAGTACCCCTTTTTGCAGGGGAGTTCACCTGTCACGGCCGATTCTTTGCCCTGCGCGGCCAGGCGGGCCCTTGTGCGGGCGCGCGGGGACCCGATAAAGACCCCCGCGCGTTCGTCCCGCGCCGTCGCTCAGATCCCCACCCGCCGGGTCAGGTTCAGCAGGTATTCCTTGCGGTCGAGGGGGTTGTGGTCGGTACGCGGCCGTTCGGGGACGGTCGGGCCGGCGACGGGCGCGTAGTGGTCGAACGCGGTCTCCAGCTCGCCCTCCCCGTTGGTCGGTCCGGGCAGCCGCTGCTCCAGCTCATGCACCCGGGCGGCGGGCACCAGCCCCTCCAGCCGTACGGCCGCCCCGCTCGCGCGGGTGCTTCGGGGTACGGCGCGCAGCGCGGCGAGCACCGGCAGCAGCGCGCCCAGGGTGTCGGCCGGGGCGTCGACGCGGAAGCGGTGCACCGGCTCGTGGACGCGGGTGCCGGCGCGCCGCAGGGCGTCCATCAGGACCAGCGGGGTCAGGCCCCGGAAGTCCGCGCCGGTGCTCGACATGCTCTTGTCGAAGCCCTGGTGGGCGTGGCTCTGGCGGGGCGAGTAGCCGGAGTGCGTCATCGTGACCGTGCAGTCCGGGACCCGCCAGCCGTGGAGTCCCTGCTCCAGCGTCTCCCGGACCGTGTCCTCGACGGCCTTGAAGAACGCGTACGGCATGGATCCCAGCTCCACCTCCAGCCGGAACCCGACCCCGGAGCCGGCCGGCGCCGGTTCCACCCGCAGCCCGACCGTCGCAAGGAACGGGTTGCCGTCCTTCTTGTTGTACTCGACGGCCGCGCCGCATCCGGCGAGACGCTCGACGCAGAGGGTCGTCGTCTCGCGGAAGGTGACGTCGAGGCCGTACTCGTCGGCGAGCGTCGCCTGTACGACCTCCTTCTGCACCTCCCCGTACAGCGACACCGAGATCTCCTGACGGAGTTCGTCGTGCCGGAGACCGATCAGGGGGTCCTGCTCGGCGAGTTGGGTGAGGGCGAGGTGGAGGGCGCCGCCGTCCTCCGCACGGGCGGGCAGGACGACCGTTTCGAGGGTGGGCGGGGCGAAGTGGTGCCCGTCGGCCGCCGCCCGTGCCCGTGGTGTGCCGACGGTGTCGCCGATCCGGATGTCGGCGAGGCCCCACAGCCGTGCGATCCGGCCCGCCGTCACGGCCGTCGCGCGCACGTCGCTCCCGCCCTCGAAGACGCCGATCGCGGTGACCTTGCCCTCGCGGGTGCCGTCCCGGAAGGTCAGCCGGTCGCGAACGCGTACGGTTCCGGCGAACATCCGCACGTAGGCGATCTTCTCGCCCGCCGGGCCGCGCTCGACCTTGAAGACGGTGCCGGAGGGCGGGGTGTCCGCGCCGGTCGCGCCGGTGGTGTCCGACGCGTCTGTGGTGCCCGACGCGCCTGTGGTGTCCGACGCGTCCGTCGCGGGCAGCAACGCGCTGATGCCGTCGATGAGTTCGGCGATCCCCGCGCCGGTGATCGCCGAGCCGTGGAACACCGGATGGACCAGGGCTTCGGCGGTCTGGGCGGCGAGGGCCGCGCGCAACCGGGTGTCGGGGACGGCCGCCCCGTCGTCCACATAGGCGGCGAGCAGGCCCTCGTCGTGCTCGGCGAGGAGTTCCAGGAGCCGGGGCGGGAGGGGGGCGTACGGGGTGAAGCGGGCCTCGGGCGTACCGAGTTCGGCGACCTCGCCCATGGGGACGATCGCCGGGCTGAGGCGGGCCGCGATGCTCTCCAGCAGGTCCTGGTGGCGCGCGCCGCGGCGGTCGAGCTTGTTGACGAAGACCAGCGTGGGGATGCGCAGGCGCCGCAGGGTGCGCATCAGGACGCGGGTCTGCGCCTGGACGCCCTCGACGGCCGAGACGACCAGGACGGCGCCGTCGAGCACGTCGAGCACACGCTCCACCTCGGCGATGAAGTCGGGGTGGCCGGGGGTGTCGATGAGGTTGACGGTGAGGTCGTCGATCTCGAACGAGACGACGGCGGACTTGATGGTGATGCCTCGTTGCCGTTCCAGCGCGAGGGTGTCCGTGCGGGTGCTGCCGTCGTCGACGCTGCCGATCTCGTCGATCACTCCGACGGTGTGCAGGAGGCGTTCGGTCAGGCTGGTCTTACCCGCGTCGACGTGCGCGAGGATGCCGAGGTTGAGGGTGCGTGACAAGCGTCGGGTCCTTGGAGATAGGGGACATTCCTTCCTGGTCGGACAGGGACGCTGCGCGCATCGGGGCTCCTCGGACGCTCGGGGCTGCTGCCGGCTTCTTCCGGCCTCCTCCGCAGTGAAGCAAGGCGGTCTGCGCACCCGCAAACGGTTTTCCCGCCCCCGGCGGGCGGCGGGGGCCGAGTCGGCGGACGCTGGAGGCACGGGGCGATGGTGAGAGGAGTGGGCCCGTGCGTGAGGTTCTTCCGGCGCTCGGCGGGTGGTACACGGCGGGCTCCCCCTTCGGGCTGGCGACGGTGGTCGCGGTCAGCCGCAGCGCGCCGCGCGGGCCGGGGGCCGCCATGGCGGTCGGGCCCGGTGACGAGGTCGTCGGCAGCGTCTCCGGGGGCTGTGTGGAGGGGGCGGTGTTCGAGCTGGCCCGGGAGGTCGTGGCGTCCGGGGAGGCGCGGCTGGAGACCTTCGGTTACAGCGACGAGGACGCGTTCGCGGTGGGGCTGACGTGCGGCGGGGAGATCACACTGCTGGTACGGCGGGTGACGGCGGCCGAGGACCCCGCCTTCGGGCGGGTCGCGGAGTCCGTGGCCGCCGGGCGCCCGGTGACCGTGGCGACCGTGCTCGACGGCCCGGCCCCGCGCGGCGCCACCCTCGCCGTGTGGCCGGACCCGGCGCCGGGCGCGCCCCTCGCGCCGGGCACCCTCGGCACCCTCGGCTCCGCGGGGCTGGACGTGGCCGTGGCCGCCGACGCGCGGGGTGAGCTGGCCCAGGGTGCCACCGGGCAGCGGCACTACGGTCCGCACGGTGAACGGCGCGAGGACGCGGTCACCGTCTTCCTGCACTCCTTCGCGCCGCCGCCCCGCATGCTGGTGTTCGGGGCGATCGACTACGCGGCCGCGGTCGCCCGTATCGGCGATTTCCTGGGCTACCGGGTCACGGTCTGCGACGCGCGCCCGGTGTTCGCCACCCCGAAGCGCTTCCCCGCCGCCGTCGAGGTGATCGTCGACTGGCCGCACCGGTATCTGCGCGGCACACCCACCGACGACCGCACGGTGATCTGCGTCCTCACCCATGACCCCAAGTTCGACGTGCCGCTGCTGCGCGAGGCGTTGCGCCGGCCGGCCGCGTACATCGGGGCGATGGGCAGCCGCCGCACGCACGACGACCGGGCGCGGCGGCTGCGGGAGGCCGGGCTGGGCGCCGCCGACCTGTCCCGGCTGCGCTCCCCCGTCGGCCTCGACCTCGGCGCCCGCACCCCGGAAGAGGTCGCCGTCTCCGTCGCCGCGGAGATCGTCGCACTCCGATGGGGCGGCACCGGCACCCCCCTGACCGCGACCACCGGGGCCATCCACCCGCCGCCGGAACCGTCGCGGTGACGGTCAGGTGCGGGGCGGCAGTCGGTGGAGGCGGACGTCCGTCAGTTCGCCGTCCGCCGCCGTCGCCGTCATGTACGTGCAGTGCGGCTGGCGGCGGCGGTCGGTCGGGGAGCCGGGGTTGAGCAGGCGCAGGCCGGTGGCCGCGGTCGTGTCCCAGGGGATGTGGCTGTGGCCGAAGACGAGGACGTCGGTGTCGGGGAAGCGGGCGGCGCAGCGCGGCTCGCGGCCATGGGCGGGGCCCGTCTCGTGGACGACGGCGAGGCGCAGACCGGCCAGTTCGGCGTGGGCGACCTCGGGGAGGCGGGCGCGCAGGGCGGGGCCGTCGTTGTTGCCGTACACGGCGATCAGCCGGCGTGAACGGGTCTGCAGCAGGTCGAGGGTGTCCTCGTCGACCCAGTCGCCGGCGTGGACGACCACGTCGGCCTCCGCGATCTCGGCGAGGAGCCGTTCGGGCAGCGCCTTGGCGCGCTTGGGCAGGTGGGTGTCGGTCGTCAGCAGGAGGCGCACGGGGACAGGGTCGCATCCGGCGGGGCCGCACCGGCGTCCGACGGCGCGGGAAACCGCACGAGAGACCACGCGAGAGACCGCGCGAACGACCACGCGAGCGAGCTGGCGAGCTGGCGAGCTGGCGAGAGACCGCGCACCGCGCTTCCGTGCGGCTCGTCCGACCGCCCGGACGCGACGGCTCAGTCGAGGGGGACCTCCGCCCACACCTGCTTCCCGCCGCTGACCGGGACGGTGCCCCAGGCCGAGGACACGGCCTCGACGAGGAGGATGCCACGGCCGCCGGTGGCCTCCCAGCCGATGACGGTGGGCTTCGCCGGCGTACGGGGGGAGGAGTCGGCGACCGCGACGCGCAGGCGGTCGGCCAGGAGGGTGAGGTCGAGGCGTACCCGGCCGTCGGTGTGGACGAGGGCGTTGGTGACGAGCTCGGAGACGACGAGGAGCACCGTGTCGGCCGTGGACTCCACGTCCCAGCGGCGCAGCACGCGCCGGGTGTAGCGGCGGGCCTGGCCGACCGCCTGCGGGACGCGCCACACGCTCCAGTTCTCGCGCTGGGGCCGCAGGGCCATGCCGTCGTAGCGCACGAGGAGCAGGGCCACGTCGTCGTCGCGGTTGGCGCCGCCCAGCAGGGTGTCGGCGACCACCCCGAGGTGGGCGGGGTCGGCGGCGGCCAGTTCGGCGGCGAGATGGTCGAGGCCGTCCTCGACGTCGATGTCGGCGGACTCGACGAGGCCGTCCGTGGTGAGGGCCAGCAGCGTGCCGGGGGCCAGCCGCAGCGGGCTCATCGGGAAGTCCGCGCGCATGACGACGCCGAGGGGCGGCCCGCCCTCCGCCTCGCTGATCTCGGTTGAGCCGTCCGGGTGACGCACCACCGGCGGGATGTGTCCGGCGCGCACGTACCAGGCGGACCCCTCCTCCATGTCGATGTCGACGTAGCAGCAGGTGGCGAAGAGGTCGGTCTCCATGTCCATCAGGAGCCGGTTGGCGTGCGAGACCACCACGTCCGGGGGGTGGCCCTCGACGGCGTAGGCGCGCAGGGCGGTGCGCATCTGGCCCATGAGGGTGGCGGCGCCCGCGTTGTGGCCCTGGACGTCGCCGATGACGAGGGCGACATGGTTGTCCGGCAGCGGGATGACGTCGTACCAGTCGCCGCCGACCTCCAGTCCGGCGGTGGTGGGCAGGTACCGGGCGACGGCGACCGCGCCCGGCAGCTGGGGCAGCCGCCGCGGCAGGAGCGTGCGCTGGAGCATGCCGACGAGTTCGTGTTCGGCGTCGAAGGCGTGGGCCCGCATCAGGGCCTGCCCGGCGAGGCCCGAGGCCGCGGTGAGCAGGGCGCGCTCCTCGGGGCCGAAGTCGTGGGGGGTGTCCCAGCCGATCAGACAGGCCCCGGCCATCCGGCCCCCGGCGGGCAGCGGGAGGACGGCCAGGCCGCCGGGGCCGACCTCGGCGAGGGCGGGCTCCAGATCGGCGCCGGCGGGCCAGATCCCGGCGCGTCCCTCACGGAGCGCGGTCGCGAGGGTCGGCATGGTGCGCACGGGCGCGTCGGGCCACTCGGAACGCCATTCGGAGCGCCACACCTCGGGCCAGATCTCCGGCTGCGGCGGATCGAGGACGGTGACGACCAGCCGGTCCCCCTCCAGCTCGGCGAGGGCGATCCGGTCGGCCCGCAGCGGCTTGCGCAGGGCGGTCACCACGGCCTGGCTGACGTCACGGACCGTGCCGGCGGTGGCCAGGGAGGCGGCGAGGCGCTGGATGCGGGCCACGTCGCCGCGGCCGGTGCGCAGGGTGGAGGCGTCGGCGACGGTGCCGACGAGACGGGCGGGCCGGTCCTCGCGGCCGGGCAGGATCCGGCCGCGCAGCCTGAGCCACTTCTGTTCGCCGGAGGGCTGCAGGATGCGGAACTCCAGCTCCCGGTCGCCGATGGACATGTGGTCCGCCTCCACGACGGACATCAGTGCGGGCAGGTCCTCGGGCACGGTCAGCGCGATCAGGGTCTCCACCCGGCCGTCGAAGTCGTCCGGGCCCATGCCGAACAGCTCAAGCAGCCTCTCGTCGACCTCGACCCGCCCGGTGTCCATGGCCAGGTCGAACGAGGCGCCGGGCCCGGCCGGCGGCGCGGGCGCGGAGCTGGTGACGGCCTCGGCGAACAGGTCGAGGCACTGCCGGTCCTCGGCGCCGAAGGCGTTGGTGCCGTCGCCGACGGCGACGAGGCAGCCGCGTTCCCGCAGCGGCAGCACGCCCAGCGAGAAGTCCTCGGCGTGGGCGCGGCGGACGTCGGGGTCCCCCTGGAGGTCGGCGGAGGCGAGCCAGCGCGGCCTGCCCGAGCGGCACACGTCGGCGACCGGGGCGGTCCCCGACGCCGGATAGCTGTCACCGAGCCCGTACAGGGTCCTCGGGACACCGGCGAAGCCCGTGAGCAGCAGGGTGTCGCCCTCGCCGTCCGGGAGGTACACGGCGGCGACGGTCGCACTGGTGAACACGAGCACCTGTTCGAGGATGGCGTGCAGCCGCTCGTGCGGATCGAGATGGCCGCCGAGCGACTTGAGCGCGAGTTCGGCACGCAGCGTCCTCGTTCCGCGTTCCGCAGCACCTGCAGTGACCACGTCCGCAATTACAGCGCTTCCGGCACGGTCGCGCAGCCCCTGCGACGTCCCGGCGGGCTGCGAGGCCGTCCGCGCGCCGCCCGGTTCGAAGGGCGTCGAACACATCTTTACGCGTGCGTTCCGCACGGTGAGGGCGTGACAGGCGTGAGGGGTTTGTGGTGACAGCCGTGACTGTCGGGCGCCGCGGCGGGCTGGAAGGCTCGTCCTCACTTGGCCCAGGGAGCGACGGCACACGACCCGGGGGAACCGGCATGGACAAGCGGTACGAGGCGTACGCGCTCGCCGACCGACACTTCTACGAGACACCGGACCGGCTCCCGGCCGGCGACCGCGCCGGTGCGGCGGCCCCCGGCTACGAGACCGCCGGGCGCCCGGTCCCCGAGGGCTGGCGGGCGGTGCGGATCGGGGACTGGCTGACGCTGACCCCGGTCGACGACGACGGGCGGCCCCGTCCCGGACCCACCCAGGGATGGAAGGTGCACGCCTCCGCCACCCGGGGGAACGCGGACCGGATCGCGGCGATCGTGTGGGACTACTGCGTGCCCCGCGAGATCCCGTTCAAGTTCGTACCGGGACCCCATCTGCTGCATCTGCGCAACGCCAAGTACGCGGCCCGCGACACCAGCGGCAAGTTCGTCACGGTCTACCCGGCCGACGAGGAGCAGCTGCACCTGGTCCTGCGCGAGCTGGGCGAACTCCTCGACGGCCACGAGGGGCCGTACATCCTCACCGATCTGCGCTGGAACGACGGACCACTGTACGTCCGCTACGGCGCCTTCGCCCGCTCCTTCGTCGTCGACGAGCGCGGCACGCTCGTCCCGGCCGTCCGTGACGGCACGGGCACCCTGGTGCCGGACCAGCGCAAGCCGACCTTCCACGTGCCCGAGTGGGTGACCCTGCCCGCCTTCCTGGAGCCGCAGCTGGCGGCGCGCAACACGACGACGGTCGGCGATCTGCCGTACCGCATCGACAAAGCGCTGCACTTCTCCAACGGCGGCGGCGTGTACGCCGGCACGGACACCCGTGACGGCAGCCGGGTCGTCCTCAAGGAGGGACGTCCGCACGCCGGGCTGGCCGCCGACGGGGCCGACGCGGTGACCCGGCTGGAGCGGGAGAAGGAGGCGCTGGAGCGGCTGGCCGGACTGGGGGTCGTGCCCGGGGTGCGCGACTGGTTCACCCTCGGCGACCACCGCTTCCTCGTCATGGACTTCGTCGAGGGCCGCCCGCTGAACTCGTACGTCGCCGAACGGCATCCCCTGCTGTCCGCGGACCCCGGGCCGGGCGCGGTCGCGGCGTACACGGACTGGGCGCTGCGGGTGCACCGGGCCGTCGAGGAGGCGGTCGCGGCGGTGCACTCGCGCGGGATCGTCTTCAACGACCTGCACGTCTTCAACATCATGGTCGCGCCGGACGAGCGGTCGGTGACCCTCCTCGACTTCGAGGCGGCGGCCCCCGCCGAGGAGAACGGCCGGCAGACCGTCGCCCACCCCGGCTTCCTCGCGCCGCCGGACCGCACCGGCCCGGACGTCGACCGTTACGCCCTGGCCTGTCTGCGCCTCGCGCTGTTCCTGCCGGTCACCTCCCTGTTCGTGGTGGAGCGGGAGAAGGCCGCCCATCTGGCCGCGGTGATCGCGCAGCGGTTCCCGGAGGTGCCGCGCGCCTTCCTCGACGAGGCGGTCGCGGAGATCACCCGGGGAACGGGTGCCGCCGGACGCGGGGTGCAGGGGGCACGGGCAGCCGACGGCGGCTGGTCCCTCGCCGAGCCCGGGGACTGGCCGTACAGCCGTGACTCGATGGTCAAGGCGATCCTGGCCTCGGCCACGCCGGAGCGCGACGACCGGCTCTTCCCCGGGGACGTCGCCCAGTTCTCCGACGGCGGCGGCCTCGGCCTGGCGCACGGCGCGGCGGGCGTCCTGTACGCGCTCGCGGAGGTCGGCGCGGAGCGCTACGAGGAGGGCGAGCGCTGGCTGCTCGACCACACCGCTCCGGTGCCCGTCGGAACCCCGCTCGGCCTGTACGACGGTCTCGCCGGCGTGGCCCTCACCCTGGACCGGCTGGGCCACCGGCAGCGGGCCCTGGACCTGGTCGAGCAGATCCTCGCCGAGAAGTGGCACCGGTTGTCGTCCGACCTGCGCGGGGGTCTGGCCGGGCTCGGCCTGGTGCTGGACGAGCTGGCGCGGACCACCGGTGAGCCGGGGCTGCGCGACCACGCGGCCGAGGCCGCACGCCTTCTCGCGCACCGCCTCGGCGAGCCCCGCCCGGCTCCGCCCCGCCGCCGCGCCGGTCTGCTGCGCGGCGCGAGCGGGCCCGCCCTGTTCCTGCTGCGCCGGTACGAGGCGACGGGCGATCCCGCGCTGCTCGCGTCGGCCGGTGAGGCGCTGCGGCAGGATCTGGAGTGCCTGGTCGGCCAGAAGAACGGCGGGCTCGCCGTCGACGAGGGCTGGCGGACGATGCCGTACCTCGGCGACGGCAGCGTGGGCGTCGGCATGGTGCTCGACGACCATCTGGCCGCGACCGGCGCCGGAACGGGCGACTTCGCGGCGGACGACTCCGGAACAGGTGATGGCGTCGGCACGCAGGACGGGTTCGCGCAGATCCGCGCGGGCGTCCTCACCGCCGCGACCTACCGCTTCTACGCACAGCCCGGGCTGTTCGAGGGCCGCGCCGGGATGATCCTCCACCTCGCCCGGACGGGCGCCCCGCGTGAGGCGCTGGCGGAACAGATCGCCGCGCTCGGCTGGCACTCGATGCCCTACGAGGGACAACTGGCCTTTCCCGGCAACCACTTGATGCGGCTCTCCATGGACCTCGGTACCGGGACGGCGGGATGTCTGCTGGCTCTCGGCGCGGCGCACGCCACGGCCGACGACGCCACGCCACACCTTCCGTTCCTGCCGCCGCCACGACGGCGGCCCCGATGACGCGGTTCCGCCACCCGGCGGAGTCGTGACGTGACACCCCCGTCCCCGAGGCCCGCCGAGCGGGCCACGACCGAAAGGAATCGACATGGCACTTCTCGACCTGCAGACGATGGAAGCCGACGAGACGACCGGTACCGGCGGGCCCAGCTCCCTGAGCGTGCTGTCGTGTGTGAGCGCGGCCAGCATCACGCTCTGTCTCTGACCCGGCCGGGGCGTCCGGGTCGCCCCGGGCGCCCGACCGACCGGCACAGCGGCTGAGCCGCGACGACAGCTCCGGACGGTTCCTCTCCCCTGCCCGGGAAGGAGCCGTCCGGGGCTCATTCATCCACGTCAGGACGGGTATGACGACCCTCTCCGAAGCCGGCGCCCCCGGCCCGGCAGCCGCGTCCGTGCCCCTGCTGCGCTCCACCGTCCGGCACTGCGGCGCCCGCTGCACGGCCCTGGCGCTCGTGTCCGTGGCCGCGACGGGGGCGAACCTGGCGCTGCCGCTCGCCCTGGGGCGGGCCCTGGACCTGCTGCTGGCCGGCGACCCGGGCGGCGCGCGCTGGGTGCTGTGGGCGACGGGGCTGGTGCTCGCCGTCGCCGCCCTGGACGCGGTCGAGACCGTCGTCGCCGGGACCACGAACGCCCGGTCCGCCGCCTGGCTGCGCCACCGTCTGGTCGGACACGCACTGGCCGTGGGGCCTCGGGCCGTCGGCCGGTTCGGGCCGGGCGACCTGGTGGCCCGGCTCGTCGGGAACGCGGCCCAGGCAGCAACGGCCCCCGCCACCACGGCCGCGCTGTTCGCGGCGCTCGCCGGGCCGCTGGGCGCGGTGGCGGCACTGGGCCTGATCGACCCGTTGCTCATGGTGGTGTTCCTGGCCGGAGCCCCGCTGCTCGCCCTGGTGCTGCGCGCGCTCGCCCGGGGCTCCTCCGACTGCGTCGCGCGCTACCAGCGGGCCCAGGGACGTATCGCGGGCGCACTGGCCGAGGCCGTCGCCGGACACCGCACGATCGCCGCCGCGGGAATCGCCGACCGGACCGTCGCCCGCGTCCTGGGCCCCCTGCCCGAACTCTCCCGCGAGGGGCACCGGATGTGGCGGGTCCAGGGCCGGGCCGCCGCGCGGACGGCCGCCGTGGCTCCCCTGCTGCAGCTCTCCGTGGTGGCCACGGCGGGCGTCCTGCTGACCCGGCACCGTCTGTCCGTGGGCGAGTTGCTCGCCGCGTCCCGTTACGCGGTGCTGGCCGCCGGCATCGGCGTCCTGGTCGGCCATGTCTCGGGCCTGGTCCGCGCCCGGGCGGGGGCGGACCGGCTCGCCGAGGTACTGGCCGAGCCCCCGGCCTCGTACGGCGCACGGACGCTGCCGCCGCCGGGCCGGGGGCTCCCGGTGGGACGGCTGGAGCTGAGCTCCGTGACCGTCCGGCGCGGTGGGCGCGCCGTGCTGGACGGGGTCGATCTCGTCGTGCCGGGCGGGAGCACGCTGGCCGTCGTGGGCCGCTCGGGGGCGGGCAAGTCGCTGCTCGCGGCCGTCGCCGGGCGGCTCACGGACCCGGACGAGGGAGAGGTACGGCTCGACGGGGTGCCCCTGCGCGAACTGGACCGCCGGGAACTGCGCGCGGCGGTCGCCCACGCCTTCGAACGCCCGGCCCTGCTGGGCGACTCCGTGGCGGACACCATCGCCTTCGGTGTCCCCCGTCCTTCCCGGGCCCGCGTCCGGGAGGCCGCCCGTGCCGCGCACGCCGACGCGTTCGTCCGGCGCCTCCCCGACGGCTACGCCACCCCGTGCGCCGACGCCCCCCTGTCGGGCGGGGAGGCCCAACGCCTCGGCCTCGCGCGGGCGTTCGCCCGTGACAGCCGCCTCCTCGTCCTCGACGACGCCCTGTCCAGCCTCGACACCGTCACCGAGCACCGCATCACCGAGGCGCTCCTCGGCCCGACCGGCGGCAGCCGCCTGATCATCGCCCATCGCGTCACCACGGCCGCGCGCGCGGACGCGGTGGCATGGCTGGACGGAGGGAAGGTCCGGGCGGTGGGGCCGCACGCCGCGCTGTGGCGGACGGCGGCCTACCGGGAGCTGTTCGGGGAGGGCGCCGGGGCCGACGCGTCGGCGGGCGAGGAGGGCCGGCCCGCCCCGCCCGGCCGGTGCGGGCCGCAGGGCACCGGGGCCGGGACGCTCCCGCACGGCGGTGTGTGATGGAGGGCCGGGACGCACGGCACGGACGTTCCGGGCCGCCGGGCCTGCCCCGGCGCGGCCTCCGTTTCCTCCGGAGCCGGGGGCGGGTCGTCGTACGGCTGGTGCTGTGGTCCGTGCTGGAGACGGTGCAGACGTTCCTGACGGGGTACGCCCTGGCGCGGGCCCTGGACGACGGGTTTCTCGCCGGGCGGCCGGGGGTCGGGCTGGGGTGGCTCGGGGCCGGGGCGGGGGCGGTGGCCGTCGGGGCGTACGGGACCGGGCGGGTGTACGGGTGTGTGGCGGGGCTGGTGGAGCCGTTGCGGGACCGGCTGGTGCGCGGGGTGGTCGGGCGGGGGGTGCGGGAGGCGGACGACGGGGCCCTGTCCGGGCTGACCCAGCAGGTGGAGATCGCCCGGGACACCTTCGCTGGGCTGGTGATGGTGTCGCGCTCGTTCCTGTTCACCGCCGCCGGGGCACTCGTCGGACTCTTCTCGCTGGCCCCGCCGCTGCTGCTCGTGGTGGCGCCCCCGCTGGTCGTCGGCGTGGCCCTCTTCCTGGCCACGCTCAGGCCGCTGGCCCGTCGGCAGGAGGCCTTCCTCGTCGCCGACGAGGCCCTCGCCGCCCGGCTCGGCCCGGTCTGCCACGGGCTGCGGGACATCACGGCGGCCGGTGCGGAGGACGTCGTCGCCGCCGACGCCGGCCGCCGGATCGAGGCCGAGCACCGGGCCGCCCGCTCGCTGGCCCGCTGGGGCGTCGTCCGTGTCGCCGCCCTCGCGATCGGCGGCCACCTGCCCGTCGTCCTGCTGCCGGCCTGCACACCCTGGCTCCTGGACCGGGGGGTCACCGCGGGCGCCCTGATCGGCGCCCTCGCCTACGTCACCCAGTCCCTCCTGCCCGCGCTCCAGAACCTGGTCCACGGCCTGGGCACCAGCGGTGCCCGGCTCGCGGTGGTCCTGCGCAGGCTGCTCCCGCCGAGCCCCACCGCCCACCCGCCGCACGCGCCCTCCCGCCCCGAACCGTCGGCGCCCCCGGCGCCCGCACCGCCGCGAACCGCCCCGTCGACGCCCCCGGCATCCCGCGACCCCGCTGCCGCCCTCTCCCTCTCCGGGGTCACCTTCGCCTACGGCCCCGGCGCCGCCCCCGTCATCGACGACCTCAGCCTCCACCTCCCCCACGGCACGCATCTGGCCGTCGTCGGGCCCAGTGGTGTCGGCAAGTCCACCCTCGCCGGACTCGTCGCGGGTCTGCTGCGCCCCCGGCACGGCACCGTCCGCTTGTGCGGGGAACGGGCAGCCGCTGCCACATCGCGCGCACGCCGGGTGCTCATTCCGCAGGAGGCGTACGTCTTCGGGGGATCCCTCGCAGAGAACCTCGGCGAGCTGCGGCCGAAACCCGTGCCCGAGGAGGAGCTGTGGGGTGCCGCGGAGGCGGTGGGGCTCACCGAGGTGATGGTCCGGCTGGGCGGCCCGGGCGCCGAGGTCGACCCGCGCGCGCTGTCCGCCGGTGAGCGGCAGCTCGTGGCGCTGGGGCGGGCGTATCTGTCGGCCGTGCCGGTCGTGATCCTCGACGAGGCGACCTGTCACCTGGACGCGGAGGCGGAGGAGCGCGCGGAACGGGCCTTCGCCCGCCGGCCGGGCACGACCCTGGTGGTGGTCGCCCATCGCGTCAGCTCGGCCCGCCGCGCCGACCGGGTGCTCGTGATGGACGGGCGGTCCGTCGCGTACGGGGAGCACGGCGACCTGCTGGCCCGTTCGCCGCTGTACCGGGACCTGGTCGGCGCCTGGTCCCCCGTACCGGCTCCGCCGCGTCCTCGTGGCGGACGTTCCTCAGAGCCAGCCCTCTCCCTGCGAGATCCGGATGGCGTCGATCCTGTTGCGCGCCCCCGTCTTGCGGGTGATGGCGGCCATGTAGTTGCGCACGGTCCCGTGGGACAGGTGCAGGCTGCCGGCGATCTCGGCGACGGAGGCCCCCTCCGCGGCCAGGGATAACACGCTCAGCTCGCGGCGCGTCAGCGGCATCTCGGCGGCCTTGAGGAAGCCGAAGCCGAGGGAGTCGTCGACGAAGCGTCTCCCCCGGGCGACCTCGCGTATCGCGGACACCAGCCGCTGCGGCGAGCCCTCCTTGTCCACGTACCCGAGGGCCCCG
This sequence comes from Streptomyces sp. NPDC041108, assembly GCF_055592645.1. Classification (NCBI taxonomy): domain Bacteria; kingdom Bacillati; phylum Actinomycetota; class Actinomycetes; order Kitasatosporales; family Streptomycetaceae; genus Streptomyces; species Streptomyces sp. NPDC041108. The sequence continues at coordinate 38,580 of NZ_JBVIYK010000018.1, read as the reverse complement.
GCCTCGGCCGCCCGCTTCAGGAGTCCGGGTCTGCCCGCGTGGGCCAGGACCAGCAGCCCGGGGGCGGGGGCGGAGCCGCCCGCGCCGCGCAGGTCGCCCAGGGGCGGGATGCCGACCGCGTCGGCGCAGTCCAGGTCGGCCGCGCAGACGTCGGGCCGCAGGGACCGCGCACGGCCCGGCGCCGCGCGCCACGACGCGTCGTGGACCGCCAGGTCGGGTTCCTGGCGCAGCCACTCCGCGAGGACCGACCTGACCAGACATTCGTCGTGCACGAGCAGTACCCCGATCACGTTCGCCCTCCGCCTCCCGGCCCACCGATGTCCTCCGCCCCAAGCGCGTGCCCATTGTCGGCGTCCATGACCACACACCAGGGCGCGAAGAACCAGCCAACGGGGGGCGCGGGGGCGCACTCGCGGCGCCCGTTCGCGAGAGCGCGCATCAGGCGAGGGGGCATGGGCCGGGCGTGAGGGGGTACGGCGGTTCGTCCGGGGCGGCGCTCGCCGTGCGTGGGCGGCCCCCTAGGAGGAGCCTGGACCCTGGAACCGTCGCGCGGCCGCGAGGAGGTGGTGGGCATGTCCGACGTCCATGCGTCCGCGGGGCGGACGACCGTGGAGACGGCCCGCGTCGGCCATCCGCTGCTCTCCCTGGCGCTGGCCTCGATGATGGACGACGTGGGGGCCCACTCCGGGGCGGTGTATCTGCTGGCGCCGGACGAGCCGGTGCTGGAGATGGCGGTCATGGCGGGCCTGCCGAGGTCGTTCGCCGCGCCGTGGGAGCGGGTGGGCCTGAGCGCCCCGGTCCCCGTCTCCGAGGCGGTGCGCGGTCAGCGGCTGGTGTGGGTCAGCGGCGAGGAGCAGATGGCCCGCCGCTATCCGCGGATCGCCGTGGTCCTGCCCTACCCGTTCGCCCTGGCCGCGCTGCCGGTGGCGACCCGCGACACCACCTACGGCGCCGTCTTCCTGACCTGGCCCGGCTCCCACCCGCCGGAGCTCAGCGAGCGCGAGCAGGACCAGCTGACCTCGGCGTGCGACCGGCTGGCGAAGCGGCTGCGGCGCGCGGAGGAGGAGGGCCGGCCGGTGCTGCCGGAGCCGGACCTGTCGGCGCCGTCGGCGACCATGGTCGCGGGCACGCTCGGCACGGTGGAGGCGGCGCGGATGGTGGCGCGGCTGCCGTACGGGATGTGCGCGCTCGATCTGCACGGCCGGATCACCTTCGCCAACGCGGCCACGGCCGAGCTGCTCGGCATCCCGGTGAGCGGCCTGCTGGGCACCCAGCTGTGGGTGTCGGTGCCGTGGCTCAACGATCCCACGTACGAGGACCGGTACCGGGCGGCGCTGATGAGCCAGCACGTGACGTCGTTCGTGGCGCTCAGACCGCCGAGCGACTGGCTGTCGTTCCGGCTGTACCCGGGGACGAACGGGCTGAGCGTACGGATCTCGCGGGCCCGTGCGGTCGCCGAGGCCGAACACGCCGCCCGGGTGGAGGAGCCGGGCCGTCTGGTGACCATCCATCACGTGCTGGCGCTGGCGAGCGCGCTCACCGAGGCGGTGAGCGTGCAGGACGTGGTGGATCTGGTCGCCGACGAGATCGTCCCGGCCATCGGCGGCCAGGCCCTCGTGATGTACGGCTCGCGTGCCGGGCGTCTGCACGTGCTCGGCCACCGGGGCTACGCCGACCCGCACCTCGTGGAGCGCTTCGACGGCACACCGCTCACCGCGCCGATGCCCGGGGCGCACGCCCTGACCACCGGGGTGCCCGCCTTCTTCGAGTCCCGGCAGCAGCTGGAGCACCTGTATCCGGTGCGGCGGGACACCCCGGACGGGCTGAACGCCTGGGCGTACGTGCCGCTGATCGCCTCGGGACGGCCGGTGGGCACCTGGGTGCTCGGGTACGCGGAGCCGCACCCGTTCCCCGCCGACGAGCGCGCGGTGCTGACCAGCCTCAGCGGTCTCATCGCCCAGGCCCTGGAGCGGGCTCTGCTGTACGACGCCAAGCACCAGCTGGCGCACGGGCTGCAGCAGGCGCTGCTGCCGCACTCGCTGCCGTCCATCCCGGGGATCGAGGCCGCGTCCCGCTATCTGCCCGCCACCCGGGGCATGGACATCGGCGGCGACTTCTTCGACCTGGTCCTCTCGCACGGGCGGGCCTCCGCCGTGATCGGGGACGTCCAGGGGCACAACGTGACGGCGGCGGGCCTGATGGGGCAGATCCGTACGGCGGTCCGCGCGTACACCACCGTCGGGCAGGCACCGGAGGAGGTGATGAGCAGTACCAACCGGCTGCTGATCGACCTGGGTTCGGAGCTGTTCGCGAGCTGTCTGTATCTGCGGCTCGACCCGGCGCACGGGACGGCGGTCATGGCGCGGGCGGGGCATCCGCCGCCGTTGCTGCGCCGGCCGGACGGGAAGGTGCGGGTGCTGGACCTCGCGGGTGGTCCGCTGCTCGGTATCGACGCGGCGGCGTCGTATCCGACGACCGAGGTGGCGCTGGCGGAGGGGTCCGTGCTGGTCCTGTACACCGACGGGCTGATCGAGTCGCCGGGGGTCGACATCGAGGACGCGCTGGCGAGTCTCGGGGAGCGGCTGTCGACGGCCGGGGAGCGGCCCCTGGAATGGCTCGCCGACCGTCTCGTGCGGGAGACGGAGGCGGCGGAGGAGCGGGCGGACGACGTGGCGTTGCTGCTGCTGCGGGCCACCGGCACCGCCGGGTGACCCGACCGTGCGGGCCGGCGCCGCCGGACGAGCCGCGCCGTGCCGTGCGGGCCGCGGGCCGCGTGGGTCCCGTGGCTCCCGCGTGTCCGCGCCGCACGGACGAAAGCGGTCCGGCCCTCCCGCCGGAGGGTCGGACCGTTCCACCCGCCGGCCGCACCACTGGGGTGGGGCCGGCGGGTGGGTCGTGGGACGGCGGCCCGGGGGTCAGTGGCCGCTGGTCCCGGGCCGTCGTCCACGTACGGGGGGTGTCCGGCTTACTGGTGGACGCCCTGCTGCTCGGCACCCTGCTCCTCGCCGCCCTGGTCACCGGCGCCCTGGTCGTGCTGCCGGCCCTCCCCGGCGTCGTCACCGGCACCGGCCGCGGCGCCCGCACCGGCGTCACCGGCACCGGCCACGGCACCCTGCTCCTCGCCCGCACCGGCCGCGGCGGCGCCCTCTTCCTCGCCCGCGCCCGCGGCTGCGGCGCCCTCTTCCTGACCGGCGCCGGCGGCGGCACCGCCGTCTGCCTGCTCACCGGCACCCGCGGCGTCACCGGCACCGCCGGCGGCTTCCTCACCGGCGCCCGCGCCGGCGTCGCCGAGGGTCGCGCCGACCGCCGCGAGGGCGGTGGTGACCGGCTGGAAGAACGTCTCGCCGCCGACGGTGCAGTCGCCGCTGCCGCCGGAGGTCAGGCCGATGGCCTGGCCGTCCTCGGTGAACAGCGAACCGCCGCTGTCGCCGGGCTCGGCGCAGACGTTGGTCTGGATGAGACCGGTGACCGTGCCCTCGGGGTAGTTCACCGTGGCCTCGAGACCGGTGACCTGGCCGTCGGCGAGGCCGGTGGTGCTGCCCATGCGGAAGACCTGGAGGCCGACCTCGGCCTCGCCGGCCGCCTTGATGTCGACCGTCTGGCCGTTGCCGAGGTCGACCGTGCTGGCGGCCTGGGTCGCCGGGTCGTTGTAGTTGACCAGGGCGAAGTCACCGGCGCCGGGGAAGGTGGCGGTCTCGGCGTCGACCGTGGCGATCGGGGCGCCGCCCTCCTCCTCGGACCATTCGGCCTCGGCGACACCGCAGTGACCGGCGGTCAGGAAGGCCGGGGCACCTTCGGCGTTGACGACGTTGAAGCCGGCCGAGCAGCGCGCGGCGCCGCCGAAGATGGCGTCGCCGCCCTCCAGGAACGGCTTGAACGTGCCGGCGGACTTCTTGATGGTCGCCACGCCCGAGCCGAGCGACTTGGTGGCCGACTCGATGGTGTCCCAGCTCTCGCCCGTGACCGTGGAGTCGGCGGTGACCTGGATCTTGTTCGTACGGGGATCGATGGCCCAGGCGGTGCCCGGAACGCTGGCCTTCGCCTTCAGCGTCGCCGCGCCCTTCTGGAGCTCGGACCAGCTGTTCTCGACCTCACGGACCTCCGCGCCGGCCTTCTGCGCCTGGACGATCACGTTGTTGTCGTCGCCTTCGATCTGGAGACCGTCGATGACGTTGACGACGAGCTGCTTCTCGCCGGAGTCGTAGTACGCGCCTGCGAACGCGTCACCGAGCAACTCGCGGAGCTGGGAGGCGAGGTCCGAGGCGTCACTCGCGGCGAGCGTCCTGGGGGCGGCGCCCTTCGCGTCCGTCTGCGACGCCATGGCGTTCGGCAGGATGAGGGCTGCCGCGCCGAGCGCCGCCACGCCGCCTGCGGCTATGAACGCCTTGCGCTTGGTGGCTCGTTTGTGACTCAACTCTTGACCTCCTGGGGACGGGGTCCGTGCCGCCGTCCGGCGGGTGAACTGGGGGCGCCTGGTTGCCAGTTGGTACGGATGGTTCCGGTGGGGTGTTCAACGCTCAGCAAAAAGATTCCGCTCTTCCATTTCGCAAAGCGCGCTACGCCCCTCGTTCGCACGTCATGTCACGACTTCCCGCCCGCACCCCCTGTGGGGCGCCTGTGCGAACCGGCGGGCCGCGCCGCACCCGGCACACTCGGCGACGGCCCGGTAGCGGTCCGTCCCCCTCGGCGGCCGGGAAACCGGCTTCCGGGAATCTCCACACCGAATGCCCAGCGGGGTCACGGCCGAGGGGAGTTCTGCACACGGGTGACTCGTGTCCCGTGCCTTTCAGGAGGACTGTCCCATTCGTTTTCCTGACGGCAACGAACCGCGTATGACGATGCCGCGATCCGTGTGAAGAAGCTGCCTCCAACCCGTGCCCGATCCTGCACGGATGTATCGCCATGGACACCAAGAGCGCTGGTGGGAGGCCCTGTTGATTGGAAGTGCGCAGCGGCGGTCTGCTTTGATCCATCGCACCGCGGGGGCCGCCGGACTCTCGGAGACGAGAGCGGGCACCCACGTGCGCGGCCGTCGTTCTGTCCCCAGAAGGGGGCCGCTCCCCCCTATGAAGAGCTATACGAAGGGAAGTTCCCCCATGAACTCCACCCCCCAGGTCGAGACCGCCGAGATCTCGGACGCCGCCCTCGACGCCGTCTCCGGTGGCCTGTCCGTCAACGCCGTCGGTACCGTCACCGGCCTGGTGGACGGCGTCGCCCCGGTCTCCGGCCTGGTCAACACGGCCGTCGGCACCGTCGAGGGTGTCACCGGCCTGAACACCGCCCCGGTCACGAGCCTGGTCGCCGGTCTCTGATCGAGCCTCAGTGCCGCTGAGTCCCGGAACCACCTGACAGGTTCCGGGACTCTCCGGTGCCCGAACGTCCTCCTCCCGAGTCGCGCAGGTGAGGGAAGTCCCGTGCAGTTCCGCCAACAGGCCCTCGCCAAGCTCCAGTCACCGGAGGAACTCGACCTGCCGGTGCGGTTCGCCCGCCCGCAGGGCTGGCTGGTGCTGTCCGTGACGGTGGCCGCCATGGCCGCCGCGTCCGTGTGGGCCGTGACGGGTTCCGTCGCCTCCACCGTCAGCGCCCCCGCCGTCCTCACCCACGGGCAGGGCAGCTACATCCTGCAGAGCCCCGTCGCCGGCCAGGTCACCGCCGTGCTCGCACGGCAGGGCGAGCGGCTGCCCGCCGGGGCCCCCGTCCTCAGGGTCGCCACCGCCGACGGTGAGAAGGTCGTACGGGCCGTCGCCGCCGGCCGGGTCTCCGCGCTCGCCGCCACGATCGGCCGGATCATCGGCACGGGCGCCGACGTCGCGGCGATCGAGAAGGTCGCCGACGCCGGCGACCCGCTCTACGCGACGGTGTACGTCCCCGCCGAGAGCGCCGCCTCGATCCCCGACGACGCCGCCGTGGACCTGACCGTGCAGTCGGCGCCCACCCAGCGGTACGGCGTGCTGCGCGGCCATGTGAAGAAGGTGGACCGCGCCGCGCAGACCCCGCAGTCGATCGCCGCGTTCCTCGGGGACACCCAGCTGGGCGAGCAGTTCACCAGGAAGGGCCGGCCGGTGGCCGTCACCGTACGGCTGGACCGCAGGGCGTCCACCGAGTCGGGCTACGCGTGGTCCTCGCAGGACGGGCCGCCGTTCGAGCTGACCTCCATGACCATGGCCACCGGTTCGATCCGGCTGGCCGACGAGCGTCCCGTCGATTGGCTGCTCCCGTGACCGCGTCCCAGGACACCGCCCGGCCGCCGACGCGCGGCAGACGCAAGGCCGCCCCGAGCAGGCCCCCGGTCCCCCGGGGCCGGCAGCGGGCCGTGCGGACCCCGACCGTGCTGCAGATGGAGGCCGTGGAATGCGGCGCCGCCTCCCTCGCCATGATCCTCGGTCACCACGGACGGCATGTCCCGCTGGAGGAACTGCGCATCGCCTGCGGTGTCTCCCGCGACGGCTCCCGCGCCAGCAACCTCCTGAAGGCGGCCCGCAGTTACGGTCTGACCGCCAAGGGCATGCAGATGGACGTGGCAGCCCTCGCCGAACTGAAGGCCCCGGCCGTCCTCTTCTGGGAGTTCAACCACTACGTCGTCTACGACGGCATGGGGCGTCGTCTCGGCCGGCGCGGCGTCCACGTCAACGACCCCGGCAAGGGCCGCCGGTTCGTGCCCATGGAGGACTTCGACGCCGCCTTCACCGGGGTCGTCCTCGTCATGGAGCCCGGCGAGGACTTCGCGAAGGGCGGCCGCAGACCGGGTGTTCTCGGCGCCATGCCGGCCAGGATGCGCGGCACCGCCGGCACCCTGCCCGCCGCCGTCCTCGCCAGTCTGCTGCTGGTGGTGGTCGGCGCGGCGATGCCCGCGCTGAGCCGCACCTATATCGACATGTTCCTGATCGGCGGGCAGACCTCCCTGCTGGGTGTGCTGTTCGGGTCGATGGGCGCGTGCGTGCTGCTGACGGTCCTGCTGACCTGGCTGCAGCAGGCCAACCTGCTGCGCGGCCGCCTGATCTCCTCGACCCTGTCCAGCGCCCGCTTCCTGCGGCACCTGCTGCGGCTGCCCGTCACCTTCTTCTCCCAGCGCAGCCCCGCCGACCTCGTCCAGCGCCTGCGGTCCAACGACGCGGTCGCCGAGACCCTGGCCCGCGACCTCGCGGCCGCCGGAGTCGACGCGGTCGTCGTCGTCCTCTACGCCGTGCTCCTCTACACCTACGACCCACAGCTGACCTTCGTGGGTGTCGCGGTGGCGCTGCTGAACGTGGTGGCGATGCGGGTGGTGATCCGGCTGCGCGCGACCCGTACGGCGAAGCTGCGCGCCGACAACGCCCGGCTCACCACCACGGCGTACACCGGTCTGCAGCTGATCGAGACGATGAAGGCGACCGGCGGCGAGGAGGGCTACTTCCGCAAGTGGGCCGGGCAGCACGCCACCACGCTGGAGGAACAGCAGCGGCTCGGGGTGCCGAGCGCCTGGCTGGGGGTCGTCGCCCCGACCCTCGCCACCCTCAACAGCGCGCTCATCCTCTGGATCGGCGGCATGCGGGCCGTCGAGGGCCATATCTCCGTCGGTCTGCTGGTGGCCTTCCAGGCGCTGGTCACCCGGTTCACCGCGCCGATCACCCGCCTCAACGGCGTCGCGGGCCGCATCCAGGACTTCGCGGCGGACGTGGCCCGCCTCAAGGACGTCGAGAACTTCCGGGCCGATCCGCTGTACGCCCGCCCTGACACCGCCGAGTCCACCCGCCGGCTGCGGGGCCATGTGGAGCTGGAGAACATCACCTTCGGCTACAGCCCCCTCGACACGCCCCTGCTCACCGGCTTCGACCTCACCGTCGGTCCCGGGCAGCAGGTGGCGCTGGTCGGCGGCTCCGGCAGCGGCAAGTCGACGGTGTCCCGGCTGATCTCCGGTCTGTACACCCCCTGGGAGGGGGTGATCCGGATCGACGGCCGGCGCCTGGAGGACATCCCTAGGGGAGCCCTGGCCGCCTCGGTCTCCTTCGTCGACCAGGAGGTCTTCCTGTTCGAGGGCACGGTCCGCGACAACGTGGCCCTGTGGGACCCGTCGATCCCGGACGAGGCCGTGGTGGAGGCGCTGCGGGACGCGGCCCTGTACGAGGTGGTGGCCCGTCGGCCGGGCGGCATCACCAGCAGGGTCGAGCAGGACGGCCGTAACTTCTCGGGCGGTCAGCGGCAACGTCTGGAGATCGCGCGGGCGTTGGTCCGAAGGCCCAGCATCCTGGTCCTCGACGAGGTGACCAGCGCGCTCGACGCGGAGACCGAGCTGATCGTGATGGACAACCTCCGCAAGCGGGGCTGCGCGTGTGTGGTGATCGCCCACCGGCTCTCCACGGTCCGCGACAGCGACGAGATCGTGGTCCTGCGGCACGGGACGATCGTGGAGCGCGGACGGCACGAGGAGCTGGTGGCACACGGCGGCGCGTACGCCCAGCTGGTGAGGGAGCACTGAGATGACGTCCCCGCCCGGCGAGGGCGACCTCGTCCTCGGCGCGTTCGGCGCCCTGGGCACCCCCCTCGACTGCGCCGGCCGCACCCGCCTCGACCTCGAAGGGCCGCAGACCCTGTGGCTGGTGGCCTCCGGCGCCCTGGACCTGTTCGCGGTCGACGCCGGCGGGCAGGGCCACTGGCACCATCTGGGCCGTCTGGAGGCGGGCGCGCTGCTGCTCGGCCCGGTCGCCGGGCCCCAGCACACCCTGGTCGCGCGCCCGCTCCGCGACTGCGTGGTGCGGCGCATCGGCCTGCGCGAGCTGTACCAGCAGGCGGGCACCGAGACCTGGTCGTACGACGCGTGGGGCAACCCCCAGCTCGTCCCCCCGCAGACCAGCCCCCTCGAACACGCCCTGGCCCTGGGCGTCGGCCGCGGTCTGTCCATCCTCTTCCAGGCGCCGATGGCCACCGAGCAGGCCGCCGCGCCCACCGACGACGACGTGTTCTGGATGCGGGTGCCGCCCGGCAGCGTCCAGTACGGCTCGCTGTACGGCGCGGAGGCGGCGGCCGATCTGCTGATGGACCCCGGGGTGTGGCAGAGCATGGTGGACCAGCAGTTCCGGCTGCTGGCCACGCTGGACCGCTGGATCGAGCAGCTGGAGCGCACCCACGAGGACCGGACGGCAGCCGGTATCAAGGCCGGTGAGGCGGTGCGCGCCCAGGCCGACCGCACCCTCCTCGCGTCCATCGGCACGTCAAGCGCGAACCGGCGTACGACCGCCGCCGACGCGGACGCCACGTACGCGGCCTGCAAGCTGGTCGCCCGGACGGCCGGCATCGCCCTCTCCGAGCCGGCGCGGAGCGGCACCGAGAACGACCGGCTCGACCCCGTGGAACGCGTCGCGCTCGCCTCACGGGTCCGGATCCGGGCCGTACGCCTCGCCGGGAACTGGTGGCGGGAGGACGTGGGCCCGCTGGTCGGGCACCGGGCGCTGTCCGGGGCCCCGGTCGCGCTGCTGTGGCGGCGCGGCGGCTATGTGGCCGTACATCCCTCGTCCGGCCGGGAGACGCCGATCGAGAAGGCGAACGCGGCGGAGTTCGAGCCGCGGGCGGTGATGTTCTACCGCCCGCTGCCCGAACGGGTGCCGGGCCCGCTGCGGCTGATGCGGTTCAGTCTGCACGGCACGCGCGGCGACCTGACGGGGCTGCTCGTCAGCGGTCTGGTGACGGTCCTGCTCGGCTCGCTGGTGCCCGTCGCGACGGGCAAGGTCCTCGGTGAGTACGTGCGGAAGGCGCAGGAGGACCTGATCGTGCAGGTCTGCCTGGCGATCATGCTGGCGAGCGTGGTGTCGGCCGCGTTCCTGCTGCTGCAGAACATGACGATCCTCCGGCTGGAGGGCCGTATCGAGGCGACCCTCCAACCGGCGGTCTGGGACCGGCTGCTGCGGCTCCCCACCACGTTCTTCGCGTCGCGTTCCACGGGTGAACTGGCCGGCGCCGCCATGGGCATCAGCGCGATCCGCCGCACCCTGGCCGGGGTCGGCCCGGTCGTCGCCCAGTCGGTGACCGTCGGCGCCGTGAACCTCGGACTGCTGCTCTGGTACAGCGTGCCCATGGCCCTGGCGGCGATCGGGATGCTGGTGCTCGTGGCCTCCGTCTTCCTCGGCCTCGGCCTGTGGCAGATCCGCTGGCAGCGCCGTCTGGTGGTCCTCGGCAACAAGCTCGACAACCAGGCCTTCCAGACCCTGCGCGGTCTGCCGAAGCTGCGGGTGGCCGCCGCCGAGAACTACGCGTACGCCGCCTGGGCGGGCGAGTTCGCGCGCAGCAGGGAGCTGCAGCAGAAGGTCGGCGGCATCAAGAACCTCAACACGGTGCTGGGGGCGGTGTACCTCCCGCTGTGCACCCTGCTGATGTTCATGCTGCTGGCCGGGCCGGCGCGGGGGTCGCTGTCGGCGGCGGAGTTCCTGACCTTCAACACCTCGGTGACGATGCTGCTGACGTCGGTCACCCAGCTGACGGGCGCGTTCGTGTCGGCGGTGGCGGTGCTGCCGTTGTTCGAGGAGATCAAGCCGGTGCTGGAGGCCACGCCGGAGGTGCGTACGGCGAGCACGCGCCCGGGGGTCCTGTCCGGTGCGCTGGAGGCCCGCCGGCTCTCCTTCCGTTACGCGGACGACGGCCCGTTGGTGCTGGACGACGTGTCCTTCGCGATCGGGTCCGGTGAGTTCGTGGCGATCGTCGGCCCGAGCGGCTGCGGCAAGTCGACACTGCTGAGGCTGCTCATCGGCTTCGACAAGCCGGTCTCCGGCAGCGTGCTCTACGACGGTCAGGACCTCGGCGCCCTCGACCGGTCCGCCGTGCGCCGGCAGTGCGGTGTCGTCCTCCAGCACGCGCAGCCGTTCACCGGCTCGATCCTCGACGTCATCTGCGGGACGGAGCCGTTCACGCCCGAGGAGGCGATGGCGGCGGCGGCGATGGCGGGTCTCGCCGAGGACATCCAGCGCATGCCGATGGGGCTGCACACCATCGTCCAGGGCAACGGCGCGATCTCCGGGGGGCAGCGCCAACGCCTGATGATCGCGCAGGCGTTGATCCGCCGCCCCCGCATCCTCTTCTTCGACGAGGCCACGAGCGCGCTCGACAACGAGACGCAGCGGACGGTGATCGAGAGCACGCGTGCGCTGAACGCGACGCGCGTCGTGATCGCCCACCGGCTGTCCACGGTCATGGACGCGGACCGGGTGGTGGTCATGGAGGACGGCAAGGTGGCGGAGGTGGGGCGCCCGGCCGAGTTGCTGGCGAACCCTGCGGGCCGTTTGCACGAACTGGTCCGCCGTCAGATGGCCTGAGTGGGTGCGTTGTCGGGTGCGGCTCCGGTGAGGGCTGGTAATCGCACAGGGCCTGGTGCTTCTCAGGCCCGCAGGGCCTGGGCTTTCAGGGGCGCGGGGCCTGGGCTTTCAGGGGCGCGGGGAACTGCGCGAGAAGCCCCACCGGACGCGCGCATACCCGCGATCCCGAAGCGGGGGCCGAGGGGCGCAGCCCCTGGGGACGGGACGGGTAGGGGCGGCGGGGGCGGCTAGGACCGGCGCGGCAGGAGCGCGATCGCCGTAGCCGGGATCATCGCGAGGACGACCCACGGCACCACCCGAGACACCCCCGCGTCCATCAGCGCCCCGGCCCCCGCACTACCCCCCAGCACGATCAGCCCCGAGACCGACGACATCGCCCCGGTGTAGAGCCCCAGCCTCCCCGTCACCGCAAGATCCGGCACCCACGCCCGTGCCGCCGGCGCCACCAGCATCTGCCCCACCGTCAGCAACACCACGAACCCGGCGGCGGGCAGCAGCCCCGCGTACCCCGTCCACCCGGCGGGCAGCGCCACCGCCACCACCACGAACCCGACCGCGATCAGCAGCAGCCCCACCGTCATCGACCGCCGCAGGTCCAGCCGCTCCGCCACCCACCGTGTGACCGGCAGCTGCGCGGTCACCACCAGCAGCGAGGACAGCCCGAACAGCCAGGCCAGCGCGGACTGCGACCCCGTGGCCCGCTCGACCTCGTCGGGGAGCAGCAGGTAGAGCTGGTTGTAGGCCAGCAGGTACGCCCCGTACGCGCAGCACAGCGCCAGGAACCGCCGGTTGCGCAGCAGGCCGCCGAGGCCGCCGCGCACCTCGACGCGGTCGCGGCCCGGTATGTGCTGGGGCAGCAGGCGGGCGTGCCCGGCGAGGACGAGCACGAAGACTCCGGCGCCCGCGAGACACACCACCCGGAAGTCGACGGCCAGCAGCAGGGCGCCGAGCAGCGGTCCGACGAACGCGCCGGCCTGTCCCGCCACCGTGAACAGCGCGAGGACGCTCGTGCGGGGGCCGCCGCCCGACTGCTCCCACACCACGGCCTGCCGGGCGACCTCGGACTCGACGGCGGGCGAGAACAGGGCCGCCGCGAAACCGATCAGCAGGACCGATCCGATGACCGACCAGTCCTCGTCGGCGTAGCCGAGCCAGGCGAACCCGGCGATCCGCAGCGCGCAGCCCGCCAGCACCACCGGCCGGACGCCGTAGCGGTCGGCGAGCGCGCCGCCCACCACGAACAGCCCCTGCTGGCTGAAGGTCCGCAGCCCGAGCACGAAGCCGACCATCCAGCCGGCCATGCCGATCGCCGTACCCAGATGCTCGGCGAGGAACGGCAGCACGGCGAAGAAACCGACGTTGAAGGCGAGCTGGGTGAGGATCAGCAGCCGAAGGAGCGGGTCGAGCCTCGCCCAGGTACCGCGCCGGGGCGACGCGGCGATGCTCTTCTCGGGTGCCCGGTGCGGTGTCCTCCGCTCCGGTATGTCACTCACCGGCTGCTTCTGGTGGGGCTCGGTCATCCGGTCTCTCCGACGGTGGGGACGGCGGCGGGCTGCGTGCGGCGTACGGACACGGCGGCCCACGGGCGCGGCCACCGCACCCCGCCCGCGGCCGTGACCGCGAGCGCGCCGAGGAGGGCGAGGGCGGTGGCGGGGGCGAGGACGGCCCATGGGGCGCGTTCGGCGTAGGGCTGGTTCTCGGCGAGGAGGAGGCCCCATTCCGGGTCCGGCGGCTGCGCGCCCAGGCCGAGGAAGCCGAGGGAGGTCAGGGCGAGGGCCACACCGGGCAGCCGGAGGAGGGCGTGGCGGGCGACGGGCGGCAGGACGGCGGGCAGCAGTTCGCGGCGGAGCAGATAGCCGTTGCCCGCGCCGAGCCCCTTCGTGGCCGTGATGTGGGTGGTGGCACGCTCCTGTTCGAGCAGGGCCGTGGTGTGCGCGGCGAGCGGCACCCAGGCCACGGCGGCGACGGCCAGCGCCGGTGTCGTCGCTCCGCTGCCGGCGACACCGGCGACGAGCAGGCCCGCGAGGACCGCCGGGATCGCGTTGACCGTGTCGACGAGGGGCCCGGAGAAGCGGGGCAGCAGTCCGAGGAGAAGGCCCGCGAGCAGTGCGGCGGCGCTGATGGTGACGGCCAGGGCGAGGGTGGTGAACGCCCCGTGTCCGATCCGGGCGAGCAGGTCGCGGCCGAGCGCGTCGGTGCCCAACGGGTGGACCCAGGACGGGGGTCGGAGCCGGGCACCGGTGTCGAGGGCGAGCGGGTCACGGGTCAGGCCGAGCGCGACGACCGCGAGGAGCAGCGTGCCGTGGAGCAGAGGAGCGCGGCGGGGCGCGGGCGGCTTCGGGCGGTGCAGGGAGTGCAGTGCGCCGTCGCGGAGGGCCGGCCCGATCAGCAGGCGGGCGGCGAGGCGCGCGAGGGCGCCGGCGACGGCGGCCAGCAGCACCAGGGCGAGCGTGCCGGCCTGGAGGACGGGAAGGTCCTGGGCGATGGCGGCCTGGAGGGTGGTGCGGCCGAGACCGGGTATGTCGAAGATCTGCTCGACGGTCACGGCGCCGCCGGTGAGCCCGACCACGAACAGGCCGATGTTGGGCAGGAGTCCGGGTATGCAACGGCGTACGGCCTGGCGGGCGGTGGACCGCCCGGGTATGCCGCGCGCGGCGGCGGCCAGCGCCCAGGGCTCGGCGAAGGCGCCGGGCAGCAGGTCGTCGAGCATCCGGCCGAGGAGCGCGCCGGCGGGCAGGCCGAGGGCGAGGGCGGGCAGCACCGTCCACTGCGGCCCGTACCAGCCGAGCGCGGGCAGCCAGCCGAGGTGCACCCCGACGACGACGGCGAGCACGGAGCCGGTGAGGAACTCGGGGAGCGCGGCGAGCATCGCCGCCAGGCTGCCGCCGCCGCGGCGGGCGTCGAGGCGGCGGTGCGCGCCGAGCCACAGGGTGCGGGCGCAGACCGCCGCGGCCGTGGCCGCCGCGACGAGGAGCGCGGCGGCCATCAGCAGCAGCGAGGCGCCGAGGGCCTGGACGACGGCTGGGGTGACCTCCGCGCCGGAGATCCACGAGCGGCCCGCGTCACCGCGCAGCAGCCCGCCGCACCACTGGCCCAGCAGTCTCCACGGGCCCGCGTCGAGGCCGATCTCTTCGCGTACGGCGGCCAGGACCTCCGGTGTCGGGTCGCGTTCGGCCGAGCGCGCCTTGAGGACCGTGAGCGCGGGGTCCGTGCGCGACAGCCACGGCAGCAGGCCGATGCAGCACAGCAGCGTGGCGGCGAGCAGGATCCGCCAGAGTATCCGTCTCAGCGCCGGGTCCCCGTTCCGACCAGGGTGCGCTCGTACGGGTCGAGGATCACGCCCTGGACGGAGGCGCCGACGCCGGTGATGATCTTCTGGTGGACGAGCGGGACGGCGGCGTCCGTCGCGAGGATCGCGGCCTCGGCGTTCATCGCCGCCTGCTGCCGCTTCGCGGTGTCGGACTCCTTCGCGGCGGCGGCGACGGCCCGGTCCACCTTCTTGTCGCAGAGCAGGGCGAGGTTGTAGCTGCCGTCGCAGGTGAAGTCGCTGGCGAGGATGGAGACGGGGTCGCCGGTGTCGAGCAGGGAGTTGCGGGCGCCGACGAGGGCGTCGAACTTGCCCGCGAGGGCGTCGCTCTCCAGCCGGGAGTACTCGCGGACCTCCAGCTTCACCTTGAACCCGGCCTTCTGGAGCTGCTGTTGCAGCACCTGGGCGACCTCGGGCAGTTCGGGCCGGTTGTCGTAGGTGGCGATGGTGATCGCGGTGCCGTCGGCGTCGGCGGCCTTCGCGCGCCCGGCGGGCTCGACGCGCTTGTCGGCGGCCCAGGTCACGGCAGGTCCGAAGATGCCCGTTCCGGCGTCGGCGTAGCCCTCGTAGACGTCCTCGGCGAGGACGGAGCCGTCGACGGCCTCGCGGGCGGCGGCCCGGAGCTGCGGGTCCTTGAAAGCGCCGGACTTCGTGTTGAGGAGGAGGCTGGTGGTGCGGGTGGTGGCCGTCTCGCGCCGGACTTCCTTGTCCAGGGTGGATGCCTGGGCCACGGGGACGGACTCGGCCACGTCGACCTGCTCGGTGCGCAGGGCGTTGGTGCGGGCGGAGGCGTCGGCTATGAAGCGGGCGTCGATGCCGGCGGCCTGGGCGCGGCCGCCCCAGTAGGCGTCGTAGCGGTCCAGGGCGGCGGCGGTGGTGCCGGTGACCTCGGTCAGTTCGAAGGGGCCGGTGGCCGTGCCGACGGGGTTCACGCGCTTGGCGCCGTAGGCCTTGGCGGACAGGATCGCGAGGCCGGGGCTGGAGAGCCGCAACGGCAGGGCGGGGTCCGGGCTTTGCGTGGTGACGCGCACCCGGCGGTCGCCGCTCGCCTTCGCGGTGAGGGTGATGCCGGAGAGCGCGGCGGTGACCGGCTCCGCCTCGGTGGCGTGGACGAGGGCGGCGGCGACGGCGGCCGGGGTGACCTGGGTGCCGTCCTGGAAGGTGGCCTCCCGCAGGGTGAAGAGCCAGTTCCGGTCGTTCTCCCGGGTCCAGGACTCGGCGAGCGCGGGGGCGGGGACGCCGTTGGCGTCCAGCCTGGTGAGTCCCTCGGTGACGCCGAGCCGGCTGAGGAGGGTGGCGTCTGCCCCGTAGGGGGAGAAGTTCTCGGCGGGCGGGAAGGCCAGGGCCACCCGAAGCCGGGAGCCGCCGTCGGAGGAGTCGTCGGAGGTGTCACCGCCCGAGGCGAAGCAGCCGGTCAGCACGGGGGCGAGGAGCAGGCCGGCGACGACGCGACGGCGGCGGGGAGAGCGCATGGTCCTTGGTTCTCTGTGAGGACAGGGGGGTGGCGGTGGTGCGCGACGCAGCCTACATGAGAATGATTTTCATCCCGCAATGGGGGGACCGGCGGGCACGGGCACGGGGATCTCGAAGTGCACGACCCGCTCCCCCGTCACCTCGCGTTCGTCGCACACGGCCACGCCCTGCGACCGCCAGAAGGCCTCGGCGCCGGGCACCCCGGGGTCGGTGTGCAGATAGACCGAGCGGTAACCGCCGTCGGCCGCGGCGAAGTCGAGCAGCGCGGCGACCAGGCGCCGGGCCAGCCCGCGCCGCCGGTGCTCGGCACGTACGTACACCCGGCGCAGCTGTGCGGTCTCGCCGGAGGGGTAACGCTCGGCGAGCAGGCGGGGGTTGGGCGGATGGGCGGGCCCTCGGGAGTCCAGCGCGCCGGTGGCGACGACGGCGCCGTCCCGCCCGTCGACCGCCACCAGCAGTACATGCCGGTCGGGGACGACGTACGCGCCGAGCGGATCGATGATGTCCCCGTGCCAGCGCGGCACATAGCCCGTGCCGAAGTCGCGGTAGAGGGTGTCCAGCATCACCGTACGGGCGCCGTCGAGGTCGCCGGGCCCCGCCACCCTGATGTCGTAGTTATGCACCTGCACATCATATGCAAGAAGTCTGATCATTCCGATCAGGAGTGCGACCACTCACCCTCAGGCACACCTGGGCGGCGCCTCCTTGAGCACCCGCGCGGCCGACCCTCCGCCCGGCGTGTGCGACGGCGCCCGGTCGGCCGGTATGCGACCGTGTGCCACCGCCCGCCGAGCGGGTCACGCGTGCGCAGGCCCCTCACGGGTACTCCGTGGGTCATGCGGATGAGCGTGGTGGATGTCGGATCGAACACCGTACGACTCGTGGTGGCGGACGCCGAGGGGGGTGTGCCGCTGCCGGTGCACACCGCGAAGTGGCGCCTGCGGTTGTCGGAGCATGTGACGCCCGGAGGTGCCGTACCCGACGAGGCCGTACGGCAGTTGTGCGACGCGGTCGCGGCCGCGGCACGCACGGCGGAGAGATGGGGGGCGTCGACGCCGCTCGCCTTCGCGACCGCCGTGGTGCGCTCCGCGCCGAACTGCCAGGACGTGTTGCGGGCCGTGCGCGCGGCGACCGGGGTACCGATCTGCACCCTGCCCGGCGAGGTCGAGGCCGAGCTGACCTTCCTGGGGGCGCGGCGGTGGATGGGCTGGCGGTCGGGCCCGCTGGCGCTGATGGACATCGGCGGCGGCTCGCTGGAGGTGGCCTTCGGCCGGGGCCGGCTGCCGGACTTCGTGGCCTCGCTGCCGCTGGGCGCCAACCGGCTGACCCATGAGTTCTTCCTCGGACAGGACCCCCCGTCCCCGGAGAGCGTCAAGGCGCTGCGGCGCAAGGTCCGCCATCAACTGCGGGACGTCTCCGCGCGCATCCGCTGGGAGGGGCCGCGCACCGCCGTGGCCACCTCGCGCACCTTCCAGCAGCTCTCCCGGCTGTGCGGCTCGGCGCCGGGCCGCCACGGACCGTTCGTGGAGCGCGAGTTGCGGTGCGCGGACCTGGAGGTGGCCATCGCGCGCCTCGCCCGCCTCCCGTCGGCCGAGCGGTCCGCGCTCCCGGGCATCTCCGCGCCCCGGGCGAGACAGAGTCTCGCCGGCGCGCTGGTCGGGCACACCACGATGAAGCTCACCGGTCTGAAGTCCGTGACGATCTGCCCCTGGGCGATCCGCGAGGGCGTGCTCCTGCGGCACATCGAGGACGGCCCGGCCTGGTGGTCGGAGGTGACGCGGCACGCCGAGGACACCGGATCGGCCGTGTCGGGCAGAGCGGGCGCGGTGCCCCTGCGCATCGCCGTGCCGGCCCGCTGACCCCTCCCACCGAAAGGCACATCCCATGACCCGCCACGACGAGCGGAACACCGACGAGACGCCCGACACCGCCCTGGAGGAGGTCCTGCACGAGGCGGAGGAGGCCGCGACCCGGGTCACCGACCCCGAGGAGCGGCGCCGCCGCCGGGGCGAGGCCGGCGACGCGATCACGCCCGCCGAGCAGGCACAGGAGGAGTCCCGCCACGACTGACACGCCCATCACCGACGGGACGGCGGCACGGGGGCATCCGTCCGGGATCAGCAGACCCCGGACGTGTCAATGCATGAATAGGGAATTCACCTTTTCGAGTGTCGTAGATCTTGTGCGAGGCGCGGAAGGGATGGCCGGCTCCACGCCGGGGTAGCTAACGGGATCGAACGCGCCCTACCCCGGACAAGGGGGAGCCGCCATGACTCCGGATGCCCATGACCGCGCCGCTCCTCGGCCCGGGGACGCGGCCGGGGCCGGGCCCGGCCCCGGCCGGGCGGCGACCTCCGCCGTTCCGCCCGCCCCTCCTCCCGCGAACCGGTACGCGCACACCCGCCGGACCGGCCCGTACACCGTGGTCGTGGTCGCGGGCGAGATCGATGTGGCGTCGGCGGACCTGCTGGCGGAACATCTGGCGGCCGCGGCCGACGGACCCGGCGAACCGGACGTGCTCGTCGACCTGCGCGAGGTCGCCTTCTTCGACTGTTCGGGACTGCGCGTGCTGTGCCGGGCCGAGGCCACCGCCAGGGCGCGTGGCGGACGGCTCCGGCTGGTCTGCGACCAGCCCCGGATGCACCGGCTGCTGCGCGCGGCCCGGCTGCTGGGTCGCTTCCCGCCGCTCGCGGACCTTCCTCGACCTCCCCCCGGGGCACCTCCGCCGCCAGGGCCAAGTCTCAAGTAGCACTTCAATGAAACGATTGAAGGACGGAGGCGGGCGCGCACTCCGTGCCGGCGCACGTCGGCACGGAATCCGAACGGCCCGGAAACCGAGCGAGACGGAAGTGGGGACAGGCGAAGTGAAGTTTCTTCTCGAAGTCGACCTGGACGGCACGGACTGGGACGAGGGCACCACCGTCCAGGAACTGGAGCGCATCCTGCGCTACTGGGGCGGCAACCTGCGGCACTGCGAGATCGCACCGGGCGACGGCCAGCCCCTGTACGACTCCGGGCACCAGGAGGTCGGACGCTGGAGCATCACTCCCGGGTGACCGGCCGGAAGCTCCCCGGCGGATGATGCCGGGGGCCGGCCGCGGCCCCACTCCGCTTCGGCCGGCCCCCGGGCGGGATCACGTGGCACACCGCGACAGGGCTCGCGCTCCCCAGCCACGGGCCCTCGCTCATCACTCGCGGAACCACACGACCCCGGTCTGTCGGCCGCGCGAGGCGGCCTCGTCGTGAGGGACGCTCAGAAGGCGTACAGGACGCTCGCCGCGGCGTCCTTCAGACAGGAGTTGGCGAAGACGCGCTCGTACGCGACGCGCTTGCCCTGCCAGACACCGTCCACGGTGACGACCACCGGGTCGTACCGCTTGTTGCACATCGCTCCGGTGTTGCCCGCGAGGGCCTCGAAGTCGCCGCCGCTGCGGCGGAGTTCGGCGCAGGCGTCGACGGGCGCGGGGTGCGTGCCGGAGGCCTTGGGCGCGCAGGTCAGAGTGACCGCGCGCTCGGGGGTGACGGCCGCCGCGGTCTCGCCGTGACCCGTGGTCAGCACCAGGGCCGAGGGGGCGTAGAGCCCGGCCGCGGCGGGCTCGGGGGCGGCGAGCGCGGAGCCCGTGAGGGGACCGCAGACGGCGGTGACCGTCAGGGTGAGAGTCGCTGCCCAACGCGCGGTCTTCCGCATGGTGTGCATCCTTCCGCTCTGCAGGAGTTCCCGGGCGGCCCCGCCACATCTGTCGTGTGGACGAAGCCGGCCCGGACGGTGCCGGATCGGCGAGCGCGAGTCTGCCGGGTCCAGGGCCGGAACACACATCGACCCCATGCGTTTCAGTAACTTTGAGTATTGAATCAGTGGCTCGAAGTCACGGAATCCGACCATGCAAACCCTGATTCTGAGCGGCTCCCGATCGCCCCATGATCATGAATGGCCGGATCTGCACGGCTGCGCAATAGGCCTGAAACATTCCGCTTCCGCTCGCGACAACCGCCCGATCGGCCTCCGCACGGCCCGCAGTGGTGGACGATTCACCTGCTCCCGGCTCCTCGGAACGGGTGGATCACCCTCCCGTGCGCGCGACGGACCGCCCCGGCGCCTGCGCGATGCTGGACGGCTCCCTCACAGCTCGTCAGGATCGTCGGCGACGCGGGGCGTTCTCGACGGCGAGGGGCAGGGCGGACGGATGGCGAAGCACTGGGCGGACTTCCAGTACGAGATCTACCTGGGCGGGATGGGCGGTTCCGTGCCACGGCTGCCCGCCGACGCGAACCGGCTGGAGGAACTGGCCGAGCACCGGCTCGGCGCGGGTCCGGTCGGGTACGTGGCGGGCAGCGCGGGCGACGGCAGCACGGCCCGCGCCAACCGGGCGGCGCTGGAGCGGCGGCGGATCGTGCCCCGGCTGCTGCGGGACGTGAGCGAACGCGATCTGTCCGTCGAGGTGCTGGGCCGCACGCTGCCCGCGCCGCTGGCCCTGGCTCCGGTGGGCGTGCTGTCGATCGTGCATCCGGAGGCGGAGACGGCGGCGGCACGGGCCGCCGCCGCGCAGGGCGTGCCGTACATCCTGTCCTCGGCGTCCAGCACGCCCATGGAACGGGTCGCGGAGGTGCTGGGCGACGCTGAGCGCTGGTTCCAGCTGTACTGGGCGAAGGACCGTGAGGTCACCCGGAGCTTCCTGGACCGGGCGAGGGCCTCGGGGTACTCCGTGCTCGTGGTCACCCTGGACACCCCGCTGCTCGGCTGGCGGCCGCGCGATCTGGAGCGGGCGTACCTGCCGTTCCTGCACGGGGTCGGCACCGCCAACTACTTCTCCGACCCGGCGTTCCTGGCGGGCCTCGCCAAACCGGTCCACGAGGACCCGGACGCGGCCGTGCTGCACTTCGCGGGCATGTTCGGGGACCCCGGCAAGACATGGCCCGACCTGGCGTTCCTGCGCGAGCACTGGGACGGGCCGATCGTGCTGAAGGGCGTGCTCCACCCCGACGACGCCCGGCTCGCCGCGGACGCCGGGATGGACGGGGTCGTGGTGTCCAACCACGGGGGCCGGCAGGTTGCGGGCGGGATCGCGGCGGCCGACGCGCTGCCGGGCGTGGCCCGGGCGGTCGGCGACCGCCTGACCGTCCTCTTCGACAGTGGCGTCCGCAGCGGTGACGACGTCTTCAAGGCGCTGGCCCTCGGGGCGCGGGCCGTGCTTCTCGGGCGCCCCTACGTCTACGGTCTCGCCCTCGACGGGCAGCCCGGGGTGGAACATGTCATCCGGTGTCTGCTCGCCGAGTTCGACCTCACCCTCGCGCTGTCCGGGCACCGCACGCCGGCCTCGGTCGGCCCGGAGAGCCTCGCCGACGGGATCGGCCGCCCCCGCGCGGACGACTGACCCGGCCGGCTCCGCGAGCGGTCCTCGCGCCCCCGCGCCCGAGGACCGCCCCGGCTCACAACGCGAGCCCGGTGAGGAGATGCGGGATGTCGACGGCCGTCGGAGGACGCACCGGCTCGGTCTCCGTGCCAGGCTCGATCTCCGTCGTGGTGCCGTCGGCCACCGACCGGATCGAGCCGTTCCGCTCGGCCTCGGGCGAGGCGCCCGGCTCCGGGGAGCCGGAGTCGCGCGGTCCCGGAGCCGGGGAGACGTCGGCCTCCGGCCGCCGGGTGACCGGCTCGGTCTCGGGCGTGGGGGCCTCGGAGCCGGAGACGGACAAGGAGTCCGGGCTGGCGGTCACACCGTCGGTGAGCCAGTGCTGCCGGCCGGAGTTGTCCCGCACCTTGATGACGATGTCGGCTTTCGGCTCGCTGCCGATCGGGGCGACGGCGAGCCCCTCCCCCCAGCGGGGCAGCAACTCGCCCTGCACGGTGAAGTCGTAGCGCACGTCGTCACCGCGCTCGGAGTCCTCGTCGGCGCACTTGCCGAGGACGATGACGCCGGCGTCGACCTGGGAGTCCAGGCACAGCTCGGGGTTGGCGACGCTGCGCAGCAGACCGTCCTCCTCGTAGGACCACTTCTGGGTCCAGTCGGAGCCGCACTCCGCGAGTTCGGTGGCGGCGCCCTTCTCCGCCTTGCCGCCCTTGACGTCGAGGCACAGATCGGCGGCCTGGTTGCGCAGCCGCGTCTGCAGGGGCCCCGTGGGCCGTCCGGCCGAGGCGGGCGGAGTCGGCGAGCCGGTGTCGGTGGTCGTCTCGTTGCCGGTGTCGGGCGCCGTGGCGACGCCCCCGGTGGCGCTGGTGGAGGCGGCGGGATCGGCCGCGCCGCCGTCGTCCGCGAGGAACGCGGCGCCCAGGACGGCCGCGAGCAGGGCGCCCGAGGAGACGCCGATCGTGAGCAGGGCCCGCGGATTGCGCGGGCCGGAGGTGAGCTTGCGGCGCTGCGCGGGGATCTGGGAGAGCAGGCGGTGCCGGCCGCCGCTGCCGGGACGTCGCGAAGCCCCCTTCTGCGGCATGCGGCCGGGGCGGGAGTCGAGATAGCGCCGGGCTCCCCAGCCGAGTACGGCCTCGGCGATCACACCGCCCAGTCCGCCCTCGAAATGGCTGAGTTGCTCGGCGGCGTATCGGCAGTAACGGCACTCCAGCAGATGCTGCTGGACATCCGGCAGCAGGGCGCCGCCCCGGCGAATGGGCACGTCCAGCAGCCGGTTGTAGAAGCGGCAGTCCTTGGACGGCGCGAGTTCCCGGTGGGCGCGGACACAGCCCTCGCGGAATTTGTCGCGGGCCTGTTCCAGCGTGGCCACCGCGTTGTCGGCGTCCAGCCCCAGCAGACCGGTGGGTATGGTTATCGTTTCGGCTTCTACTTCGGTGTGCCACAGCAGGCACCGGGCGACCGCCGGGAGGGCCTGGAATGAACGCTCGACGAGCTTGCGGTTTTCGGGGGTCATGGACTTCGCCGCCCGCATACCGCGCCCGCCCGCGGGCTTCCGCAGGTCGGACAGCACCTGGGAGACACCCTCTTCCGCGGACCACTCCTTGACGGTGTCGCGCGCGGCCACCAGCAGTCGCGGCCGCAGCGCGACGCCCGACTCGCCCCGCATCAGCCCGTCGAGCACCCGGTGGAAGGCGGTGGCGGTCACCATCGAGGCGACACCGGACTGGGTGGCGAGACAGATCGCCGCGTAGTCGTACGTGGGCTGCCAGTGCCGTGCCATCAGCAGGGCGACGGGGTCGCCGGTGCCGCCGTCCGGCCAGCCCCTCAGCCGGGCGGCGAGAGTCTCGTCGGACTCTCCGGGCACCGGGCCGGGAGCGGGCGGATATGTGGGGCGGGGAGGGCGAGGGGTGTGCACAGAGCGGGTTTCCTTCCAAGGCACAAGATGGCACACGGAGTTGTGGCCGCCGAAAAGGGCCCTGGACTGGTGCGTACCTTTTTGGCGGGCGCCGGGAAAGCGGCCGGGGACCGGGCCGCGCAACGGCCGTCTGCCGCGAGCCTTTTGGGCCCTTCGGCGACCGGAAAGGCCAAATACCCTTTCCAGCCGGGCCATTGCCCATGCGCAGGAAGTTCACCCTTGCACAAGTTACTCATGGCTAACAAGGCGCTTGAGCAACATCTACATCACTAAAAGCAGGTCAGATGACCGGTACGAATGCTTCCGCTTCGCAGAACGAAGCCTTCCGGTTCCTGAAAATTCAAGGACCGAGCACCCCGTGTGAACCGTGCGCACGCCCCGACGGCCCGCGCACGCTCCCGTGCGGCCGCGGTGCGTTGTTCAATCGAGGCGGCCACCTCGGAAGGCCCCGCGCGGAACGGCGGCTCTCCCGCGCGAAACGGCCGCCGGCCTTGATCCTCCCGCCCTCGGCCGGCGGCCCCGGAGGCCGTGTCCACGCGGCGGTCGCCGCTCCCCCGCGCTCAGATCTGCCAGGACCGCAGCCGGTCCGCCGCCCCGTAGACGTCCGTCGCCCCGGAGAGCAGATCGCGCGCGAGGTCCACCAGGGTCCCGTAGGGCGGGTCGATGCCGGCGCCGCTGACGAACATGTACGCCACGGCCGTCGCGCAGGCGAAGCGGGCGTTGGCGGCCGGCAGGGGCTTGAGCACCGCGAGGGTGTGCAGCAGCGCGGCGGCACGCCAGGCGGGGTCGGAGTCGACACCGAGCCGCGGCGGATCGACGCGGTGCCGGGCCACGGCCGCGACGAGTGCGGAGAAGTCGCTGATGCTGGGCTGCTCGGGCATGACCTCTTCGTGCCGCTGGAGCAGCCAGGGCACGTCGATGTGGATGACGGAGGCCATCGGTCAGACGGCCCGCCCTCTCACCCGCGCGGCGGGTTCGTCGTCCGGGAAGGCGGCCGCGAACTCGTCGGCGTGCGCGGTGAAGAACTGGCGGAAGGTCTCCGCACCCTCCTTGAGCGCCCGGTGTCGCACTATGTCGGCCGCGGCCGCCGCCCGCACGAGCGCCTTCATCGACGTACCGCGTTCCTTGGCGATCTGCCGCAGGTCCTCAAGCTCACGGTCGCTGAACTCCACATTCAGAGCTGGCATGCGCCCACGGTACCGCGAGGGTACTTACCCGTAAATAGTCGCAGGTCAAAGGGCGTGACCTGCGGTACCGACGCCGTGCGGCCGACGCCCCGGAAGGGCGTCGGCCGCACGGTGGTCAGCCAGTCGACCGGTCACACGGTCGCCCGGACGCGTCAGGTCTGGTCGGCCACGAACGACGCCATGCGGGCCAGCGCCGCGTTCCAGTTGATCGTGTGTTCGTTGGTCGACCAGGACTGGATGTCGTCGATGTAGCAGAACTGACCGACACAGCCCTGGAGTTTGCTCTGTGCGTAGGGGTCCTGGATGCCCGAGTTCGGGCCGCCCGCGAGGGTGCCGGCCGGCGGGCTGGGCTGATCCGGGTCGAGCTGGTGGGCGTACCAGCGGCTGTGCTGGTTGCGGGCGGCGACCTCGCCGTAGCCGGTGACGTAGGAGATGTTGAGGGCGTTGCGGCCGAAGAGGTAGTCCATGCTCTGCAGCGCGCCCTCGCGGTACTTGGACGCTCCGGCGATGTCGTACGCCGTGGCGACGACGACCGCGTTGTTGAGGATCTGGTGGTTGGAACCCCAGTCGTAGACATGGTTGTCGGGCGCGTACGGCATGCCGTACGGCTGGGACTCCAGCGCGGCCAGATAGCGGTCGGCGCCCTTGATCACTGACTTGCGGACCTTGTCGCGGCCGGGCAGCTTGTTCGGCACGGTCGCGAGGTCGAGTCGTCCGGCGGCGGCGGTCCGGGCCCAGTCGAACCCGATGGGGCCGAAGATGTCGGCGGTGTGCACCGGCGAGGCGAGGACGTAGTCCTGGAATGCCTTCTCACCCGTGGTCAGGTACAGCTGCGCGGCCGCCCAGTAGAACTCGTCGGTGACGTTGTTGTCGGCGTAGGTGCCGCCGCCGACGCCGTCGCTCTCGGAGGCGTACATCGCGGGGTGTTCGACGGCCGCCGCCCAGGCCGTGCGGGCCGCGGCGAGGGCCTTGGCGCCGAAGGCGCGGTCGTAGGGGCGGTAGAGGCGGGCCGCCTGGGCGGCGGTGGCGGCCAGGTTCAGGGTCGCCGCGGTGCTCGGCGGGTGCAGTTCGCGCTTCTGCGGGTCGGCGGCGGGCATCAGGGGCAGGCCGGTCCACTGCTCGTCGTGGATCTTGTGGTGGGCCATGCCGGCGAGCGGCTGCCCCTTCGGTACCTGCATCCGGAGCATGAAGTCCAGTTCCCAGCGGACCTCGTCCAGCAGGTCGGGCACCTTGTTGCCGCTCTCGGGGATGTCCAGCGAGCCGTCGCCGAGCTTGCCGGACTCGCCAGTACGGGCGTACAGCGCGCGCTCGTAGGTGCTGAGCACCTCCCAGGTGGAGATGCCGCCGTTGACGACGTACTTGCCGTGGTCGCCGGCGTCGTACCAGCCGCCGGTGACGTCGAGCCGGTAGTCGCAGACACCGGGCTGGCAGGGCACGTTGCCGTCGCCCTGGTTGGGCGCGACGTCGACGTGGCCCGCCGCGCGGCCGTAGCCGGGGCGCAGTGCGTCGCTGATCGGGGTACCGCTGCGCTGGGTGTAGTAGTACTTCAGCGAGTCGATGCGCAGGCGTTCGTAGGCGCGCGGGTCGATGTCGAAGGGGCGGCTGGTCTCGCCGTCGGCGACCAGCGTGAAGCCGGTGCCGCGCTTGCGGTACGCGCCGAAGTCGATCGAGTGGACCTTCTGCCCGGAGGAGGCGTCGAGTCCGCGGGGTGTGGTCCGCCCATGGGCGACGACAGCGCCCGACGCACTCTTCAACTGCCAGGGCAGCTTCGCCGTCGCGTCGGTGACCAGGGTGGCGTTCTTGGGCCCGGCGGGCAGATAGGCGACCTGGTTGACGCGGACCCGGGGCCCGGTGTCGGGCTCGTACACCTCCGGCGGCACCCCGCCGAGCAGCGACACGTCGTCCATGCAGAAGGAGAACGGGTTCGCGTTGCCGCCCACCTGGAAGCCGACCTGGGCCTGTGTGGTGTCGACGGGCGAGGTGAAGGTGTAGGTGTACGAGTCGCCCGAGACGTTCAGCTGGGGACTCACCTCGAAGTAGGTGTCGTACGGGTCCACCGACAGGCCGACGATCGCCCGCAGGACGTTGCCCTGGGGTGTGCCGGACGCGGAGAAGGCGAACCGGTACGACTCGCCCTTGACGAGGGTGATGTCGTTCTGGCCGACGGCCGCGTCCCAGCGGTTGGTCGTGCCACCGGGGATGTCGGCGCACAGACGGCCGTCGGTGGGGCCGGCGGTGACGTTGCCGGTCGTCCACCACGGGGCGGTGGTGGTGTCGAAGGTGCCGTTCTTGACCTGTTCGACCTCCTCGGCCTGGGCCGAGCCGCCGGGCAGCGCGGTGAGCGCGGCCACGAGGAGGCCCGTGAGGGCGAGAAGGCTGGTTCTGCGTCGTTTCACGTCTGGGCTCCTCGGGGGAGGTGGGGGCGCACAGCGGTGACGGACGAACGGTGGCGCAGGAGACGACTTGAGCATGGGAGCGCTCCCAAATGCGGACCCTGGTCATGCTGTTAGAGACATGACAGGCCCGTCAACGGTCCGGACGGGACCGGTTTTCCTCCCTCTCCCCGCCCGGCCCCGGCGACGCGCTCCGACGCGGGGGCCGGGCGGGGAGGACCGCCAGGCGGCACCTGCCGGGGCGTCGCTCACGGGGCACCCCTCGTCGCACGCATCAGGGCGACGGCGGGGGGCGACCCCCGGCCCCTCGTCGCCACCAACGTCGGCGCCCCTGAGGCGCCCGAGAACCCCGCGCCACTTGGCGAACACCGGTACGAGAGACCGCACGAGGATACGGTTTCCCATCCGCTTTCCCCGCTGAGCGCATAGGCTGGATTTCACCCGTAAGCCCGTTCGGTCCGGCGAAATGGAACTCGCGACGATGAGGAGCCGCAAGGTAACGCACGGCGACATCCCTGCGTATGCCCTGGACGGTGCCGCCACGGCGCGGGCGGCCATGGACGGCGATGGCACGATCGTCGAGTGGAACGAGGGCGCTAGACGTCTGCTGGGCTGGCCCGCGGCGGACGTCGTGGGGCGCCCCGCCGAGGAGCTGCTGGCCCCGGGCGACGCGTTCCTCCCACCCCCGCCGGGAAGCCGCAGCTGGAGCGGAACGCTCACGTTGCGTCACCGTGACGGCCGTACGGTGACCGCGTGGCTGCTCGCCCACCAGCAGCACGCGAAGAACGGCGACGGCGAGGGCAACTGGCTGGTTCTGTGCCCGCTGGACGATCCCGGCCCGCTGGGGCGGGACGATCCGCTCGCGGCGGCCGTCATGTTCCAGTCCCCGTGCGCCATGGCCGTCTTCGACGACCGGCTCCGGCTGCGCGGCATCAACGACGTGATGGCGGACGCCGTGGGCATGCCCGAGGACAACCTCCGGGGTCTGCACATGTCCGAGATCATCGGCGGCCGGCAGGGCGAGAAGCTGGAGGAGGACCTGCGCGAGGTGCTCGCCCTGGGCCGGCGCAAGGACGTGCAGACCTTCCTGCGGGCCGCCGACGAGCAGCGCGCCCACGCCTGGTCGGCCGCCATCGCACCGCTCATGGACGAGTCCGGCACGCCGATCGGGGTCTGTGTCACCGGGCACGACATCACCGAGCAGTACCTGGCGCGGCAGCGGCTGCAGCTGGTCAACGAGGCCAGCATCCGCATCGGCACCACCCTCGACGTGCGGCGCACCGCCCAGGAGCTGGCGGACGTGTGCGTCCCCGTCCTCGCCGATTTCGTCAGCGTCGACCTCATGGAGTCCCTCGACCACGGCGACGAACCGCACGAGGGTCCGCTCTCCGCCCCCTTCACCCTCCGCCGCGCCGCCCACCAGTCGGTCACCCCCGGCTGCCCGGAGGCGGTGGTGGAGGTGGGACGCACGGACGTCTACCCGGCCTCCTCCCCACAGGCGGCCTCCCTGTGCGTCGGCCACACGGTCGTGGCGACCGACCCGGCGAACACCCTGTCGGACTGGCTCGCCTGGGACCCGCTGCGCAGCGCGCGGGTCAAGGAACTGGGCGTCCGCACCACCATGTCGGTGCCCATCCGGGCCCGCGGCACGACCCTGGGCGTCGCCGTCCTGACCCGCTTCAAGCGGCTGGACCCGTACACCGCCGACGACGAGCTGCTCGCCGAGGAGGTGACGGCCCGGGCCGCCGTCTGCATCGACAACGCCCGCCGCTACTCCCGTGAACGCGAGACCGCCCTGGCCCTCCAGCGCAGTCTCCTGCCGCAGACCCTGCCCCGCATGCCCGCCCTGGAGGCGGCGTCCCGGTATCTCCCGGCGGCGCAGGCCGGGGTCGGCGGCGACTGGTTCGACGTCATCCCCCTGTCCGGGATGCGGGTCGCCATGGTCGTCGGTGACGTCGTCGGGCACGGGGTGCAGGCCTCCGCCACCATGGGCCGGCTGCGCACCGCCGTCCGCACCCTCGCCGACGTCGACCTCGCCCCCGACGAACTGCTCACCCACCTCGACGACCTCGTCGTACGGCTCTCCGCGGAGGCCGGCAGCGAGGGGGTGACCGGTGAGGTGGGCGCCACCTGTCTGTACGCCGTCTACGACCCGGTGACCCGCCGCTGCACCTTCGCCCGCGCCGGGCACCCGCCGCCGGTCGTGCTGGACCCGCAGGGCCGGCCGATGGAGGTGGAAGTGCCGTCGGGACAGCCGCTGGGCCTCGGCGGACTTCCCTTCGAGTCCGCCGAACTCGAACTGCCCGAGGGCACCGTCATCGCCCTCTACACCGACGGTCTGATCGAGACCCGTGACCGGGACATCGACGCCGGTCAGGAGCTGCTGGCCGAGGCGCTCTCCGGCCGTACGGGTTCGCTGGACGACATCTGCCAGGGCGTGGTGCAGTCCCTGCTGCCCGCGAACGGCGCCCCCGACGACGTGGCCCTGCTGCTGGCCCGTACGCGCGGTCTGCAGGCGGCACAGGTCGCGACCTGGTCGATACCCGCCGACCCCGCGTTCGTCGCCCGCACCCGCCAGTACGTGCTGACGCAGATGGCGCTGTGGGGCATCAGCGAGTCGGCGTTCACGGCGGAGCTGGTGGTGAGCGAGCTGGTCACCAACGCCATCCGGCACGGCGTCCCGCCGATCCAGCTGCGCCTGATCCACGACGACACCACCCTGATCTGCGAGGTGTCGGACGGCAGCGGCACCGCCCCGCACCTGCGCCGCGCCAAGACGTTCGACGAGGGCGGACGCGGCCTGCTGCTGGTGGCCCAGCTGACCCAGCGCTGGGGCAGCCGGCACACCGAGGACGGCAAGACGATCTGGGCGGAGCTGACCCTCTCCGAGGAGTGAGGCGGGCGCTCCGCACCACGTGAGAAGGACCTCACCGCAGGGCCGCGCCCGCTTCCGCAGGACCCCACGGTTGTAGGGTTCTCAGGTC
Organism: Streptomyces sp. NPDC041108; assembly: GCF_055592645.1. NCBI lineage: Bacteria > Bacillati > Actinomycetota > Actinomycetes > Kitasatosporales > Streptomycetaceae > Streptomyces > Streptomyces sp. NPDC041108. The sequence continues at coordinate 8,697 of NZ_JBVIYK010000018.1, read as the reverse complement.
TGAGCGCCACTTACCGCCCGAAAGCCCTGCCGTGAACACCGCCCTCGCCGAGGTCCTGTCCGTCGTCCTGCTCGTCGTCGTCCTCGGCTGTGCGGTCGCCCGCCCGTTCGGACTGCCGGAGGCCGTGGTCGCCGTCCCGGCCGCGGGCGTCGTCGTCGCCGCGGGGGCCGTCTCCCTCGACCACGCCCGCGCCGAGGCCGAACTGCTGGGCCCGGTGCTCGGCTTCCTGGCCGCCGTGCTCGTGCTGGCCAAGCTCTGCGACGACGAGGGGCTCTTCCAGGCGTGCGGGGCGTGGATGGCGCGCGCCTCGGCGGGCCGGCCCCGGCGGCTGCTGGGCTCGACGTTCGTGCTGGCCTCCGGCATCACGGCGGTGCTCAGTCTGGACGCCACGGTCGTCCTGCTGACACCGGTGGTGTTCGCGACGGTCGCCCGGCTCGGCGCCCGCCCCAAGCCGCATGTGTACGCCACCGCGCACCTGTCGAACACGGCTTCGCTGCTGCTGCCCGTCTCCAACCTCACCAACCTGCTGGCGTTCACGGCGAGCGGGCTCACCTTCACGCGGTTCGCGCTGCTGATGGCGGCACCGTGGGCGGTGGCCGTGGCCGCCGAGTACCTGGTCTTCCGGCGGTTCTTCGCGAGCGACCTCGACGCCGTGGCGCCCACGCCCCAGCAGCCGGTCGAGGCGCCCGAGCTGCCGATGTTCGCGCTGGTCACCGTCCTGTGCACGCTCGCCGGTTTCGTCCTGACGTCCGTGCTCGGGATCGAGCCCGTCTGGGCGGCGCTGGCCGGGGCCGTGGTGCTGGCGGTCCGCGCGCTCGTGCGCCGTACCACCGGCCCGGTCGCGCTGCTGCGGTCCGTCTCCCTGCCCTTCCTGGCGTTCGTGCTGGCGCTCGGCATCGTGGTGCGCGCCGTGGTCGACAGCGGCCTCGCCGACGCGCTCGGCCGCGTGATGCCGTCCGGCACCGGTCTGCTCGCCCTCCTCGGTGTCGCCGCCCTCGCCGCCGTCCTGTCCAACGTCATCAACAACCTGCCGGCGGTCCTGGTCCTGGTCCCCCTCGCGGCCCCGCTCGGCACGGGCGCCGTCCTCGCCGTGCTGCTCGGTGTGAACATCGGCCCGAACCTCACCTACGCCGGTTCCCTGGCCACCCTGCTCTGGCGCCGCATCGTCCACCAGCACGAGGACGAGGTCGATCTCGGCGAGTTCACCCGCCTCGGCCTGCTCACCGTCCCGGCGGCGCTGCTCTCCTCGGTGGTGGCGCTGTGGCTGTCGCTGCTCGTCTTCGGGGGCTGAGCCCCGCACACCGGTGAGACGGGTCCTCAGCCGTCGTCCCGCAGACCCTGCCGGTACTCCCCCGGCGGCGCCCCGTAGCGCTCCCGGAACGCCCTGCTGAAGTGGGACGGACTGCCGAACCCGGAGGCTCCGGCCACGCGCTCCACAGGCAGTTCGGTGGCCTCCAGCAGACGGGCGGCATGCCGGAGGCGGGCGTGGTGGAGCACGCGCATCGGGGAGCGCCCCAGCTGCTCGGTGAACAGGTGCGCGAACCGGGACGGGGAGAGGGCCACGGACTCGGCGAGGGAGCGGACGGTGTGCGGGGCTCCCGGGTCGGCGGCGATCAGGTCCTCCGCCCGGCGGATCCTCGGGTCCACCCCCGAGGGGCGCGGCTCGGACCGGGCGGCGGTGAGCAGCACCACCTCCTCCAGGGAGCACAGGGCGAGTTCGCGGGCCGCCGTGCCGTGGGCCACGGCGACCTCGGTGGCGGCGTCGCCCTGCGAGGTGCCCCCGGCGGCGGGCGGCACGCCCTCGCCGGTCCAGCGGGCGTCGGCGAGCATCCGACGGAAGGCCGCGTCGGCCCGTACGCGGATGCCGCCGGGGGCCGACGGGAGGGCGTACAGCCGGTCCCCGGTCTCGTACGGGCGCAGCCAGGCCGTCCAGGACGCCCGCGGCCGGCAGTGCGCCCACCAGAACGCCCAGTGTGCGGCGCCGGGCGCGACCGCGTAGTGCTGGGGCACTCCCGGGCCGAGGACCACCAGGTCGCCCGGGGTCGCCCGCGTCCGTGCGGAGCCCTGCCGCAGCAGTCCCGCGCCGCCCGTGGTCCAGGTGAACAGCCAGCTGTCCGCGCCGCGCGGCCGGTTCACCGCGTACGGCGGCGACCGGTCGAAGCGGCCGATGATCATCTGCCCCGGGGGCGGTGACGGATCGGCGGACACAGCAGTCACGGGCAGGTCGTCAGCATGCACAGGCATCCTCTCCCACGGCGCTCGGACCTAGCGTGGAGCACGTTCGGGACGCACGGAAGGGGCACGCGGATGGCAGTCAGGGGCAGGGCGGAGTTCGAGGAGAACGGCTTTCTGGTGGCGCGGGGACTGTTCTCGCCCGCCGAGATCGAGGAGTTGTGCGACCGGTTCGAGGCCCTGCGGGAGGGCGGGCCGGTCCCGGGGCACTTCCGGCCCCGGCCGCCCGCGGCGGGCCGGCCGGCCGACCCGCTGGACTCCCACCCCCGGGTGATGCAGCCGCACCGCATCGACGAACTGTCGCTGCGGGTGCTCCTGGACGCACGGCTGCGGGACATCCTCGAAGGGCTGCTGGGGGAAGAGGTCCTGGCCGCGCAGAGCATGTTCTACTTCAAGCCGCCGGGTGCCCGGGGGCAGGCGCTGCACCAGGACAACTTCTATCTGCGGGTCGAGCCGGGGACCTGTGTGGCGGCCTGGATCGCCTGCGATGTGATCGACCGCGCCAACGGCGGTCTGGAGGTCGTGCCGGGCACGCACCGCATGGATCTGTTCTGCCCGGAGGAGGCGGACGCGGAGGTCTCGTTCGTCCGGGAGTACGTCCCGCCGCCGCCCGGGCTGGCCGCGGTTCCCGTCGACATGGCCCCGGGCGACGTCCTCTTCTTCAACGGCAGCCTCGTGCACGGCTCCCAGCCCAACCGCACCACCGACCGCTTCCGGCGCTCCTTCATCGGTCATTACGTGGGCCGCTCCACCGAACGCATCGGCCGGTACTACGACGTGCTGACGATGAGCGGCGCTGCGGTGCCCCTGCCGGAGAGCGAGGGAGCGGGCCCGTGCGGTACCGAGTTCGAACCGGCGGGCGCCCACTGAACCGGCGCCCGGGGCCGGCTCACCCCAGTTCGAGCAGCCCCCGCCGGACCGCCTCCGACACCGTGCTCGCCCGGTTCTCCGTGCCGAGCTTGCGGTAGACGGGGACCAGATGGGTCTTGATCGTGGCCTCGGTGAGGTGGAGGGCGGCGGCGATGGTCGTCGACGATCAGGACGCGCAGCGGGGTGTCGTCGGGGGCGGTCATCGCTCGCCCGCCGGGCCGGCGAGGGCGAGGGCGCCCACGGGGAGGCTGGCGCGGGCCAGGGTGCCGCGGCCGGGCGCGCTGCGGACGGTGAGCGAGCCGCCGAGGGCGCCGAGGCGTTCGCGGCCGGCGGGCAGGCCGAGACCCCGGTCGCGCCGCCCCCCGCCGGTCGCCAGCGGGTCGAAGCCCACGCCGTCGTCCCGGACCTCGACGGTGACGGCCGTGTCGTCGCGGGGCCGCCGCCCACTTGCCGGGTGTCGCGACCTTCTGAGCGGTGTCCCCCACCGCGGACTGGACGGACTGGGGTCGTCTCGCCCGACTGCTCGGTCCGCCGACCGGCCGTGCCGGTCGGTCGGCCGTGCGGCGCTGCGGTGGGCGGATCCTCCTGGTGCGCTGGACTGCCGCCCGGCGGCAGTGATCACTGGGCTGCGCCGGTCGGGTCACCTCGTCTCTCTGGCGGTCTCCGCGCCGGAGTCGGCGAGGGCGCGGCCGGTCCGGAAGCGGCGAGGGCACGGCCCGTCCGGGCGGCGCCGCCGGACTTGCGCCGCCCGTCACGGGTGCCACTTTCGGATGACCGGAGTCCGGCAGGTCGGCGGGGGTGGTTCCGCCGGTCAGCGGAGCGAATGCCTCATGGGAGCGCGATGGGATGGAGGTGCAGACAACCCCCATGAGGAGTACGTGAATGAACAAAGTGAGTGCCAGGACTGCGACAGCGTTGGTGATCGCTCTGGCGGCTGTCTCCGGCACGGTGCCGGCCTCCGCGGCTGACGACAGCGGGGGAATACGGGCAGACATTCGTGCCGATGTGAACCGGGACGGTGCGGTCGATGTCACCGGGCATTCCGATGCGGCGGGCAAGACGACATGGACCAGCGGGCGAGGCGCGATCTTCCTGCCCAACCTCGGTGACAAGCTGCGGCGTTGCAAGACGAGGACGCCGGACGGCCGTTGGCTGTCCAACGCCCGTCTGCAGGCGTGCAACGACGCTGAGGGCACCGCCGTACGGGCTCCCGAGTACTTGGCGCAGCTGCGGACGGTCCCGGCCGGCGACGTCTCGGACGCCGCCACCGGCAGCCTCCAGCTCGTCGGCGTGGGCAACTCCCGGGTGCGGCTGTTCCTCCAGCGCGGCGGCACCTGGACATACGTCACCGATCGCACCCGGGTCACCGCGGCTGAAGTGCGGGCCGGACTGCGGCTCGGCCTCGACGGGCGGGACGTCATCCGGGAGGACTGGGACGGCCGGATCACCGTCCGTTTCACCGTCACCGACGGTGAACGCACCTCCACGGACGAGGTGATGCTGCGCGCCGCCCCGGTCCTGACCCAGCACCACCTGCAGCGTGTCCAACAGGCGCTGGTCGTGGACGGAAACCGCGCTGACCCCAACCAGCGCACGTTCGCAAGGGCGTTCGCGAAGGAAGTGCGGAAGGCCGGTATCACCAAGCCGACGTACATGTTCAAGGACGGCTCGGACGTCTGGGCGCAGGACTTCATCGAGCCCGGCTACGTCAGCATGCCCGGCCCGGGCGGCAAGCCGCGTGTACTGCGGATGATGATCCGCTCGGCGCAGATGGACCGCGACGCCGGCAAGCAGGTCTTCGAGCTGCGCGGTCCCGGCGTCGGCGCCGTACAGATCAACAAGGGGCTGTACGACGGCCAGATCAACTCCACGGGAAACCTGGAGACCATCCCGCCGTACACCCACAACGGCACGTCCTACCCGGCAGGCCGGATCATCACCGGCCGGCACGGCTCCCGGCTGCCCGCACACACCGCCTTCCTCAGGGCCCAGCAGGCCCAGGACCCGCTGGTACTCGACGCCGGCTGGCTCGGCGTCGGTCATGTGGACGAGTTCGTGCAGTTCCTGCCCGCCGACACCCCGCGCGGATGGAAGATCGGCATCGCCGACCCGGAGGGCGCGCTCGCCCTGCTGCGCAAGGCACAGCGCGACGGACACGGCCACACGAAGGTGTTCTCCATCCCCCGCTCCTACGCCTGGGGCCGCATCCCCACGATCGACCAGGCCCTGTCCGACCGGCAGTTGCTCAAGGACAACGCGTACGCGGCCCGGAAGCTCAAGGAGAACCTGGCACTGCTGAAGCGGGAGACCGGCGTCACGGACGCCGAGATCGTGAAGATCCCGGCGATGTTCGAGAGCGGTTTCGGCTTCGGTGGCTTCCCCGGGACGCGCTCCGCGCCGTCCGCGCGGGCGCAGAACCGGCCGGTCATCGCGTATTACCCCGGTGCCGTCAACGGCGTCGTACTGAGCCCGAGGACCTACCTGGCCGCCAAGCAGTGGGGCCCGGTCGTCGATGGCAAGGACATCCTCGCCGCCGCGGTGACCAAGGCGTACGCCAAGACCGGCATGCGGGTGCGGTACCTGGACGACTGGCGCACCCACCACGTGTCCGCCGGCGAGGTGCACTGCGGCACCAACACGATCCGCGCGGCGGACACGGCGTGGTGGAGCTCCACTCAGTAGGACCGGACTCCTGAGGCGCGGTCGCTCCGCACGCCTCAGCGCGATGCCACACCTCAGGGACGCGGGAGGATCCTGCCCCGGCTCGCTGCCGTTGACGGCCTCCCTCGCCCGGGAGGACGACTCGCCGTCCTTCAACCCGAGGTTGGTCGGACCTGAGCACCTCATGGGAACGCGCTCGCCCGACGCGGGGCCGCCGGGCCGACGGCGATGGTCAGTTGTCGTGCCCGTTCCTGTCGGCTTCGACAGGAACGGGCTGTATACCGAGAGCCCTGCGAAGGGCTCGGAACCGGACCGTCCACATGTGGCGGGCCGCTTCCGCGTCGGGCGCGTAGTGCTCCGCGGCGTGATAGACACCGGGATAGACGTGCAGCTCTGTGGTGACACCTGCGGCGAGGAGCCGCTGCGCCAGGGCGAGGTCCTCGTCCCGGAAGACATCGACGGTTCCCACGTCGATGAACGTCGGCGGCAGGCCGGCCAGGTCCTCGGCGTGCAGCGGAGCGGCATATCCGTCAGGCTCCTGCCCGGCGAGGAACCACTCCCAGGCCTCGACGTTGGTCCGTCGGTCCCACGCCCCGACCTCCGTGACCTCGTGAGCCGACGGCGTGGTGTCGCGGTGGTCGACCATCGGGTAGAGGGCCATGACATAGGAGAGGGCAGGTCCTGCGAGGTCACGCGCCTTGAGGGCAGTGGCAAGGGCCAGATTGCCACCCGCGCTCCCCCCGAAGATCGCCAACCGCCCTGGGTCGAAGTCCAGGGACGTCGCGTTGTCGCTCATCCAGCTCAGGGCGGCGTAGCAGTCGTCGACCTGTGCCGGGTGCGGATGCTCCGGCGCCTTGCGGTAGCCGGAGGAGACGACGAGTACCCCGAGCTCCTCGCAGATCTTCACGGCCGTTACGTGCTCATAGTCGAGGTCACCGAGATACATCCCGCCGCCGTGGATGAAGAACACGGCGGGTGAGGCGGGCTGAAGCCGTCTGGGCCGGTAGACGCGTACAGGCACGTCTGCGCACCCCGCCGGACCAGGCACCCACACGTCCTCGGTGGAGCACGTCTGGGCCGCCGCGACCGCTTCCACCATCTCTGCCGCATGCGTGGCATCGATGCGCCGACGCTCCGCAAGGTCCTCGATGGCGTACACCCCACCGGGGAACTTCTCGAGGAGCTCTTCCAGCGGTACCCGTAGCTCAGGATCGAGGCTGTCGAGCCGACTGATCTTCATTGCGGCCCCGCTATCGGTTGCGAAACTCTCAATGGACATTCATGACCTCGCGGTTGAGGGCGGCCGACATCGCGTTGACGACCCAGGCTGGCGGGTCAGCGGCGTCGCCGACCCACGCGAGCCGGTTGCCGCGCCCGGCGACTTCATCGGCGTGCGGCACGGCCCGGTCGACGGTGTGCACATTCCCGCCGGTCAGGACCAGGACGGGTGACGACTCGCGATGGGTCACCGGTCCTCCCTCGCGTCCACCAGGAAGCGGGTGTCGCGACGAGGGCGCCTGGTCACGAACGCGTTCGCTCGGACGTCGAGGATGGCCGTACAGGTGGCCAGCAGCATCACCACCGCACCGGTGGTGGCCGGGTCGAGGTCGGCGATCGAGCTCAGGTAGTCCGCGGTGCCGAGCGCGATGATCGGCGGGATGATGACGAGCAGGGCGGCCGTCAGCACGAAGGTCAGCCAGCCGAGCGTGCGGCCGATCGTGTGGGTGATCATCGCGTACTCACCGCCCGAGCTCGGGGTGCGCGTGCCCAGTTCGGCGTAGCAGGCGCCGACGGCGATCGAGACCACGACGCCGAGGAGCAACGCGATGACGACGCCCGAGCCCGGCCTGGCCAGCAGCTCCGGCACGATGATGAAAAGGCTGGAGGCCGGTGTGATGCACGAGACGGTCAGCAGGATCACCGCGGTCACGCCGAGCACCGGCTTCAGCCGTCTCGAGGCCCGGGCGGGGGGTTCGGCGGGAGGATCGGCGGTCGTCTCGGTGGGTGTCGGCGCCATGATGACTCCTCGAATTGAAAGCCTTTCAAAACTATGCTTCGCGTCACTGTGCGGCGCCCCGTGGCTAGAGTCAAGAGGTGACCAACCAGAACCTCAGGCGACACCGCCGGCTCGAGCGTCCGCGCGAGCGGGTCATGCAGGAGGCCTGGGCGCTGCTCGTCGAGCGCGGCTTGGCCGACCTGAGCCTCTCCGAACTCGGGCGTCGCCTGGACACCAGCGCCGGTCACCTCTCCTACTACTTCGGCAGCAAGAGCGGCCTGCTCCTCGAGCTGCTCCGCTGGAGCGAGCACGAGCTGGCCGAGCAGCTGGCACTCGTGCTGGAGTCCGACGGCTCGGCCGAGGAGCGACTGCGCAGTCTGTGCATGCTCAACTTCCCTCGTGCCGCCGGTGACCCCCGCTGGCTGCTCTGGGTCGAGCTGTGGCCGCGGGTGATGCACGAGCCCGCCCTGCGCGAGGCTCAGCTCGAGTTCGACGCCGCCTGGCGCGCGGCGATCGCCCAGATCCTCGGCGAGCTGACCGACGACATCGAAACGCTCACACAGCGAGTGGTCGCCCTCATGGACGGGCTGAGCGTGGCTCTGCTGACGGGCGACACCACGCTCACCGTCGAACAGGCGTGGCAGCACGTGAAGGCACTGCTGCCCGCTCCTGGTCCTGACACGCAGCGAACTGCAAAGCGATGACGCCCGCGTCCTCGGTGCAGTTGGACGTGCTCAAGAACGCCGACTTCCTCACCGGCTCGACGAGTTCTCCGCCGTCGCCGCGTACGAGCGCATCGACCGCGCCACCCTCCAACGGCGCCTGCTGCTCGCCCTGTTCGCCCTAGATGATTAGTTCCGATGTGGCTCAGTGGTCGTAGGCGGTCAGGGACCTGGTGATGGGTGCGCCGATGGTGCGGTTGTGCCAGATCGCGCAGG
>NZ_JBVIYK010000017.1:0-175474 GCF_055592645.1 Streptomyces sp. NPDC041108 | reverse complement strand
GCGATGACCTGCGCGATCTGGCACAACCGCACCATCGGCGCACCCATCACCAGGTCCCTGACCGCCTACGACCACTGAGCCACATCGGAACTAATCATCTAGACCTTGATCGGTGCGACTCGGACGCCGATCCCCCCGACGGGCCGAGAGCCGACGGGCCGACCGCCGAGACGATCGCCGGCTTCACCGCGGTCGACCGCTGCGCCTGCAGCGTGTCCTTACAGCCCTCCGGGCCCGCCGAGATCGACACCAGCCTGCTCACAGGCTCCCGGCGGCCTCTGGTGCCGTTCGTGCCGCACCTGGAGCCGGGCACGGTGGACTGGAAGGCGTTCGGGTTCTGCGTGCTGGTAGCAGATGCACCGGATGCTGTGCTGGCGGGAAATGCTCTCGAAGAACTCGCGTAAAGCGGCCTGATGACCAGAAGAGGTGTGGGCAAGGGGTCTTTTCGGGGTCACCGGCAACCGAAGACGGCAGATCGGTTCGGTATGTCGAATGGCACGCATGCGGGACAGCGAACAGATGACGCGGAACGCGGAACTCCAGCGAAGCGCCGTACCCCGGGCGCTCTGGGACGGCCTCCGCTGCCAAGAACACTGCTCACCCCCGCGCCGAGGCCGGAGGGCACACGGCGCCGACCGCCCTTCTTTCCCTGTCCTGATCAGCCGTCGGCCGAGCTTTCCCCGGCTTTCGTCCGCTCCTTCTCACGGGCCCTCAGAGCGCGCAACTCGATGGCGTCCAGCACCAGTTCGAGCGCCGTCTCGAACTGGTCCGCTTCGTCGATCTCGGCCAGATAGGGAGCCACCGCGGCCAGCCGTGGGTAACTCACAGGTGAGGCGGCCAGGTACTCGCGCCGCCACGCCGCGCGGTCACCTTCCTGCGCCTCCCTGTCCAGGGCGAGAAACGCTGCCTGGAAGGCACCCATCGCGAGTGCCAGGTCCGCCAGGACTCGGTAGGCGCTCGCCGACTTCGCCCGGCCAGAGCGGACAGGACCCCGCGTCACCACCGTCTCCCCGCGCCGCTGGACGGCCGGGGGCTTCGCGCCCGCACCGGCCGCCGCCGTACCCCTTCCCCTCGCCGACGCCGACCGCCTGCGGACCACGCCCGGCGCATGCGTCCTGTGGGCCCCCGGACGGCGACGGCGGGACGCTCTGCACGGCGAACGGCCTCCATACCCGCACCCCCATCGGGCCCGGCGCCATGACGGCGGTGACGCGGGCGCTGACCGGACCGGGCCCGGTGCGGGTGGCCGACGTCCTGTCCCTCGTCCCGCCCGGCACACCGCGCGAAGACGTCCGCGCCCTGTTGGAGCGCCTGGAGAGTTTCCGAGCACTGCGCCGGGAGCCCTGAGCCGGACCGGATGGCCGCCCCGAACTTCACCGTGGATGCGGAAAGCCGTGTCGTCGGTCGGGCGCGCGGCCTTGGATGCGCATGCCGGCGCGGTCGACCAGGATCAGGTCCGACTTTCGGGTGTCTGCGGCGCAGGCCATTGACGCGCAAGTTGTTCGATTCTACGGTTCCGGCCGATGACGCGACGGCTGTTCGGCGTGACGAACGGCACCCCCACCCAGGAGCGTCCGCATGAGCCGCATCCCCCGTACCTCGCAGACCCCCCGCACCTCCCGCTCGTTCCGTCCCTCCCGCAGAGCCGCGCTCGTGGCCGTCCCGGCCGCGGTACTGCTCGCCCTGGCCCCCACCGCCGCCTCCGCCTACCCCGACCCCGGCACGGTCACGGGGGCCACCGTCGTCCATGACCCGACGATGATCCGCACCTCCGCCGGGCGTTACCTTCTCTACGCCACCGGAGGCGGTCTGACCCACCGCACCTCCACCGACCGGATCAACTTCGGCGCGGGCGGCGACGCCTTCTCCACCAGGCCGGGTTGGTGGTCGTCGTACGGGGCGACCGAGGCCTGGGCCCCGGACATCTCGTACCAGGGAGGCAAGTACCTGATGTACTACTCCGTCTCGACCTTCGGGTCGAACAAGTCGGCCATCGGGCTGGCCGGTTCGGCGACCGGTCTCCCCGGCTCCTGGACCGACCACGGCATCGTCTACTCCTCCACCGCTTCCGACGACTACAACGCCATCGACCCCAATCTCTTCGTCGACGACAACGGCACCTGGTGGCTGTCCTTCGGGAGCTGGTGGACGGGGCTGAAGATGATCCAGATCAATCCGGCCACCGGTAAGCAGCTCACCGGCAACACCACCCGGTACTCCCTCGCCTCCCGCCCCACCGGCACCAAGGCCGTCGAGGCGCCCTTCGTCGTCAAACGGGGCAGTTTCTACTACCTCTTCGCGTCCTACGACACCTGCTGTGCCGGCACCGGCTCCACCTACAAGGTCAAGGTCGGACGTGCCACCAGCGTGACCGGGCCGTACCACGACAAGAACGGCGTCGCGCTCCTGAAGAACGGCGGGACACCGGTGCTGGAGTCCCACGGCCGGTACATCGGCCCCGGCGGCCAGTCGATCATGAAAGACGCCGACGGCGATCTGATCGTCTACCACTACTACGACGGCAACGACAACGGAAGGCCCAAGCTAGGTATCAACCTCCTGAACTGGAGCAGCGGATGGCCCGTCGCCCGCTGACCCGAGGATTGCCCCCGCCAGGCCCACCCACACACGCGAAGAACACGAGGACTCGTCCGACCCATCGGGCTTCGCGGGGGGAGAGAGGAGCAGCGCGTCGCTGCTCCTGCCACATCGCCGCTCGGCACTCTCGGTGAACCACTTGTAAGGGATCGCCGCCGGCCAAGGACAGCCGTCCAGCAGTCCCCGACGCGGTGGGTGAGGGGCCAGTCGGAGTCCACGCCCACCTCACGCGTGGCCTCCGCGATCAGCCGTTCAGCATCCAGGCGCCCAGCCGGTCGTGGTCACGGCTCAGCCGTCGGACCGGCTGGCTCAGGCACGTGTTGCTTCTGTGCGCCGGTCAAGTGCTTCCGGCGCCGTGGGGGCAGCGGCTTGGCGGCGAGCGCGTTCCTGCCTACTCAAGAGACATGGATGGATTCGCCGTCTTCATCATCGTGGTCGCCGTAGTGTGGACGATTTGGGAATACTCTCGGCCCCTTGCTCCCAACGCGTGCCGTACGTGCCGAGGTAGGGGGCGCATGCCGGATTGGAATCGCAATCACATGAAGGACAAGACGGAGTGCACTTGGGTGAGGTGTCGTAGCTGTCGAGGTTCGGGGAAGGTGTGAGAGAGCTGGTCGGTCGGTAGTGGCGTTGGCCGGTGACGTGGGTCGGATACAGCCCTTGACCCAGGCGGTACGCGGAAGCCATTGACGCGGTGCTCGGCGAGGGCGAGGTAGTCCTACCCGCCGCGGAGAGCGGAGAGCGTGCCGGGCACCGGGCTCAGTCCTGGGTGCGTACGACGGTGCGGCGAGTTCCCGCGGGCGCGTCGCCGAAGTGCTGCAAACACCTCGTGGATCCCGTGGTCGACCCGCAGATGCACCTGGCCGTGCTCGGAAGGCACGGGCTCCGCATCACCCCACCCGTCGGCCGGCGAGCGCGGCCATCGGTGAAGTACGCGCGGAACAACGGCTCGTCGCCGCGTTGCACACGGGCCACCGTCGTGGAGCTGTACCCGAAGGCCGCCGCGCCGGCGCGGTCCCTCGATGACCGCCGCTCGCGACGGCCGGGCGAGCCACGAGACGCGGCCGACGCCGCTTCCGTCAGTGCGCCGGAGTGCGCCGCACCACCGAGGGCTCTCGGCTCATTTCCTCGCCGACATGTCACCCCCACATCGGCTAGTGGATCAAGGTATTCAGCATGATGATCACTAGGCCGATCAGCATGTCGAGGCCCCCTGCCCGGCACGAGGACGGCCATCCCTGCCCAGCCCGGCGGGCGGCCCAGGCGCCCAAGCCGAACAAGGCCACGGTGTTGAACAACAGGGCCGCGTCCACCGCAGTTGCCTCTGCCCACCACCCGGCCACCGCGGCAAGCAGCATCCCCACGGTGGGCAGCACGGCGGCGACCAAGGGCCACTCGGCGAGCACCGAACGCAGTCTGCCGGTGGCGGCTGTCCCCTCGGCGGACGCACGCGCGGCGATGACATGCGCGTACCCATGGGCGGCGCTGGACGCCACAGCGGTGATCAGCACCCACAGCGCGTCCGCACCGGGATCGGCCTCCTCCCCTGCCGCGTCGAGCGCGGCCACCATGGCACTGGCCAGCACCAGTCCATAGATGCAGCTGAAGAGCCACTGCTCCGACGGCTGTCGCCGCAGAATCTTGCTGGCCGCGACGTTCTCGGGGCGGACACGGTCGGCGCGGTCGGGCATCGCATCCCCTCGGCGCGGGAAGATGGCTGGGACCACACATGCTCACCCACGTGACGTCCGCGAACACGCCACCACGCGAGCGCGCCTGATCGATGTGCCCGAAAGAAGGCAGGACGTCGGTGCCGGAGGGGACTCTCCCTCAGAGGTGGAGACACTTGACACTGGATCTGCCTCGCCGGCGGCGCGTGTAGGGGACTTCCCTGCACTTCACGTGCGAGTACCTGGCTGAGAAGGCGGTCCGACCTGGTGAGCACGGGCACGCCGAGGTCGGTGGGACCGCCCCGGCTGGCGCCGCGGCTGCGTTGCGGGGGCGGTCGAGGCCGGCGTCAACTCCGCCACGGCGGCCGTCAGGCCGGGCCGGCTGCCGCAGCCAGGATTCGGGCCAGTTCGGCAGGCTTGGTGACCATCGGCCAGTGTCCGGAGTCGATATCGACGAAGTCGACCTGCTTGGCCCGGGCCAGCTCCGGGACGTCGCCGGCGTCGATGCACTCCTGAGCCTGCGCGGGCGTGAATTCCGGGCACACGACCACGACGGGGACGTCGAACCGCCGGTCGTCCGCCAGCCGCACCACGCCCTGGGCCACTGCCTGGGGCACGGCAATCGCGGCAGCCGCCAGCTCTCGCCTGGCCTCGTCGTCGAGATCGGCGGCGTCCGGCCCCTCGAACGGGCTCCAGCCCGGGAAGGGCATGACGCCGTCCCTCACCTCGAAGAAGTCGGCGTACGACTGACCGTGAGAGGACGGGAAGCCGCCGATGAGGGCAACCTTGGTCAGCCGCTCCGGCCTCCGGTCGGCGGCCAGCCAGGCCAGCGTGCAGGCGACGGAGTGCCCCACCACCATGACCTGTCCGGGCGCCGCGTCCACCGCGGCGAGCACCGCCTCCGCCTGGTCCTCGAGCGTGGCGGACGAGGAGCCTTCCCCCTGGCCCGGGAGGGTGAGCGGCACTGGGCGATGGCCGAGCGCTTCCAGCTCGGAGGCGACAGGACCCCACACGGATCCGTTCAGCCACAGGCCGCCGATGAGTATGACGTTCATGGTCAGTTCCCCTTCTTCTGCTTCGCAGATGTCACCGTAGAAGGAGATCCGGACGATCCACTGCCGGTTTTCTCCGGCGACCTTCCGACCGTCCTAGCTGCGGCCCTAGACGTGATCCGGCGCAAGGTGACGCCGGTCTGTGGGGGTCGGCCTGACGGCGGTAGCGGGCTACCGAGTCCGGGCTCGTTCTCCGTACGAGATCTGGCAAGATCCGCTTGTGAGCCGATCCATGGTGACTTTGCGCAAGCTCGCGCTCGACGACTGGCAAGCAGTGCACTCCTGGGCCGGCCTTGAGGAGGCCTGCCGCTACCAGCCTTGGGGGCCGAACACCGAGGACCAGACACGCGCGTTCGTGCAAACCGCCGTCGAAGCCTGGTCGCACGCCCATCAGCGGAGATTCGCCTACATTGCTCGCTTCGAGAACGAACTCGTCGGCATGGGTGAGCTGAACATTCACAGCCGTCGCCACCGGCAGGGCGAAATCTCCTATGTCGTGCATCCGAGGGCCTGGGGGCATGGCGTGGGCACGGCGATCGGACAAGAGCTTCTGTCGCGCGGGTTCGGGGAATTGGGACTCCACCGGATCTACGCGACCTGTGACCCCCGCAATCTCGCGTCGTCTCGGTTGCTGAGCAAGCTCGGCATGACGTACGAGGGGCGGCATCGGCACACCACGTTGATCCGGGACGGCTGGCGGGACTCCGAGATGTTCAGCATCCTCGAAGCGGAATGGCGGCCGAGCCCCGGCGACAAATTGTGATCTTGATGGTGGGGAGCCTGTTCGGGCAAGGATGCGGCCACCGCGCTGGGGAACCCGGGGACTCCTCTGATTCTGGAGTTCAGGGGACGGATTAGCCTGCTAGCGTGCCGAACGATCTCAGCCCCACTGCGCGGGCACTGCGCGCCCTGGAGATCCTCCAGGGCCGCCCAGGTACGACGGCCGACGAACTCGCCGTACGGCTGGGTGTCACGGAGCGCGCCGCGCGCCGATACGTCGGGATACTGCGAGAGGCCGGCATCCCCGTCGAGTCGTCCCGGGGGCCGCATGGCGGATACCGGCTGGGGCGCGGGACGAGGCTGCCGCCTGTGCACTTCACCCAGGCCGAGGCCCTCGGCCTGGTGATGGCCGTACTCAGCGGCCAGCCGAGCGCGGCCGGCGCCGATGACCTGGTCGGCACCGCTCTGGGCAAGGTCGTCAAGGCACTGCCGGACAGCGTGGGCCACCATGCGGCAATGCTGCGGGAGTACGCGTCGGCCGCACCGGACCCGTACGCGGCCCGCCCCGATGCGGCCATCACCAGCGAGCTCGTCGGTGCCGTCGCGGACCGGCACCGCGTGTCGATCACGTACCGCAGCGAGGCCGGCAACGAGTGGGAGGCGGAGGTGGATCCCTGGTCCCTCGTCGTCCGCTACGGGCGCTGGTACCTGCTGTGCCACTCCTGTCGCGCGGATGCAATCCGCACGTACCGGGTCGATCGGATCCGTGCGGTCCGGCGGACCGGCCACGAGTTCGAACCGCCCGACGGGCTCGATCCGGTGGCGGCGCTGGAGGAGAACCTGGGTCTCGGATGGGAGTTCTCCACCCGCGTGGTGTTCGACCTCCCGCCGGCCGAGGTGTCCCCCTGGGTCCGGCCTCCCATGGGACGGCTCGCACCCTTGGGGGATGGATGCGTGCTGGTCGGCAGCACGCGCAACCCAGCAATGTACGCGCAGGAGTGGCTGGCGAGGCTCCCGTTCGCCTTCCGCGTCGAGGGCGGGGACGAGCTGCGTGCCGCGGTCGTGGCGCTCATGGCGCGCTTCACCGCCGCCGTGGCCGACCCGCCCCGACAGCGCACGTAGAACTTGCCGGACTTCACCCGCGGATCTTCCGGTCAACCTCCCCGACGCTCCCAGCGCGCCGGCCGGACTCCTGCCCCGAGGGGCCGTGCTGCCGGGCCACCGAGACGGTGGCCCGGCAGCACGGCCCGGGGTCGCCCTACTTGGCGAACTCGCGGCCGAAGAGCGCGCCCTTCTCCGGCGCTCCCAGGACCGAGGGCCCGAACGACGTGATGTTGGTCGTGGTCAGCCCGGCCTTGGAGCCGCGGAACAGCCACACCGCGCCGGAGTTCTTGTACGTGCCGTCCTCCTCGGGCGCGGCAACGGCCAGGTCTGCGCGGTCGTTGGCGTTCACGTCGAGCAGGGCGACGTTGGCGCCGAACTCGTCACCGGCCTCGGAGGCCCCAGGCACCCCGGAGTCGGACTGGTCGAAGGCCTGGGCGTCGGTGCCGGTGAGCCCGGAGGCACCGCCCTTCAGCAGGACGACCGAACCGGCGTCGCGGATGGCGCCGATGTCCTCGCCGGGGACGCCGACCGCGATGTCCGGGTAACCGTCACCCGTCACGTCACCGGCGGCCAGCGCGGCGCCGAACTGGTCACCGTAGTCACTGTCGTCGTCGTTCCGGTAGCCGTCCTCGGAGACGCCGGGCACGCCGGCCGTGTTCTGCGTGATCCTCGTGATTCGGGCGCTCGGTCCGTCCGGGCCGCCGTAGACGACCCGCACATTGCCCGCTTCGTACATCCGCATCTCGGAGACGGCGTCGACCTGCCGTCCGACGTAGTCGCCGTAGCCGTCCATGTTCACGTCGGCGACAACCCCGCCGACGGAGGCGGACCCGGTCGACCTGGAGTGCTCGGTGTCGATGCCGGTCGCGGTGCCCGGCCACCAGAGGGTGCCGTACGACCGCTCCTCGAAGCCGTGGGTGGTGACGAGGTCGTCCTTGCCGTCACCGTTCATGTCACCGGCGATGACGTGCCAGGTCTCCTTCTTCTCGTTCACCGGGAAGACGTTGGTGTCCGCCGGGGCCCCGTCACGGGTGAACGGACCCAGGTGGACCTGGAGGATGCCGTCATTGCTGAGGGCGAGATCGTCCTTGCCGTCGCCGTTGAAGTCACCGCCGGCCAGTTTGCTCACGGTGCCGCTGAGCGCCGTGGCGGAGGCCAGGCCGTTCGCCGAGCCCCACAGCACGGCGGCGCCCTCGTAGGCGCCGACCACGAGGTCGGTGTAGCCGTCCCCGTCGAGGTCGCGCGCGGCCGTGGACATGCCGAAACGGTAGGGCGAGGGCTCACCGGGCACCCACGGCAGAGCCTGCGAGACGATCAGGGGGTGCGCGGTGTCGGCACCGGCCGCGGAGCCGTGGACGACGGCGACATAGCCGGCGAACTCGACACCGGAGACGGTGGCCTCGGGCGCGCCGGTCGCGAGGTCGGCGAAACCGTCGCCGTTGAAGTCGGCGATCGGTGCCTTCGGGACCGCGGCGGCCGGAGCGGCGACGACGAGCGGAGCGGCCAGCAGCGCGGCGACGACGGCCGCGCTGCCCGCGACCGTGCGGCTGTTCGTACGACGGGCGGTGCCGGGGATCGTACGACGGCTGGTGCGAAGAGGCACAGACTCTCCAGGAGTCGGATGAGGGGAGGGGATGCCGGTTGTGCACATCCGATCGTTTGACCATCGAGGGTGTGCAACGGTTGCTGGGTTTCACCCTCTTCCTTGCCGATGCCGTAGATGCCGCCGTGCTGGTTATCGGGGGCGGTGAGGACGCCGTTGAGTGCGTCGGCGGCCATGGTGTGGTCCGCGCCGCGCGGGATCCGCTCCCAGGGTGTCGTCCTCGGAGGTCGGACAGGCAGGTGTACATCTGCGTGATCGGCATCTTGCCGCAGGTGGCGGTGAGGAGGAGATCGGCTCGCAGGTTCTGGCCCACCGGGTGGACGAAGGCGTCCGTGGAGGCGTCGGCGTCGCGTGAGCCGTCGGCGCTGCGGTCGACCATCTTGCGCGCCTCGGCCTCGTCGCTGACGGACGAGCGCGGGTTTCACCGCCGGCTCGGCGCCTCGGCGGCGACCTGCCGTGGACGCAAGGGTCTGTGCGCGATCAGGTGGACAGCACTCGGCGACGCGGCGGTCCCTCACCCGGGCATCCGCGCCGACGGCGGGCGGCAGCCTGTCGCCGGGACGCCCCATCCTCAAGTGGCTGTAGGAGTCCCGCCATTCCGCGACGGCCCGCCCCCGGGACCGCAGGCCCCTCGGGGGCCGAGGCTGGCCAACTGGGCATGGCAGGCAAGGGCAATTCCGGAGCCGACCGGTCAGCCTTGCAGTTCAGACAGGTCCTCGCCACTGAGGCTGAGATCGTTCGCCGCGAGGTTCTCCTTCCAGGTGTTCCAGGGAACCGCTACCCGGAATCGCCAGCACTTGATCCGGCTTCCCACTCGCGGCGCCTGCCCCAGGTCAATCCTGGGCAAGAGAAAGGACCGGCGGAGCGGCGATCCGCGCGTTCGGTATCACGCGGGCGACGCGGGCGACGTGTGCGGCGTGCGTCCGTTCTCCGCCGAGGGAGAACGTTACATCGATCAAGTTCGACCAAGGCCCGGCCAGACTCAGCTGGACCTCGCCGGTCGCCACGGCTGAACTGCACCACCAGCTCGGCTGCCAGGTCGTCTCCTCGCCCTTGGGCACCGGGAAGTTCGCGACGCGCCACGCTGTCCGCGCCACCTCGTCGTCCCGCAGCACGTCCCAGGTGGCCCAGGCTCATATTCTCTCGCGGCCCCTCTCGGGGAGTATGCGCACAGCCTGGCTGAACGGGCCCTGGTCCACTCGGAGTCGAGCAAGCGCCGCTCCCGTCATCACCTGGGAAACCGTCGCCTCGCGGAGAGTTGTGCCTGTCCAGTGCCGCAGTTGTGACGGACCCCGCCCGATTCGGGGCGGGGTCCGGCCGAGGAGATAGCATCACGCACTTCTGCCCTCTCCCCCCACCATGCTCTGGAGTCCCCCCATGAACCACACGCCCGGTTTCCCCTTCTCCCGCCGCGGCCTCATACGCGCCGGTGCCGGCGCCTCGCTCGCCGCGCTGGGGCTCGGTGTCGGCGCGCAGACGGCTTCCGCGGCGGTGGCCACGACCAAGCGGTTCGATCTCACGCAGCCGTCGTACGACCTGTTCCGGTCCAAGGACACACACGGTGCGCGGGTCCAGCAGAGCTTCGCCTTCGACTGGGTGAACAAGTTCCTCTTCGTGGCGACCAAGCGGAGTGGAAGCTCCGAGTCCGACGGTGACCTGTGCATCAACAAGATGGACTTCGACGGGAACTACATCTCGTACATGCACCTCAATGGCTTCGGTCACGGCGTCGCCTTCGCCGCGCTGCCGAGCGGTTCCGGCACCGAGCTGTGGATCGAGTGCGCCGCGAACACCAGCGGATACGGCACCGCGCTCACGCCCGTCACGTACTCCGCCGACACCACGCTGAGCTCACCGGCCGCCTCGGCCGCCTACCGGCCGATCGCGGGGGCCACCGAGTACACCTGCTCCGTCGACCCGGTCTACCAGCGCATGATCGTGCGGTACCACACCAGCTCCGGCAAGCGCATCGCCGTGTACCCCCTCTCCGCCTTCGAGACGGGCAACTTCGGCTCTCCGCTGGTCGACTTCAAGCAGCCGACGATCTCCGGCACACCGCAGGGCTACGCGTTGTACGGCTCGTACATGTACTACCTGACGGGTGACGCGTACCCCGGCGACGGTACTCCCACCGGCGACGGCAACACCTACGTCACCAGCATCGACATCAACACCGGCACTGTGAAGCAGGGGCCTGTCCTCACCAAGGCCGGCTCCACCCTGCACCATCGCGAGCCCGAGGGCCTGGCGATCTACCGCACCGACGGCGGTGAGGCCCGCCTCTTCATCGGGTTCGCCACCGGTGTGGAGGGCGACCGGCGCTCCAGCATCTTCTACAAGAACGCGCTGATCTGAGCCGTCCGGGCCGCGCCAGGACCCGGCCCGCCGCCCGGCTCCCGCCGCGCACCGCGTGCGGTGGGAGCCGACGGTACGGCCAGGGCACCAACACCGAGCGGGGCGTCCCCGTCTCGGGGGTGTTCGAAGGTCTCGCAGGCCCCACGGCGCCCGGCAACGCCCCGCACACGCGAGGGACAGCGAACCGGTCTGCCGCCGCACGGTCGCCGCCCTGACCGCGTCGACGGGCGGATACCTCACCGGACTGGCCGCCGTCCCGCCCAAGGCCCGTGCCTGAAGGCGCGGAGGTGAACGACGCTCAGCCGCACAGGAATCGGCTGCGCAAGCCATCCGGCCACCTCCCCCCTGTGACAGCCCGAGGAACTGCTCATGACGGGCCGTGAGCGACCCCGTCGGGGGTGTGTGACACGGGGGCCGAGGTCTCAGCGGCGCATCCGGGGACGCTCCGCGTTCGTGACGGCCCGCAGTGCCCATTCGGCCGGGCCGTACCGGTACCGCGCGAGCCAGCGTCGGCTCACCCCCAGTTGGATCGCGAAGATACCGACGGCGATGACCGGCACGACCGCCGGCGGCGTGTCCCCGGCCAGCCCGAGCCCCACGCCGGTGAAGATCAGCACGCCCAGCAGGGACTGGCCGAGGTAGTTCGACAGCGCCATCTGACCGGCTGGTGCGAGCACCCGTGCCAGCCGGGCGCCGCGTGGAGTGGCGAACACCCGTAGCAAGGTCGCCAAGTAGGCACCGACCAGCAACGGCGCGGTCAGGACGCTCACCGCCGCCCCGGCCAGGCCGACCGTGCCTCCACCGATCGCGAAGACCAGCGCGCCCCCGAGCCCGATCGCATATCCGACCAGTTCCAGTCGGCGCTGCGCGACCGTGTGCCTGCCCATCCCGTCGGATAGCGACTGGCGCCGGCCCGCGGCCAGCCCGACGAAGAACGCGGCAAGCGCGAGCGGTCCCTGCACGGCAAGACTTCCGGCCATCGTCGGCAGCAAGCGCACGTGCTCGCCGATCACCGAACCCAGGCCGCCGGCAAGCGCGTCGGTCGACGCGCGACCGTCGGCGAGCGCGGCCGCCTGGTCGGTGACCAGTTCGACGCCGGCGAGGGCGGCCACGGCTATCCCGGCCGCCATGACGCCGACGATCGCCCCCGCGGCGATGACCGCGGTCCTCGGCTGGATGCGGTGCACCGCGAGCAGAACAACGCCGAGCAGCGCGTAGGTGGTCAGGATGTCGCCCTGGAACAGCAGCACCGCATGCAGGCCGCCGAGCACGAAAAGTCCGCCGAGCCGGCGGAGGAACCGTCGGGTGAAGTTCGCGCCGGCCCTGCCCGCGGCGGCCAGCTGCAAGGTGAAGCTGTATCCGAACAGGAACGAGAACAGCAGGTAGAACTTCATCTCGAACAGCAACCGGACCCCGAACTCGACGGTGTCGTCCAGCCACGAGCCGTGGGCGGGATCGGCGACGAGGTGGAAGGGGTAGCCGGAGGCGAAGTACGCGAGGTTCACGACAAGGATGCCGAACAGCGCGAACCCGCGCAGCGCGTCGACATCCAGTAATCGGGTCGGGGTGCGCGGGGGCAGCGTTTCCGATACAAGAACGCTAGGAACGGTGGGAGCGTGACACGAGCCAGTGCTCCCGAGAATCCGTGGTGGGGCCAACCCCACCGACCGGGGCCGGGCCAGCCCTACCGGTCACCTGTCGACCCAGCGTGACCGACTCACGTGTCCGAGGTTCCCGAGCGGTGCCACATACGTCCTCCCATGCACCCGCCGCATCCTTCTGCAGCGTGTGCCGGTGGTTCAAGTGCGGCAAGACTGGCGCCCGTTGCGCCGGGGGTCGTGGACCTACGTCCATGGAATCGTCGGGCGGCCATGGAGGTTGATCGCGTCATGACTCAAGGACCAGCACCTCGCCCCCTGTCCGACGAGGCCCTCTCCAACCTGCTGGGCGAGCAGCAGTTCGGCACACTCGCCACCGTCAAGCGCAGTGGCCACCCCCACCTGACCACGATGCTGTACAGCTGGGACCCCGAGGCCCGCATCGTGCGGTTCTCGACGACGGCCGAGCGGGTCAAGGTCGGGCATCTGCGGCGCAACCCACGTGCGTCGCTTCATGTGCAGGGGGGCGATGTGTGGTCGTTCGCCGTCGCTGAAGGTGAGGCCGAGGTCTCCGAGAGCACGACCGTTCCCGGCGACACCGTCGGTCGGGAACTCCTTGAGATGATTCCGCGAGCAGCGAAGCCGGAGGACGAAGGGGCATTCCTGCGGGAGCTGGTTGCCGAGCGCCGGGTAGTCATCCGGTTGAAGGTGGACCGCCTGTACGGCACGGCGCTCGACATCGACGGCTAGGACGTAGGTGGGCGGGCCGCAGGCGGGCACGGCCGGTGGGTGCAGTGCCCGCGCGGGCTCTCCGGCCTCCTCGATCGCAACAAGTTCCCGCGCCGAGTCCCTTGGCTCGCGAGACCGTCGAGTCCGGCGGAACGGCCCACTGATGACCCGAGCCAGGTGCGGTCGGGTTCGGCGGTTGCATAGCCTGAGGCCCGCTTGATCACACCACCCCCCTGGAGAGCACTCGTGACCCAATCCCCTCGGCGCTCCGCCGTCCTCGGCCGCCCCGCCATCGCTTTCACCGTCCCTGCCGTCGTTGCGGCCCTGCTGACCGCGGCAGGACCCGCCACCGCGGCCGGACAGCCAGGAACTCCTGGCATGGGCGACCCCTACTTCCCCCTCGCCGGCAACGGCGGCTACCACGTCGCGCATTACGACCTGACGCTCGGTTACAACACGACGAGCCGTCATCTCACCGGAAAGGCGGTCCTCACCGCCCGCGCCACCCAGCGCCTGACCCGCTTCGACCTCGACCTCAAGGGCCTCAAGATCACCGGCCTGACCGTCGACCGGACCAGAGCGGCGTACAAACGCAGCGGACAGGAGCTCGTCATCACGCCTCGGCGCGCCCTGCGCAAGGGGCAGACGTTCCGCGTCGCCGTCACCTATCAGGGCAAGCCCGGTCCGGTCACCGACCCCGACGGCTCCCTGGACGGCTGGATTCCCACGAAGGACGGCGCGTTCGTCGCCGGCGAACCACAGGGCGCCATGACCTGGTTCCCGGCCAACAACCACCCGCTCGACAAGTCGTCGTACGACATCGACATCACCGTTCCCGAGGGGCGCACCGCCGTCTCCAACGGCATCCTGCTCGGGCAGAGCACCCGCAAGGGCAAGACCACCTTCCGCTGGCGGCAGAAGGAACCCATGGCCGCCTACCTCGCCACCGCGACCATCGGAAAGTTCAAGGTCAAGCAGTACACGACCCGCGGCGGAATCAAGGTCTACGACGCCGTCGACCCGCGCCTCGCCAAGGGCGCCGCACCGGTCCTGAAGCAGCTGCCGACCGTGCTGGAGTGGGGAAGCAAGCTGTTCGGACCCTACCCGTACCGCGCCGCCGGCTCCATAGTCGACCACGCCCCCGACGTCGGCTACGCCCTGGAGACGCAGACACGGCCCGTCTACAGCAGCGCCCCCGACCTGAACACCCTCGTCCACGAGAGCGCCCACCAGTGGTTCGGCGACTCCGTCACCCTCACCTCCTGGAAGGACATCTGGCTCAACGAGGGCTTCGCCGGTTACGCCGAGTGGCTCTACGCCGAGCAGCACGGCGGCACCAGGGCCCAGCAGACCTTCGACGACCTGTACGCCACTCCCGCACGTGACCCCCTGTGGGCGTTCCCGCCCGGCAATCCCGGCAGCGGCGCCAAGATCTTCGAACGCCCCGTCTACGACCGTGGCGCCATGACCCTGCACGCCGTGCGCACCGCCGTCGGCGACCGTGTCTTCTTCCGCCTCCTGCGCTCGTGGGCCACACAGCAGCGTCACGGACACGGCACCACCGCCCAGTTCCAGCGGCTCGCGGAGGAGCTCTCCGGGAAGAACCTCGGTCCGCTGTTCACCAAGTGGCTCTACACCCAGGGAAAGCCCAGCACCCCCTGACGGGCACGCCCGGCCGGACTCGCCCCGCAGGTCGCGTCACACCATGGTGATGACATCTGGGCGGTGGATCCCTCGCTCACCCCGGCGCCGGCGCGCATCGGCTCGGTGCCGGGTAGCGAGGACCGCGTCCGGCTCCACGTGTACCGGTGTGCGGCGCCGGCCGTCGGAGGCGGGGGCGAGATCGTCCTCGTTCTGCCCCGCCCCATCACCCGCATAGCGGAACATGGGGCGAACGCCTGGAGGCCGCGCTGTACGCGCGAGCGCTGGAGCCGCCGCCCGGTCGGCGATGTCATCCGCAGCAGGAAAGCATGCATCAACACTCAGGAGAACGGCAGCCCGTGGATCAGCAGGATCGGCAGCCTGTCAGGAGCAACAAGTGATCTCAGTACTCAGCCGGCGCGTGGCACCCGTCCTCCTGCTCCTGCAGGTGGCCTACATCGGGCTCTTCACCATGCTGATCACGGCCCTCCCTCCGGACACGGCGGAACTCGACCACACCGACCCCGCCGCTTGGGGCGCGCTGTACGCCGCGATCCTGCTCGGCTTCGTGGTCACCTCGGCGGGTGCCGCCGCGCTCCTGGGCCTGGAGGCGATCCGCACACGCGCCCCGCGGGCAGTTCGTGTGGGGTGGCTGGGCGCCGTCGCGCTGGGTCAGGTCGTCCTCGCCGTCCGGGCACTGGGCACCGTACTCGGCCAGGACCCCGGCCCGGACATGGTGTTCGGTGTGGCCGTGGCGGTGGCCGCTGTGGGCATCGCCGCCGTATGCGCCATCGAGGCGCGCGTATCCGCACCGATCAGAACGCACGTCCAGGCATAGAGGGCCTTCCCACCACATATCTCGTGGCGTCCTCGTGCCCTCAGGGGGCGCCGCGATGCTTGGCCGACCCCCGCACCCAGGCTGCCCAGATCCTCCGAGCACGCGATCAGGACGGTGGCGGTGGACCGGCCCGTCTCCCGGCCTGCGAGGGCTGCCCGCAGAGCCGAGCCATGACCGGACAAAGAACCTGACGGCAGGGACAGCGCAGGCCAGGGCCGACGCTGCCGCACGGTCCCGTCAGGCCCCTGTCCGGGCTGTCGGGCAGCTCGCCAGCGAGCGCCGCCCGGCGTGTGGCCGGGGCCGGCGATCACGGCAGCAGGCCGGGCATGAACATGCGTTCCGCCTGGCTCGATATCCGCTTTGTTGTAGTTACGATTCATTTCGTGCCGACTTTGAGGCGACAGCGACGCAGGCGTCCACACGGTGACCGATGGGACGCTGTCCGACTGTCACCGGTGATCCTCACCATCCTCATCGGCGCGCTGGCGTTCGCGACACCGAGAGGCATCGCCATCAGCCGCCTCCTGCCCGCCGCACCCGCCCTGGCCGCCTCGATGTGGCCTGTGCTCCCCACGGTCCTCCTGGGCGCGTTCTGTGCACTGATCATGATGGGCCTCGGCCTCGTCTACAGCGACCTGGGGACTCCCTACACGGCGGCTGCGATCGCTGCCGTCACCCTGGCGGCCGCCTACGCGAGCCACGTCCGGCTCCGGCGGGAGGAGACTCTCCTCCAGATCCGGCTCGTGGCCGACACCGCCCAGCAAGTCCTCTTCCGACCGCTGCCGAGCCACCTCGGCGGCGTCGAGATCGAATCGCTGTACGTCGCGGCGCAGGCCCAGGCCCGGATCGGCGGCGACTTCTACGAGGCGGCCGAGACACCTCACGGCGTCCGGCTGCTCCTGGGCGACGTGCGGGGCAAGGGTCTCGCCGCAGTGGGGGCGGCCTCAGCGCTGATCAGCTGTTTCCGAGAGGCCGCGCACGACGAACCCGACCTGACGAGCGTCATCCAGCGCCTGGAGATCAGCATCGGCCGTCACAGCGCCGCCCACCCCTCCCAGGACCTGCCGGAGCGATTCGCCACCGCTCTGCTCGCAGAGATTCCGCGCGGCGGCGGCCACGTCACACTCCTCAACTGCGGGCACCCACCACCGCTTCTCGTGCACCAAGGCGAGACGCGCGTGCTGGAGCCCAGCGAACCCTCGCCACCTCTCAACCTAGCGGCCCTCGTCCAGGACAACTACCGCACCGACACCGTGCCCTTCGCCCCGGGCGACGAACTCCTGCTCTACACCGACGGCGTGACGGAGACCCGGGATCACGCCGGCGAGTTCTTCCCTCTGCAGGACTGGATGCGCCGGCAGGACCCGCTATCACCCCACGGACTGCTCAACCGACTTCATCAGGACCTGCTCAGCTTCAGCGGCGGAAGGCTGGACGACGACATCGCGGCCCTCGCCGTGCGATACCCGAAGTCCATCCCCCTGGAGGCGGGGCAGTAGCACCTCACCCGCCAGCCCCTGGCGCACCGAGGGCTTCGCCACGTGATTGCAGTCAGGGCGGGCCGGGGCCGGGAGGGTTATTGACCTGAAGTGCGATTGAGCTCCCGGCGTTTCCTCGAGTCGATCATCTTACGACGGGAGAACGCACCCGTGATCCTCGCGACCTGGGCCACCGGGAACATCGGCAGCGCCCTGGTGAGGGCAGTCGAGCAGCTATCGAGGACAGCGGCCTCCGGGCGCCGCACTGCTCCGTCCGCGGCGCCCCACCCGATGGATCGAGTCAGGGATGGAACCGCCACCGGCCTTCAGAGATGACATCCGCCTTGCCGTCCCTGACGCGGACGGCCGTCTCGTCGTCGATGAAGTAGATCGGGAAGTCAGCCCGCTCAGCGATGCGGTCGGCCCAGGCGTCGTCCCGACTGGGGAAATCGGATGAGTACAGGTGAGGCTTGAGGTACCAGTCGAAGAGGCCGAACGGGGGCTCCACGGTCGTCGCGCCGAGCGCGTGGAGGTCCGCGGTGTCCCCGATGACGTCGGCAGAGTGTCCGGTGAGATGACGGCTGAAGATCATGGATCCGGCGCTGAACCCCACATAGACCCCGCTCTCGAGCGCCTCCAGGAAGCCATCGGCCAGGCCGTTGCCGGTGATGCTGCGCGCGAGGTGGTATTGGTTGCCGCCCCCACAGTAGATGACGTCGGCGTGGAGCAGTCGGTCGAGCACGGTCTGCCGGGGCAGGCCGTTCAGCTCCAAGACGTCGAACTCCTGCCAGCCGAGGCCGTACAACCGGTTCATGTCCGCGACCAACCACCCATGGTCCCCGGATTCGGCCACGGAGGCGGTGGGAATGTACACGACGTTCGCCGATCCGAACGGCCTGCCCAGCATCTCCCTGAGTGCGTCCCGCAGCGTCTCGTTGCGCAGGCCACTCGCCGTCAACAGAAAGTTCATCGGGCGAGCCAAGCACGACTCACGGGGGCCACGCAACGAACTTCAGGGTCCACCAGCACCGTCATCGCTCGGCGCTGCTGGGCGGTTGTGTATCTGATGACACCTCCCCATCGGAACGGAGCGCAGAGCACGTTCGCGGGTTGTTTGACGCAGCTGATGAACGTGCGCGGGTAGGGCGGTGTCGTAGCAGGTGACGACGCACCGCCGGCCCGCCGCACAGCAGGTCACGCAGAAGCGACAGAACGCCCGTCCCCCGGGCCGGTTGTCGGGGTGCTCCGGGATGTCGGGGCGGTCCCGGCAGGTCCTCGCCTTCCCAACAGCAATCACTAGGGGGCACGAGATCACGTTCCGTACCCCGAGTCCTGCCAACGACCTCCCGAACTCACGGCTTGCTTCCGGGACTTGCGGTCGCTGCGGCTGCGTGAGGTGACCGTCGTCCGCGCCGTTCGAGGCCAGCCGGCTCAGCGCGTTGCGCGGCCGGTGCGGGGCCACGGCCGAGCAGGAAGTAGGCGGTGCGGTCCGGTCCATACTGCTTGCCGGGTCCCGGGGGTCCGGCCATGGTCATGTGCCGCATCAGGGTGAGCAGTTCCCGTCCGTTCGCTGTGCCTGCTGCGCGTCCACTGGTGCCTCCTCTGCATTGCGTGGCCGGGCTGAGCAACGCGATGCCATCCGGTGCTGCTCGCGGGCCCTGAACGCCTGGACGATGTCTGCCGCGGTCCCGGCTGTCGCTGTGGCGTGGATCACCAGGGCCGGGTTGAGTGGGACTCCGGGGGAAGTTCCGTACCATCCCGTGACGCGTGGGACCCGGACTGTGAGGTGAGACGTCATGACGGCAGGGTGGTGTTCTCGCATGCTCAGGGCCGCTGTGTTCGCGGCCGTGTGCGTGCTGCTCGCCTCCCTCGGCCACGTCATGATGTCGGGAACCGCGGTTTCCTGGTGGGCCATGGCCGCGGGGTCGGTGGTGGCCGGCGGGACGGGCTGGCTGCTGGCCCGTCGGGAGCGCGGGCCGGTCGTGGTCGGCTCCTGCGTGGTCGCCGCCCAGGCCGTGCTCCACCTGTCGTTCTCGCTCGCGCAGGCCCTCGTCCACCCCCGGACATCGGGCGACACCTCGCTCGTCGGGCAATGGATGGGCTACGCACTGTGCGGTTCGGCGTCCGGCCTGGACGCGGGGCAGGGCGCCGTGGCGACGTCCTCGGCGTCCATGGACCACGGGATGGGTGCGACGCACTCCATTGGGCCGATGGACCACATCGGGGTCATGCATGCTCTGGACCACGGCACGGGTGGCATGTCGTCGGCCGGTATGCTCGCCGCCCACCTGCTGGCCGCGTTGCTGTGCGGTCTGTGGCTCGCCCTCGGCGAGCGTGCCGCCTTTAGGGTTCTGCGGGCTTGCGCCGCACGGCTCGTCGCTCCGCTGCACCTGATCCTCCGGCTGCCCGCGCCGCCGTGCCGGCCGCGTGTCCGCGCCGAGCGAGCGCGTTCGGACCGCATGCCGCGGCGGCTCCTGCTCACCCACGCCATCAGTTCTCGGGGCCCGCCTCCGGGGACCGCTGTCGCCTGACCACAGCCGATCACCTGGGGCCGCACCAGGAGACGACGAGCCGTCGGCTCCTCGCCTCGGGCCGGCCTCACACATCTCGCCCGGCCGTCCACCTCGTCGAGTCTCACCGCTTCCGCCGTGCCGCTCGCATCGCTCACGCTGCTCCGTGCCCGCCGCCCGGGACACCGTTGCTCGGCATGGGTGAGCAGGGGAGACACCAGGTGCTCGCTCCTGCCCTGTCTGCGATGTGCGACGAGTGGAGGGCCGAGGCGCCGGATGCGAGACGCGAGACGCGTCGATCACGACCTGCGCGCCGCCTCCGGAACAGGGACTGAACGCAGTCTCCACACCATCGAAACCTGGGAGTTCCCCATGCACCGCTCGAACCTGGTACGCAACCTGCGCCTCACCTGCGCCCTCTCAGCAGCCGCGTTCACGGTCGCCGTCGCCACCGCGGGCCCGGCCGCAGCCCACGCCGAAGTCGAGGCGGACGGCGCCCGTGCCCTCGGCCAGAACGTCGAACTGACCTTTTCCGCCGAGTCGGAGTCCGCCTCGGCCGGCATCACCAAGCTGGAGGTGATCCTCCCCAAGGGCATCACCCCGCAGGACCTCACCTACGAGGAGGGCCCCGAGAACTGGAAGTTCGCCCCCACCGAGCGGGGTTACACCGTGTCAGGGCCGAAGCTCGCGGTGGGCGAGGACGCCGAGTACGTCGTGACCGTCCGGCAACTGCCGGACGCGAAGGAACTGGTCTTCAAGACCCTGCAGACCTACGACGACGGCAAGGTCGACCGCTGGATCGAACTGGACGACGAGGCGGAGGGCGACGGGCACGGGCACGGCCATCCCGCGCCCCGACTGGAGCTCGAGGCCGCAGCCCCCGGCGCGAAGCCCGTGAGCCCCAGCCCCACGCCGGAACCGACCACCCCCGCTCCCTCGACGGCCACCCCCTCCGACGAGCCCGCTGCCGAGAGGACGTCGGCACAGCCGGCAGCGGCCGACTCGAAGGACGACGACGGCATGCCGATGTCCGTCCCCCTGGGCATCGGTGCCGCAGTCCTCGTGCTCGGCGGCGGCGCGTGGTGGCTGAGGAGCCGCCGCGGCGGGTCCGCGTGAGCACGGACGCGGTCACCAAGCCTGACACCCCTCCCCCGGGGTGCCAGGCGGCAAGGTCCCCGGCCGCCTTGGCCGGGGACCTCGGAACCCGGCGCGAGGTGATGCCGTCAAGTGCGGGCGATCGCGGCAGAGTCGACGAGCGGCGGGTTCTCCTCGTCGTCTACGACGACGCGCAACTCCTCGACGTCGCCTGTCCCGGCGGCGCCCTCGACATCGCCAACCGGTACGGCGCACGGCCGCCCTACTCCATCGAACTGGGTACCCTCGGCCGCCGCGCTGCCCGGAGTTCGGCGGGGATCCTGCTGGGCGCCGGGCAAGGTCTGGAGGCGGTCAGGGGGCCGTTGGACACGCTCATCGTCGTGGGCGGCATCGGCTGTGAGGACGCGGCGGCCGACGGTCGATTGCTCGATCAGGTGCGGCGGCTGGCCGCACACAGCCGACGTGTGGCCTCGGTCTGCACCGGCGCCTATGTGCTGGCTGCTGCCGGGCTGCTGGACCACAGGCGGGTGACGACCCACTGGGGATGGGCGGATCGGCTCGCCGAACGCCACCCCTCCGTGGCCGTGGACGCCGCTCCCCTCTACATCCGCGACGGCAACGTCTACACCTCGGCCGGCGTCACCAGTGCCCTCGACCTGACACTTGCCCTGATCGAGGACGACCACGGCCCGACGCTGGCCCGCGCCGTCGCCAGGGAACTCGTCACCCATCTGCATCGGCCCGCCGACCAGGCCCAGATATCCATGTTCCTGGCAGCCCCACCGCCGGAGGACCGGCTGGTGCGGGACCTGATGGGCCATATCGCCGGAAACCTCGCCGAGGATCTCACCCCCGCAGCCCTGGCGGCCCGGGCGGGAATCAGCTCCCGGCACCTCACCCGCCTGTTCACCACGCACCTCGGCACGACTCCGGCGCGGGCCGTACGTGCGGCGCGCGCCGAGGCCGCCGCACACCTGGCGCGCTCCAGCGGACTGCCCATGGCGGCGATCGCCCGCCGCTGTGGATTCGCGTCGCCGGAGACACTGCGGCAGGCGTTCCTCCACCACTACGGGGTCACGGGGGACAGGATTCGCAGGATGCCGGACATCCCGCCCCCACGCGTCCCACCCGGGCAGAAGACTCCCCTTCCATGAGCAACTCGACGACACGCAGGAACGTACTTCGCGGGACCCTGGCCACCGCCGTTCTCGCGGCCACCGCCACGGCCGTAGCCCCGGCCGAAGAGGCACACGGGGCTCCGGCCGACGGCGGAACCGGCCCGCACATCGGCATCCTGCTCTACGACGGCTACAGCCTGCTGGACCCCACCGGCCCGGCCGAGATCCTGTCCCGTCTCCCTGACGCCACCGTGACGATGATCGCCGAACGGCGGGGGGCCGTCCGTACGGACACGGCTGACGTGGCCGTGCTCGCCGAACGGTCCATCGCCGAGGTCGACCGACTCGACGTCCTGCTCGTACCCGGCGCCGGCAACCGCGGCACCGTCGAAGCGATGAACAACCAGGTACTCCTGCGCTGGATCCGCGAGATGCACCGTCACACCCGGTGGACGACCTCCGTGTGCACGGGCAGCATCGTCCTCGCCTCGGCCGGACTGCTGACCGGCCGCAGGGCGACGACCTACTGGGCCTCCGCCGACTACCTCCGGTCCACCTTCGACGTCACCTACCTGCCGCAACGCTACGTACGGTCCGGGAAGATCATCACTGCGGCCGGCGTGTCGGCGGGAGTCGACATGTCCCTGTATCTCGCGTCCCTGATCGCGGGCGACGACACGGCGAAGGCGATCCAACTCGCCGTCGAGTACGACCCCCAACCCCCCTTCGACTCCGGGAACGCCGCGGACGCCAGCCCTCAGCTGAGGGAACGTGCGCTGCAGTTGCTCGCCGCGTCCCAGGTGTAGGCGAGACGGGTTCCTATACGCGATTGAGCCGCGTCCGGCTGCCCGTCGCTGCGCGCGGGGGTGAGCATCACGCGCCTGGTTCGGCGCCGGTCATCAGGGCGAGGACGCTGTGCGGTGCTCGGCCGTCGATCATGAGTTGGTAGAAGCCGTGCACGGCGACGCTGACGCCCGGTCCAGGGGCTCGGCCAACGGGCGGCCGGTAGGGTCCCTCGGTATGACCGTCGCTCGCTCCGTTGCCCTGTTCGTCGTCGCCGCCCTCTTCGAGATCGGCGGTGCCTGGCTGGTGTGGCAGGGCATCCGTGAGCACAAGGGCTGGATCTGGATCGGCGCCGGCGTCATCGCCCTCGGCCTGTACGGGGTCGTGGCCACCTGGCAGAACGACGACAACTTCGGACGGATCCTCGCCGCGTACGGCGGAATCTTCGTAGCCGGGTCGATCGCCTGGGGCATGGTCGCCGACGGTTACCAACCCGACCGGTACGACGTCATCGGAGCCCTGGTGTGCCTCGCGGGGATGGCTGTGATCATGTACGCACCCCGCACCCACTGACACCCTCAAGGCCGAGGGCGGGTCACGTCGTGCCGCGGACGTTCAGGGTCGGTGTCAGGACGATCGGGGGCGGCAGTTCGCCCGCGAGCAGCCGGTCGACCTGGTGGATGGCCAGTTCGCCCAGTCGTCGCTTGTCGAGGTGGAGGGTGGTCAGTGGGGGGTCGACGAGATCGACGACACTCAGCCCGTCGTAACCGACCAGTGCGCAGTCGTCCGGTACCCGGACGCCGAGCCGGCGGGTGGCCCGGAGCGCGCCGAGCGCGACCAGGTCGTTGAAGGCGACCACCGCGGTGAGGTCCGGATGCGCGGCATGCAGCGCCTCGAACGCGGCGGCGCCACCGGCCGGGGACTGCTCCCCCATGACGATCCAGTCCTCGTCGACGGGCAGCGCATGCTCGTCGACGACTTCGAGGAATGTGCGGCGCCGAACCGTCGGGGCGGTCACGCACTCGCAGTCGATCATGCCGATCCGGCGGTGCCCCCGGTCGATGAGGTGCCGCAGGCCGGCCCGGATTCCGGCCGCGGCGTCAATGTGGACCAATGCGTGCTTCGACGAGTCCAGCCCGCGATCGACCAGAACCAGCGGCACGGTGCCCACATGGGGCTCAAGCTCCGCGTCGGGCTGGCTGATGTAGCCGACGAGGGCGTCCACCTGTCGGCCGAGTGAGCGGACCAGGGACAGCTCGCGGGACCGATCGTTCTCGGTGCTGGCGACGAGCACCTGCCAGTCGCGTTCGTCCGCGGCCGCGATCACTCCCGCCACGAACTCCGGGAAGAACGGGTTGACCACGTCGGGGACGATGAGGCCGACGGACACGACGTCCTGCTGCACGAGACCTCGGCCGAACCGGCTTGGCCGGTACCGCAACTCCCGGGCGACATCGAGCACGCGTTGTTGGGTCTTCGGGTCGATCTCCCCCTTGCCGTTGATCGCTCGGGAGACGGTCTGATGGGACACGCCCGCCACCTGCGCAACGTCGCGGAGCGTGACGCGCTTGACGGTTCCCGCACCCCGCGCCCGCTGGTCTTCCGTTTCCCGCTGTCCGGCCACGCTGCCCACTCACTTCTCTTCCTGTGCCGCCCTGGGCGCCAGTCAATCAGGTTCACCTGCCTGCCGCGCCATCGCCGGCCCTGCCCTGCCGTCCGAGACAGTCGGCGCCGGAACCGGACCCCTGGATCGTGAGCCTTCCGGCGGCGGCCGTTGACGGAGTCCGATCCTCTGAGCCACACTCCCGTTAACGGTCACGTTAACGCTAACGACAGGAAGGAGAGCACGGTGACGGCTTCGAGGAGGCCTGTACCGCACGAGCCCCACGTGATGTTCCGGGGCGTGTTCCGCGACTGGCACGCGCAGGCCGATGTCTTTTCGGCGCTGCCGGACGCACCTGTGGAGCGGGACGATCCGCAGCCCTGGTGGCGTCGGCTGAACGTCCGGCGGCAGGGGCCGCGCAGCGGTGGATTTTCGCTCGGCCGGTGGATGGCGCGCACCCGGGGCGGCTTTCCCGTCCCCGGGCGGGAGTGGCCGGATCATCCTGGGTAGGTGGGGAACCGCGAGATCCGAAACCACGACAGCACAAGGAGGAAGTTGACCTGCGAGGATGCGAGCGCCTCTCAGTCGATCCGGGCCCTGTCGTACGAGTACCGGCTGTCTTCTCGGTCGAGTCGGTCCTCTTCCGGTGTTTCGCATCGGACCAGGGGAAGGGCCTGCGAGAGATGACCATGCACGATGACCAACTGGACGTGACCACCGACACCGTCGCGACGTTGGTCGAGGAACAGTTCCCTCAGTGGAGCGGCAAGGAGATCCGACCCCTGGCGTCGACCGGGACGGTCAACGCCATCTTCCGCATCGGGAACGACCTCTCCGCACGTTTCCCGCTCCGCCCGGCCGATGCCACCGAGGCGCTGACGATTCTGGAACGGGAGGCCCGGGCAAGCGCGGAGCTGGCACAGGTGTCCCGGTTCCCCACGCCTGAACCGGTGGCCTTGGGAAAACCCGGCGCGGGTTACCCCATGCCGTGGTCGGTCCAGACATGGCTGCCGGGAACGGTCGCCGTCGATGCCGGCCCCAGTGGGTCGGACGCCTTCGCCGAGGATCTCGCGGCCTTCATCTCAGCTCTGCGGGAGGCCGAGACACGGGGACGCCTGTTCGACGGCGACAATCGTGGCGGTGCTCTCACTCGCCATGACGCCTGGATGGCGACGTGCTTCATGGAGAGCGAGGGGCTGCTCGACGTGCCCCGACTGCGCCGAGCGTGGAGCCACTTTCGGGAGTTGCCACGCCAGGGTGCCGATGTGATGAGCCACGGTGACCTGATTCCCGGCAATGTCCTGGTCTCGGGAGACCGGCTCGGCGGCGTACTCGACACCGGCGGCTTCGGACCGGCCGATCCGGCGCTGGACCTCATCAGCGCCTGGCATCTGTTGCAGCCAGGTCCCCGGGAGGTACTCCGGCGGGCTCTGGGCTGTGACGATCTGGAGTGGGAGCGCGGCAAGGCATGGGCGTTCGAACAGTCGGTGGGTCTGGTCTGGTACTACGTCGAGAGCAACCCCGTGATGAGCACCATGGGACGCCGGACACTCGACCGCATCCTGAAGTCGATGGAGTACTGACGCCCTGCTCACGCACAGGACGAGGTCGGCGATGTGACGGCGTCGCGTGGACGGGCGCCGGAGGATCGTTTGCCCGTCCACGCGGGGCCGCGCGCGGCCCGTGCGAGGGGGAGCAAGGGGGTGCAAGGGAGGGCTCGTGCGGGGGGGGGGAGCAAGGGAGGGCTCGTGCGCGGGGGAGCAAGGGAGGCTCGTGCGAGGATGGCGGCCGTGAGTGGATCGTCGTCCTTACCTGTCGCTGAAGACAACCCTCGTGGCCACGGCCTGGGTTCGCGGGCCGCTGCCGCGCTGGTGTTCGGTTCCTCGGCCGCGGTGCTGGTGGTCGAGATCGTCGCTCTACGGCTGCTGGCCCCCTATCTCGGACTCACGCTCGAGACCAGCACCATGGTGATCGGTATCGCCCTCACGGCGATCGCCGTCGGCTCCTGGCTCGGCGGACGCATCGCCGACCAGTTCGATCCCCGGCGGCTGTTGGGGCCCTCGCTCGGGGTCTCGGGGGCGGTCGTGGCACTCACCCCCGCCGTGCTGCGCACCACCGCGGAATGGGCGCCCGCGCTGCTGCTGTTGATCGCGTCGCTGACCATCCTGGTGCCGGGCGCGCTGCTCTCCGCGGTGACGCCGATCGTGACGAAGTTGCGTCTCACCAGCCTCGCCGAGACCGGGACGGTCGTCGGCCGGCTGTCCGGCGTCGGTACGTTCGGCGCCATCGTCGGCACCGTTCTCACCGGCTTCGTCCTGGTGGCACGGTTGCCGGTCAGTGGCATCCTGATCGGCCTGGGAACGCTGCTGGTGGTGGGTGCGGCGCTGGTCGAGTGGCGCACGCGCGGGTGGATCGGGACCCCTGCCCTGACGGTCGTGGTCGTCGCCGGCGGCCTCGCCACCACGGTCGCGCCCGGTGGCTGCGACGCGGAGACCAGGTACCACTGCGCGCAGGTCGTCACGGACCCCGACCGGGACAGCGGCCGCACGCTCCTGCTGGACGGCGTGCGGCACTCCTACGTCGACCTCGACGATCCGACCTTCCTGGAGTTCACCTATGTGCGCGCTCTCGCGTCGGTGGTCGACTCCGCCTTCCTCGAGGGTGAGCCCCTCTCCGCCCACCATCTCGGCGGTGGCGGACTCACCTTCCCCCGCTACCTCGCCGCCACGCGGCCCGGGACGCACAGTCTCGTGTCGGAGATCGACAGCGGGGTCGTACGCATCGACCGTGAGCGCTTCGGTCTTTCGTCGGAAGCCGATTCCGGGATCGACGTACGTGTCGAGGACGGCAGGCTCGGCCTGCGGCGGCTGGAGGACGGCAGCCGGGACCTCGTCGTCGGTGACGCCTTCGGGGGCGTGAGTGTGCCGTGGCATCTGACCA
This sequence comes from Streptomyces sp. NPDC041108, assembly GCF_055592645.1. Classification (NCBI taxonomy): domain Bacteria; kingdom Bacillati; phylum Actinomycetota; class Actinomycetes; order Kitasatosporales; family Streptomycetaceae; genus Streptomyces; species Streptomyces sp. NPDC041108. The sequence goes on along the minus strand of NZ_JBVIYK010000017.1, from coordinate 148,039 downwards.
CGGTGGAGGCGATGACCGACGTACGGCGGGTGCTCGACGAGGACGGCGTGTACCTCGCCAACCTCATCGACCACGGGGGCCTGGACTTCGCGCGTGCCGAAGTGGCCACCCTGGGCGAGACGTTCGAGCACGTCGTCCTCGTCGGTGCCCCGGTCGACATCGGCCTTGACCCGACGGCCACCCCCGCGGGCGGCAATCTGGTGGTGCTCGCCTCCGACCGGCCCGTCGACCTGCGCGCGGCGCAAAATGCGCTGGACGCCCGGCGAACCGGCTGGAAGATCGCCACCGGCGACGCACTCACCTCCTGGATCGGCGATGCCCGACCGCTCACCGACGACTACGCGCCCGTCGACCAACTCCTCCAGCCGTCCCGCACGCGGCGCGATCGGTGACGTGACACCCCCTGCGGATCGCGTCGCCGTAGGCGCCGGCGCCAGGCCCGACTCGGGCGCGACGGCGTCCAATTCGGCATCACGTCCTCCCCGCATGGTCGCGAGGTACTCCCGTGGCCGCGCGCGTCCAGCGGGACGGCGCGTCGACCCGGGGCGCGCGCCCCACCTCACTGCTACGGCCCTTTCCATTCAGGTGATTTATGTCAAGTAAGTCACTTCATGGGATCTACTATCCCCTTTCGTGACAGACAAGCAAACCCGGAAGTCGACGGATGTGATCATCCTCGGAGCCGGACCGGCCGGGCTCGTGCTCGGGAATCTTCTGCAGAACAACGGGGTCGACTGCGTTGTTCTGGAGCGCACCGAGCAGGCGTACATCCAGACGCGGGCGCGTGCCGGGTTCCGTGCGGTGCCTGGCGTACATCTGGCGGGCACAGGAGTTCTCGCACTGGATGATCCGGTTGCTGCACGGGGCGCACGGCTCGGCGGGCAGCGCGTCCGGCAGCACGTCGGGTGACAGCACGTCGGGCGGCGGGCCGCTCGGGACGGGGTGCGGCGCTTCACTGTTCCACGACTCCCTGCGGCGTTCCCGCATCGCTTCGCTGCGGACCTCGCGCAGCCGCCGACAGAAGATGGTCATCGCGCAGAGGTTGGCGGTCACGACCGCCGCCCACAGTGAGCGCCGGCGCCACAGCAGACCGTCGAGCCGGTCGCGCGCCAGGAACCCCCCGCCGCACTGGACGGCGGCCAGCGCGGGCACCAGCAAGGACGGCGGGTGGGAGTTGGTGCGGTCCGGGTCCGAGGTTGAGCAGGCCCAGCCAGGACGGCATGGCGTCCGCCCAGGGACCGTGGCGCAGCAGGTCCACGGCGGCGACCGAGCCGAGCAGGGGTACGGCGGCCCATGCGCCCCAGGTCCGCGCGGCGCGCACACATCATGGTGTGAGGGCCGGCCCGAGCACGTATACGCCGACGAACCGGAGCGGCTGGACGACAAGCACTGCCCCGGTGCGCAGTGTCGCCTGGCTGCGCGGGCGGCCGACCCGTCTCGGCCGCCCCGTCCTTGGTGTCGCCGTGGTGTGGGCCGTACTCCTGCCGGTGCTGTACGCCGCCGGGGTGCCGGCCGCGCCCGTCGGTACGCGTCGTTCGGCGGAGCGGCGCAGGGACGGCGCGGAGGCGCGGCCGCCGACCGGGAAGACGATGCCGAGCATCTGCAGCACTCAGCTGACCGGGGCGGATGCCTGCTGGTCGGCCGAGGGTGGCCAGGACCGCGATCCGTGCGGGGGGCGGTGACGGGCCCGCCCGTCCAGGGCCGGTTCCGGTCGCCCAGCCGGGCAACCGGAACGAGGCTAGCGGGCTGTGCCCCCGACCGGCCATGCCCCACGGCCCACCAGATCGAGGACGAGTGCGGCGATGTTCCACGCGTCGTCCTCGCCGCGGTGATGGCGTCCCTCCAGCGGTAGTCCGGCGATCTGGAGAGCGTGGGCCATACCGGGTTTCCTGCGCAGTCCGTACGCCGCGGTGAACACGGCCTTGGCATTGGTGTGCGTGCGCTCCGTCGGATAGCCGAACGGGTACGCCACGGCGTCGGCCTGACTCTGGCGAGCGAATTGCCGGCGGTCGTACTCCCCCCAGCTCGCCCAGGGGCGCTCCCCGGCCTCGTACTCCTCGACGAGGGTCCGGCATGCCTCGGCGAAGGTGACGCCCGATTCCACCTCGGCCTGCGTGAGTCCGGTCAGTTCCGTGCAGAAGTCGCTCACGGTCGAGCGGACGGGGCGGACCAGGATGCGGTGCCGGGAGAGGCGGCGCCCGGCCGACACGTCCACGACCGTGAGACCGATCTCGATGATCTCGTTCACGGAGCCGGGCGGCGGCTGTCCGTCCCAGCACGTGGCTTCCACATCGATGACGTTCAGCAGGGAGGATTCGTGGCGCATGGGGCCGAGGTTAGGGAAGCGCCCTTGGTTTCGGCACCTCAATTTCTGCCTGGTGGCGGTCCGTTCGGTGCGGTTCCGGGGCAGGGGGCCCTTTGCCATACTGGCGGCCGGGGGTGCGGGATGGCAGACCAGCGTCCGACGCGACAGGAACTGATCCGGCGTCGGCGCCGGAGCGGCTTCGTGGGCCGTCGTGGGGAGATGCACGCCTTTCGGGAGAACCTCGCCCGGGATCCGGAGAGCGACGAGTACCAGTTCCTGTTCCACGTGCGCGGCAACGCCGGAGTGGGCAAGACCTCGCTGCTGCGCCAGTGGGAGGCGGTCGCCCGCGAGCAGGGCGCCACGACGGTGTACCTCGACGACGGACTGCACAGTGCCGTGGAGGCGATGGAGGCGGTCGGTGAGCGGCTCGGCCGCCAGGGGCTTGAGCTGCGCCGGTTCGGCCGACTCCTGGCGACGTTCCGTCAGCGCAGTCATGAGGCGCAGTCGGTACGGGACACACAAGCGGCCGCGGACGACGGCAGCGCGGCGCAGTCGCCCGCGACCTCGCTCTCGGGGGCGGTCGCCGCGCAGGTGGGTCTGGTGGGGCTGGGGATGGTGCCGGTCGTGGGAGCTCTCGCCGGTGCCCTGGATCCCCAGCAGGTCGCCCAGGGCGCGGACCGGTTGCGGACCGCGCTCGGCGCGCGGTTGCGGTCCCACGACGACGTACAGCTCGTCATGGACCCCGTGCGTGGCCTGACGCCGGTGTTCCTTCAGGACCTGGCCGAGGTGGCGGGGCGACGGCCGTCGGTGGTGCTGTTCTTCGATGTGTACGAGCGGACGGGTCCGGTGCTCGACGCGTGGCTGCGCGACATCGCGTTCGGCGAGGTGCACGGCGTGCTGCCGGCCAATGTCCAGATCGTGCTGTCCGGGCAGGGCCGTCTGGATGCCCGGATTTGGGGCGACTGGCTGGACCTGGTCACCGAGGTTCCGCTGGAGGTGTTCACGGAGGAGGAGGCCAGAGCGCTGCTGGCGCTACGGGGTGTCACCGACGAGCGGGTGGTCGAGGTCGTGCTCAGCCTGTCCGGCAGACTGCCCGTGCTGGTGCACACCCTGGCGCAAGCCCGGCCCGACTCGGCCCGGACCGTGGGTGATCCCTCGGGCACGGCGGTGGAGCGGTTCCTGAAATGGGAGACGGACCCGTCCCGGCGGGACGCCGCGCTGCGGCTGGCGCTGCCTCTGCAGTTCGACGAGGACGTCTACCGTGCCCTCGCCCCCGTGGAGGCCGTGGAACAGTTCGCGTGGATACGCCGACTCGCCTTCGTCACCGACCAGGCCGGGCGATGCCGGTATCACGACGTCGTACGCGCCCCCATGCTGCGACTGCAGCGCGTCCAGTCCCCTGCCCGGTGGCGTGCCGCGCACGATCTGCTCTCGGAGACCTTCCGCGGCTGGCGGGTGGAGCGGGAAGAGGTCGTTCCGGCCGCGGAACGCTGGGGGGACACGGCATGGCGCGAGCATCGGTCCAACGAGACCTATCACCGCCTGTGCGCCGATCCCCACCGCGCCTTGCCGGAGGCGTTGACGGAGGCCGTGCATGCCTGTGAGCAGGGAGGTGGCACGGTACGGCGCTGGGCACAATTGTTCGCTCAGGCCGGCACGGACACCTCGGACGAGGGCCTGACGGTGTGGGGGCGGCGCCTGACCGCCGCGGCCCGGGAGGACGGCACCGCTTCGGCCGTCCTCGACGCGTTGCTCGCGCACTCCGGGCTGGACTCCCCGGGGGTGCTGCGTGCCCGAGTCGTCCGGGGGCGCCTCCACCGGCGCGCCGAGCGGTACGAGCCCGCGCTCGCCGACTTCGACGCGGCGCTGATTCTGGAGCCGAAGCACGGTGACGCTCTGGTGGAACGAGCCCTCACCCACGAGGCGATGGGGAACGTCGAGGAAGCCCTCGCCGATCTGGACCGGGCGATCGGGGCCCAGCCCGAGGAAGCCTGGAACCACGTCGTCCGGGGACGTGTCCGTCTGAGCGCCGGGCACCGCGCGGCGGCACTCGCCGATTTCGACCGGGCCGTCGAGCTCGACCCCGAGCAGGAATGGGCGCTGGCCAGCCGCGGCGAGCTGCACCGTCTCCAGGAGCGCTACGACGAAGCGCTGGACGATCTCGACCGTGCGCTGCGCATCGACCCGTACTACACCTGGGCCTACGCGGAGCGGTCACGGTGCCTGCGGCAGCTGCAGCGGTGGGACGAGGCGGTCCGCGACGCGGTCCGGGCAGCCGACCTGGAGTCCGAATCGGGTTGGTATCGCGTCCAGTTGGCCGGCCTGCTCGTCGACCTCGGGCGGCACGCCGAGGCTCTGCAGCAGACCGACCGCGCCCTGGCCTTCCCGGACGAGGACGGCCCTCGTGGCCGGGCCTGGCCGTACGCGCTCCGCGCCTGGGCCCTGCACGCTCTGGGGCGCGATGCCGAAGCACTCACCGACCTCGACCGTGCCCTCTCCTTCGACGGCCCGTACGAACTGGCCCTTGCGATGCGCGGTTGGCTGCTCTGGGAGGCGGGCCGACTCGGCGAAGCGGAACAGGACTTCGGCCAGGCCCTCTCCGCCGCCCCGCGATGGCCGTGGGCTCTCGCGGGCCGCGGAGTGGTCCGCGTCTACGCGGGGCGGTACGACGAGGCCGTCGACGACCTCACCCGGGCCTTCACCGTCCAGTTCGGCATCGCCGACGCGGAGAAGGAGATGGCACGGCCGTTCGTCGGCCTGTTGCGGGAACATCTGCCGACGAACCGCGGCCCGGTCACCGCCACGATCAGGCTCGCGGCGCTGCTGACCAGCCAGGCTCAGTGGCCGAACCTGGCACGGCAGGCGGGCTCCGTCCTCGCGCTACGCCCCGGTCCTCGCCTGCTGACCGGCGGGCTGCGACTGCTGCGCCGCGCCGCCACCGCGCTGGCGGACCCTCCCGAAGGCGCGGACCCCCAGCGGACCGCACAGTCGCTCAGTCTCCTGTCCCCCATTCTGCGTGTCGTGGATCCCTGGACGCCCTCGCCGGACACGGAACGGGACTGACGCGGGACGGGACTGACACGGGACGGGACACCGCGACCGGTGCATGGGGCCCGCGGACCCGAGCCCCCGCCGTCCGCGACGAGTGAACGGCGCTCGGGCCCCTTGCCTCCCGTGCGCTCGCTCGCCGCCCCGGCGGTGCGAACGAGCGCACCGCGATGTGCCCTGCCGCCACCCGGTGTGCCCACGACGGCGACGGCGGCAGGGCGTGCTCTGGGTAACGAGAGCAGGGATGCGGCGCCCGTCACCCCCCACGGTCATGCGCGTTGTTGCGGCTCTGCCTGAGGGGCGGCCCGATGCTCGCGGCCCTCGGCCGCGAGCGGCTCCGCCGCGGAGCCCTGCAGTTCCCACTGTCTGGCAGCCAGGGCCCTCGCCAGCATCTTCGCCCGGTAGGGGTTCGACATGTCGAGGGCACTCGCCACCCGCACTGCTTCCTCCAGCAGCGCCAACCGTCGCTCAGGCATCTCCCGCAGCAGAGGCGACGTGCTTGCCTCCACCAAGACGTACGCCAGCTTCGACCCGTACGTCTCCGGCTCGGCCTGCGTCAGCAGACGGTAGATCCACAGCCCTTCGGCACCACGCACCACCCGCCGGTTGGCGCCCAGCAGCCTGACCCTCGCCAGCACGACCATGTCCTGATCCATCGATCCCCCTCGTCACGCCACTCCCGGCCCGTGCACGTCACACGGTGAGACAGCACGGCGACCGTGCCGGCAGCCGAGAACGGCCGCCGGCACGTGGGCCGGAGAGTGGATGACGACGAGTCTGACGTCCGGTACCAGCAGCCACAAGAACAAACAGGCGTGCGCTGCGTCCTACCGAAAAGCGCCTGCGAACAGGCATGATGGACCTGACACTCACTCAAGGCCCCTGTCAGGGGCGACGGCAGCGCCAAGGCCGGCGATGAATCCGCCGCAGCCGTGGAGAGGCGATCAGTAGAAGCGCCGGAGGAAGACGTCCGACTTGCCGTTGGTGTCGCCGGCACGATGTCGTCGGCCATGGAATGGAAGACCACGTCGCGCCCACCGGTGCTGACCGCGTCGGTCCCGGCCGTGGCGGGCTGCGTCGACACGATCTCGCCGGTGCCCGTCTCCAGGCCGCGGAGCGTGAGCGACGGTCCGCTCGTGTCGTGGGGCGCGTACAGCAGATAGCGGCCGGTGGGATCGATGGCCACACCCCGCACGTTCGGCACCAGCTGCTCGGTGCCGGAGCTTTCGTCGTGGCCTCGACCTTCGGCGCACACGGCGAGAGATATCGCGGGCACCACGAGGTCGGAGCCGACGGAACGCTGGCGGTCCGCGGGCCGAGCCGCCCGTCGTCGCGCGTGGTCACTCGGCGGGTGGGGGGCGTGAGGGGGAAGGGAGCAGTGCGGGGGCTGCGGGGGCTGAACCCGCCGGCCGGGCACAGCCTCGTGGCGCGTGTGGGGGGACGCGGACGACTCCGAGGGACCCGAGCTTGGGCTCGCCCGGGCCGGTTTTCCCCGCCCTTTCGGCGGGGAAAACCGCTGTCGGGCAAATGGATCAAGCTGATAGAACTACCGGCGTGCACAAGACTCTGGAGTTTCCCGATCTGCTGCGGCTGATCGACGAACGTGCAACAGCCTTCCGTGCCGCGATCGCCGCCGCGCCCAGCCTCGACCTGCCCGTGCCGACCTGCCCCGGGTGGACGCTGTCCGACCTGGTGCAGCACATCGGCGAGGGCCGCCGCCGCTGGGCCGCCACCGTCGCCGCCGGGCCGGACGCCACATCCAGGACCCCTGCCCAGGGTGACGCGGTCGCGCCGCAGGAGCGCGAGGCCGTGCCGGCCTGGCTGGCCGCCTCGACCGAGCTGTTGCTGGCGGCCCTGCGGGAGGCCGGTCCGGACCAGGGCTGCTTCACCGGCTGGGGTAACACACAGACACCGCACACCGCCGGTGGTGTCGCCCGGCACCAGGTCCAGGAGATCGCGGTGCACACCTACGACGCCCAGCTCACCGTGGGCGAGCAGGCCTCACTGCCTGTCGAGTCGGCGCTCGACGGTGTCGAGGAGACCCTGTTCATCACCTGCTTCACGACGAGCGCCTGGCCGCACGAACCCACCGCCTTCGACTTCCACGCCACCGAGGGCCGCTCCTGGCGCCTCACGGTCGACGGCGACGGTGCACGGACCACCCGGCTGCCCTCTGCCGGCGCGGACCCGGACGCGGCAGGCATCTCCCTTCGCGGCACGGCCAGTGATCTGGTCCTCTACCTGTACGACCGCATTCCGGCGGACTCCCTGCAGCTCGACGGGGACCCGGAACTGCTGGACCTGCTCCGCGCCTGGGAGCCGGAGGACTAGGCGTGACGGCACGCCACCGCGCACAGACCGGCCGTTTGAATCGCGGACGGTCTCGTACCGAACCGAGAATGATCTCGGCCAACACCTCGGATCCTGCACCCGGCCGACGGGCGCTGCCCGTGACCCCAGTAGCGAGCGTGCAGCTGCATGCCTCACCGCTTTCCTCAAACTCGGCCTGAGCCTCCAGGGACTGGCCGGCCGCTCGGGGGGGGGAGCCTGGCGGTGGTGCGTGAAGCGTTGGTGCGGGCGGTGGGCGACCCGAGACGGTCCCCTGATTCCTTGTCACGACGCCTCGCCGGTCGCGCACGGTACCTTGGCCGCGGGCCCGGCTCGTCCCCCAGGCAACTCCAGCTTTTCGGGACAAACACGGGATCGGCATCGGCATCGGCATCCCGCTCCAGTAACGCTCGCCCACCTCCAGGGTGATGAGCTCCAGGAACGAACGAACCGGGTTCGGGGACACGATGGTTGCCTGCGCCGTGGCAGCGGGATCAAGTTCGTCGAGCAGGACGCCCCGGCGGCGCTTCGGGTCATGGAGTACAAGACAGCCAAGGCGTCCAGTCCCACGTCAACATCAAGGGTGCGGGACGGGGTTGGGTGTATTTGGAGGTTGGGGACGCCGAGCTGTACAAGCCTCTCGCATCGTCGTCCACGAACTGGGACACATCCTCTCGCGTCCCGACATCGGCCCCGGCAGCCAGTGCTCCAGGGTGATGTCGGGAGCCTGGGCGGGCTCGGAATGCACCAACGGCCAGCCGGATGCCGCCGAAACCACCGCCGTGAAGAACTTCTTCGCCATGAACGACGTCGGCGACCGGGTCCCGTGGTGGGGGTCGGGAGTCGCCGCCCGGTAGCGGCGGTGCCGTCGTCAGTGCCCACCCGCGCCGTGACCGGCCGTGGGCACACCGATCCGCACATGTGACTCTCCCAGAGTGCGCACGGCGCCCTGAGGTGAGGATGCCGTTCGAGGGCCCGGCACGGCACCCTCACAGAAGAAGCGTCGGTATCAACCGAGGTGGCGGGCGAAGAACCGCAGCGTGCTGTCCGTCTCGAAAGCCGGAACCTCACCGTGCTTGCCGGGATTGGCGTGCAGCGACTTCTCGGTCGAGGCGAAAGCGTCGAACAGTGCCAGGCTCTGCGGTCGCGGCACTCGTTCGTCGTCCCACTGCACCAGGAACTCCACTGGAACGGTGATCTGCGCGGCGGCCTCGGCTGAGACCTCAGCACCGCCCAGACCCAGCACCGCCGCCCGAACCCGAGACTCGGCGGCGACAAGCGGGACACCGATCACGCAGCCCAGCGACACGCCCCAGTAGCCGACCGGGCCAGTGCCAACATGATGGAGCTTCTGGACCGCGTCGAGGACCGCCTGCCATTCCGGCACGATCTGTCGGACGACGAGCGCCTGGAAACTGGCGATCAGCGGGGCCAGCCCCACACCGGCTTCAAGCCGGGCCTCGTACTCCGTCGCGATCCGGGTGAACTCCTCATGATCCGGGCGATCTCCGTGGCTGGGCGCATCGACCGCCACTACGGCGAAACCGCACTCGACCACGAAACGGCGCGCACGGTCCACGATGTCAGGGGCCTTCTTGTGCCGGCCGCCGCCATGCCCCATCGCAATCAGGGGGCGGGTCCCGTCGGCACCTTGTGGAGTCCAGAGCACGCCGGGAATGTCGCCGAGGAGGAAAGCCTGTTCAAAGATGCCGTCGGACGACTTCTCAGAGGTGAAGCGCATAGCGTTCTGGACCTTTCGGTATGCCTGCGGCGGGTGCTTGTCGGCGGCCTGTGATCAGCACCCGATCACCTGCATTCCCCTGGAAAGGCACATCGATGTCCGCTCTCGCCCGCTGGTGTCAGAACGACAGCCCTGCAGGCCCAGCGGCCCGAACCACTGCCGGGCCTGCTCCACGGCCGCCCGGCGCCTCATGCGACGCACCGCGGGGAGGCAGTGTTCAGCGGGTTCATGCCGTCCACCTTCGGGGCACCAGAGGTCAGCTGCTGCACCGGGCTCCAAGGACGGCTCGCACCCGAGGCGGAGTGAGGCCGGCCAGGATCAGCACGGCGGCCGGTCCGAACGCCGCGTACCGAGTACCCGATGCCGCCACGGCCCTTCGCCGCCGGGACGGGTCCGCGCGACGCGGGGCGCCCGATCTCCGAGCCCGTGCCGGCCGCGGGAATCCGTCGGCTGCCCTGCCTTGGATCGGGACCGAAGGGCCGGTGGCCAGGCGCGCTCGAACTTCCAGGTGATGCTGGAGGCGTCGGCCGCGACGACGGTGACCGGGATGGACACGTCCTTGCCGTCGCCGTCCCGCGCGAGGCACCTCACCTCGGTGCCGGCCACCGCCTTGAGGCCGGGGCACTTCACGATGTCCGTGCCGGCGCCGATCCACGGCAGCGGGCTGTACTTCGACGCGGTACGGCCGGTGACGATCCTCCCGCTGAGCGCCTTCTGGCCGTCCACGGTCACAGTGGTGTACTCGTCGAGCGCGGTGGTCGACTCCGTACCGCTCATCGCGTACGTGAGGGCTCCGCCGCCGACGGCCACCGCCGCCACCGCGACGCCGGTGATGAGGAGGGGCTTGCGTGCCATGAGGTGCTCCTGGTGGAGAGAAGTGGGTGGGGACACCCAACCTCTCCCGTCGGCACGGGCCCGCGCCTCGGCCGGGCTTCCGGTCCTGCCGGACGCTTTCCCTCGGCGTACGGCCGATACGGGTCCGATCCGCCCGCATGCGAATCTGCCCCCGGCCTGGCGGAACGGCAGAGGCGGGTGAGCGGGGCAGGTGCCCGGCCCGTGCGGACCGCTGCCGTTGCTCACCTCCCCCGCCCCCGCTCCGGTCGTCGTGTTCCTCACAACCCCGGACGACGATCCGGCCGCTTCGCCGTCACAGCCTTCGTCACTGCTCCTGGAGCACCGACAGGACGTTCCCGGCGGGGTCGGTGAACCACGCGATCGCCGCAGGGCCACCGCCGCCGACCCGCACGATGCCCTTCTCGTCGTGGTCGAACCCGGGATAGCGCTCAAGGCTCACGCCGCGCCGCTCCAGTTCGCCGACGGCGGACTCGATGTCGTCCACCGGGAAGTTGAGGAGCGTGAACGTCGCGGGGGTGTGCGTCTCCTTGGGGTAGACGAAGACGCGCGCGCCACTGCCGAGTGTGAGGATCAGCATCCGCATCTCCCCCTCCCCGGTCGCCTCCACCCGCAGCCCCAGAGTCTCCCCGTAGAACCTGCGGGCCTCGTCGAGGTCGTCGACCGCGAAGCCGCTGAACGCCTGTGCCTGTCCGAACATGCCGTGTGTCTCCTTCTCGCGTGAGCGTCCCGAGGGCCTCAGCGCACACCACGCACACCCGGGTCGACGGCACGCCACACGGACGACGTCCGGATGGTGGCGCGCCCTTCACCCGCACGAAGCGGTGTGTCCCGGGCGACCTTCCGCCCGGGACGACGGATCACACCCCTCGATTCAGCGTGACGTGCCGGCCATCTCCGGGACCGAGGAGTCGAGGGCGTCGAGGCCGCGCAGGATGTCCTCCACCCGCTGCTTGGCGTCGCCGAAGAGCATCTGGGTGTTCTCGCGGAAGAACAGCGGGTTCTGCACGCCCGCGTAGCCGACGGCCATGGACCGCTTGAAGACCACCACGTTCGCGGCCTCCCACACGTGCAGCACGGGCATCCCGGCGATGGGGCTGGCCGGGTTGTCGATGGCGGCCGGGTTGACGGTGTCGTTGGCGCCGATGACGAGGACGACCGAGGTGGCGGGGAAGTCGTCGTTGATCTCGTCCATCTCGAGGACGATGTCGTAGGGCACGTGGGCCTCGGCGAGCAGCACGTTCATGTGTCCGGGCAGCCTGCCGGCGACGGGGTGGATGCCGAAGCGCACCTCGACACCTCGCTCGCGCAGCCTGCGCGCCAGTTCGGCCACCGGGTACTGCGCCTGGGCCACCGCCATGCCGTAGCCGGGCGTGATGATCACCGAGGAGGCGTCGTGCAGCAGTTGCGCGGTCTCCTCGGCGTTGATCTCCCGGTGCTCGCCCTGCTCGTCGTCGTCGGCCGCCGCCGGGGTGCCGAAGCCGCCCGCGATCACCGAGATGAAGGAGCGGTTCATCGCCTTGCACATGATGTACGACAGGTAGGCGCCGGAGGACCCGACGAGCGCGCCGGTGACGATGAGCAGGTTGTTGGCGAGGAGGAAACCGGAGGCCGCCGCGGCCCAGCCGGAGTAGCTGTTGAGCATGGAGACGACCACCGGCATGTCACCGCCGCCGATGGAGGCGACCAGGTGCGCGCCGAGGGCGAGCGCGATCACGGTGACGGCGATGAGCAGGCCCATGCCCGGGCGGGCCACGAAGGCGACGGTGAGCACGACGAAGGCGGCCAGGGCGCTCACGTTGAGGACGTGCTTGCCGGGCAGCGTGAGGGGGCGGGAGTCGATGCGTGCCGAGAGCTTCAGATATGCGACGACCGAGCCGGTGAAGGTGACGGCTCCGATGAACACGCCGATGAACACCTCGGCGTGGTGGATGCCCAGCAGTGACCCGGTGAGGTCGGCGTCGACGTCGAGGTAGCCGTTCCAGCCGACGAACGCGGCGGCGAGGCCGACGAGGCTGTGCATGATGGCGATCAGCTCGGGCATGCCGGTCATCTCCACGACCCGGGCGCGCCACAGTCCGATACCGGCGCCGAGGGCCGTGGCGACGGCGATCAGTACGAGACCGGTGGCCGAGATGCTCCGGGAGGCGAGAGCGACGGTGGCGGTGAGGGCGATGACCATGCCCGTGATGCCCCAGACGACTCCCGAACGGGACGTCCGGTGCTGGGACAACCCCGCGAGGCTGAGGATGAACAGCAGCGCGGCGACTACGTAGGCGGCTTCTGCGGCCGTGACAATGGTCAACGCTGATCAGCCCTTCGAGAACATGCCGAGCATGCGGCGGGTGACGGCGAATCCGCCGAAGATGTTGATGCTCGCCAGCAGGATCGCGGCGAACGACAGCAGGGTGACGGCGGTGTTCCCGTGCCCGATCTGCAGCAGTGCGCCGACCACGACGATCCCGGAGATGGCGTTGGTGACCGACATCAACGGGGTGTGCAGTGCGTGGTGCACCTGGCCGATGACGTAGAAGCCGATGACGATGGCCAGGACGAACACCGTGAAGTGGCCGATGAGTTCGCTCGGCGAGAAGGCGGTCACCAGGAACAGGGCGAGCGCTCCTGCGCCGACGAGGGCGTAGGCGGACCGGGCCGGGCGTGCGGGGTTGGCCGCCGCTGTCCCGGACAGGGAGGGCGGCGTGGGCTCCGGGGTCGCGGCGGGGGCCGGCGCTGCGGACACCTGTACCGGGGGCGGGGGCCAGGTCTTCTCGCCGTCGCGGACCACGGTCATCGAGCGCTGCACGACGTCGTCGAAGTCGAGGACGAGCCGCCCGTCCTTGCCGGGGGTGAGCAGCTTCATCAGGTTGACGAGGTTGGTGCCGTAGAGCTGGGATGCCTGGACGGGGAGCCGGCCGGGCAGGTCGGTGTAACCGATGATGGTCACGTCGTTGTCGGTGACGACTGCCTTGCCGGCGACCGTGCCCTCGACGTTGCCGCCCTGGGCGGCCGCCATGTCGACGATGACGCTGCCCGGCTTCATGCGCGCGACGTCCTCGGCGGAGAGGAGCCTGGGTGCCGGACGGCCCGGGATCAGCGCGGTGGTGATGACGATGTCGACGTCGGCCGTCTGCTCGGCGTACAGCCGTGCGGCGAGCCGGTTGTAGTCCTCCGAGGTGGCCTTGGCGTAGCCGTCGGTGCCGACTTCCTGCGTGGCGGAGACGGTGAGGAACTCGCCGCCCAGGGAGCGGACCTGCTCGGCGACCTCGGGCCGAGGGTCGGTGGCGCGGACCACGGCGCCGAGGCTGCGGGCCGCGCCGATCGCCGCGAGTCCGGCGACCCCGGCGCCGGCCACCAGGACCTTGGCGGGCGGCACCTTGCCGGCGGCGGTCACCTGGCCGGTGAAGAAGCGTCCGAAGGCGTGCGCGGCCTCGACGACGGCCCGGTATCCGGCGATGTTCGCCATCGAGCTGAGGACGTCCAGCGACTGGGCCCGCGAGATGCGGGGCACGGCGTCCATGGCCAGGACGGTGACGGGTCGCCGGGTCAGTTCGTCGACCAGCTCCGCGTTGTGGGCCGGGCCGATCAGCGCGATCAGGGTCGCCCCGTCGCGCAGCCTGCCGACCTCCTCGGTGGAGGGGCCGTTCACCTTGAGCACGATCTCCGCCGCCCACGGTTCGCCGAGCCGGGCGCCGGCCTCCTCGTAGGCCGCGTCGGCGAAGCGGGACGAGGCCCCCGCCCCCGGTTCGACCACCACGTCGTACCCGAGCGCGACGAGCCTGCGCACAGTGGCGGGTGTCGCCGCCACCCTGGTCTCGCCCGGGGTGGACTCGGCCGGGACGCCGATGCTCTGGGGTGCGGGTTCCGCTTGGACCATCCTCTGTCCCTCTTCCCGTGGACGTCGTGGTGCCGGACGTCTCCGCCCGGCGCTTGGCGTGCTCGTCCGTTCCTCGGTGCTCCTGCCTGGGGCGCTCGCCCCTGTGGCTCCTGTCCCCCTTGCAGACCCACTTGTTCACCCATGCCCCGTGAGTACGGGAGGGATACGGGGCGGACGCACTCAATCGCTGCGTGCGGAGGGCCGGGCGGAACGATCGCCGTCGGTCATCCGAAGGACAGCACGACGCGGTACTCCATCAGACCTGCGTAGTTGATCAGCAGGGCGGTCAGGGCCGCGGCGATCCCGGCCGACAGTGGTGGAAGCAGGTACAGGACCGTTCGACGCGGCGGTCGGGTTCGGGTCGGCAGCAGGGGGATGAACGCGGCGAGAAGGAGGACGAACACGGCCAGGACCGCGAGCGGAGTCACCAGGAAACGACGGGCCGTTTCGAGTGGGTCGTGCCACGTGGTCGCCCACCGGATGTAGATCGCCACGAAGGTGAGCGCGGTGGCCGGCGGCGCCGCTCGCAGGATCTCCGGCACGGATCCGGCCCCGGCGATGACGACGGCCAGGAGCACGGCCAGGCCGGCCACGGCCGCCGACCACATGTCGAGCAGTTGGACCGCGGCCCTCTCGTCCGCCTCGACGGGCGCCACCGTCCGCAGACGTACCGTGCAGGCCGCCGCGGCCGCCGCACCGGCGGAGAGCAGGACGATCAGCGGTGGGATCCGCGACACCACGGGGCCAGACATCACGGTCCCCGACACCGCAGTCCCCCGGAGACGCCACGCGAACACGCAGCCCAGGGCGGAGACGACCGCGAGGGGCCCGGTCCAGGCCGCGTCGGTCGCGAGGATCAGATATTCGGACGGTTGGGACAGCGACACGTACACCGACGAGGCTGTGCCGATCCAGAACGCGAGGCCGTACAGGATCGTGGTCACCAGCATCGGCACCATCCATCCGCCCACACGATCGGCACGCCACCACGCCCGGGCCGACGACACGCAGATCACGGTCGCCCCGGCGGTCGCCAGGGGCAGGGTGAGCAGCACCCACCAGGTGCCGTACGGGCCGTCGCTCGTGGCGCCGGTGCGATTGACCCCGATGTACAGCCCGACCGGCACGGCCGACGGGACTGTCAGAAACGCGCCCGCGCGGTGCCACCAGGGTGCCCGTGAGTCCGGGGGCGGCTGGTGCCACCATGCCGGACCGCACGCCACCGCCAGCAGCGCGCCGGCGAGGGTGCCGTCGATCGCCAGGGTCCAGCCGGCCACCGGCATGGCGGTGAACACCGGCGTCGTCACCTGGTAGGAGGCCGTGAGCACGGTCACCGCGAGGACTCCGGCGACCAACTCGTCCAGGCGGCCGAGTACGGCCGGTGGTGTCCGGTTGGCCAGGTGGGCCAGTCGTTGCTGGGGAGTGGGGTGCGTCCCGGCCAGACGCTCACGCAGCGGACGGGGGCGGGTCGTGGCCCGCTCCAGCATGGCGATCAGGCCGGGGCCCGCGCCGTCGGCCGCCGCGTGCGCGTCCGCCTCGTGTTCCCGGGCTCGGCCGATGCGTGCGCCGATGATCCACGCGGCCACCGCCAGCAGGGCGACCCGGGCGGCGTAGTCCAGCCAGATCCAGTCGAACAAGGAGCCGAGCACCGAACGGTCATGTCCGGCGAGAGCCGCGACCGTGGTCACGAGGACCGGAGACACGGCGACGATCAGCAGGGCCCGTCGCAGCCCGCGAACCAGCCAGACCAGGCGCACGTCACCGGCGCCGACATGCGCGCACTCGTGCCGCAACGCCGCCGCGATCTCGGCACGGGCCGACGCCTCGCGCCGCGCGGCATCACGATGTGCGGTGTGCCCAGGTGCTGCACCGTGAACGGCCCTGGCGCTCCAACCGCCCCAGGGCCGCGTCGAGATCCTCGACCTCCTCGGGACAGGAAGCCAGAAGAGCCTGCCGGGTGATGTCCATGACTGCAGGGTCCACGAGAACTCCTCACGCTCGATACCGGACGCACACGGGAGAGCGTCGACCGGCTCGACACCGCGGTTCCACGCCCCCATCCGCATCCCACAGCCCAGAAAATATGGTCACCACATCAAAGCCGCCGGGGAGTTCGGCGATGTTCACCCGGACGTGCCGAAGCCGATGACATCGCTTGACAGCACAACGAGGAGGCGCCCGTCCGGGCGGGCGTGGTCGTCCGCCGGAAGGCCCGTTTCGGCCGGCAGTCCACCGGCGCTGTCAGTGCGACTCGCGGGTCACCTCGGAGCCGCTGGAGCCGACCAGGAAGTCCAGGTCTGCTCCTGTGTCGGCCTGCAGGACGTGGTCGACGTAGAGGCGTTCCCAGCCGCGCCGGGGAGCGGCGAAGCCGTCGACGGTGGCCGGGTCGGGCTCGCGGGCGGCGAGTTCGGCGGCGGGGACGTCGACGTCGATGCGGCGGGCCTCGACGTCGAGGGTGATGACGTCGCCGGTGCGGACGAGCGCGAGAGGGCCGCCGGCGGCCGCTTCCGGGGCGACGTGCAGGACGACGGTGCCGTACGCCGTACCGCTCATCCGGCCGTCGCATACCCGGACCATGTCACGGACGCCCTGTTCGAGGACTTTCTTCGGCAGGGGCATGTTGGAGACCTCGGGCATGCCCGGGTAGCCCTTGGGGCCGCAGCCGCGCAGCACCAGGACGGAGTCGGCGTCCACGTCGAGGTCCGGGTCGTCGACGCGGGCGTGGAAGTCCTCGACGGAGTCGAACACGACGGCCCTCCCCCGGTGCCGGAGCAGGTGCGGGGAGGCGGCGGCCGGCTTGATCAGCGCGCCGTCGGGAGCCAGGTTGCCACGCAGGACGGCGATGCCGCCCTCGGCGACCAGCGGTTCGGCGCGGGTGCGGATGACCTCGGGGTCCCAGATCGGGGCGTCGTCGAGGAAGTCGACCAGCGGTGCGCCGGTGACGGTCAGCGCGTCGGGGTCGAGCAGGTCGCGTACTTCGCCCAGGACCGCGAGCAGGCCGCCGGCGCGATGGAAGTCCTCCATGAGGAACCGGCCGGCGGGCTGGAGGTCGACCAGGACCGGCACACGGGAGCCGATGCGGTCGAAGTCGTCCAGCGTGAGCGGGATGCCGAGCCGGCCGGCGATGGCCAGGAGATGGACGACGGCATTGGTGGAGCCGCCGACGGCGGCGAGCGCGACGATCGCGTTGTGGAAGGACGCCTTGGTCAGGAAGGTGCCCGGCCGCCGGTCTCCGGCGACCATGTCGACGGCCAGCCGGCCGGTGTGGTGAGCGGCCTCCAGCAGCCGGCTGTCGGGTGCGGGGGTCCCGGCCACGCCGGGGATCACCGTGCCCAGCGCCTCCGCGACCAGGGCCATCGTCGAGGCGGTGCCCATGGTGTTGCAGTGGCCGCGGCTGCGGATCATCGACGACTCGGAGCGTACGAACTGGTCCTGCGAGAGCGTGCCCGCGCGGACCTCCTCCGACAGCCGCCACACCCCGGTGCCGCAGCCCAGCAGGCCGCCGCGGAAGGTGCCGTTGAGCATCGGCCCGCCGGGGACGACGACCGCGGGCAGATCGACCGACGCGGCGGCCATCAGCAGCGAGGGGATGGTCTTGTCGCAGCCGCCCAGCAGCACCACGCCGTCGATGGGGTTCGCCCGCAGCATCTCCTCGGTGGCCATCGCGGCCATGTTCCGCCACAGCATGGCGGTGGGCCGCACGTTCGTCTCCCCCAGCGACACCACGGGGAGGTCCAGCGGGATGCCGCCGGCCTCGTACACGCCGTTGCGGACCGAGGCCGCGACCTCGTCGAGGTGCGCGTTGCAGGGGGTCAGGTCGGAGGCGGTGTTGGCGATGGCGATCTGGGGGCGGCCGGTGAAGGCGTCGTCCGGCACGCCCCGCCGCATCCACGCCCGGTGGATGTAGGCGTTGCGGTCCTGGCCCGCGTACCACTGTGCGCTACGTAGAGGCATCCCGGCACCGCTTCCAATAATCGGTATGACGATCTAAATTTTGGAACGCCATGAAGCATATGCAGACGTCCGACGGATCGACAGACCCCGGCGGGGACGGCGCGACCGGCACCGACGGCGGTCGGCTCGTCGGCTCGGACCGGGTACTCGCCGTCCTCAAGGAGCTCGCGCGCCATCCCGACGGGGTGGGCCTGGACGAGCTGACCCGCGCGATCGGCAGCCCGAAGCCGACCGTGCACCGCGCGCTCGGCGCCCTGCGCCGGGCGGGCCTCGCCGATCAGGACGCGGGCAGCCGTTATGTGCTCGGGGACGAGTTCCTGCGCATGGCGTTCGCCCATCACGAGGCCCGCCCCGACCACGTACGGGTCCGCCCTGCGCTGGAGGCGCTGGCGGAGCGGTTCGGCGAGACGGCGCACTACGCGGTCCTGGACGGCCGGGAGGTCGTCTACCGGGCCAAGGTCGACCCGCCCTCCGGCGCCGCGAAGCTGACGTCGACCATCGGCGGTCGCAACTCGGCCCACACCACGGCGGTCGGAAAACTGCTGCTCTCCGGCGAGCTGACGTCCCTGGAGGAGGTCGAGACATGGGCCGGCGGCCACCCGCTGGAGCGCCGCACTCCCCGGTCGCTGTGCACGGCCGCCGAACTGCACCGCGCACTTGAGGCCGCGGCCGCACAGGGCTACGCCTGCGACGACCAGGAGAACGAGACCGGCGTCAACTGCCTCGCCGTGCCCGTGTACCTCACCTCGCCCACGACCCCCTCCGGGGCGGTGAGCGTGAGCGCGCTCGCCTACCGGACTCCGCTGTCCGACCTGGTGAACGGGTTCGAGGAGATCCGTGCCCTGCTCGGCCCGCTCGCCGCACCCCACGCCTGACGCACCGTCACCCATCCCGCCCTCACCTCACCTCACCTCACCCGCCGTCACCTACACTCCCCGTCCCGTACCACCCCTGGAGACAGACCCGTGTACCTCATGCGCATCGGCGCCCCGGGCGCCGAGAAGCCCGTCGCCCGCATCGACGACGAGACGTACGTCGACCTTTCCGACGTCGTCACGGACTTCGACGAGCAGTTCTTCGGATCGGGCGGCATCGACCGCGTCCGCCCCGTCGTGGCCGAGCGGACGGCCGCCGGCCAGGTGGCGCGGTTCGCCGGGGAGCGTGTCGGCGCCCCGTTCGCCCGCCCTCACCAGATCCTGTGCATCGGGCTCAACTACCGTGACCACGCGGCCGAGAGCGGTATGCCCGTGCCCGACGAGCCGATCCTGTTCACCAAATCGCCCAACACCCTGATCGGCCCGTACGACGACGTGCGTATCCCGCGCGGCTCCACGAAGACCGACTGGGAGGTGGAGCTGGGCATCGTCATCGGCCGCCGCACCGCCTACCTCGACTCGGTGGACGCGGCCCGGGACGCCATCGCCGGATACGTCGTCGTCAACGATGTCAGCGAGCGCGCCTTCCAGCTGGAGCGCGGCGGGCAATGGGCCAAGGGCAAGTCCGCCGAGACCTTCAACCCCGCCGGCCCCTGGCTCGCCACCACCGACGAGATCGACGACGTCCTCGACCTCGGCATGTGGCTGGACGTCAACGGGGTGCGCCGGCAGACCGGCAGCACCAAGACGATGATCTTCGACCCGTACGTCATCGTGCACTACCTCAGCCAGTTCCTCGTCCTGGAGCCCGGCGACCTCATCAACACCGGCACCCCGCCGGGCGTCGGCCTGGGCCTCACGCCGCCCGTCTACCTCCAGCCCGGTGACGTGATGGAACTGGGCATCGACCGTCTCGGCACCCAGCGCCAGCACGTCCTGGCCCCCCGGTGAGCACTGCCGTCGTACGCGCCTTCGTACTGACCGGCCCCGGAAAGTACGAGGTGCGGGAGCTGCCCGCGCCGGTGGCCGGGCCCGGCGAGGTCGTGGTCGACGTGGCGCGGGTCGGCGTGTGCGGCACCGACCTGGAGTTCTTCAGCGGCGAGATGGCCTACCTGCGCCAAGGACACGCCGCCTATCCGATGCGGCTGGGCCACGAATGGTCCGGCCGGGTCGTGGCCGTCGGCGACCAGGTCGACCCCGGCTGGGTCGGCCGCCGGGTCATGGGCGACACCATGCTCGGCTGTGGCGCCTGCCGCCGCTGTCTGCGCGGCCGTCAGCACGTGTGCGAACAGCGTCAGGAGGTCGGCATCCGCGGCGGCCGGGCCGGTGCGCTGGCGGAGCAACTCGCCGTACCCGCCTCCTCGTTGCACGCCCTGCCCGACTCGGTCGACGACGCCCTCGGCGCGCTCGTGGAACCCGGCGGCAATGCTCTGCGTGCCGCGCGGGCCGCCACGCTGCGCCCCGGCGACCGTGCCCTGGTCCTGGGCCCGGGCGCGATCGGCCTGCTGGTGGCCATGTTCCTGCGCGCCGCCGGAGCCGAGGTCCATCTGTTGGGCGCCACCGAGACCTCCCTCGCCTTCGCCCGGCGGCTGGGCTTCGAGCACGGCTGGACGGAGGACACGGTCCCCGGCCTGCCCTTCGACGCGATCGTCGACGCCACCAACGCCGCCCCGCTGCCCGCCAGAGCGCTGGAACTCGTCGAGCCGGGCGGGCGGCTCGTGTACATCGGACTGTCCAGCGAGCCCAGTCGCATCGACACCCGCACCCTCGTCCTCAAGGACGTCACCGCGGTCGGCATCCTGTCCGCCTCCCCCGGCCTCGACGCCACCATCCGCGCCTACGCCGACAGGACGGTCGATCCCAGGCCGCTCATCGCGGCCACCGTCGGCCTCGACGAGGTCGGCCCCGTGCTCGCCGGCCGGCGGCCGGCGGACGCGGGGCCCGGCCCCAAGATCCATGTCGACCCCCGCTCCAGCACGGCGAGGACGGCCCGGTGAGCGACATCGACGACGACGCCGAGTGGGCGCGGGTCCTCTGCGTCCGTCCCACCGGCATCGGCAGGGTCACCCGGGTCGCGCTCCCTCGCGTTCGTCTGCGGCGTCGACGCCGACAACCACGCCAGTCGGCGGTGCGTCGAATCCGCCGGCTTCGCTCTCGCCGACCCCGCACCGGACCACGAGGGGATGCTCGCTGCTACCGCCGCCCCGCCCGACGCCGCGATGGCACCTGGCGTGAGCCGCGTGCTCTGCTGTCCGGTGCCGGACTTCTCCTCGTAGCGCGACAGGGCCGCCGGCTGCCGGTCGACGGCGGCCGCGACCCGGCGTTCGACGTCGGGGGTGGCAGGGAGGGCCTGCTCGGGCGGCGGGGAGTGGCCCCGCGATGCGCGGCCCTCAGTTCGCGTCGCTGATGGCCTTCCGCGCGGCACTCGTCGTCACGATCTCGGTGGCCGTGCCCAGCGGTGTCTCTGCCCAGCCGAGCAGCGCCCGCGTGATGGCGATCGCCTGGATGGTTCCTGTGCCGCGCTCGACCAGCAGACGTTGCACGGCCTCCATCCCGTCGTTCGCGAGCACGGGCCGGCATTGCCCGGCGAGCGCGGTCCATCGGGCGGCTACCTCGGGCCTCAACCCGGCGACGTGGTCGAACATGGATGGATCCTCCCTGGCATCGCATGGCGCGAGAACGGCGCCCTGTGCGGGTCCCTGTGTACCTGGCTCGGGACGGGACGACCAGGACGGGTGACCTGGTGAAGTGTGGGGTCCGGCCGAGCCGGACCCCACACGCGGAGGTTCCCGCACACCCCCCTACATGCCGTGCCTAGCCCTTGTCGAGCACCGTCCCCGTCAGCACGGGCCTGTCGGGCAGCGGCTCGGCGCGGCGGTCGGTCAGCGCGAGCCGCATCGACTCGGTCGGCTCGGCCACCTGGTCGTGGACGGTGGGAACGACGAAGTCCACGCCGGTGCTCCCGGGCGGGATGTTCACCCACACCCACAGGTGCGTGGCGGACAGCGGTCGCTCGGGGTCGGACTCGTCACCGGACTGCTCCTCCAGCCACTGCGGGTCCACGTCCTTGGTGGACAGCTCGGCGCCCTCGGTGGCCGGCAGCACCCGAACCGGCTGCCAGATGTCCGACGCCGCGGGCACGTCCACGGACAACCGCCAGGTCAGCGTCTCTCCCTCGGTCACCCGGTCCGCGACCGGCGACAGGGTGATCACCGGCTCGGGGTCGTCGTTCTGCACGGTGAGCCCGCCCCGGTACTTGCCGACGACGGCGCCCCGGACGGCCTTGACGGCGATGTCGTGCTCCACGTCGTCGCCGTAGACCGTGTCGCCCTTCACATCGACCGGCACGTCGATCGCGTCGCTGCCGGGCCGTACGGTCACCAGGCGCGTCTCGGTCCGGCCGCCGTCCGGGGCGAGGACGTACACGCGGACCTGTCCGCTGCCGCGCCCGGAGATCTCGACCGGGATCCGGTAGGTGCGGGTACCGGAGTCGCCCTCCTTGACCAGCGTGCGGCCCACGTCGACACGCGGCAGTGCCGCCGCCTTCACCGCCGGGGTGCCGGGGGCCCAGCCCCAGGCGTCCATCAGCCAGGCCCGGCCGGACCTCGAACGGGGAGTCAGCTCAAGGGATTTGACGCGCTTGAGATCGAGCCCGGCCCGCGTCGCCGCCGACAGCGGGACGCGTACTTCCTGTGCCCAGTAGGAGGCGGTGTCCGCGGAGCCCGGGAGTCCGTCCACCCGGACCCGGCCCAGCGTCACACGGCGGTCGGAGGAGTCGGTGACGGACACGTCGACCTTCGTGCCGGTCGTGTTCGGCGGTACGAAGACCCGCAGCGCGAGCTTCTGAGAGCCGCGGAGGGAGATCGCCTCGGTCGGAGTGATACGCGCGGTGGTGCCCGGCGTGGACCACTTCAGGTCGACCGCGCCGCGGCCGGTCTCCCGCTCCGTCTCCCACGACGCGAAGTGCGGTGACGATCCGGGCGTCTCCGGGTGCAGACAGGCCACGGCCGGGTCGGGGTGGGCCGCCGAACACAGCCGGGCGCCCTTGACCTTCGCCCCGGCGTCCGGCAGGAAGCCACCGCCGCGGCGGCCGCCGACCGCGTGGGTCAGTACCCGGGCCGGGTCCGCGGACGGGGCGCGCCTGCCGGAACCGTCGAGCAGCGGACGCACCCGGTCGTCCCCGGCGACGAAGAGCCGGGCCGCGGCGGCGATGTAGGTGGCTCCCGCCCTGTGCTGCTGGGTGGCGCTCAGCCGCGTCGCGGCACCCGGAGTGCACACCGGGTCCGGTTGCTCCGGGTCGGACGCGAAGTCGTCATCGGCCGGTGCGACGGCCTCGCCCGGGGTCCACTCGCTGTTGAAGTAGTTGTGGTTGGCGCCGACCATGTAGACCGCGCTGTGCAGGGCCGTGCCCCGCCCGGTCCCGCGCGTCCCGTCGACGAAGTTCTCGCCCTGCAGGTCGGACACGTCGCCGTCACAGCCCGGCAGCAGCGTCACGGACGGCACGTCGGCGACCGGGTTCTGGCCGAAGATCGTCGGTGCGATGAGCACCGTTCCGCGCACCTTCCAGCGCACCGGGCCCCGGTAGCCGTCCTCGGCGGCCGGCGGCGGGTAGAGGCTGTCCATGGCTGCCCGGTTGACGCCCTCGCCACCGCGCGAGTGGCCGACGAGCAGGACCCGGGACAGGTCGGCCTTCGGTGCCTGGCGTACGACGGCCGGGGCGGTGGACCGCCGGGCGCTCCACTCGGCCCAGCGGGCGAGGTGCTGCCGTACGAGCGAGGAACGCGCCTGCGCGCCGGCGTCCTCGGTCTCCCCGTCCTGGGCGTTGATGCCGTTCGCCGAGACCGACACCGTCACATAGCCCTGGGAGGCCAGCAGTCGCTGGTCCCGCAGATAGCCCAGGTGGCTCGGAACGGGCTTGTAGCCGTCCGCGCAGGGCCAGTCGATGTTCACGTCGTCCTCGGTGCCCGGCTTGTAGCAGGTCTCGTGGCGGCCGTGCAGGAACAGGGCCAGCGGCCGGCTGCCCGTGGCGCCCTTCGGTGCCACGACCCGGGCGGTCATCTCCACCGGGGTGGCGTACCCGGGCAGACGCACCGGGTCGAGGTCGTATGTTCCGGTGATCGTGCGGTACGAGCCGGGCTTGCCCGGATCGACTCCGTTCGCCGGCACCTGCGCGGGCATCCGTGCCGCGCCCGATCCGGACCCGCGCGTCTCGTCGGCCGCCGCCGCGTCCAGCCGGCGCCCGGCGGCGGTCACTTGCAGATCCGTCAGCTGTTCGGGCAGTGCCTGGCCGAGGCCGAGCCGGAAGGTCCGCCCGTCCCTCGCCGGCTTCGGCACCCCGAGCAGCCGGTCCCCGGCACGGAACTCGACCCGGGCGTCCCGTGTGGGCACGGTCTTCGGCGCACGCCAGACCAGCTCGTGCGCCCCGCCCTTCCTGTCGATCCGCCACCCCGGCGGAAGCGGGCCGTCGTCCCTCACGTCCGACGACCGGGACGGGTGCGGCTGTTCGGCCTGTGCCGGTCCGGGCGCGCCGGCCAGGGCCGCCAGCACCGCCACGGCGGTCACACATATTCGCCGCGCACGCATCAATGGTCCTCTCCTCAAACCCCTGTGCGCAGACGTCCCGTCGGTCCCAGGCGTCTCACGCGTCACGTAGGACGAGAAGAGGCGTCCGAGGGTTGACCACACCGGTGATTTCCCGCAACCCGGCGGCGACCAGTGAGGAGAGGACAGCGGCATCGGACGCCCTGGCTCCGGGGCGACGCACCGGAGACGGCCATGGGAACCGTCCCTCACCTCTTGACCCGCACCGGTGCGCACGCATGTGTCCCGTTTCGTGGAGAACGGTGTCCGCGGGGCGCCGATCCATGGGCCGTGAGCGGGCCGGCGGGGCACTACGATCGCCCGCGTGTCCTGCGCGGCCCAGTGCCGCACAGGGGGGTCTGCGGGATCGTCGGGTGGTCGAGGGAGCGTCATGGCGGGGCGAATGCTGGCGGGTCGCTACGAGTTGGAGGTGTTGCTGGGGCGCGGGGGGATGGGCGAGGTTTGGGTCGCACATGACACCCGTATCCAGCGGCGGGTGGCGGTCAAGCTCCTCCAGCCGCACCTGGAGGGCGGTGAGGGGACCCGGCTGTTCTTCCGTGAGGCGCGCACGGCCGGTGGCCTGAACCACCCCGGCATCGTCACCGTCCACGATCTGGGCGAGGACGCGGACGGCACGCTCTTCCTGGTCATGGAGATGCTCTCGGGGCGGGATCTGTCGACCGTGCTCCGCAAGGACGGCCCTCCGCCGGTCGCGGACGCGCTGGGCTGGACCGCCCAGGCGGCGGACGCCCTGGCCGCCGCCCATGCCGCGGGGATCGTGCACCGCGACCTCAAGCCCGCGAACCTGATGCTCACCGACGCCGGCCTGCTCAAGATCCTCGACTTCGGCATCGCGCGCTACGCGGCCACGACCACGGCGAGCAGCGCGGTGGTGGGGACCGTGGCCTACATGCCGCCGGAACGGCTGTCCGGGCGGGCGGGCGACAGCCGGGCGGATCTGTATGCGCTGGGTTGCGTGCTGTACGAACTCCTCACCGGTGAGCGCCTGTTCGGGGATCTGGACACCGCCGCACTCCTGGTGGCCCACCTGCAGCAGGTTCCGTCGGCGCCCAGTCAGGTGCGTCCGGGGCCGGGACCGGCCGTGGACGCGCTGGTGCTGGAGATGCTGGCGAAGGACCCCGACGACCGTCCCGCCACGGCGGACGAGGTCCGTGACCGGCTGCGTGCCGCCCTGCCGGCCTCCTCGCGGCCCGGGCGGGCCGCCGCGACGGTGCCCGCCGGTCCGGCCGCGGTGACACAGCCAGCCGCTCCCGCGCGGCCCCGCCGACCGGGTCCGCCCGGAGCGCCGGATGGCTCAGCCGCGCGTGGCCCGGCTGTCGGCGGGGACGCGCCGACGGCCGTCCCCACCGTCACTCCGTTCACCTCGGCCGCTCCGGCCTCCCCGACATGGGCCGCTCCGCCCCAGGGACGCACCGCAGCCGACTCACATCCGTTCGGTGTTCCGGCGTGGGCCACGCAGACCGCCCCGGGCTCACCCCCGCCGCCCGGTGGCAACCTCTTCACGGACCCGTTGTCCGTGTCCGTCACCGTCGGGCCGGGTGCGCGCCGTGCCCGCCCCTGGGCCGCGGTGCTGGGGGGCGGCCTGGCGGCCGCTGTCGTGGTCGCGGGTCTCGCCGTCGGCGGGATGGCCCTCATGTCGAGCCTCTCCCACCTGTACGACGGCGACGCCGAGGACTCCCCCACGGGCGGCAGCCGGTGGACCTTCGCCACCACCGGAGCCGTCAAGTCGGCGCCCGTGGTGTCGGACGGCACCGTCTACGTGACCAGCAACGACCGCAAGGTGTACGCGCTGGACGCGGCCACCGGCGACAAGAAGTGGGCGTATCGCACCGGAGACGCGATCGAGGCCTCGCCGTTCGTGTCGGGCGGCACGGTCTATGTCGGCAGCCGCGACGGCAAGGTGTACGCGCTGGACGCGGCCACCGGGGACAAGAAATGGGCCTACACCACCGGAGCCGGCGTCGAGTCCACACCGGTCGAGGCCGACGGCACGGTGTATGTCGGCAGTGGTGACGCCCAGGTGTACGCGCTCGACGCGCGGACGGGGGCCCGGAAGTGGTCCCACCGCACCGAGGGTGCCGTCGAGACCCGCCCCGTGGTGGCGCGCGGCACCGTCTATGTCGGCAGCGGCGACAGCAAGGTGTACGCGCTGGACGCGGCCACCGGGGACAAGAAGTGGACGTATCCCACCCGTGACTGGATCGAGTCGGCACCCGTCCTGTCGGGTGACACGCTCTACGTCGGCAGCCGGGACGAGACGCTCTACGCGCTGGACCCGACGACCGGCGCGGAGAAGTGGTCCGTCGCCAGCGGCGACTGGCAGGGCTCCGCGCCCGCGGTGGTCGGGAACATCGTCTACGCCTCCGGGGAGGGCGAACTGATGGCCCTGGACGCGGCGACCGGCCGCCGCAAGTGGCAGAGCACCTCCGTCGGTTACGGAACCCCCTACGCCCCGGTGGTGTCGAAAGGTGTCGTGTACGTGGTCAGCGGCGACCACGTGTACGCGGTCGACGCGGGCACGGGCGACACCAACTGGAACGCGACCACGACCGCCATGGCCGGCTCCGCGCCGGCCGTGGCCGACGGCACGGTCTATGTGGGCGACGCCGAGGGCAAGGTGTACGCCATCAGCGAGGACGGGGACTGAGCCTGCCCGCCAGGCTGCCGTGATCAGGGTTTCGGCTTGGTCCGTGGGCCCACCAGGCCCTCGTACAAGGCACGGCGTGCCGGGGAGCCGTCCTCGGTCTCCGCCAGCGCCGCGTCCCACTGTTTCTTGATCTCGTCCAGGAAGGTGCGCCAGTCGCCGCTGGGATGGGCCGCCCCCATCTCCGCCAGTTCGACCAGACGTTCGTTCTTTCCCAGGCCGCCCGAGCCGACCTTGTCGCCCTTGTGACCGTGCAGGACCGACTCCGGGTTCGCGGTGGCCTCGGTGGAGCGGAAGTCGTGCTCGTAGCCCACCGGGCTGGTGGCATGCGGCGCGAGCGTCTCGATCCCGATCTGCAGTGATCCGTCCTTCCGTGCGGTCGGCCGGTGGTGGACCAGCAGCATGTGGCCGTGCGTCCCGTCCGGCAGTACGACGTCGCCGTTCCAGTCCTTGGAGCCGAGGCCGCCGCCGGAGACGTTCTGTCCCCACAGGTCCGGACGGTCGGCACCGACGGAGACCATGTTGGTGACCGACGCCAAGGGGCCGCCCTTCTCCTTGAACGCGCCGGGCTTCCCTTCCTTGTTGGCCTTGATCGAGGTGCGGTGCGTGGCGAAGCCGCGGTCGATGACGTCCCCCGCGCGGGTGTTCGTCCGGTCGTCCTGGGTCACGCCCAGGAACTCCGGCAGGGAGTAGGCCGGCTCGTCCGCGGAACTCAGGGCGGGGATGCGGATGTTGACCCGTCCGCCGTGGGCGAGGGCGCGGATGACGTCCTTGTCGTAGTCGGCGACGTGCGCCTCGGCCTTCGGGTCGTACAGCTTCAGCCCGTTCTGCAGGATGAGCAGCACCTTGGTGAGCATCTCGCGCGCCCGTGCGTCCTTCGCCGCGAAGTCCGACCCCGTGCTCGTGCCCTTGCCCTTGCCCTTGCCCTTGGCCGTCGTGGGGCCCGCCTCGGGGACGCCGTCCGGGTGCAGGCGCTCGGGCGCGATGCCGGCCGGGTGCAGGGTGTCGACGGCGGTCTCCCGGATCTGCCGGTCACGCTCCCGCTCCAGGCCCTGCTTCTCCTGCGGTGAGGTGCCCGGGGCCTGAGTGATCATGAACCGGCCGAGTGTGTAGTCCGGGGAGATGGGCGTGCCCCGGCCCGTGGCGCGCACGTCCGGGTGGTTGGCGCGAACGGCCAGGGTGGCGGTGAGCACGCGCTTGCCCGCGGGAAGCGTCAGCCAGGTGTCGAACCGGCCCTGGGCGTACTTCTCGGCCTGCTCGTAGGTGCCGATTCCCACCGCTTCGAGCCACTGGGCATTGACCTGGGAGAGGTGCCTGATGTCCTGCAGTTCCTGGTCGTTGAACGTCTCGCCGCGCATCACGCGCCGGTCGAGGGTCTTCCTGAGCCGGGCCGGCCCGGCGACCATCCACTGCTCGGGCCACCAGGTACCGGGCGCGAAGACGTTCTTCTTCATCGTGCTCTGGACCGTGTGCTGTTCGATCGACTGGCTCAGGCGGGCGATGACCTCCGCCCCCTTGGCCTGCTGCCCGGCCTGCTCGGCCCCCTCGACCTGTCCGGCGGAGGGTTCGTCGGTCGCGGTGCTCTGCACCACGCGCTGGACGGACGTCGAACCGGCACGCGGGTGGGTCCCGTCCTTCGCCACACGCTGCAGATGCTGTACCCATGCACCGCTCATGGTCGTCGTCTGCGTCTGCGTCTGCGTCCGGCGTGTCGTGCCCGATGCCCGTTCGCCGCCCTTGAGATGCTCCCGGCCCTCGGAGTGCACAGGTCGTCCTCCCTGACAACTAGGCTGCCCTGGCACCCGTTGTAGACCGACCGCGCACTGCGCCGGAAGGACCTAAGAGGCAGGATCCGGTGCCCCCACGGCGTCCTGCCCGGCGGCCTCACCCTGGCCGAGCAGCCGCACGACGGCCGCGTTTCCGGCCGCGTCCTGGAGGTGGGCCAGGCGGGCGACCACGGAGACCTCCGGAGCGGACTGAGCGATCCTCCTCTCCACTCCGGACGGCCCCTCGTGGCGCGCCCCGGTCGTGGCCGTCGGCTCCCGCGACGCCTCGCTCTCCACCGCACCCCACCGTTCCGCGACCGCCCCTGCGCCACCCGACCGGCCCGGCCGCCGACCGGACCACCTCGCCCACTCCTTGTAACCGACGCCCCGCCCCGGAGGAAGGACCGAAACGGGCAGGACCCGGTGCCCCCAAGTCCCCTCCTGCCCACACGCGAACGGAACGCCTCCACCAGGGTGCGGGTCCGTCCTGTGTTCAGGCCGCTGCGCGGAAGACGTACGCCGTCATCGGGGCGGTGACCGGATCCGGGCCCAGACGGGCCGTCATCTCCTCGATCACGGTTGCCCGGACAGCCGCGGAGTCGCCGCGCTCCGCAACGGCCGCGCGCACCGGTGTCCCGGTGAGGTACCCGGTGGCGAGGTCGGCGACCGACATCGCCCGGCCCTGAAGCGTCACCTCCCGCTCCTCCTCGACGGCGAACCCCGCGGCCACCAGATCGGCGACCACGACGCCAGGGTCGGCATAGCCGTGCGGAACCGTCGGGAAGAACTGCGGCGGGTCGGCCGGAAAGGCCCGCTCCAACCCTGCCTGCAGCGCGACTTCGAAGGCGTGGGTGGCGAGCGGGCCCCATGTGTTGAACAGGAACCGGCCACCCGGGGCCAGCACACGCCGGACCTCCGTGTAGGCCGCGACCCGGTCGGGAAAGAACATCACGCCGAACTGGCAGACGACCAGGTCGAAGCCGTCGTCCGGGAAAGGCAAGCGCTGCGCGTCGGCCTGCCGCCATGCGGCGCCCGGAGCGCGCGCGGAACCGAGAGCGACCATGGCCTCGTTCAGGTCGGTGGCCGTCACTTCGGCCGACGGTGCCGCCGCGAGCAGGTGCGAGGTCAACACGCCTGTTCCGGCGGCGAGTTCGAGAATGCGCCGTGGGTTTCGCCGGGGGTGGAGTGCCACCGCCCTCCCGGTCAGGTCCTCGGCGAACGGCCGGAAGACCACCGGCACCAGGTACCGCTCATAGGCCACCGGCATGGACTCGGACCACCGGTGATCGGCATTGATTCCTGTCATTCCCGTGACGGTAGCCCCGCCCCCGGAGACCTCCGCCCCGCCGCGCCCGGGGGCACGTCCTGCTCGTCCGCGGGAGGAACGCCCCCCTTGTCCGGCTCGCCACAGCACTCTTTTCGCCAGTTCTGCTCCCGCAGGCAACCCCGAAGGGCCCTGGCACATCAGACCAGTCGAAGCACGGGGATACTCGGAGAGGGGCGTTCGTTGGCGCGTCAGTTGTCCCGCCGGAAGTTCGTCGTCTACTCCCTCGCGGCGTCCACCTTGACCGTGGCCGCGCCGCTGGGCTGTGACGCGGCGCCGGCGGAAGGCGCCGAGCCCTCCGCCGACGCCACGCGCCGACCGTCCGACGTCCTGGTGACCGGCACCGACGAGGAGATGCTGGTTCTCCAGGTCACCGAGGCCAACAAGGTCGTCGTCCGACTGCCGCGCGTCGAGGTCGGCCAGGGTGTCACCACCGCGGTGGCCATGATGATCGCCGAAGAGCTCGATGCCCGGCTCGCCGACGTCGAGATCCCGCTCGCCGACGCCCGTGCGCGGGGCAACCAGTTCACCGGCGGTTCCAGTTCGGTGAGTTCGCTGTACGGCCCGGCCCGCGAACTGGCCGCCCTGGCGCGTGCCAAGCTGGTGACCGCGGCGGCCAGGCGCTGGAAAGTGCCCGCGCGGACCCTGAGGACCCGCAACACGGAGGTCGTCGCGCCGGACGGACGTACGGCCACCTTCGGCTCGCTCACCGCGAGTGCCGCCGGGATCAGCCGGCCGGCCGTGTCGGCCACACCCAAGCCGGCCTCCCGGCACCGGGTGATCGGAAAGGCGACGACCCGGATCGACGCCCGGGACATCGTCACCGGCAAGGCCGATTACACCGGGGACCTGAACGTCGCTGGGGCGAAGCCGACCGTGGTGGCCCGGCCGCCGACGCTCGGCGGGAAGGCCCTGTCGGTCGACTCCCGGGCCGCGCGGGCCATGTCCGGCGTCCACGCGGTCGTCGAGATCGCGGGCGGGGTCGCCGTGGTGGCGGAGTCGTTCCATCACGCCTTCAAGGCGAGGGACGCCCTGCGGATCACCTGGGCCCCGGGCCCGCTCGTGCCGCTCTCCGACGCCGCGATCCGCTCACGGTTGCGGGCCGCCGTCCCCCGGCTCGGCACCCCGCCGCGCGGCTCGACGCAGACGGAGGCCGAGTTCGAGTTCGCCTTCGTCGGCCACGCCCCGATGGAGGTGCTGACCGCGGTGGCGGACGTCCGCGCGACCCGTGCCGAGATCTGGTTCTCCTCCCAGACGCCGATGGACGCACGGGACACCATCGCCTCGGCGGTCGGACTGTCCCCGTCGAAGGTGAAGGTTCACGTCGTACGGGGCGGCGGCTCCTTCGGGCGGAGACTGAACCATGACGCCGCGATCGAGGCCGCGCTCATCTCCAAGGCGGCACGCCTGCCGGTCAAACTGATGTGGAGCCGAGCCGACGACATCCGCCACGGCAGGATGCGCCCGGCCAGCCACCACCGGATCCGGGCCAGCCACGCACGGGGCAGGGTGGTGGCGTTCGCCCACACGATGGCCTCCGTGAGCGAGGCGTACGAGGAGCAGGGGCTTTCCGGCCAGGGAAGTACCCAGGGGCCTGTCCAGGGCCGGGTGACGCAGGCTGTCGCCCGCGCCGCCGGTCCGCTGCCCAGTGACAGCGGCCTGTACAACTTCGGTCGTGTCACCGGGGATTCGGGTTCGGTCGATCTGGCGATCCCGCTCGGCGCCTGGCGGTCGGTGGATTCCGGGACGATGCGGACGGCGGAGGAGATCGTCGTCGACGAGGTCGCGAGGAGCCTGGGCAAGGACCCGGTCGCCTTCCGGCGCGCCACGCTCAGGAGCAAGGCCGTCAAGGCCGTACTCGACAAGGTCGCCGACGCCGGCGGATGGGGCCGGTCCCTGCCTGCCGGCCGGGCGCAGGGGGTCGCGGTCCACGAGGAGTACGGCTCGTGCGTGGCGTGCCTGGTCGAGATCGACGCCACCGACCCGAAGAACCCGCGGGTGACCAGGGCGGTGATGGCGGCCGACGTCGGAACGGCCGTCAACCCCCGGGGACTCGAAGCCCAGCTCATGGGCACCGCGATCGACGGCATCTCCACCGTCCTGCACGCCGGCCTGCACATCGACCGGGGCGCCGTCCGCGAGAGCAGCTACGCCGACTTCCAGTACGCCCGCCAGCGGCACGCCCCGCTGCGCTTCGAGGCGCACATCATGCCCTCCCGACGGGAGCCGGGCGGGGCGGGTGAACTCGGTGTTCCCGCGGCGGCGGGTGCCGTGGCCAACGCCTACGCCCGGGCGACCGGCACCAGGCCCCGCCGCTTCCCGCTCAGCTTCTGAGCCGATCTCCGAGAAGGTACCGATGCCCTCCTACTCCTTCGTCCTCAACGGGAAGCCGGTCACGGTCGACGCGCCGGCCGACATGCCGCTGCTCTGGGTCCTGCGGGACCTGCTGAACGTCACCGGCCCCAAGTACGGATGCGGCGTCGGCGTCTGCCGCGCCTGCACGAGCCACCTCGACGGTGGGGAGATCCAGCCCTGTGTCGTTCCGGTCGCCGACTGCGCGGACCGTGAGGTCACCACGATCGAGGGGCTGGCCGACGGCGACAAGCTGCACCCGGTGCAGCAGGCGTGGCTCGACCGCGACGTAGCGCAGTGCGGCTTCTGCCAGCCGGGGCAGATCATGGCCGCGGTGGCCCTGCTGAAGAAGACGCCCCACCCGACCGACGCCGACATCGACCACATCGAGAACGTCTGCCGCTGCGGGACGTACTCCCGGATCCGCGAAGCGATCAAGAAGGCCGCGGCGAGCGGCTGACTGTCCCCCGGGAGGCGCCGAGGTGGCTCCCGGGGGACAGCCAGCCGGGAGGCGCCGAGATGGCTCCGGCACATGCCCGTCCGTGGCCTGAGCGCTTTGCCGGCCTCTCGGCGTGACTCGGC
Source organism: Streptomyces sp. NPDC041108 (assembly GCF_055592645.1). Lineage (NCBI taxonomy): Bacteria > Bacillati > Actinomycetota > Actinomycetes > Kitasatosporales > Streptomycetaceae > Streptomyces > Streptomyces sp. NPDC041108. The sequence goes on along the minus strand of NZ_JBVIYK010000017.1, from coordinate 114,793 downwards.
CCTCGCCGAGGCACCAGGAGGTGGCCGAGACGCTGTACCAGCGGCCTTCCCTCCGGCCCAGCGCTTCGGCGGACGGAGCAGGGTGCCGTGCCGGGCCGGCCCCGGCCGGGGACCCACTGGGGGACCGGGCCGTGGGCCGGGGCCATGGCCCGGGCCTGCCGAGGCTGGGCGCGAAGCCGCCTGAAACAAGCGGCCGTGCCGGGAACAGTCGGTACGGCCGTCACGGTTAGATCGACGGAGAGCCGAGGCACGTCCGCCGCGCGCTCGGACCGACACGTATGTCCGCTGGAGGACTCTTTTCATGGCTGACCGGCCCTTGACGCTGATGGCAGTGCACGCCCACCCCGACGACGAGGCCACCGGAACCGGAGGGGTCCTCGCGCGGTACGCGGCAGAGGGCGTCCGGACGGTTCTCGTGACGTGTACCGACGGCGGATGCGGTGACGGGCCGGGCGGCGTCAAGCCCGGCGATCCCGGGCACGATCCTTCGGCCGTCGCCTCGATGCGCCGCCAGGAACTCGAAGCGAGCTGTGAGGTCCTGAAGATCAGTGATCTGGAGACGCTGGACTACGCCGACTCCGGGATGATGGGCTGGCCGAGCAATGAGGCCCCCGGGTCCTTCTGGCAGACCCCCGTGCGGGAAGGCGCGGCCCGGCTCGCGGAACTCATGCGGCAGTACCGCCCTGATGTGGTCGTCACCTACGACGAGAACGGCTTCTACGGCCACCCCGACCACATCCAGGCCCATCGCATCACGATGGCGGCACTGGAGATGACGGAGCTGACACCGAAGGTGTACTGGACCACGATGCCCCACTCCATGATGCAGCGGTTCGGCGAGATCATGCGCGAGTTCCATCCGGAGATGCCGGAGCCGGACCCCGCCGAGGCCGCCGCGACGGCCAAGATCGGCCTCCCCGACGACGAGGTCAGCACATGGGTGGACACCACCGCGTTCAGCGGCCAGAAGTTCGACTCGCTGGCCGCGCACGCCAGTCAGGGCGAGAACATCTTCTTCCTCAAGATGGGCAAGGAGCGGTTCGGCGAGTTCATGGGCATGGAGACCTTCGTACGCGTCCAGGACCCCACCGGCGCGGCTCTGCCCGAGAACGACCTCTTCGCCGGACTGCGCTGATCCGCCCGGCCGGCAGGCCGGCCTGCCGAGTAAGTGGGTCACACACCGGAGACCCTGCACGCGAGGCTCGCTCCGGCAGATGCGAAGGTGCGCAACGGTCCAGCCCGCAAGCTCGGCGGTCCGCTCCGACTCGGGGCAGACCGCCGACGCGCCCGGCCAGGCAACAGCCGCGGTCGCGGACCTGTACGCGCGGGCGGGGTGGACCGTCGTCGTCCAGGACGTCGTTCTCGGCGAGTACCTGGACGCCTTCCTCGATGCTGTGACAACCAGGCCCCTGTCCCGCCCACGAGAATCCCGCGTCCCAAAAGGTCCTGGTCGCAGCCGGTTCGTCGTGGCCGGTCCGGCCGAACCGGCTCACCTGGGCGGAAGGTCAGGGACCTGGGACCGACGCGATCTGCCGCGCCGCCCGGAGATCACGCACGTTTCCGCAAAAGGCTTTGAGCACGATCGCGTCCAGCTGCTACTTTCTCGGTGGACCGTGAAGTCGTCGTAGGAGGTGAGTCCCCGTGAACACAGTTACCCGTGGGTGCTCCCTCGATCCGTCACGGTCCGGCGGCTGACGTTCGGTGTCGCCAGGAGCGCCTGAGATCGAGGCACTCCTGGAGGGAGACTCCGATGAACACACAGCCTTTCCCATCCGGCCTGAGCGAGAACGCGGTGATGATCACGCGTGTCGCGGACAGGCAATGGCATGCGCTGGACGACGACCTGGTGGTCGGGCGCGGGCATGCGCAGCACCGAGCCGACGGGCGTCTGTTCGTCAGCATCGACGCCTGGCACGACGCCGCCTTCCACCGGCTCGCCCAAGCGATGCTGGCGCGACTGCCGGGGCCCCTGCACACGGTGGTCGACGAAGCAGACGTCGAACTGACGGCTCGCTGGCGGCGGGCCGGTTTCACGGTCCGGCGCCGTGAGTGGGAGTACGCCGTGCCGACCAACCCGCGGATCACAGGGCTGCAGGCGGTCCGGCCGCCTTCCGGCGTGACGATCGTGCCTGCCGGACAGGCGGACGAGAGCCTGTTGCGAGAGGTGGACCGTGCCGTCCGTGACGAAGTCGAGGCGGGTGCCGGCTGGCAGTCGATGCCCGCGGAGGTGATTCCGTTCCCGGAGGGCGACAGCATCCTCGACCCGTCGAAGTACGCGGTGGCCGCGGCGCCGGACCGCTACCTGGGGCTGATCCGGGTGGTGATCCCGATCCGGCCGCGCATCGGACTGCTCGCGGTCCGGGCCGGCGAGCAGCGCCGCGGTATCGCGCGGGCGCTGCTCGCCCACGCGCTGGAGACACTCCACGGCTCCGGGTTCGCCGAGGCCTGGACCGAGGTCCAGGAGTCCAACCGGGCGGCCAGGGCGCTGTTCGAGGGCATCGGTGCCCGGCCGATGAGCAGCAACCTGGAGCTGGTGCGATGACGAGGAACAGGAACGTCATCGAGGTCGAGGGCAAGGTCGTCGAGTGCCTGCGCAGCGCCATGTTCACGGTGGAGCTGGAGAACGGCCACCAGGTGCTGGCGCACATCAGCGGGAAGATCCGCAAGAACTACATCAAGATCATGCTGGAGGACCGGGTCCTGGTGGAGCTGCCGCCCTATGACCTGGCGCGCGGCCGGATCGTGTTCCGGTACCGGAACTAGGGCCGCAGGCGCCTTCCGCTGCAGCTGATCCTGAGCCCCGGGTCGCGGTGATTCCGCGCCCCGGGGCGTCGGCGGGCGTGATCATTCAGGCTAGGTCCGAAGCCGCCGGCGTCTGCCGGAGCTTCGACACCATCCGGACCAACGTCCGGACCAACATCCGGGACCACCGCACAGGCGGCGCCCAGATGGGAGAGGAGAACGTCGACCTGCGGCGGGACTGGGGATCCATCTCCAACTGGACCTACCGAGTGCTCCGGAACGCGGGCATACCGGCCCTGTCCATCGGCGCCGGCGCGTTCCTGCGGATGTTCGCCACACTCCAGCAGTTGATCGCCTACGTGTGCCACATGGAGCCGGCCAGCGGATCACGACCCCGCCGACCCGGCGCCGTTGACGCCGGGTCGGCGCTCGTCGCGGCCGCCTCGTGGCGTCAGTCGAAGTCGAAGGTGGCCACGACGGGGGCGTGGTCGGACTCGGGGTACTTGACGTCGGTGGCGAAGGCGATGGAGTCGTCGTGGAGGATCTCGTTGTGGATCTCCGAGCCGCGGTAGTGGGCGAGAAGGTTGCGGGTGACGAGCATGTGGTCGATCATCTGGCCCCGGCCGTGGTGGAAGAGGGTGTAGCGGGCCTCGTTGGGGATCGTGTGCTCGATGGGGACCAGGACCCGGGTGGCGAGGTCGCCGTTGTTGGTGTCCTCGACGTTGCCGCAGATGGCCAGGACCGGTACTTCCTCGGGCTCCGCGTTGAAGTCACCGGCGACGATGACACGTGCGTCCGGGTCGTCGTCGAGGATCTGGTCGATGAGCCGCCTGACTTCAAGAGCCTGGCTCATGCGCTTCATGGACGACAGGAAACTCCCCTCGGCCCAGCCGTCGGCGCTGTTCCAGATGTCCATGTGGGTGCCGGTGAGTTGCCCTGGGATGTCGCTGGGCAGCTTGGACTTGAGATGCACGTTGATGATGTGCAGCAGACGGCCGGGTGCCCCGTGGTCGACGTCGATCTGCGCGTGCAGGATCGGGCGCTCGATGCCGATCGCGACCGGGCCGGCGTCAGGGGGCTTCGCGGTGAGCCGTTGGTAGCGCGGCTCGCTGACCAGGTCGTTCTTCAGCTGCTGGTGCTTGATGACCGGCAGGTGAGTGGCGATGACCAGGTTACGCAGGTCGAAGACCGCGTCGTTCGCGGGCTTGGTGCTGGTCAGGGACGCGCCGTCGAGGTTGGTTCCGGTCAGCAGCTCCTTCAGTGCGAGCAGGTCAGCGGCTGGCCGGGACGTTCCTGACCGTGCACTTCCTGGAAACAGGCGATGTCCGCCCGCAGCCGCGTGATCTGCGGCTTCATCAGCGCGATCCGGTCGGCCAGCGACGGGGGCCTGTCCGGGGCCGGCTCGTCGAAGTTCTCCAGGTTGAACGTAGCTATCCGTATCTGTGCCACAGGTGCCTCCCGTTGTCGTGCCGTGATCGAGACACACGGCGCTGCGCATCACCCACCGGTCGAGAGGAGCGGAGTGGGGACCAGTGGTGTCGAGTGCGGGCGTTTCTGCGTTCTCATGGGTGGGCCGGGCCGAAGTCCGGGGGCGCCGCGAAGGTGATCCGGCTGATGCTCCGGGCCACGTCCCCGGGCAGGGCTTCGGCATCGAGGGCCTCCGGTCGAGGGGCTCCCTCGGGGAGACCGAAGGTGTCGTGGAACAGGGAACGCGGGCCGGTGAGCGCGAAGGAGATGCCTACCGCGTCACCGACCTCGAAGCCCCGTGCCGTGAACCAGCGGCTGACTGTTCGGACGACATCCGGGGAGGGGACGAGCCGGTGGACGCGGTCGGCGGTCAGTCCGTCCATGATCGGCTCCTCCCCCGCCGGACGCAGGATGACCAGCGCGGACAGGAGGTCCTGCTGTCGGCCCTCGGACACGGCGGAGGCCGCTGCCCCTACTGCTGGCGGGCGGCGGTGACGGCCGCCCGTGCGTCGACGAGACCCGTTCCGGTCGCCAGGTCGGGGCCCGGGACAGCGAAGTGCCCCATACCCTCCCGGAGGAAGCAGCGGCCTGCGGCCACGTCACGGGCCGTGCTGCGCAGGATGTCCCGGACCTGGGCCGGGTTCAGCTGGGGGGCCGCTTCCTTCACCAGAGCGCAGACACCGGCGATCTGGGGAGCCGCTGCGGAGGTCCCGCTGATGGCTGCCCAGCCGTCGTCGGCCAGGGTCTCGTCGCCGTCGGGATGGCTGTTCCCGGCGAGGTCGCGGTCGATGTCGTCGTTCGGCTGGACCGGAAGCATGATGTAGGCCGCCCTGGGCCGCATGCCGACGAGCCCGCACAGGTCGGGCGAATTACGGCCGAGGAAGATCTCACTGGCGAAGCCGCTGGAGTAGTCCGACGCGCGCAGGGTTCCGTCGGGCGACATGAAGACCCCACCCGCGGAGATGACGTCGGGGTGCTGGCCGGGAAAGCCGAAATGACCGTTGCCCGCGGAGAAGACCACGACGATGCCGCCGGCGACGGCCACGGCGACCGAGGCGGCCATCGCCTGGTCCGCCGCGCTGAACTCATTGGGATGCCGCCTGCTCGACCCCCAACTGTTGCTGATCACGTGGGGGTTCAGCGCGACGGCTCTGTTGAAGGCCCCGATGGTGTTGAAGAAGCTCATCTTGACCATCGTGAAGTCGACGTCCGGCGCGACGGCGAAGATGTTGGCGGATTCGGCGGTGCCGTGCCCGCTCTCGTCGTCGGCCGGCGCGGTGGCGCCCGGCCCCAACTCCACGGGCCTGACCCGGTAGCCGCGCGCCGAGAAGAACGGGTGCGCGAAGTGGCCCGAGTCGGTCATGACCACCTTGACGTTCTTGCCGGTGACGCCGTCACGATGGGCCTTGTCGGCGTTGCAGCCCAGCGAGACGTCGCCCGGGACGTCCAGGTGCCAGTAGTCCGTGGTCGGGGCCAGAGCGGTCGCGAAGAAGAACCGGGGCTCCTCCAGGGCGACCCCCTCCAGGACGTTGGCGAAGTCGGTGTCCGCCGTGTCGATGAAACCCGGCATGTCGGTCTGGGGGCATTCCACGAACGTGGCGAGGTCTTCCCTCTGGTGCTCCTTGAGCACCGGTCGCTCCTCGGGCTGCAGCGTGCAGTGGAAGGCACGCTCGTAGAGGTCGGGAGGCCCGGATATGTTCAGGGTCGCCTCCGGCGCGAGTTCGCCCGGGCCGCCTCGGGGGCGTCCGGTCTCGCGGAACACCGTGAATCCGGCCTCACGCAGTTGCTGCGCGGCCTGCTCCACGATGCGGACCTCCGACTGGACCGACTGCGCCGTACGCGCGGTGACGGCCCCGGCTTCGAAGAGCGAGGTCCCACCGATCGAGCGGGGTGAGGCCTGGGCATAGACGATGCTGGGCAGGCCGTTGTCCAGCTTCGGCATCTTCGGCTTGCTGAGGAATTTCGGGTGTCCGTTCGGGTACGACGCGTTCACAGCTGTCACCTCGTTCCACCTGGGGATATGTGCCGCACAGCGGCCGGCGGCGAGTGTGTACCGTGCTCAGCGGCCCTCGATCGGGGCCGCGCGTCGTACGTCCCTCGCCGCGGATCCGGTTGCCCCCACAACGCACTAATGTCGCACAAAAGCAGGTAATTCACCTTTTAAGATCTTCTGGGAGGCGGACGGCACCCCCCTACCCGACAATGCGAGCCGACAACGCCCGGTTCGTGGTGTGGGGTGAAGCGGTGTGCGGACGCGGTGTGTCGTAAGGCTGAGGCGTGGCGGGGGGCTCACCCTGGCTGCCGTGCCGGCGTCGAGACGGGCGAGGGGCTCTTCGCGTCTCTGTGCGTCCACGAGCTTGCGCCAGGCGGGAAGCGCCCGGCTTGCGATGCGCTCCTGTCGCCGTCGCCGCCGCTCCCTGTCCCTCCCGTTCAGGCCCGACAGTCGTGTCACGCGTTCAGGGGTTGTCTGTTCCGATTCGGTGCCCGAAGGTGAAGAACCGTCGACCGTCTTATCTGGAGCGCGAGTTGACGGCAGAGGGAGGGAACTTCACATGGCATTACGCAAGTTGACAGCGACGCTCTTCGCGGCAGCGGCGATCGTCGCCTCGACGTTCGGGCTCAACGGTACGGCCGCCGCCGACGGCAGCGGTGTCAAGGGGGCCAACGGCATCCTGACGTCCGAGGAGGCCCGTCAGCCGTCACTGACGGCGGCCCAGATGAAGAACGCCGTCATTCCCGATGGCGCCGGGGCAAGCACCCTCGCTGCTCCGCTGAACTGCGCCTACTACTACGTGTGCGGAAAGGGCGGGAACGGCAACAGATTCGACTACACCGTGTGCAGCACGACGTACACTCTGCCCAACCTCGTGGGCTGGGGCTCCCTCCACAACAACCAGACTCCGGGCACCAGGGCGCACTTCTACGACGCGAACGGTGCCTGGATGTTCTCCATCGACGCTCCCGCCAAGAACGACGTCTTCTGGACCCCGGTCTGGTACGTCATCGCCTGCTGAGCAGACGGACGGCCCGGCCCGAACGCGGTTCCGGGCCCGCGAGACGCCGGGCCGGCGTCCTCTTCGTCAGACCTCGCTACAGCAGGTTCGACGAACCGCGGCCGTCGGCGACCAGTTCGTCGGGCGAGGCCAGGCCGGTGGCGCCGATCGTGCCGTAGGAGGTCATCTGGGCGAAGCGGTCGGCGAGTTGGCTCGCGGGGAGGTCGTGCAGCATCGCTGCCAGGGCGGGCGAGACATATACCTCGCCTTCCTTCGGGAAGCGCTTCAGACCGGGTGGCGCGGGCGTCCGCTCCCGGCCGGGCAACTGGTGCCTCGACCATTCGGCCGACCCCGCTGCCGATCCCGCTGCCGCTGCCCCGGCCCGGGGGGGGCGGTACCCCGTGGGCCGCCGGGCTCCCTCTGCCCGACGGCCGCGGCCACGCCGTACACGTCTTCTTCGGCTCCCCATGTGCGTCCGTCAGCCGCACCGCCGCCGCCTGTCTCACGGACGGCTTTCCAGCGAGGACCGGTGATGGTGCCGGGAAAGGTCCTGCCCGATGTCCTGGCCGCCCCGGAGTGCTCAAGTGCAGTGGACCTCGACGGTCCGGCCGTCGGGGTCGGTGAGCAGATGGCGGCCGGGGGCAAGCGGTGGAGACGCGCTCGTGCCCTTGATCGCCAAGCCCAGACGGAGTGCGTCGGTCTGTCTGCCCGGGCGGGCCGGATAGAGCTCGAACACCACGCCGTCCCCCAGGACGGCGGCATGGTGTTCGGGGCCCCGGCCATGCCGCTCCGCGGTGAAGCGCAGGCCGAGCCCTTGGTAGAAGCGCAGGCACTCCTCAAGTCGCGGCGAGTACAGCACCAGCAGGCTCACGCGGGCCGCGTTCGAGTCGGTCATCAGCTCATGATCTCTTTCGGAACGATGGGCAACGGAAACGCGACCGGTTGCCCTGCAGGTCGCTCCCGTACAGCCTGCCTCCACCCATCGGTCAGGCCACGACACCGCCGGGTCGGTCACCGCGCCCCGCCGTACGACCGGAACGCACCCCCAGGCGGGGGGAGTCTACGTCCGCCCGTCCCTCCCGGGCATTTCCCGTTCTACTGTCGATCCTGTGACAATCAGCAGCGACGTACGGCCCGCGACGTACGCACAACTACGACGAGGCGGAGCGCACGTGATCCGGACGCCGGACGCGGACGGGCTGACCGTGCTGAGGCAGCTGCGCGCCCTCCCGGAACCGCCGGTGATGGCCATGCTGACGACCGTCGACGCCGACGAGCACATCCTCACCGCGCTGCGCTCGGACGCGGCCGGCTGCTTGCTCAAGGACACCGAACCCGACCAACTCGCGCAGTTCGTACGCGCAGTGGTCGCGGGCGGGGTCGTGATGTCACCGAGGGCATCCCGTGACGTCTGGCAGAGTCGTCCCGGTGCCACGACCGTCGACGCCGAGGACGCCGCGCGCGTCGGCCGGCTCACCGGACGCGAGCGCGAGGTCCTGGTGCTGTTCGCGGAGGGGCTGTCCGACGCCGGGATCGGTACGCTCGTCCATCTCAGCCAGGGCACCGTCAAGCGCCATGCCAGCGCGATCCTCAGCAAGCTGCGGGTCGCCGGCAGGGTGCGGGCTGCCCTGCTCGCCCAGCGGGCCGGGCTGCTCGACGGTGGGCAGCGGCCCGTGAGGGCGGGGCGATGACCACCTCGCCAGCCTGGTGGGCACGGATCCCGGATCCGGTGCTCGACCTCGTGGTCGTCGCGATCGCCTGCGTGGACGTCCTGTTCTGCCTCGAGGACTCCACCCCCGTGTCCCAGGGCACGGCCGCGCTGGCGTGCGCCGCCCTCGTGGTGCGTCGGCGCTTCCCCCTGCCGGTCTTCCTTCTCACCCTTCCCGCCAGCCTCATGCTGGACGTCGTGTTCGCCCCGTTCGCTGCCCTGTTCACGCTGGCCGAACGCTCCCGCGACCGCCGACTGCTCGTCTTCTGCGCCATACTGTTCGCCCTGGCCTCCGCCGCCCCGTGGCCGCTGAACGACCTCAGCGCGCACGACCGAGCCTGGACCCTGGTCTACTTCTTCTACACACTCGCCACCGCCGCGGCCCCGGTGCTGCTCGGCCAGCTCGTGCAGGCCCGCCGGGACCTGGCCCGCCGTATCGTCGAGATCGAGGAGGCGCGTGAGCACGAGCGCCTGCTGCACTCCCAGGCCGTGCTCGCCCACGAACGCGCCCAGCTCGCCCGTGAGATGCATGACGTCGTCTCCCACCAGGTCAGCCTGATCGCCGTCCAGGCAGGTGCTCTGCAGGTCGCCGCCACCGACCCCGCGTTCAAGGAGGGCGCGCGCACCATCCGTTCCCTGAGCGTCGACACGCTCGACGAACTACGGCACATGGTCACCCTGTTGCGCGCCTCCGGAGGCAGGGCCACCGAACTCACCCCGCAGCCCACCCTCGCCGACCTGCACAAACTCGTCGCGAGCAGCGGCATCGACACCGAGCTGACCGGCGAACTCCCGCCGGAGGTGGGCACCACCGCCCAGCGCACCGTCTACCGCACCGTCCAGGAAGCCCTCACCAACGTCCGCAAACACGCGCCGGGTGCCCGTGCGGCCGTACGGGTCTGGAGCGCCGACGACCGCGCCACCTTCGGTGTGACCGTCACGAACACACCACCCACCCGCCCCTCACTGCCCCTCCCCGGCTCCCGACAGGGCCTGATCGGCCTCAGAGAACGCGCCGAACTCCTCGACGGCACCTTCCGTTCCGGTCCCACCCCGGACGGCGGCTACGAGGTGAGCCTGCGGATTCCGGCCGGCCGGGACTCCTGACGGAACTTCGGGTGAGGGGACGGCATCGATCGTCAAGAACGTTCAGGCCGGTCTCGCCGGACGAGATGCACCGACCGTCCGCCGCCGCGAGGCCCGGAAGGCATCCGTCAGGCGCGCCGGCCGGCAGACCGAAGACTGCACGGGCATCCGTGCCGCAACGCCCATGAGCCCACAGGCCCCGCGCCCGGCTCCCGACGCCGCGCACTTCGACCACCGGGTGGCGCGCGGCGGGGCTCGCCGGCGGACGGTTCGCGGACTCGGCCGCCGAACGGCCGCCATGGAGACCGCGCCGTCGACGGCGACCCCGATCACCGAGGAGCTCACCAGCCGGGCACCGGAGTTGCGCTGTCGAGTGCGTTTCGCCACCACCGGGGACTTCCGGGTCAACGTCTTCCGGCTTCCCTCCCTCGACGAACGCCGCCGCCCGGGTCGCCCCCTCTCTCGACGACCAGCCGGTCGTCGTCCTGTCGGGTCAGGCAGTCGCCACCGGCAACCGTGGCGACGCCTGGGCCGGCAATGTCGAGGACGGCATCGAGAAGCTGACCACCACCATGACGGTCTCCGAACCGGGCGAACACGTCCTGCGGCTCTTCATGGTCGGCCCCGCGATCGCCCTGGACCAGATCGTCGTCGACACCGGCGGGTTGCCCGTCACCTACCTCGCGCCGCCGGAGAGCCACCACCGCTCGGCGAACCCCGGTCCCGTGCCTGAAGCGGCCCTGGAGCTGCCGGACGCACGGGTCCGTCAGGCATCCGCCCGCGCCCGGCCCGGACGGGCGCCGCGCCGGCCCTCGGCCGGGCGCGGCGTCCGTCCTCGCGCTGTCAGGCGGTCACACCGTGCGTGCGGTGAACAACAGGTACTCCCACTCCATCGCCGTGCTGCCCGCCCCCTGGTCGTGCCGCTGGGCGAGGTCGGCGAGGTCCCGGTCCAGTGCGGCCGTACGGGCGGGGTCGTCGGCTACGGCCCGGTAGGCGGCGATGGTCGGACCGTAACGCGCCTTGAAGTAGTCACGGAACTCCTCGGGGCTCTTGAAACGGTCGACCAGGACCGTCTGTTTGCGTGCCTCGACGTCCGTGACCCGGTCCCCGAGCAGGGCGCGGACGTGTGCCTCGTCCCCCCACAGGGGCGGGGGCTGCGCACCGGGCGGGGGCGGCGGCATGTAGGGCTTCATGGTGGCGAACATCTGGCCGAGGAAGCCCTCGGGCGTCCAGCTGAGCAGGCCGATCGTGCCTCCGGGGCGGCAGACGCGGACCATTTCGTCGGCGGCGGTCTGGTGATGCGGCGCGAACATGACCCCGACGCAGGACAGCACCACGTCGAACTCGTCGTCCTGGAACGGCAGCGCCTCGGCGTCGGCCTGTCGCCACTCCACCTCGACGCCCCGCTCCGCCGCGAGCCGCCGTCCGGCCTCGAACAGCTCCGGGGTCAGGTCGCTCGCCACCACGCTCGCGCCGGCCAGCGCCGCGGGGATCGCCGCGTTGCCTGAACCGGCCGCCACGTCCAGCAGCCGCACGGCCCGCCCCGCGGTGCCGGAAGCCCCTCGGCCGCCCTCGCCGCGCAGCCCGCACGCCTCGACCAGGATCGGGCCCAGTTCGGGGATGATCTCGGCGGCCACGGCCGGGTAGTCACCCTGCGCCCACATCGCCCTGTGTTTGGCCTTGAGGGCGCGGTCGGCTTCGACCGGGTCGGGAAGTTCGTTCACGACAGTTCTCCTTCTGCGCACACGCGGGACCGGGACGACGGTGGCGGAGCGGGCGAACGCCCCTCCCATCACGGAACGAAACGGTACAGAACGGAACACAGTCCAGGAACGGGGTACACCCTCTCGCAGTACCAGATCTGTACTGGCGCGTCAGCATTCGCGACCGTCAGGTGGCTGCCGGACCGGTCCTTCCGGCCATGGCTGCCTGCCCGGCCCGGCACGGCATCCCGTACGGCCCAGCCTGCCCGGCCACCGAAGCCGTGAGACCGCCGGACGTGCGCCGCTCGCCACTCGCCGCCCGTTCGGTCGTGATCGACGGCGGGCGTGTCGACGAGTCGCGCCAAGGGGCGGCTCGAATGTTTCCCACGCCTGCCTCCAGACGGCGGGTGCCTCGGCGCGTGCCTGCGCGGCAGAGCCGGAAGAGCGGACCGTGGGCGCGGACGCGCAGTCCACTCTCCACCCCCGGGGCTCGCGGAAGGCGGCGGTCAGGCGGGGCTTGTTCGCGCCGCCGTGACCGCGCCGCGGTCGGTCGTCGTGGTCACTCGCCGGCCGCCTCCTCGGCTATACGGTCGAACTGAGCACCCATCGCTTCGGACAGCGCCATCGCGGCCGAGAGCGGACGCACCATCACCGTGAACTCGTCGATGCGGCCGTGTTCGTCGACATGCAGGAAGTCGCAGCCCTGGAGCTTCTTGCCGGCGACGGTGGCGGTGAAGACGAGGGCGTGGTCGCGGCCGTCGGGGTTGGCGATCTCGCGGACGTAGGTGAAGTCCTCGAAGACACGGGCGACCCCGCGCAGGATCGCGGCGGTGATCGCCTTGCCCGAATACGGCTGGAAGGCGACCGGACTGGTGAAGACGACGTCGTCGGCCAGCAGCGCAGCCACCGCGTCCATGTCGTCGCTCTCGACAGCCTTGCGGAAGGGATGCATGAAACCGACCTCTCTCCTATACAACTATTTGAATAGCTCCGAGGGAGGCTAGAGGCTGGACTCGCGCTGTGTCCATGGGCGAGATCAGATGGGCGGTCACCTCGTTGAATAGTCACCCTGCTGTTAGCGTGTGCCCATGGCATTGCGGAACGCGGTCATGGCCGCGCTGTTGGAGGGCGAGGCGTCCGGGTACGACCTCGCGAAGGCGTTCGACGCGACGGTCGCCAACTTCTGGATGTCGACACCTCAGCAGCTCTATCGAGAGCTGGACCGCATGGAGACGGACGGGCTGGTCACAGCCCGCGTGGTCGAGCAGGAACGCCGTCCCAACAAGCGGCTGTTCTCGCTGACGGAGGCGGGCCGGGAGGCCGTCCGCGCCTACACCGCCGAGCCCCTGGGCAAACCGGCGGTGATCCGGGACGAGTTGCTGGTCAAGGTGCAGTGTCTGGACGCGGGCGACCTCGACGCCGTACGGGCCGCCGTCACCGAGCGCATGGACTGGGCCACCGCCAAGCTCGCCCGCTACGAGAGACTCCGCATGCGTCTCCTGGACGGGCGCTCCGAGGAGGCGTACTTCGCCGAGGCCGAACGCATCGGCCCCTACCTCACCCTGCTGCGCGGGATGTCCTTCGAACGGGACAATCTCCAGTGGGGGGACATGGCGCTGCGCAGGCTCGATCAGCGCGCGGCCATGCCGCAGGCGGGCCGGTAGGCGCGTCGGGCAGGGGCTGAGAACCCCGGGGCAGCCCCGGGGGCAGCCCCGGGGGCGGGCGACCGTTCCCCCGCCGGTCGGCCGTCATCTGCCCGGGGACAGGAGGCGTTCCAGGTGCGGTGGCAGTGGATACGCCCGTTCTGCGGGGAACAGCCGCTGGGCCTTGGCGGCGTGCCCGGTCTGTGTCAGTGTCGCGGCTTTGCGGACCTGGGGGGTGAGGTCCGTGAGGCTGACGATCCAGTCGTCGGTGAACGTGCGGATGAGATCGCGGCCGATGCCGACCTGGATGCTGTAGTGGTTCAGTGCGGCTCCGCGCGACGAGCGTTCCGGGTCCCACTGGACGTGCACTGCCGCCCGGGCCACGGCTGCCGGATCCGCGGTGGTGAGCACGGCGCGGGACAGGGCCCCCTCCCAGCCCTGCCGGGACATCCGCACGGCGAGAACGCGCTCCTGCCCGGGTTTGCGGGCCCAGTTGCTGCGGTGCATCAGCCATGGGAACGACGGCTTGATCCACGTCATCCTGCGGAGCGAGAACGGCGCGACGAAGCGGCCCGCTCGCAGCGCCGCGTCGGCTATGGCGGGCGTGTATGCCTGATAGACGACGATCGTGTCGGCGTCGTAGTCCGCGCGGATCTGGTACGGGGGTGCCATGCGCCGCACCCTGTCATCCGCTCCCCCGACGTCGCGAACCCATTTCCCGCCTCGGTCGGTGTCCCAGGGGTCCTGGCACGGGTTTTCCCACCGTGCGTCCGTCGGCTCACAGGGCTGCCACCGCGGCCGCGGCCAGGATGCGGTGCAGGACGGGGACCGGGATCGCCGGGTTGGTGACCGCCACGCATGCCGTGTCGCGGTCGTGCAGCAACCCGGCCAGGACACGGGCCGGCAGTCGCGGACTGCGTGTCGCCGCGCCACGGACGTAGGACTCCGGGTCGCTCAGCAGCCGCACCGCGTCAGCCGGTGACAGCCGGGGGTCCTCAGCCGCGCGGCGGCGCACCTCGGGTTCGGGATCCCGGACCAGGCGTGCGACATCGGCCGGTGTCGACTCAGGGTCGTCCAGGACGAGGCGGCGCATCCGCCCGCTGGGGTCGTCGGCGTGGCGCAGCAAGCCCGTACGGGGGAAGTTGGGGTGGCTGCGGGGGCGGCCGGGGTGGGTGAAACTGCCGTCCCACCAGCGCCAGACATCCAGCAGCAGCTCGGCCGGCGCGTCGTCGCACGATTCGGCGAGGAACAGGCGAACCGCCCGGTCCTCGTCCCGGGCCAGAAGCTCCACGACGTCCGGCGGGAGGTGCCGGGCTCGCGCCACGCTGCGGCGGACCAGCGGGTGGGACGACGCGGCGAGACGGCGCATCGCGTCGGCTTCACCGTGCAGGTCGCGCACCCAGGGCAGGGTGTGCGACATCAGCGTCGGGTCGAAGACATGGCGTACGGTGGCGCGTTGCTCCTCGGTGAGGTCCGGGCGCAGTGCCACCGCGGAGCGGACGTCCGCCTGCGGATCCTCAGCCAGCACGGCGACGCCGTCGGCGCCCAGGCCGGGACTGGCGGCCAGCGCACGGCGTGCCTCAGCGTCCCCGTTCCGGACCAGGTCCGCCTCCAGCTCGGGTGCGAAACGGCATCGTTCGAGCGCCCGCGGTGGGTCGGGCAGGGCGGCGAAGACCTCGCGCGGCATGGGGACGCCGGTGTGGTGGGCGAGCAGCGCGGCCGTACGGACCTCGTCGTCGGTGTCGGCCAGCAGCCGCTCCCGCAGTGACGCGGTGAGGTCGTCCCACCGAGCGCAGGCAGCCACCCTCACCCGGGGATCGGCGTCGGCCGCGAGGCCCGGGAGACGGTCGGCGGGCAGTCCGGGGAATCGGGCGGCCAGGTCGCGGGACGGACCGGCGAGGAACTCGTCGTACAGGTCCTCGGGAAGTTCGACGCCCCACACGCGGGCCTGCTCGGCCCAGAGCACGCGCCGGCTGGGCGAGGGCTCGGCGCGGACGAGGCGTATCCACTGATCGGGCGTGAGCTTGGGCCGGAAGGTGTCGGCGGACCTCGCGCGCACCCGTGGGTCGGGGTGCGAAACGGCGGCGTCGAGAACGGCGGGCCGCTCACAGCCGTGCAGGAACCCCTCCGCGACGTCCAGCAGTTGGATCAGCAGTTCGTCCGGCGCGGCCGGATTGGATCCGATGCCCTCCGCCCAGTGCAGAGGCCACGCGGGCCGGCCGGGCACCGCTGCCCACGCCTCGGCGCGCTCGGCCTCCGTCTCGCGCGCGGCTGCCGCGGCGGCCTCCTCCAGCCGCTCCGGCAGCCGGTCCAGCGCGGTCACCCGGGGGCCGTCCACGCCGGGCACCTCGGCGAGAAGTACCTGCCCGTCAAGGGAGAGTGCCACGAACCCGGGGTTCGGGGTCAACCCCGGCACGCCGGCGCCGTCGTATCGGACGCGGGTCCACCAGGCGTCGTTGCCGCCGATCCTGTGCCCGAGGACGGCCACCAGGAATTCGCCGTCGGCGTCTGCGAGGCGGCGCCACCACGCGGCGTCGAGCGCTTCCCGCACGGCACCGTCCGGCGCCGCGATGCCTCGTGCGACGCGCCAGCCGGCCTCCGGCGGGAACAGGCTCCCTGGACGCATGTCCTCGACAAGCGTGAGTCCGGCGCACGGGAGCAGTTCGTGGAGTCTCTCTCGGGGATGCACGCGATCATGATCCCCGCCGATTCGGTCGTGGGACAAGGGCGTCAGCCCGGGCGTGACCCCCGGCCTGGGCTCCGGAAGTGCCCGCCGTGCCGCGACCGGTGCTGAGCGTCGTGCGGACGGCCGGCTGTACTCGGCGGCCACCGCGTCGACGTCCCGTTCCGAACGAGGCTCATCGTTGCGCTTGTTCAGGCGTCGCACCGTCCGGTGCGTTGATCTTCCCGAACGGCACGTGCACGCTGGGCGTGCTGCGGGCGGTGCCGGTCAGGTGCCCTACCTGATCGTCGAAGAAGATATGGGGCCTGAGGACTTCCATGATCGTGCTCTTGTCTATGCCGCCGAGGAAGAAGGCGTTGTTGACGGTCACGCCCCAGTTCTTCAGGCTGCGCACCGACCGTTCGTGGGCGGGTGCGTCGCGGGCCGTGACGAGGGAGACGTGGACGCGGCTCGTGTAGTCGGCGTCTCCAGCCCGTCGCTCCTCCTCCCGTCGCTGGAGCATGTTCACGCCCGCGAGGAAGTCACGCAGCGGGCCCGGGTCGTGCGGGGTGGCGGCGTTCGCGGTCTCGTGGAAGCGGAAGCCCTCGATGCCGTTGGCCTGGTAGACCTGTTCCGAAGCATCGTCGGCCAGGACTCCGTCGAAGTCGAAGGCGATCCGCAGATCCTGATCGTCGCTCACGTCCGCCACGGCTGGACCGATCACGCGCCCGGCGGGCAGCCCGAGCGCGACGGCCTCGCGGACGTCGTCTTCGTTCGCGGACAGAAACAGGGACATGTTCAGGGCGGGCATGAAGTGGTACGGCGAGCGGCCCTGCATGAAGATGGCCCGGCTGATCGGAAGGTTGTGGGTCTGGATCGACCGCATGACCCTCAGACCGGTGTCGGGATCATTGCGGGACAGGATGATGACCTCGACCAGAGGGTCCTCGGGCGAGAGATCGTTCAGGGACAACAGCCTGCGGATGAAGGGGAAGGCGACCCCTTTCCCCAGCGTGTCGTCGACGTGGTCCTCCTGGTACGCGCGGTAGGCGTCCTCCCCCTGATCGCGGAAGACGGCGTCCGCCTCCGCCAGGTCGAACAGTGCGCTGGAGGCGATACCGACGACCAGACGATTCCTGAGCTCGTAGACGGCCACGACATCCTCCCCCGCACTGACGCGCACACACGCCCCCACATGGTAAGTCGACGCAGGCCACGGGCGGTGGACGGTGCCGGGGGCACCCTGGGAGTCGGATGACCGCGGCGGCACCGACCGTACGAGAGAGTGCCTGACGGGTAAGCAGCCCGGTCAGGCACTCGGTCGTCGGCGTCCTGTGACGAGGCGGGTCAGCGCTGCAGGGTGAGCACGCCCGGCCGCCAGGGCAGCTGGTTGTAGGGGCCGCTCGCCGAGGGAGACTTGCCCTGGTAGAGGAACTGCAGGTTGCAGGGATCGATGGTCATGGTCTGGTCGGGGTTGTTGCGGACCAGGTCGCCGTGGCTGATGTCATTGGTCCAGGCCGCGCCGCTGTTGGCCTTGCCCGCGAAGGAATTGTTCTCGCTCGCGGCCTGCGGCGTCCAAGAACCGCCCAGGCTGGAGGCCGTGAACGAGCGGAAGTAGCGCCGCCCGTTCGTACCCATCGCCTCGACGATCATGAGGTACTGGTTCTGGCCCTGGACCTTGTAGACCTGCGGCGCCTCGAACAGGTTGTTCGTCGTGTCGCTCATGATCGTCGTGTACGACGAGCCGAAGCTGCCCGGGAAGTTCCCGATCGGCATGCTCGCCCGGTAGATCTTGCCGTTGTCACCGGCGAAGAACAGGTACATGTTCTGACCGTCGGCGATCAGCGTCTGGTCGATCGGGCCGGTGCCGGAGCCGGAGATGCTGCCGGTGAACAGCGGCTTCGGCGCGGACCAGCCGTTGGGGTTGGTGGGGTCGCTCGACGTGCGGTAGATGAAAGGCCACGCCCCCCACTGGTACGCCAGCACCCAGACGTTCTTGGGTGCGAAGTAGAACAGGGTCGGCGCCACCGCGGCCTGGTTCATGCCGGCCTGGCCGGCCGAGGCCATGTCCGACCAGTTCGTGAAGGGACTGAACCGCATCGAGCCGTAGGACGATCCCGCGAAGTTCGACGCGTAGACCAGGTGTTTTCCGTTGTACGTCACGTTGGTGAAGTCCTTCACCGAGGCCCACCCGTTCGCCGGCTGCGCCAGCGGGCCCGTCGATGTCCACCGGTACGTCGACGGAAGGGCGCACGCGCTGGTGGCCGCCTGAGCCGGGTTGGCGACGAGAGACGCCGCTGTCGAGACCAGGGCCGCGACCGTGGCGGCCAGAGCCATGGACAGACGTTTACGGGTGAAGTTCGCTTTACGCATGACGACCTCTTGATTCTTGAGTGAGGGGTTCCGGTCGTCCCGTCGGAGCGGGCCGTCCGGACTGTCGAGGTGGTGCGGTTCGCGGCGCTTGCGTGAGCACGGCCGAAACGAACTCCCTGGGGCTGCGGACGGCCCGGCAGGTCCGCCTGCCGTCCGTGATCAGCCGGAGTCCGGCAGGGCCGCGGTCCCGGGTCGTGGCGCGATCGAGCCGAACCGTGGCTGCAGCAATGGATTGCGGAGCCGGGCGGTGGTGAGGACCGGAGGCGTGCGGCTACGGGTACTGCACTGACGCGTGCATGACATAGGCATGAGCAACGTACTCCCTGCGACTCGGCCGTTCCATGGGCGCGACCCGGTCCTACCCGCCCCGCGAGCGGGCAGGACCGGTATGTGCGTGATATCGAACGATGGGCGAAGTGTCGATCAATCGGATCATAGGGAACCGACAGGCAACGTCAATACTTCACGCAAGATTCGCCAGCGCCGCCGAATTTTTCGAATCGTCTCGCCTGGTCTGGCGCTCGACCTCGCCCGACCTCGCCCGGCCTCGCCGGCCCGGCGGATCGACGAAAAACCATGCGGGCAGAGCCCGGCCCGGCCCGATCGCGTGCGCAACCCGACCGCCATGCCGCTGCCGGTGACTGCGTCCGGTCACCGGCAGGGAGTTCGGTCAGGCCCGAGATTCAGGGCCGCGACTGCGGCGATGCGCCTTGAGTCAGCGAATACGAGTCCGGTCGCACTGCGGCGCCACCCGCGAGAGCCGGCCGCGGACACGCCCCTCCCCACCCTCTGGGTCAGCGGGGCAGCGCCGCTCGCTACTGCATCAGACGACTCGAACGCGGCAAGGTCAGGAGTTCCGCTGACGTCGACGGGCGGCCCGGCATGGGCGACGCGACAGCCGCCCGGTGGCTGGATGCGATCCCATGCGGCAGGAGAACACCGGGCTCTCGACCACGCTCGGGCGTGGAGCACGCTGCGGCCGCTTGGAGGAGTCCCGCTCGAAGAATGCCCCGAAACTTTCGCCACCCTCATCCCATCTGGGAGGGACGGCGCGGTCGACCTCGGCGCGACGGCGCGACGGACTTGGTCCGGCGGAAGCTGACGCTTCCGCCGGACCAAGTCTGGAGCTGCACCCCCACGTCAGAACGGGAAGAGTCAGGGGCAGGAGGTGGTGGACTGCCCGCGGACGTAGGCGGTACCGAAGTTCTCGACCTTGACGTAGACGGGAGTGGACTTGCCTCGCCGGTCGTAGGTCACGTGCCACTTCTTGGCCGGAATCTGGAACTCCACCAGGACGCACCAGCCGGCGTCCACCTTGAAGGCGTCCCAGTCCTGCCCGCTCGGCGTCCGGTACCCGTTGCTCAGCCAGCGCGTGTTGCCGAGTGAGACGCATCCGGTGTTCCACGATCCGGTCGTTCCGCTCGAACATGTCCAGTCCCGCACCGCGAGGACCAGGGAACCCGAGTAGTTGTACGTCTCCGAACAGCCGAGCACGGGTGTGCAGGATGTCCCCGCGTACGCCTGCTGCGCCGGCGAGAGCACCAGCAGTGCGACTACCGCGGCACACGCCGCCACCAGTCGTCCGAACACACCGCGCATCGATCCTCCAACTGTCCTGTACATGTAAATCTGAAAGGTCGGAGCGAGTATCGCGCACCCCGCGCGGTCCACGGAAATCGCCGGATCCCGGGTGCGCCGGCCGGCCACGCACGTGGGCGGGTGACGCGCCGCGCCCACCCGCCTCACCCCTGTCCTGGGCGTGAGGACATGGGTGTCCCAGGGGAGGGCGTGGCGCGGGTGGGCGTGTCGTGGTGCTGCCTGCCACGGCCGGCTTCCAGTCGGTGATCAGCGGGACCGTGGGGTCCGGTCAGCCGCTGGGAAGCGGTGCCGGTCGAGGTCCGTCACTGCGACATGATGAACCGCAGGGCGAAACCGGAAGCGGTCGTCCAGTAGGTGACACGCTGAAAGTCGTTGGCGTACAGCGTCGGAACGGGCATGGGGACGTCGATCGGCTTGCCCGCCGTGCTGCCGGGCTTGCTGCCCTGGAGGCTGAGGGTGATGCTCTTGGCCTCGTATTCGTCCATGGGGCCGTTGACGAGCAGAGCGGCATACGCCTCCTGCCCCGGAGCGAGGGTGACGGGCACTCCCGGGGTCGCGTCACTGTCCTTGATCACGGGGGCGGTGTTCCGGCCGGCGCCGAGCCGTACGAGGGGGTAGCGGTAGAGGTTGCACTTCTTGTCGCCGGCGTTCTGGACGGTGAGGAGAAGATGCCTGGCGTCCTTGCTGTCCGCGGGCTCCTTCGTGGCCGAGACCCCGAGGACCTTCTGGGAGCAGGCGGCGATGGTGGCCTTGGCGGCCTTCTCGTCGACCGTCCGCGGCCCGGTGGTGGATGCCTGTGCCGACACACCGCATCCGAGAGCCAGGACGAGCCCTGCGGCCACGGCCACCCGGCGGGCGGGGAGGGGCTTCATGTTCATGTGCGTGTTCCTCTTTCTTATCGGCATATCGGTACATCGGTAAATCGATATGGAGGGCGAAGGCGTTCGGACGCTTCCTTACGCGTTCGCGCCCCGTACCCGGTGAGCGTCGGTGTCGCTGCGCTGCCGTCGGCACGACCGCTCAGCCGGTGCGACAGGCATAGCGTCGGACGCTTCGTGGGCCTGGGGCAACGCCTGCCCTCAACATGCAACGGTGGGGTGATCCCACCCCAGTTGACCTGCAGAAACGCGCCAGCCTGGGATGCCTGTCCGGGATGGATGACCCCTCGGTTCGGCGTCGGGGCACCCTCGTCGGCTCGGCGGCCTGCCCGCCGCGACGGTCGGGAGGGAACGCTGTCGTGCGTGAGGAGACGCTGTCGTACGAGTGGTGGGGTCGGGCCCTACCGGTCCGTGGCGTCGTCGTCGATGGATCGCGCCAGCGCGGCGGCGGCCGTGGTGAGGGCCGTGTGCAGCGTCCGCTCGCGGGAGTGCAGTTCCTGCTGTCTCCCGACGACCGACACGGCCGCGCGGATGTGTCCGCCGGTGTCGCGCACGGGTACGGCGTACTCGGTGACGCCGTGTTCGAACTCGCCGTGCGCCGCGATGATGCCGCGCAGGCGGTCGCGGTCGTTGGCGGCGGTCAGTTCCGCGGCGGAGCGGGCGGCGTTGGGGCCGCCGACGCCGATCAGCTCGTAGTCGTCGAGCAGGGCGGAGATCTCCTCGGCGGTGTGGTCGAGGAGGAGCGCACGGCCCGCGCCGGTGCACCAGCACGGGGTGACGAGACCGGCCCGGCCCTGCCACTCCTGGACGAAGTCCGCGGCGGACTCGGCACGCAGCAGCCGGACCTGGACGCCGTCGCGGACGGACAGGCGTGCGCCGACGCCGTGTTCGAGGGCGATGCGGCGCAGGAGCGGGCGGCTGCGGCGCAGCAGCCCCGGGTGCAGGGACGCGGCAGCGGCGAAGAAGGCGTTGCCGACGCGCAGTGTCGAGTCGTCGCGGCGTTCGAGGAAGCCCTTGTCGCCCAGGTCCTGCGTGGTGCGTGACGCCTTGCTGCGCTCGACACCGACCTCGTCGGCGAGCCTGCTGACGTTGAAGCCGGTCCGGCCGGAGGCTTCGCGGTCCAGCACGGTGTTGACCATGCGCAGGGCCGTCCGCAGTGAGGAGGCCGCTCCCAGGCCCGGCTGTCCGGATGAGGGGCCGTTGGGCGTCACCCGGGCACTATATCGGGCCGATGATCCACGGCCCGGGGTCGCGACTGCGGGACGACAGGACGAGTGGCTCAGGGCGCGAGCGCATCGGCAGTCGCGTCGGCCGTTTCGGCATGGCGGTACCGACCTGCCGCGGCGGGACGCTGTGCGGGGTCGCGCCGCCGGACGGGTGGCGCGGCGGGGAGTGAAGGAGAAGGTCCGCATGGCTGGACACGACCTCGCGCTCAGCGGATTCGGCGGGGTGAGCCGTGCGAGCGGCACCGGGTGCCGGATCGAGACGGACGCGCTGGAGGACATGGCGGTGCCACCCGCACGAGGTGGGGATGGGCACGGACGGGAACGCCACTGACGCGGAAGTTCTCCAGGGCCCGTGCCGTGTGCACGCCCCAGTCAACCGCTGCCGGTCCACCAACGACACCTGTCCGACCGCGCTGCGGATCGCAAGGTGAACCCGGTGATCCCCGAGACGGTGAACCAGATCGCGTTCGCGACCGCGGGCGCGGACGTCGCCGTCACCATGGCCGCCGACGACGGGCAGCTGCAGCTCAACGGGTTCGCGCCGCTGATCGGGCATCTGCTCTGGACGACTTCCTGCGCAGACTGGAGCTGACCCGGCGGCGCGGGTACTCCGTGGTCGACGAGGAGGCCGAACCGGGCCTGTATTCGGTCGCCGTACCGGTCCGTGACTTCACCGGCGAGGTCGTCGCCGCCGTGCAGGTCGTCGGGCCGCGGCGACGCCTGGAATCCCGGGCCCAGGAGTGCGTGGCCGCCGCCCTGCGCTGGGGCCGCCACCTGGAGACCGCACTGCTCGGCACCTGACCGAACACGCCGGACGTGATCCGGAGAGGCCGGCCCGGCTCCAACACGGCGCCCGATGAGGGCGGTTGTGGCGAGAAGGCGGGCACACGTATGCAACCATCCCAGTCGCCCCGGCGTACAGGTAGGGAGAGTGCCTGGATGCGGTCCCGGATCAGGACACGAGGGCTCGGGCACACGGATGGATGCGAGTACGACCACATGGA
This sequence comes from Streptomyces sp. NPDC041108, assembly GCF_055592645.1. Classification (NCBI taxonomy): domain Bacteria; kingdom Bacillati; phylum Actinomycetota; class Actinomycetes; order Kitasatosporales; family Streptomycetaceae; genus Streptomyces; species Streptomyces sp. NPDC041108. Next base: position 91,709 of record NZ_JBVIYK010000017.1, on the reverse strand, counting down.
TGCAGTCCACGACGACGTGGTGGAGCTGGCGCTCCTGCTGACGCGTCTGAAGGAGCGCACGGACCGCAGCTACGCGGCACTGGCCCGGCGGCTGGGCATGCATGCCTCCACGCTGCACCGCTACTGCGCGGGTGAGGCCGTTCCCGCGGATTTCAACGGGATCGAGCGGTTCGCCGCGCTCTGCGGAGCCTCCCCGGAGGAACGCGTGGAGTTGCACCGCCGGTGGATCCTGGCCGTCGCGGCCCGGCAACGCTCCCGCACGTCCGAAGCGCGGCGGGCACCCACGCCCCATGCCCCGCGCAGGGCGGCCTCGGCCGCGTCCGCGCCCCACGACACCGATACCGCGGCCTCCGCCGCGTCCACGCCCCATGCCCCCCGCACCGCGGCCGCCGCCGCATCCACGCCCGGCATCGGTACCGCTGCCTCCGCCCCGTCCACGCCCCCCAGCGACGCAGGAGACAAGACAACCGAGCCTGCCGCACCGGCCGGGAGGCAGCCCCGTACCAGGCACCCCCGGCGATGGCCCGTGCGGTCTCTGGCACTGGCGGCCTCGCTGACCCTCGCGTTCGGCGGCCTCGCCTCGTCCGCTGCCGGACGCCCCTCCGGTGGCGGCGAGTCGTCGGCTTCCTCCCGCACCGCACCGGAGCCCTCTGTTTCGGCCCCGCACCGCGACGGTGGCCCGGGATCCGCTGCCGCACCCCCTTCCCGTGATCCCGAGTCGCCGTCCACCGCCCGCACCACACCGGAACCCTCGGAGTCCGCCCCGCACAGCGGCAGCGGCTCGCAGGAGACGCGGGCGAACGCCGACACGGTCCCGCCGAAGGTCCCGCTCACCTGGACGGCCGACTCGCAGCTCTGGCAGCACGAGTGCGCCCATGACTACGTCATCGCCAAGCCGCCGCAGCAGGTCCCACCGCCGCCGTCCCCGACGGACGCCGCGGTGTGGGCCGCATCCCAGGGGGCCGTACACGGGCGCACCACGGATCTGAGGATCTCGGTGCAGGGGCGCGGCTCCGCCGCCGTCGTGCTGGAGGCACTGCGTGTACGCGTGGTCGACCGCAGCGTCCCCGCCGCCGACCGGGGCATCGCCTACTCCACGTACGAAGGCTGCGGCTCCATCCTCATCCCTCGCCATTTCGCCGTGGACCTCGACGCGCATCGGCCCCTGGCCCGTTCGATGCCGAGCAACGACCTGGACAGGCCGGGTCCGGCGATCGACTTCCCCTATCAGGTGTCCCTGCGGAAGCCCGAGGTGCTGCTGGTCTCCGCGCAGACCGAGTCCTGCACCTGCGACTGGTACCTCGAACTCGACTGGTCCTCCCAGGGCCGCACCGGCACGGTGCGCATCGACGACCACGGCCGCCCGTTCCGCACCACCAGCATCGAGGGGCTCAAGCAGTACTGGTACCGGAACTCGGAGGGCTGGGTCCCCATGACGCCGGCCGCCGAGGCGGCGGAGGCTGACGGCTGACGGCTGACCGGGCCACAGGAGACACGGCTGCTCCGGTGACGCCCGCGCTCTCCGAAGCCGTGCCTTTTCCATGCGTCCGCGGCCGTACTGCCCGTGCGGCCGTACTCTTCCCCGGTAAATCCTTGATCGGCCTTTGGGTTCGGGCGACGACCACGGTCAATGAGATCTGCGTATCCCCCGAATGAGGACTTCCATGCGAGCAGGACGGAGCGGTGTGAAATCCCCCGCGCGGCGCTTCAAATGATTCGACCGATTCGACGAATTGGGCGGACGGGCCAGAGCGCGGAAGGCGGGTGATCATCGCGCTCGGACCGCCTCCCGGCCCGCTCCCCCGGGCGGTGGGTCCGAGGAACTGTCGCCGGCTTCCGTTTGACGGTGCCTCTCTTGGAAACACGTCTGGCGAATCGAACGCAAGGGAGAATCGCTGTCATGAGCATCATCGCGTGGATAGCTATCGGTCTGCTCGCCGGGGCTGTTGCCAAGGCGCTCATGCCGGGCAAGGACCCGGGTGGAATTATCGTCACCATGCTCATCGGTATCGCCGGAGGTCTGCTCGGAGGATTCCTCGGCAAGGTGATATTCGGAGTCGACTCGATCGACGGCTTCTTCGATCTTTCCACCTGGATCGCGGCCATCATCGGGTCCGTCATCCTCCTCGCGCTGTACCGGCTGTTCACGAACCGCGGTCACCGGCGCGGGCACGCTCACGCCTGACGGACCGGTCAGGCGGAGGCGTGGTGGGGAACAGCCCCGAGAAGTGAGACAAGTGAAGTACGCGAGCGCCCCCGTCGCAGGCGGGGGCGCTCGCGTGACTTCGGTACCGCCGGCCCGCCGGCCCGCCGGCCCGCCGGAGCGGAGTCACTCGGCGTCGGTCGCGCCGGAACGGGGCCGTCGTGCGCCGTGACAGCGCACGGCAGGGCGCGCGAGGGCGACCGCGCCGAGGAGGAGGCCGAAGTCGCGCAGCGCGATGTCGTAGGGGTCGGGGATGGTCAGGAGGTTGCCGAGGGCGCTCACCTCACCGGCGGAACGCCGCCGGAAGCCTTCCAGGATTTCGACGGTGGTGGTCTTGCCCGCGCCGTAGGGGCCCGGGAGCGCGAGGACCTCACCGCGGTGGAGGTCCGGGCCGACACCGTGGAGGAGGCACGCGTCGCGCTCGTGGACGGCGCGGGGCCCGATGCCCAGGACGGTGACCAGGTCACGGACACAGGACGGGAAACTCGGCCTCGGCCCAGAGGGCGCGGACAGCGGCGTCCCTGTCGTCGGTGGACCCGTAGTCGCCGGTGGTGGCGTCGGTGCTCCAGATTCTGTGGTGAGCGGAGTCGTCGAGGGAGGGCCAGCCCGGGTCACCGGTGGTGGCGAAATCGGCCCACGCGCGAACCATGCGCTGTGAGAGTCCGTGGTCTGCCGGGGTGGGCGCTCCGCCGATGAGGAAGGACAGGCGCTCGTCGTCGACGTTGCCGAAGGCGAAGGGGATGTCGGCGCAGTGCCAGGCCCGCACGACCCGGTCCTGTCCGGCACGACGGCGGTCGAAGCGTGACAGGAAGGCCCGGCCGCCGGCCCGGGCATGAAGCTCGGCGAGTCGATTGCCGTACTCGCCGAACATCAGGTCTCCGTACACACGGAGGTAGATGTCGAGCACCGAGGCGTGGGGCATGGCAGCGCGATAGCCGGCCATCAGTCCGTCGGGGAGGCGGAAGTCGTGGGCGAACCGAGCGAGTTGTTCGTCCGTGGTGACCTTCGCGCTGCTGCCGACGGCGTCGAGCAGCCAGTACTCCTCCGTGGTGTGGCAGACCAGCAGGTCCACTCCCCGGGTCGCACCGGTTGCCATCGTGGTGAGGGGGTCGGTGGACACGACATCGCCGTCGAGGACGGGTGCGTAGAGAACGGGGTCGTAGTGGCGGGATCCGGAGGCGGGGTCGCGCCGGTAGTCGTCGACCACCCTGTCGGAGGCGATGACGAGTGTGTGCGGCGTCGCGGATGCCAGGCCCTCGGCCGTGGCAGGACAGCCCGCCGCGGCGGCGACCTCGCGGGTGGTCGCGGCAGCGACTCGGCGCGGGTAGCAGGGGCTGGCGGGGCTGTGGGCGATGGCACGGTGGAACAGCCCGCGGGCGCGTTCCATCACCATCAGGAAAGCGACCGAGGCGGCCCCGGAGGACTGGCCGGCGATCGTGACGTTGCCGGGATCGCCACCGAAGGCGGCGATGTTCCCCCGAACCCAGCGCAGGGCCGCGACCTGGTCGAGCAGGCCCCGGTTGTCCGGGGAGACAGGCGGCTCGGCGTCGGGGACGTGGCCGAAGCCTTCGAAGCCGAGTCGGTGGTTGAGGGTGACCACGACGAGACCGGCGTGGGCCAACACGGTGCCGTCGAAGTCGGGTTGGGCCGATGATCCGAAGGTGTACGCGCCGCCGTGGATCCAGACCAGGACCGGCAGGCGGCCGCCCCCGGCTGCCGGGGTCCAGACGTTGACGGTGAGGATGTCCTCGTCGCCGGGCGACCACGCGGGGGCTCCGGGCAGCCGCGCCGACTGCGGCGCGATCGGGCCGAACGCGGTGCAGTCCCGCACCCCGGTCCACTCCGCTGCCGGGAGAGGCTCCCGGAACCGGTTGACGCCGAAGGGCGGGGCGGCATAGGGGATGCCGAGGACGGCAACGGCTTCGGCCGAGGCCCGAAAGCCGCGTACCCAACCGCTCCTCGTCCTGAAGACGCGCATGGGAGGTCCGCCTCTCGCTTCCCGCGGCCGGAACGTCCGGGCTGGGCTTCAGCCTCGCATCGCGGGGCGGCCGAGGAGCGACATCGATTCGCTGGCGGCTCGAGACGGACGGCTCTCGGCGGCAGCGCCCGCCTCGGCGGCAGGGGCATCACCAGGGCAGGCGCCGCAGTGTCATGCCACCGTGTTCAGCAGGTCGGCCAGGACGTCGGGCCGTTCCAGGACGATGAAGTGGCCCGCCGACGGCACCTGCGTGAAGGCGGCGTCCGGGAGCAGCCGCTTGTTCGCCTCCCGGTCCGAGGGCCGGGACCAGTCATGCTCGCCGTAGACGAGGTGCACGGGGGCCTTGACCTCGGGGTAGCGCGAGCGGGCCGCGATCAGGGTGGGCAGGGCCTGGTACACGGCTCGGGCGACGGCCGGGTAGCCGGGGCGGCTGCCCACCTGGAGGAGTTCGTCCACGTAGTCCTCGCGCAGTGCGTTCCGGTCGCCGAGGCCGCCCCGAAGGATCTTGGCGAGGGCGGGCCTGGGCTCCACCCCCGCGATCACCGGGCCCACCCCCGGCGTGAGTACTCCGCCGACCACCACGCGGGCGAGGAGGCCGGAGCGGGCGATCCCGCCGCGGAAGTCATAGGTGTTGACCGCGACGACGCGCCGTACGCGGTCCGGGAGATCGGAAGCGGTGGTCAGGGCGAGCACCGCCCCCATGGACTCCCCTGCCAGGGTCACGTCGTGGAGGTCGAGTTCGGTGAGGAGCCGGTGGACGCCCGCGCGCATGGCCGGCTCGTCGTAGGAGGCGCCGGGCACGATCTCGGAGTAGCCCATCCCCGGCAGGTCGAGGGCGTACACGGTGTAGTGCTCCGCGATCAGCGGGATGAGGTGGCGGAAGTGCTCGGCCTGGGTGCGCACGGTGTGCAGCAGGACCAGGGGTGCGCCGGTGCCCGCCTTGAGGTAGCGCAGCCTTCCCTCGTGACCGTGTCCTCCCGCGCGCGGGGCGATGGTGTGGCTGGTGGTCCCCGGGATCTTGATGGTGGGACGTGACTCGTGGCTGGGCATCTCGTCGACTCCTCGTGCGGGCGGGGTTACTTCGCCAGCTGGGGGTACAGCCCCGCCAGGTCACCGGCCAGGCCGGCCTTGACCTGCCGCGAGATGTCGTCGGCGAGCACCTCGTGGGCATCCGCCTCGACACCGTCGAGGGCGAGGGCGGCGATGGCACGGGGGTCCGACTTGGGCGCGTCGACGCCGGCGGCGAGGTCGGTGTCCACGTAGCCGACATGCAGTCCGGTGACGGCGATGCCGCGCGGATGCAGCTCCAGGCGCAGGGAGTTGGTCTGTGACCACAGGGCGGCCTTGGATGCGCTGTAGGAACCGCCGAGGGCGAGCCAGGAGAGCACGGAGTGCACGTTGAGGAGGTGGCCTCCGCCGTTGCGCTCGATCACCGGCACCAGGGCCCGGGTGACCAGGAGCGGACCGTAGAAGTTGGTCTCGAACTCCCGGCGTACGTCCTCCACCGGGGAGTCGAGGAAGGAAGCGCCGACGGCGGCGCCGGCGTTGTTGATCAACACGGTGACGTCCTGTGCCTGCGCGGCGGCTGCCGCCACGGAAGCCGGGTCGGTGACCTCCAGAGCCAGTGGGACCGCGTCGGGGTGCGTCACGTCGCGCGGGTCACGGGCCGTGGCGTAGACCTTGCCGGCGCCCCGTGCGTAGAGCTCCTCCACCAGGGCCCTGCCTATGCCGCGGCTGCCGCCGGTGACGAGGACGTGTGCGCCCTTCAATGCGGTCATGCTTGCCTCCACAGTTGGAAACCGATCGGTTTCCAATACGGTAAACCGATCGGTTTCCAGACGCAAGCTCGGAAGAGAACCGGTCCCGTGCAAACTCGGGAGAGGCGAGGCGACCGGTGGAGTAGGGTCTTCGCCGGGTCGACGGGGTCCGGCGCCTCCCGTGCGGTGCACAGGGGGACACGCCCGGTGGGGACGGCGCCCCTCGCACATGCCGGAGCACACCACATCGAGGAACAGCCCGTGACACCGCATTCCCTGGCGTTCTACGTGGACGTCGTCACCACCGGCACCGTGCTGGGGGCGGGCCCCGCGGACTCTCCCGAGCGGGTCACCGAGGTCCTGGGGCCGGCCTTCGCCGAGAACACCTCCGGCGACCACAGCATGTGGCGTGACTACGGGCTCACCGAGTTCCACTGGGACCGCGCTCGCGCCGACCACCCCTGGTCCGGACACCACTTCACCCTGCAGGTGCACCGGCTCGCGCACCGGAACCGCACCCTCGCCGACGACACGCTCCGTACCCGGTACGGACGGTTCGCCCGCAGACTTCGCTTCGAGAAGCTGCAAGGTCTGCTGGTGCGCCGCGGTGTCCACCTGAGGGAGGTCCCGGCGATACCCGCGTCCGCCCCGCACTTCCGGACCTTCTGGCAGCCCGACTCGCACGTCGCCGTCACCGTCGTGGGTACCTACGGCGAGTACAGCACGCCGGACGGTCTGCGGGTGGGCGACGTGTACAGCCTCCACGCCCCGATGACGGCCGGGGAAGTGGAGTGGCGGCGGGCGCAGGTCGGATAGCCGAGAAGCGGGGGCAGTGCTTCGCCGACTACGTCCGGCCTCCTGGACGTTCGCCCCACCGCACGGCGGTCAAGATCGATTGTCAGTGGTGGGTGAGACAGTAGAAACATCAGGTCGGGAAGCCAACAGGCCGGAAAATTGGGGGATTCTTCATGTCCGGAAGCCAGAACTACATCAACCACGTCGCCCTCGTGCTGGACGCCAGTTCGTCCATGTCGCACCTGAGCGGCAAGGTCGTGGAGGTCGCCGACCAGCAGATCGCCTACCTTGCCCGCCGGTCGGGGGAACTGGACCAGGAGACCCGGGTGACGGTGTACGTCTTCTCGGACAAGGTGGAGTGCGTCATCTACGACAAGGACGTGCTGCGGATGCCGTCCCTGAAGCAGCTGTACCGGGCCGGCGGAATGACCGCTCTGCTGGCGGCGGCGCTGAAGTCGCAGCGGGAGCTGGCGCAGACGGCTCAACTGTACGGCGACCACAGCTTCCTGACGTTCGTCCTCACCGACGGGCAGGAGAACGCGAGCCACCGCTGTCCGGACGCCCCGGCCAGGGACCCGCGTGAACTGGTCAAGGCCGTCGCCGAGATGATCGCGACCCAGGACGACAACTGGACGCTGGCCGTCCTGGTGCCGGACCAGATGGGCAAGCGCGAAGCCATGCAGTGCGGTTTCCCGAAGGACAACATCGCCATCTGGGACGCCACGAGCACCCAGGGGCTGGAGGAGGCCGGCCAGGTCATCCGGCAGGCCACCGAGAACTTCATGGTGGGCCGCACCCGGGGCATCCGGGGATCTCGGGCGGTGTTCTCCACCGGCGCGGAGGCCGTCAACAAGGAGACGATCGCGGCGGCCGGCCTCACCCCGGTGGACGCCTCGAAGTACCAGCTCGTCCCGGTGGCCCGTGACGCGGCGATCCGGGACTGGGTCGTCGAATGCGGGCACACCTACCGTACCGGTGGCGCCTTCTACCAGCTGAGCAAGTCGGAGAAGGTCCAGCCCCGCAAGCAGATAGCGGTGCTGGAGAAGAAGACGGACCGCGTGTACACCGGGCCCGAGGCCCGAGCCCTGCTCGGCCTGCCGAACACGGAGGTCCGCGTCAAGCCGGACCACAACGACGACTTCACGATCTTCGTGCAGAGCACCAGCGTGAACCGCAAGCTCGTACCGAACACACGACTGCTGCTGATGCTCTGACGCTCGACCGTCCCGTCGGGCCGCGGAGGCTGCGTCCTCCCAGCGGCCCCACCGGCCCCACCGGCCCCACCGGCCATGGAGACTGACGGGGGGCATGTCGCCGGGCCGGTGCAGCGCGGACCGGACCGGCGCCCCGCCCTCGCAGTGCGAGTGCGGGGTCGGCCTTCGCGGGGCGAAGGGTGCCGTACGGAGAGCGGCAGTTCAGGTCTTCGAGGCGGTCGCGGGCCGGGATCCTCACTCATCGCCGCACTTCTCCGGGCCTGTCGCGGACGGGTATGGACATGACAGGGTTGCGACCTCTTGAATGCCAGGACAAGATCAGCGCCGCCTCCGGCGCCGCTCTCAGCGTCCCCTCACGCGCCGCCCCTGGCGCCACCCCCCATACGCGCCCCCACGGCGCCCTCTCCAGGAGACAGAAAACAGCGATGAGTTGGATACGGCAGCACGTCCGGGTCTCCCGTCTCACCACCGCCGGCCTCGCCACCACCGCCACGCTGCTGGCCGGCTTACTCTCCCCGGCCGCCGACGCGGCCGACGGGCCGGCCCGCGACACCGCCCTCGACAACGCGGCGGCGGCCCTCGTCGACCGGGCGGCGGCCCTGGGCCTCACGTCCGGGCAGGACACCTCCGTGAGTGACGTGGTCGTGGACAAGGACGGCGCCCAACACGTTCGCTTCGACCGCACCTATCGTCAACTCCCCGTGCTCGGCGGCGACTTCGTCGTCCATCTGGCTCCCGACGGGACCTTCCGCAGCGCTGACCGGGCGACGAGGGCGACGATCTCCCTTCCGAGCACCACCCCGAAGGTGTCCGCCTCCAAGGCGGCCGGCGTGGCCGTGAACGCGCTGCGCGCCGCACACCTGGGCGACGCGCTGAAGCAGGTGGCGGCCGAGCCCCAGCTCGTCGTCGACGCCCTGCACGGCGCCCCGAGACTGGCCTGGCGCACACACGTCGCCGGGCTGGACCCGCTCGGCAACCCGGTCGCCCGCACGGTACTGACCGATGCCCTCACCGGTGTCCAGATCAATGCCTGGGACACCATGGAGACGGCCACCGGTGACGGCAAGTCCCTGTACAGCGGCACGGTCCCGCTGGAGACGACCCCCTCCGGTTCGGCATACCAGCTCAAGGACGCCACGCGCGGTCACACCTACACCGTCGACGCGGCCGACCGGATCGACACATGCACCGGCGGCACCTGCGGCGGCGTCCCCGTCACCCCCTTCGCGGACGACGACAACCACTGGGGCACGGGCACGACCGCCGACCGCTCGACAGCCGCCGTCGACGCGCAGTACGGCAGCGACATGACCTGGGACTACTACAAGGACGTCCATGGCCGCAACGGCATCGCCAACGACGGCAGGGGCTCCTTCAACCGCGTCCACTACGGCAAGAATCTCTCCAACGCGTTCTGGAGCGACAGTTGCTTCTGCATGACCTACGGCGACGGTAACGGCACCCATTTCGGCCCGCTGGTCGGACTGGACGTGGCCGCGCACGAGATGTCCCACGGCGTGACGTCCAGAACAGCCAAACTGGTCTACTCGGGTGAGTCCGGCGGGCTGAACGAGGCGACGTCCGACATCTTCGCCATGCTGGTCGAGTTCCACACGGGGAACGCGCAGGACCCCGGGGACTACCTGATCGGCGAGAAGGTCGTCCGCTCCGGCTTCGGACGGGACGCCCTGCGCTTCATGGACAAGCCGAGCAAGGACGGCGGCTCGGCAGATCACTGGAGCAGCGCGGTCGGCAGACTCGACGTCCACTCATCGTCCGGCGTCGCCAACCACTTCGCGTATCTCCTCGCGGAGGGCAGCGGCGCCAAGACGATCAACGGCGTCACCTACAACTCCGAGACGTACAACGGCTCGGCCGTCACCGGCATCGGCCGCGCCAAGCTCGGCGCGATCTGGTACCGCGCCCTGACCGTCTACATGACGTCCTCGACGAACTACGCCGGAGCGCGGACGGCCACCCTGGACGCGGCCCGTGATCTCTACGGCGCGGACAGCACCGAGTACAGCACGGTGGCGGCGGCCTGGAGCGCGGTCAACGTGAACTGAGCGCCGACCGCGCCGAACGTGTCACACGGCCGCCGCGATCCCGGATCCGGGATCGCGGCGGCCGGCCTCCTTTTGCGGGCGGCCTCGGAGAACGGGACCCGTTGCGGCCGCGGCGGCCGTCACTCCGCCGCGGCCCTGTCGCACCCTCGCTCCGGGACCAAGTACTCATGCGCCAAAGGGGCTTCACTCGGCCCCGGGCCGCACCAGCCGCTCATCGGGGATGACCGCGACTCCGACGATCTCGATCAGGGCCTCGGGCTGCCACAGGGCGGTGGTGCCGATGCCGGCCATCGCGGGATAGACCGGGCCCGCCAGTTCCCGCCACACCTTGCCGATCTCCTTGCCGTGCGCCTGGTAGTCGGGGATGTCGGTCAGGAAGATCGTGATGCTCACCAGGTCCTCGGGGATGCCGCCCGCTTCCGACAGCGTGGCGAGGACGTTGGCGAACGCCTGCCGGAACTGCTCCACGATGCCGCCGGGGACGATCCGCATGTTCTGGTCGAGGGCGGTCTGGCCGCCCAGGTGGAGCGTGTTGCCGCTGAGTGTCCCGTGGGAGTAGCCGCTGGGCTCGGGCAGGGACGCGGGGTTGATCGGAACCGGGGCCGAGTGGGTCGCCATAGAAAGCTCCTGCGGAACGTTGCCGTGGCTGGCTGCCTGCCGCCTCACCGTAGCATCTATTGACACGACACTGACGGTCGTAGAAATAATGAAATACCCCGAGGGTCGGAGCACGGCCCGGAGAGGGATCACTCATGCGTCTATCGACCGTCTCCCACACGACGGGGACGAGCGCCGCGGTCCTCCACGGAGGCGCGTGGCGAGCGCTCCCCGCCCCCGACCTGTCGGCGCTGCTGACAGCCACTCCACCGCAGCGGTTCGCGGACCTGGCCGGCGACGTGCTCAGCGATGCCGTACCGGTGCTTCCGCTCCCCGCCCCCGGCAAGGTGATCTGCTGCGGGCTGAACTACGCCGACCACATCCGGGAGACGGGCCGGGAGCTTCCGGCCCACCCCACGCTCTTTCCCAAGTACGCCGACACCCTCACCGGTCCCGATGCCGACATCGTCCTGCCCAAGGGGCTCCAGGTCGACTGGGAGGCCGAACTCGCCGTGGTCGTCGGCGCGACCCTGCGGCGCGCGGACCGGGAGACCGCGCTCGCCGGAATCGCCGGCTACACGGTGGCGAACGACATGTCCGTACGCGACTGGCAGTACCGCACCCTGGAGTGGTTCCAGGGCAAGGCATGGGACGCGTCCACTCCTCTGGGTCCCGTGGTCGTGACACCGGAGGAGATCGACCCCGCCGCCGGCCTCGACGTGGTCTGCCGCGTCAACGGCGAGCAGGTCCAGCATGACAACACCAGGACGCTGGTGTTCGACGCCGCCGACCTGCTCGCGTACATCTCCGCCTTCACCGTGCTGCGGCCCGGCGACCTCGTGCTCACGGGCACGCCCGGCGGCGTCGGGGTGGCCCGGACGCCCCAGCGCTTCCTCCGCGACGGAGATGTCGTGGAGACCGAGATCGCCGGCATCGGCACACTGCGCAACACCGTGCGCTTCACCGGCTGACGCCCTCCCGCCTTCCTCCTCCTCATGCCCGCCGCAACCGACCAGGAGACCGCGTGAACCCCGATCCCGATCGATTCGTCCCAGGTCAGTCCCTCCCAGGTCATTCCCTGCCGGTGCGGCCCGACCCCGGGCAGTACGTGCTCGACGGCGACAACTCGATGTACGCCGGCGCGAGCGGCCTGGTCGTACCGGTCGTCACGCGGGCCGGTTCGGAGCCCGGGGACACCGGGCAGTCCGCCGGCGCCACCAGGATCTCGGGGGTCAGCATCCAGCACACCCCGGCGACCAGGATCTGGTTCGGCAAGGTCCACAACGACGGTGGCTACCGCTCCGTCCCCCACCACCACGGCGAGGCCGAGACCGGCGGCTACGTGCTCTCCGGCCGGGCGCGGATCTACTTCGGCGCGAAGTTCGAGGACTACATCGACATGTCGGAGGGCGACTGGGTGTTCGTGCCGCCGTTCCTGCCCCACGTCGAGTGCAATCTCGACCGCAACAGACCGCTGACCTGGATGACGACCCGGACCCCGGAGAACATCGTGGTCAATCTTCCCCAGGTCGACGACACGGACCTGCGCGACTGGACGGACCGCCCCTGATGACCGACACCACCTCGGACGTCTTCACCGCCGCCGTCACCCTGACCCCGGCCGAGGCCGAGCGCTTCGACCTCGCCTTCACCGCGGTCACCCAGCCCTGCCCCTGGCCCAAGGCGTACGGCGGCGACCTGGTCGCACAGGCCGCCGCGGCGGCCATGAGGTCCGTCGACGACGGCAAGACACTGCACTCCATGCACTCCTACTTCATGCGCCCCGCCGACATCGGCGCCGAAGTGCGCTACGAGGTGGAGCTGCTGCGTGACGGCCGCGGTTACGCGACCCGGCAGGTGCGCGGCTACCAGAACGGCAAGCCGCTCTACGTCTGCCTGGCGAACTTCGCGGCGGGCGAGCCCGGCGGAACCCACACCGGCGCCGTCCCCGACTGGCTGGGTACGGATCTGCCCGATCCCGAGGAACTGCCCAGCTCCGCGGAATGCCTCGCGGGGCGGGCCGGGGGCACGATGACCGCTGAGTCGCAGCGCTACTGGGCGGAGGGCCGGGGCTTCGACATGCGGCATGTGCCGGGCCCGGTCTACCTCGACATCGAGGGCGCCCGGGAGCCGCACCAGGCGGTCTGGGTCAAGCCGTTCGACGCCCTCCGGCCGGTGGACGGGCTCACCGACGGGCAGCGTGACGCGGCCGCCCTCGCGTACGTCTGCGACTACACGATCCTGGAACCCGTACTGCGGGTCCTCGGTCTGCCCTGGGCGCGGGAGGGCCTGGTCACCGCCAGCCTCGACCACGCGATGTGGTTCCACCGCACTCCGCGTGCGGGAGTGACGGACGGCTGGCTGCTGTACACGCAGCAGGCGGTCGCGGCCGACGGCGGACGTGGTCTCGGCTCCGGCCGGTTCTTCACCCCGGACGGCACCCACCTGGCGACCGTCGTCCAGGAGGGAATGATCCGGGCGGCCGGTCTCGGCGCCCCCCGCCCCCTTTCCGAGGGAGGACCGGCATGACCCTGTCGCCCTCGGGACACCTCGACACCTTCGCCCGTGACCACCTTCCCGGGGCCGGAGACTGGCCGGTGCTGGAGTTCACCACGGACCAGCTCCAGTACCCCCAACGCCTCAACGCGGCCGTCGAGTTGATCGACCGTACCGCCGCCCTCGCCCCCGACCGCCCCGCGCTGCGCACGCCCGACGGTGAGGTCTGGAGCTACGGCGTGCTGCGGCGGCGCGCCGCGCAGGTCGCCCAGGTGCTCACCGAGGATCTCGGTCTGGTGCCCGGCAACCGCGTGCTGCTGCGCTCCCCCAACACGCCCTGGGCCGTCGCCGCCTGGCTGGGCGTGCTCCGGGCGGGCGGGATAGCAGTCGCCACCATGACAGCGCTGCGGGCCCGCGAACTGGCGCCGATCGTGACGAAGACACGGCCCGCCGTGGCGCTGGTGGACCATCGTTTCCTGGACGACGTGCTCGCGGTGCGGGACACGGTCGCGCCCGAGCTGACCGTGGTGCCGTGCGGCGGCGACGGGGCCGACGACCTGAGCGGCCGGGCCGGGCGGAAGCCGGGCCGCTTCTCGGCGGTCGACACCGCCGCGGACGACGTCGCGCTGTTCGGGCCGACCTCGGGCACCACCGGCGTCCCCAAGATCACCACCCATTTCCACCGCGACATCCTGTCGATCGACAACACCTTTGGCAAGAACACGCTCCGGCTGCGCTCCGACGACCTGGTCGCCTGCACCGCACCGCTCGCCTTCACCTTCGGCCTCGGCATGCTGGTCGTCTTCACCCTCCGGGCCGGCGCCTGCGCCTTCCTCACCGAACCCGTGCCGCCGCCGCGGCTCGCCGACCTCGTGGCCGAGCACGGGGTGAGTGTCCTGGCCACCGCTCCGACCGCCTACCGGCAGATCCTCACGGCGGGGAAGGTGTCGCGGCTGGCCGGACTGCGCCGGGCGGTCAGCGCAGGCGAGCACATCCCGCAGAGCCTGTGGGAGGAACTGCGCGACCGGCTCGGCATCAGGGTCATCGACGGGATCGGCGCCACGGAGATGCTGCACATCTTCATCTCGGCCGCCGGCGACGACATCCGCCCCGGGGCGACCGGCCGACCCGTACCGGGCTACCGCGCGGCGATCCTCGGCCCGGACGGCGAGGAACTGGGCCCCGGAGCCGAGGGCCTGCTCGGGGTGATCGGCCCGGTGGGCTGCCGCTACCTCGACGACGAACGGCAGGCCGGCTACGTCGTCAACGGCTGGAACGTCACCGGTGACACCTTCCTCCGTGACGAGGACGGCTACTTCTGGTACCGGGCGCGCAACGACAGCCTGATCGTGTCGTCCGGCTACAACATCGCCGGGCCCGAGGTCGAGGCCGCCATCGACACGCACCCGGACGTCGTCGAGGCGGCGGTCGTCGGCGCGCCCGACGCCGAACGCGGCGCGATCGTCTGCGCGTTCGTCGTGCTGCGTGACGGAGTGGCCGGTGACGCCGTGCGGGCGAAGGACATCCAGGACCACGTGAAACAGCAGATCGCGCCGTACAAGTACCCGCGCGAGGTGCGCTTCGTGGAGGCCCTGCCACGCAATCCGAGCGGCAAGCTGCAGCATTTCAAGCTCCGTCGGCTCCTGGAGGAGCGAGCATGAGGATCGCCATCGTCGGCGGCGGACCGGGCGGGCTGTACTTCGCGGCCCTGATGAAGCAGCTGGATCCGGCGCACGAGCTCACCGTCTGGGAGCGCAACGCGCCCGACGACACCTTCGGATTCGGAGTCGTCTTCTCCGACGAGACCCTGGGCGGCATCGACAACGCCGACGAAACCGTGCACGCCGCGATGGAGAGCCGCTTCGCCCGCTGGACGGACATCGACGTCGAGTTCGACGGCAGCCGCTACACCGTCGGCGGCCAGGGTTTCGCGGCGATGAGCCGCAAGGAGCTGCTGCAGATCCTGCAGCGGCGGGCCGCGGAACTCGGCGTCACCGTCCGCTACCGGACCGAGGCGCCCGACGTGGACGAACTGCGGGCCTCCCACGACCTGGTGCTGGCCGCCGACGGCATCAACTCGGCCGTCCGCACGAAGTACGCCGACGTCTTCGGACCGTCGCTGGACGCGCGGCGCAACAAGTACATCTGGCTGGGCACCGACCTGGTCTTCGAGGCGTTCCAGTTCTTCGTCAAGCAGACGCGGTGGGGCACCATGCAGATCCATGGCTACCCCTACTCCGCCACGGGTTCGACCTTCATCGTCGAGATGCACGAGGACGTCTGGCGGCGAGCCGGCTTCGACCGGACGGCCGACCAGGTGTTCCCGCCGGGTGTCTCCGACGACCATGCGGTCGCGCGGATCGGGGAGATCTTCGCCGACGAGCTGAGGGGCCATCGGATCCTCACCAACAACTCCAAGTGGCTGAACTTCACGACGGTCCGCAACGAGCGCTGGTACGACGGCAATGTGGTCCTGCTCGGCGACGCCGCCCACACCGCCCACTTCTCGATCGGCTCGGGCACCAAGCTGGCCATGGAGGACGCTCTCGCCCTGGCGGCCTGCCTGCACGAGCACCCGACGGTGGCCGAGTCGCTCGCCGCCTACCAGAGCGAACGCAAACCCGTCGTCGAGTCGACGCAGCGGGCCGCCCAGGCGTCGCTGGAGTGGTTCGAGAACATCGGGATGTACGCCGGTCAGG
Source organism: Streptomyces sp. NPDC041108 (assembly GCF_055592645.1). Classification (NCBI taxonomy): domain Bacteria; kingdom Bacillati; phylum Actinomycetota; class Actinomycetes; order Kitasatosporales; family Streptomycetaceae; genus Streptomyces; species Streptomyces sp. NPDC041108. Next base: position 75,904 of record NZ_JBVIYK010000017.1, on the reverse strand, counting down.
AGCCGGCGCAGTTCGTCTTCAATCTGCTCACCCGCTCGCGGCGCATCACCTTCGACAGCCTGAGGGAACGCGACGGCGAGTTCGCCGCGCTGATGGAGGCGGAGTTCGCGCGGAACCAGCGGGCACCCGAGGTGGCCCCGGCGATGTTCCAGCCGGTCCGGATCGGCCCGCTCGAACTGGAGAACCGGATCATCGTCTCCCCGATGGACATGTACTCCTGCGCTTCCGGCGTCCCCGGTGACTTCCATCTGGTGCACCTGGGCTCCAAGGCGCTGGGCGGGGCCGGGCTGGTGATGAGCGAGATGGTCTGCGTGTCCCCGGAGGGGCGGATCACTCCGGGCTGTCCGGGGCTGTGGTCCGACGAGCAGCGCGACGCCTGGCGCCGGGTCACCGGCTTCGTGCACGAGCGCACGACCGGGAAGATCGGTCTGCAGCTCGGCCACTCGGGCCGCAAGGGCTCGACCAAGCTCATGTGGGAGGGCATCGACGAGCCGCTGGAGGACGGCAACTGGGAGGTGATCGGCCCTTCGGCGCTGCCGTACGGCGCCGGGTGCCATGTCCCCCGTGAGGCCACCCGCGCGGACCTGGACAAGGTGGTCGCGGACTTCACCCGTGCCGCCCGGCGCGGGGTGGAGGCCGGTTTCGACCTCATCGAGGTGCACGCCGCCCACGGGTACCTGCTCTCCTCCTTCCTCTCCCCCGTCGCCAACAGGCGCACCGACGCGTACGGCGGCCCCCTGGAGAACCGGCTGCGGTTCCCCCTGGAGGTCTTCGACGCGGTGCGCCGGGCCGTCCCGTCCTCCGTCCCGGTCACCGTCCGTATCTCGGCGACCGACTGGATGCCGGACGGCAACACCGAGGACGACGCCGTGGACATCGCCCGCGCGTTCATCGAGCACGGCGCGGCCGCCATCGACGTCTCCTCCGGGCAGGTCGCCAAGGACGAACAGCCCGCCTACGGCCGCTCCTACCAGACGCCGTTCGCCGACAGGATCCGGCACAGGGTGGCCGGGCCCGCCGGGGTGCCGGTGATCGCGGTCGGTGCCATCTCCTCCTACGACGACGTGAACTCGATCCTGCTGGCCGGGCGGGCCGACCTGTGCGCGCTGGGGCGTACCCATCTCTACAACCCGCAGTGGACGCTGCAGGCAGCCGCGGAGCAGGAGTACCGCGGGCCCGGCGCGCGGTGGCCGGTGCAGTGGTCCGCGGGCCGCCGCAAGCCGCCCTCCTCCCGCACCGACAAGATCGCGCCGCGTCTGTCGCTGCTGCGTGAGGGGGCCGCCGCCGATGTGCACCTGCGGTGGACCCCCGCTTCCGGCACGGTGCCCGCGTGAGCACCTCGCTCCGGGCCGGCGATCCGGTCGGCGTCCACCGGACACGGATCGAGTGGATCGACACCGACGCGGCCGGGATCTACCACAACAGCACGGTCGTACGCTTCGTGGAGGCCGCGGAGGCATCGCTCATGGACGGGCTCGGCCTGCACGGCTACTTCCCGGTCGCTCCGCGCGTGCGCTACGAGGTGGACTTCGACGCGCCGCTCTTCTTCGGCCAGGACGTGTGCGCGGTGGTGGAACTGGTGCGGATCGGCACCAGTTCGATGACCTTCGACTTCGAGGTCTGGGGCGAGGAGTTCCGCGGCCGCCCGCGCGGCCGGGCCGCGCACGGCCGTTATGTGACCGTCCATATCGGCGGGGACCACCACGGTGGTGCCGCGAGCGCCCCGTGGCCCCAGGAGTGGGTCGCCGCGCTGACCGGGCCGGTCAGGTCACCGGACGACTGTCCGGCATACTCACTGGAATGAGTACGATCAAAGGCGACCGGCCCTCGCCGGCCGCCCGTCGTTCCCGGACAGTGCTCGTGAGCTTCCTCGGCGCCGTCGTCCGCAAGATGGGCAACTGGATGCCCATCGCCGGCACGGTCGAACTGCTGACCGATCTGGGGCTGGATGCGCCGAGCGTCCGCACGGCGGTCTTCCGGCTCAAGAAGCGCGGCTGGCTGGTCTCGGAGAGCCGCGCGGGCATGCGCGGCTACACCCTGACGCCGACGGCTCTGGAGGCGCTCGTCGCCGGTGACGAGGTCATCTGGCACGCGCGGCAGCCCGCCGATCTCGGGGACGGCTGGTGCTTCGTGAACTTCTCCGTACCCGAGTCCGCTCGTGCCCTGCGACACCAGCTCACCGCGCACCTCACCTCGCTGGGCTTCGGCAACATCGGATCGGCGGTCTGGATCGCCCCGGCGCGGATGCTCCCGGCCGCCCAGCGTGCCATCGCCGAACTGGACCTCACCGCGCAGTGCGCCGTCTTCGTCGGTGACTACGTCGCCGGGCAGGACCTGACGGCCATGGTCCGCGGCGGCTGGGACCTCGACGAGATCGACCGCCGCTACCGGGAGTTCATCGAACAGTACGAAGGGGAGGCCGAACTCCTCGGCGAGGCTGCCGTCATCGACGGCAACCACGCCTTCGTCACCTATCTCGCTGTCATCGACCACTGGCGCAAGCTGCCGTTCCGCGACCCCGGGCTGCCGCGCGAGGTGCTGGCCGAGGACTGGAGCGGCCCGGCCGCCGTCCGGCTCTTCGAGCGGATGGTCACTCTGCTGGAGGGCCGGGCGCTGGCCCACGCGGCCGCCTACTGGCCGGCGCAGCCGAGGACGGCCGGGCGTACGGACGACACCGGAGCGCTGCAGCGCAGCTCCTGACCGTCCGGGGGCCTACGGCCGTCGGACCTGCGTACGGCCGCCCGTGCCGAACCAGCGGGCGAGGTGCTCGTCCAGGTCCCGCTGATCGTCGCCGATCCAGGCGACGTGGCCGTCGGGGCGCAGCAGGACGCAGGGCACGTCCAGTGCCGCGGAGGGATCGGCGAGGTGGTCGACCCGGTCCGACCAGTCCCCTGGGGTCAGGCGTCCGGTGCGGTCCAGCAGCAGGCCACGGCCGCGGTGCAGCAGACCGTAGAGGCTGCCGCCCCGTACGTCGAGGTCACGCAGGCGGCGGCCGAGCAGGTCGGGGCCCTCACCGAGGTCGTAGCGGACGGCGATGCCGGTGATCGTCTCGGTCAGGCGGCGGTTCACCTCGTCGATGTCCATCAGTTCGGTGAGCAGCCTGCGCAGCGCCCGTGGGCCGGGTTCGGTGGAGTGGAGTTCCATCTGGGCGCGGGTGTTGTCCAGCACGTCGGCGGCGACCGGACGGCGTTCGGTCTGGTAGGTGTCGAGCAGTGGTTCCGGCGCCCAGCCGCGGATCTGTGCGGCCAGTTTCCAGCCGAGGTTGAACGCGTCCTGCACGCCCAGGTTGAGGCCCTGGCCGCCGGTGGGCGGATGGATGTGTGCCGCGTCCCCGGCCAGCAGCACCCGCCCGACCCGGTACCGTTCGGCCAGCCGGGTGGCGTCCCCGAAGCGGGACAGCCAGCGCGGGGAGTGCACGCCGAAGTCCGTTCCGGCCACGGCCCGCAGCTGTCGGCGGAATTCGTCCAGGGTGGGCGGCTCAGCGCGATCGCCGACTCCCGCGGCGGGGACGACGACGCTGTACGCCCTGTCGCCGAAGGGCCTGAGCCAGAACCGCCCGCGGGGCTCGCCGATCTCGGCCACCTTGGCGTCGATCTCCTCCCGCGGCACACCCACTTCCATCTCGCCCATGAGCGTCTCGGTCCGTGAGGGCTCGCCGGGGAAACCGACGCCGAGCAGTTTGCGCACCGTACTGCGCCCGCCGTCACAGCCGACGAGGTAGCGCGCACGGAGCTGTTCGCCGTCGGCCAGTTCGACGGTCACCCCTTCGTCGTCCTGCTGGAGGCCGGCCACCGCACAGCCGTGCCGGACCCGCGCGCCCAGCGCGGTGGCGTGTTCTTCGAGGAGGCGGACGACGACCGGTTGCGGGATGCCCAGCAGATAGGCGTGCGCGGAATCCAGGCCCTGCGGCGCGGGTTTGGCGATGGCGGCGAAGAATCCGCCGGCCGGACGCTGTCGCCCGTGCTCGCGCACGCGGTCCAGCAGCCCGCGCATGGCCAGCAGTTCAAGACTGCGGATGTGCAGACCGACGATGCGGACGATCGACGCGGGCGCGGTCTCCTTCTCCAGAACGAGTACCCGCACCTCGTGCAGCCGTAGTTCGGCGGCCAGCATCGCGCCGGTCGGCCCGCACCCGGCGATGATCACGTCATACCCGTGGGGCGGGGAGGGCTCGGGGGTGAACTGCGCAGAGTCCATGGGTGTTGCCTTTCGGGAGTGCCCTGTGGTCGAGGCACTCCCGGCGACACCTACGTCGTTCGCCCGACCATGACGGCGAGGGGGAGCACCCATATCGATACGGCGTTCATGGGTCTCACCTCCTCGGGCGGTGTCACGGTCGACCGCAAGCTACAAGCCCGCTCCTCACCGCGTCCAACCCATTTTTCACGGCCACGGGTAGAACCCCTGTCCGCTCTTGCGGCCGAGTTCACCGCGGGCGACCTTCTCCCGCAGCAGCCGGGGCGGCGCGAATCGCTCGCCGAGGGTGGCGTGCAGGTGTTCGGCGATGGCGAGGCGTACGTCGAGACCGACGAGGTCGGTCAGGCGCAGTGGTCCGGTGGGGTGCTTGTAGCCCAGGGACATGGCGGTGTCGATGGCGTCGGGGGTGGCGACGCCCTCCTCCACCATGCGGATCGCCTCCAGGCCGAGGGCGAGTCCCAGGCGGCTGCTGGCGAAGCCGGGCGAATCACCTACGACCACGTCCTGTTTGCCGAGGGCCCTGGTCCAGCGGACGGCGGACTCCAGGGTGTCGCCGGTGGTGTCGGGTGCCGCGACCAGTTCGATCAGGGCGGACACCGGCACGGGGTTGAAGAAGTGCATGCCCAGGAACCGTCCGGGGTGCCGCAGGGCCGCGGCGAGGTCGGTGACCGACAGGGAGCTGGTGTTGCTGGCGAGCACGCACCGCTCCCCCACGCGCTGTTCGGCCGCGGCGAGCAGGCGGGCCTTGAGTGCCGCGTCCTCCGGAACCGCCTCGACGACGAGGTCGGCGTCGCGCGGCAGTTCGGTCACCGAGGCGACCGCGGTGACCCGGCGCGCGGCGTCCTCGGCACCGGCCCGCCGCAGTCCGGCGGCGACGCGCGCGAGGGCGGCACGGGTGGCGTCGGCGTCCTGTTCCACGATCACCACCGCAGACCCGGCCGCGGCGAAGGACTGGGCGATCCCGGCGCCCATGCGGCCACCGCCGATCACCCCCACGACGGCGGGTGCCGCTGATGCTGCCGAGTTCATGCCCGGCCTCCGTTCTTGTCCAGAAAGCGCGTCATGCGTTCCTGCTTGTCCCGGCCCTCGAACAGCACGGCCTGGGCGAGGTCGTCGGCGACCGGGTGGGCGCCGGGGGCGTCCGTGACGAGCTTGGTCAGCCGCAGGGCGAGCGCGGAGGCGCGGGCCATGCGGTCGAGCAGGGCGTGTGCCTCGGCGGTCAGCCGCTCGGCCGGTACGACGTCCATGACCAGCCCGCAGGCGAGTGCGGCACTCGCGTCGAGGTTCCGGCCGGCGAGCAGCACCTGCTTGGCCACCGACTCGCCGACGAGTTCCCTGAGCCGCCAGCAGGCTCCGGCGGCGGCGAGGATGCCCAGGCCCGGTTCGGGGTTGCCGAACACCGCACCGGGGCCGGCGATCCGTATGTCACAGGCGTACGCCAGCTCCGCGCCCCCGCCGAGCGCCCAGCCGTCGACGGCGGCCACGGTGGGCAGGGGCAGTCTGCGGACCCGTTCGAAGAGGCGGCTGTTGATGCCCTGGAGGGCCTCTTCGCGGCCCCGTTCGCGCAGTTCGGCGATGTCGGCGCCGCCGGCGAAGATCCCACCGTGGCCGCTGAGCAGCAGCAGACGCGGGGTGCGCTCCAACTCCTCGCACAGTCGGTGGAGTTCGGCGATCATACGGGCGTCGATGGCGTTGCGGGCCTCGGGCCGGTGCAGGGTGACCACGACCCGGTCGGCGTGTTCCTCGACGAGGAGGGTGTCGTACGAGGTTGCGGCGGTGCTCATACGCGCTCCACCAGCAGCGACACGCCCAGCCCGACTCCCACGCACATGGTCGCCAGGCCACGGCGGCCGTCCTCGCGCTCCAGCCGGCCGAGCAGGGTGAGCACGATCCGGGTGCCGGAGCAGCCGAGCGGGTGCCCGAGGGCGATCGCGCCGCCGTCGGCGTTGACCCGGTCCTCGTCGACCTTCAGTCGGCGTACCACCGCGAGTACTTGAGAGGCGAACGCCTCGTTCACCTCGACCGCGTCCAGATCGCCGATGTCCCAGCCGGCCCGGTCCAGCGCCTTGGCGGTGGCCGGCACGGGGCCGAGCCCCATGAGACGGGGCTCGACCCCGGCCGAGGCGGCGGTGACGACACGGGCCCGTGGCGTGAGGCCGTACCGTTCGACCGCCGCCCCGCTCGCCACCACCAGAGCGGCCGCCCCGTCGGACAGTGGCGAGGAGTTGCCCGCGGTGACGATCCCGTCGCCGCGGAAGGAGGTGCGCAGCCCGCTCAGCCGCTCCAGTGAGGTGGACGGCCGGGGGCCTTCGTCCCGGGTGACCTCGCCGTCGGGCACCGGCACCGGGACGATCTCCCGGTCGAGCCGGCCGGCCTGCTGGGCGGCGACGGCGCGGCGGTGGCTGCGCAGCGCGAAGGCGTCCGCCTCGTGTCGGGTGATGCCGTCCAGGGCGGCGAGTTCCTCGGCGGTCTCGCCCATCGACAGGGTGGTGTCGGCGGGGAAGCGCGGGTTGGTGAACCGCCAGCCGAGCGGGGTGTCGTGCACCTCGCCGGGCCGGGCCCAGGGCGTGCCGGGCTTGGCCATCACCCAGGGGGCGCGGGTCATCGACTCCACTCCGCCCGCCACGACCAGGTCGGCCTCGCCCGCCCGTACGGTCTGGGCGGCGGACGCCACGGCCGTCAGGCCGGACGCGCACAGCCGGTTGACGGTGTATCCGGGCACGGAGTGCGGCAGCCCCGCCAGCAGAGCCGCCATCCGGGCCACGTTGCGGTTGTCCTCGCCCGCCTGATTGGCGGCGCCGAGGATCACCTCGTCGACGGCCTCGGCCGGGATCGCGGAGCGTCGCACCGCCTCGCGGACGACGAGCGCCGCCAGGTCGTCGGGACGGACGGAGGCCAGGGCTCCACGATGGCGGCCCAGCGGGGTGCGGGCGCCGTCGATCAGATAGACCTCGTCAGGCATGGCGGACTCCTTCGCGGAGGTGGGGCGGCGGGGTGGCAGAGGGAGGGAGGAAGGGGAAGGGAGGCCCGTCAGACGTCGGCGAGCAGGATCTCCGGGCGTTCCACGCAGTCGGCGACGTAGCGCAGGAAGCCGCCGGCCACGCCGCCGTCGCACACGCGGTGGTCGAAGCTGAGCGACAGCTGGGTGACCTTGCGGACGGTCAGCTCTCCGTCCACGACCCACGGCTTGTCGACGATGCGGCCCACACCGAGGAGGGCCGCCTCGGGGTGGTTGATGATGGGTGTCGATCCGTCGACGCCGAACACCCCGTAGTTGTTGAGGGTGAACGTCCCTCCGGTCAGCGCCGCCGGCGGGAGGTTGCCTCCTCGGGCGAGTTCGGTCAACCTGGCCAGTTCCGCTGCCAGTTGGACCGTGGTCAGGCGGTGGGCGTCGCGGACGACGGGCACCATCAGGCCGCGGTCGGTCTGGGCGGCGAAGCCCAGATGCACCTCGTCGTAGCGGACGATCTCGCGACGCTCGGTGTCGACGGTGGAGTTCAGCTCCGGGTAGCGGGCCAGTCCGGCGACACAGACACGGGCCAGCAGGGCAAGCAGCCCGATGGCACCGCCCGGTCGCGCCGCGCCCAGTTCTCTCTTCGCCCGCAGCAGTCCGGTGGCGTCCACGTCGACCCAGGTGGTGGCGTCGGGGATCTCGGTACGACTGCGGGAGAGCTTGTCGGCGACCGCACGGCGCAGCCCGCGCAGGGGGATGCGTTCGGGCCCCGCCGGTGCGGGGTTCTCCTGGGGTTCGGGGGCCGGTGCGGGCGTGGAGCGCGGCGCGGCCTGCCGGGCCAGTTCGACGGCTTGCTCCACGTCTCGGCGCAGCACGATCCCGGCGGGGCCGGATGGCGTCAGATCCACGAGGTCGATCCCGTGGTCCCGGGCCATCCTGCGGACGAGGGGCGAGATGGCGCGGGGCGCGGCCCGCCGCGCGGCACCGTCGGCCGGCGCAGGCGCCCCTTCCCGCGTCGGAAGGGCCGGGGACGTCGGGCGATCGACGGCCGTGTCGCCGTCCCCGGGCAGCCCGGCACCCGCGGCCAGAGGCGCCTCGGTGGCTGTGGCGCCGGCGGCCGACGACGGGCCCGGGCGCACGCGGCGGCGGCGTGGGGCCGGGCCGTGGCCGGTGCCGTAGCCGATCAGGACGTTGCCGGAGCCCGCCTGCTCCTCCTCCCGGTACCGCTCAGCCGCGGTGTCGGGCCGGCCCGCGTCCGCTCGGGCCCCCTCCTCCCTGGTGTCCGGCCGACCGGCAGCCGTCGCGCCCCGCTCCCCCGCCCCGTTCGCCGGGCCGGGCCAGGCGGTTTCCCCGGCGGGTCCGGAGGCGGGCCGGCCGTCCCGACCCGGGCCGCCGTTCCCACCGGAGGCCGGCGCGCCCACCGTGATCAGCGGCTCCCCCACCGCCAGGGGCGTGCCCGCCTCCGCGTGCAGGCGCAGCACCCTGCCCGCGTACGGGACCGGTACCTCCACCGCCGCCTTGGCGGTCTCGACCTCGACCACGATCTGGTCGATCGTCACGGTGTCGCCGACGGCGACCTTCCACTCGACGATCTCGGCGTCGGTGAGGCCCTCGCCGAGGTCAGGGAGCCTGAACAGCTGTTCGGTGTGTGTGGCGGTGGTCATGCGGCCGCTCCCTTCGGCAGGTGCCGGACGTCCGGGTCGTCGGCGAACTGGAGGCGGTCGACGGCGTCGAGGATCCGGTCGACGCCGGGCAGATGGGCGTGCTCCAGCTTGGGCGGCGGGTAGGGGATGTCGAAGCCGGTCACCCGCAGGACGGGCGCGGCAAGGGAGTGGAAGCAGCGTTCCTGCACACGTGCGGCGATCTCCGCTCCGACACCGGCGAAGCCCTGGGCCTCCTGGACGACCAGGCAGCGCCCGGTGCGGCGTACGGAGGCCGTGACCGTCTCGTCGTCGAAGGGGACGAGGGTGCGCAGGTCGACGACCTCCAGGTCGATGCCCTCGGCGGCCGCCGCCTCGGCCGCGGCCAGGGCGACCGGGACGGACGGACCGTAGGCGACGAGCGTGGCGTCGCGGCCCTCCCGCCGGATCGCCGCCCGGCCGAAGGGCAGGGCGTCGCGGCGCCGGAGGTCGGCCTCCTCCTTCGACCAGTACAGCTTCTTCGGCTCCAGGAAGACCACCGGGTCGGGGTCGGCGACGGCGTCCCGCAGCAGCCAGTACGCGTCCTCGGCCGTCGCCGGGGTGACGACCTTGAGCCCGGGGGTGTGCGCGTAGTACGCCTCGCTGGAGTCGCAGTGGTGTTCGACTCCGCCGATGCCGCCCGCGTAGGGGATGCGGATGACCATCGGCAGGGTGAGCCGTCCCCGGGTGCGGTTGCGCAGCTTGGCGACGTGCGAGGCGATCTGTTCGAACGCCGGGTAGGCGAAGGCGTCGAACTGCATCTCGACGACGGGCCGGAAGCCGCCCATCGCCATGCCGACGGCCAGGCCCACGATGCCCGCCTCGGCCAGCGGGGTGTCGAAGCAGCGCTCCTCGCCGAAGTCACGGGTCAGCCCGTCGGTGATCCGGAAGACACCGCCGAGCGGGCCGACGTCCTCACCGAAGACGAGCACCCGCTCGTCCTCGCTCAGCGCGTCGCGCAGTGCGGTGTTCAGCGCCTGCGCCATCGTCACTTTGGTCATGGTGGTCAGTCCTCCTGGGCGGGCGACGTGGCGATTTCCGAGAGCTCGGCGTGCTCGGCCGTCTCGGCACTCTGGGCCAGTTCGGCGGCCAGCAGGGCGCGCTGTTCGCACAGCTGCGGGGTCGGCTCGGCGTAGACGTGGTCGAACAGCTCCAGCGGATCGGTGACGGTCTCGGCGTTCATCCCGGCGCGCAGCTCCGCGGCCAGTGCCTCCGCCTCCTCCCCCACCGCCACGACGTCCCGGTCGGTGAGCGCGCCGCGCGCCCGCAGATAGGTCTCCAGCCGGCCGATCGGGTCGGCCGCACGCCACCGCTCGACCTCGTCGGCGTCCCGGTAGCGGGTGGCGTCGTCGGCGTTGGTGTGGGCGTCCATGCGATAGGTGTGTGCCTCGACGAGGAAGGGTCCGTGGCCGGCGCGGGCGTGCTCGACGGCCGCGGTCAGCACGGCCAGGACGGCGACCGGGTCGTTGCCGTCGACCTGTTCGGAGCGCATCCCGTGGCCGACGCCCTTGTAGGCGAGGGCGGGCGCGGCGGTCTGCCGGGCCAGCGGGACGGAGATCGCGTACTTGTTGTTCTGGACGAAGAAGACGACCGGTGCGCGGAAGACCGCCGCGAAGTTCAGCGCCTCGTGGAAGTCGCCCTCGCTGGTGGCGCCGTCGCCGATCAGGGCCATGGCCACGCCGTCCCCGCCCTTGCGGCGTAGGGACTCCGCCATGCCGGTGGCGTGCAGGACCTGGGTGGCCAGCGGGGTGCACTGGGGCGCGGTGCGGGTGGCGGCAGGGTCGTAGCCGCAGTGCCAGTCGCCGCGCAGCAGGGTCAGCACCTCGACGGGGTCGATGCCGCGGGTGACCAGGGCGACGGAGTCCCGGTAGGTCGGGAAGAGCCAGTCGTCCGGGCGCAGCGCGAGCGCGGCGCCGACCTGGCAGGCCTCCTGCCCCCGGCTGGAGGGGTAGACCGCGAGCCGCCCCTGCTTGGTGAGCGCGGTCGCCTGGGTGTCGAACCGGCGCCCCAGCACCATCCGCCGGTGGGCCTCGCGCAAGGCCTCGACCGGGGGCTCCGCGTACGCGGCCGGCGGCCTGGCCACCGGCGTGCCGTCCTCGGCCACGAACCGCACCGGGGTGAGCGACGGCAGGAGACCCTGGACCGTCTGTCGGAGGCTCTTCACGGACATGGAGGGCGCTCGCTTTCTCTGGACACTTGACGGGAGAATGGTCGCTACTGCGGAATATGTGTTCAATACTTCGGCGGAACCGGCGATGAAATGCCGGATCCAGCGTTCCAGGAGAGCAATGTGTCCGAGGAATTCCCCGCGCCGGTCCAGGAGACCGGACGAACTGCCGCCCCCGTCCCGCTCGACGCCGTCGACCGGCAGATCCTGGCCCGGCTCCTGAAGGACGGCCGAGTGTCGGTCCGGGCCCTCGCCGACCAGGTGCACATCTCCCGTGCCAACGCCTACACGCGTATCGGCAGGCTGCTGGCGGACGAGGTCGTCACCGGCTTCACCGCCCAGCTGAACCCGCAGCGGGCGGGGCTCGGCACCAGCGCGTACGTCACGATGTCGATCGAGCAGAACGCGTGGCGGGACATCGCACGCGAGCTGCGCGAGATCCCCTACATCGAGCATGTCGCCCTCGTCACCGGGGACTTCGACGTCCTCGCCCTCGTCCGCACGCCCGACAACGCGCTGCTGCGCCGGATCGTGCTGGAGAACATCCAGGCGATCGCGGGAGTGCGGTCGACCCGCACCTGGCTGGTCTTCGACGAGGTGCGGGGGCGCGGGGCCGACTGGGGCACCTGACCGCGCCGGTCACGCCGCCGCGGCCACGTGCCGCCGGGAGCGCACGACCCGGAACCGCCCGGTGACGAAATGGGCGCCCCCGGCCGGGAGGTCCGAACCGGCCGAGGAGGGGTCGGCGGGGAGGTCGTCCGCGAGGTTCTGCACCAGATGCGCTCCGGCGTCCAGCGCCGCCGACTCGGCGACCGCCAGCACCAGCGGATCGGTCGAGTGCACCGCCGCGTACAGCGCGCCGTGACGGCCCACGGTGCGGCGGAACACCTCCAGGCTGTGCGCGGTCGAGTCGGTGCCCACCAGGAAGGCCACCGGCCCCGGCCACTCCCGGCCGTAGACCCGTTCGTCCCGCGCCTGCAGCCGGACGAGCAGCGGGCTGCGGACGTCGGCATGCGGATGGTCGGGGTGACGCAGCGCCTGCGCGGCGTGGACCACCGTGCCGTACCGTGCGGCCCGCTCCACCTCCGCCGCCACCGTGTCGTCGGTGATCGCTCCGACCAGCCTCGCGACCCGCGCGGGGTGCCCGAGCAGCCGGTCCACCGCCTCGCCGAGGTCGGCTCCGAGGTCCCGCAGACTCTTGGGTCCCTCGTCGGTCGCGATGCCTGCCGCCGGCGCCAGGAGGTTCTGCGGAGTGGTGCGGAGCCTGCCGTTGCACCGGCACAGGGAGGACGCGAGCCCGCGCACGAGGGAGCGGTAGTCGTCGGTGGAGTCGACGATGACCGTGTTCAGGCCGGTCCGCTGCGCGAACACGACGGCCTGGCGGGCGTACTGCTCCAGCCAGTCGGCGAACCGCGCCGACCCGGTGAAGTCGACGATGCGTACGGCCGGGTCCGTGGCCAGCCGCCGGTGCAGCCGTTCCTCCGGCGGGGCCACCGCGAGTGTCACGATGTCCGGGGAATGACCGGCTTCCGCCAGCACCTGCCGGGCGACGCGCACGGTGATCGCCAGCGGCAGCACGGCCCTCGGATGCGGGGCCACGATCACGGGATTGCCGGTCACCAGGCTGGCGAAGAGGCCCGGGTAACCGTTCCAGAGCGGATAGTCGGCGCAGCCGATCAGCAGGGACACCCCCCGGGGCACCAGCGTGCAGGTGCCCCGCATCGCCAGCGGCCGTCCCCGCCGCCCCCGCACGCTCTCCCAGCGCAGGTCTGCTGGAACCCGCTCCGACTCGGCGAAGGCCTGGGCCACCGCCTCCAGCGCGCGGTCCTGGGCACGCGGCCCGGCGGCCCGGAACGCGGCCCCCGGTGGCTGACCGGTGGTGTGGTGCACCGCGAGGGCCAGTTCGTGGCTGCGGGTGTTGAGCCGGCGCAGTATCTCCACGGCCAGACCGGCGCGTTCGGCCGGACCCGCGGCGCGCCAGCCGGCGGTCGCCCGCGAGGCGGCCGCCACCAGGGCCGCGGGATCGCAGCGCGGATAGCCGATGCCCATGGCGATCCCGTAGGGGGAGAACTCGGTGGCCACCCGGCCCAGTTCGCCCGGCTGGTCGAGGTCGAAGGGCCGTCCCAGCAAGGAGGCGAAGACCTTCGCGGCCGTCCGGGTCGATCGCATGCCCGCGTCGGCGGCGTCCTGTCCGGTCGCCGCGGTGAAGGGCAGACGGCACTCACCGGCCGCCATGGCGCGTACGACGTCGTGGAGCAGCGCCCGATGCCGCTCGTAGGCGGTGGGGCCCACGGCCGTCAGCCTCTCCACGCCGCGGCGAGGGCGAGGAGCGTGTCGTTCTCCTCCGGCAGCCCGATCGTCACGCGGACGCCCTCCCCCGGGAACGGGCGGACCACGACCCGCCCGTCCAGACAGTGCAGGGCGAAGTCGGCGCTGTCGTCGGCGAGCGGCAGCCACACGAAGTTGGCCTGGGAATCTGGGACTTCGAAGCCGAGGTCGCGCAACCGGCCGGTCACCCGCCCCCGCTCGGCGGCGGTCAGCGCGGCGCGACGGGCGACCTCGGCACGCTCACCGAGGGCGACGACGGCGGCTTCCTGCGCGAGAGCGCTGACGCTGAACGGCACCTGGGTCTTGCGCACATGGGCCGCGATCTCCGCCGGCGCGACACAGTAACCGGCGCGCAGGCCCGCCAGGCCGTAGGCCTTGGAGAAGGTGCGCAGCACCACGACGTTGGGACGGTCGCCGAAGAGTGCCAGGGCGTCGGGCACCAGCGCGGGGTCGGCATACTCCCGGTACGCCTCGTCGACGACCACCAGGACGTCCCCGGGCACTCGGTCGACGAAGTCGCGCAGCGCCCGCTCACCGACCGCGGTGGAGGTGGGGTTGTTGGGGTTGCAGACGAAGACCAGCCGCGTCCGGGAGGTGATCGCCGCCGCCATGGCGTCGAGGTCGAGTGTGTGGTCGCGCAGCGGCACCTTCACGGCCGTACCGCCGGCCACGGCCGTGAGGATCGGGTACGCCTCGAAGGACCGCCAGCCGAAGACGGCCTCGTCGCCCGCGCCGAGCACCGCGTGCAGCAGCTGGCCGCAGACCTCCGAGGAGCCTGCGCCGACCGCGATCCGCTCGGGGTCGACCCCGTGGTGGTCGGCGACGGCCTGCACGAGGCGGGTGGCACTCAGGTCGGGATAGCGCGACACACCGCCCGCCAGTTCGGCGAGCCTTCCGGCGACGCCCGGCAGCAGTCCGTACGGGGTCTCGTTGCTGGCCAGCACGACCGCCCCGGGCAGTTTGCGGCCCGGGACGTAGGAGGGCAGCTCCGCCAGGGAGGAACGGACACGCACCATGCTCGACTCGCTTCCGCGGTGGTGAGGCCCGGGATCGTGCCTCCGGGCACCTGTGACAGGGAAATGGTGGAGACACAGCGACAAACGCTCAAGCCTTCGGCGAATTCGACGACACATCGCCGCGGACCGCCGGTCGAGACGGCAAACCGTCTTTGTACCGGCGGGTACCGGATGCCCCCGCGAGACGGACTGCGGGGGGCCGCCGTGGGCGACGGTGACGCTTCGAGCGGCCCGGCGTGGTGGGGGCCGCGGAGGCGGAGGCGACCGTGCACGGCGTAGCGTGGAAGGCGTGAGGACGGGGAACGTGACGGCCCCCGCCCTCACCCACGCGGTGCGAGATCCCGCCGGTGCGGGCCGTGCCTGCGCGACCACGCTCCTCCCGCCGGGATCGACACCCTCGGAGTCAGGAAGCGGGCGGGCCCTCGTCGGTCGTCCGCTCACCGCTTCCGTCGGCGGTCGCGTCCCTCTGGTCCGCGTGCGCCGCGGCGGACTGGGCCCTGGTCAGCGCCGCGTCGAGCGCTTTGTGGACCTCGTCGGACAGTTTCCGGGTGAGCGCCCAGTCGACGACGAGACCGGCGATCTCACGCAGTTTGATGTTGGTGTGCTGGGAGACGTCCCTGAGAACGTCGAAACCCTGCTGCGGACGCAGTCCACCGAGCGCGATGATCACCCCGATCGCCTGATCGATCACGGCATGTGACGTGATGGCCGTTTGCAGGTGGTCGTTGTCCCGCTGCAGGTCGCTGATCCTGGTGGCGGGATCATCCGGCTCCTGCGGATGGCGCACTTCAGCCGGCTCGGGACGGCTGCTGTGCGGGACATCCATCGCTGTCACGCTCCCCTGGCGGCTTCGGTCCCCGTCCGAACGGCTGCCGTCGGGACGGGGCACGGACGACAACACCACTCTTACCCGCAAACCCAGCTTGCTCGCATCTCCCGGTCACTCGTATCTGCGCCGCCCTCCCCCGGGGGAGGAGTAACCTCGCCGGTACGCGGAGGTCGGTTCCCGGGAGCCCATCAGCGCGAGGCTCCCTCCGTTCGGCAGATGAGCTGAGGGAGCCATCTCGGACGCCTGCCGTGTCGACCCGCGAGGACCCTCTTCGTCCCCGGCGTCGGGCCGGCGCTCGCACACGACGTGCCCCAGGCGCTCGTCGGCGGCGCGAGCCCGCAAGTCGTTCTCCTCCACGGCGAGTTCGGCCCTGCGCAGGTGACGGCGCCCGATCCGCTGCTCGGCGGCTCGTACCCACAGCGGCCCGAGACCACGGGACTGCGGTGCCGGCAGGACGACGAGCCCTCAGGCCCCGCCGGACTCCAGCTGTTCCGCCTCCTGTTCGGTGGCGGATGCCGTCCCCGCGACGGTCCAGGCGGCCGTGGCCCACAGGGAGAGCGCGGAGGCGATGCCCACCACGAGCCGCACGGTCTCGTCCGGACCGTCCACGAGCCAGACGGTCGCGCCCGCGGCCCCGGAGGCGACCAACAGGGCCGCCGGTACGCGCAGTCGGGGCTGCGCGAACACCACCGCCAACGGCAGGAAGTGGAGCCCGACGACCACGGCGACCAGCGGGGGAACGAGCACCGGCGCCCCGAACTGACGGCAGACCGCGACGATGGCGATGATCAGCAGCCACTGCAGCCCGTTGATCTGGTTGAACCGCCGACGCCGGCCGGCGGGGAACGGCCCCCCTGCCGACGCCGGAAGGAAACGCCGTGCGGCGAGCATCAGCCCCACCGCGACGACACAGCCGGCGGCGATCAGAACCGGCCGCACCACCCCCGCGAACGCGCTCGCCCCCAGCAGCCACCAACCGAGCCCGAACAGCGCGAGAAAACCCACCCCTGACTTGAACATGATCAAAACCCTAGACGGGGAGCGGCCCGGGCGCCCAAGTTTTCACGGCTCGGGTGGGGGCCGTGCCCCGCCCGCGTGGCATCGGGAGAGAACCTTTCTACTGTGTGCTCAGCTGTGTGCCCAGCGCGCGACACCCGGTCCCAAGGAACGCCATGTCTCCCAGCCCCGCCCCGGCGCAGTCACCGGGAACCAGCCGCAGTACCTCCGCGACCATTCCGCCGAACATCCTGCGCTGCCTCACCCCGGTCACCGACGGATACGGGGTCGATCTGCGGCCCGAGCTGACCCGGGTCGGGCTGGACGAGGAGATGATGCGGTCGGCGGCGCTGCGCGTCTCCTACCGGCAGGGCAGTGCCGTCATCCGGCGTGCGCTCGAACTCACCGGTGACGCTCATCTGGGGCTGCGCGTGGGCGCCGCGCAGCATCTGACCTCCTGGGGGTTGCTGGGGTTCGCGCAGATGGCCGCCGACACGCTGCGGGACGCCATCGAGACCGGTGTGCGGTTCCAGAACCTGTCCGGGGCGATGGTGGTCTGGTCGGCCGAGGCGGAGGAGGCCGGCTATGTGCTGCGGGCCGAACTGCCCGATCCCGCCCTCGATCCGCCCGTCGCGGTCTTCCTGGCCGAAGAGGCCTTCGCCAGTGTCGTCGCCCTCACGCGGCTGAGTTCCGGGGCGGAATTCGCGCCGCGGAGTGTGGAGTTCGCCTTCCCCGCCCCGCCCGACACCGGTCCGTTCACCGAGCTGTTCCGCTGTCCGCTGCGGTTCGGCGCCGTGGGGAACCGCCTGGTGTTCCCCACAGTATGGGCCGCGCGGCCGATGCCGGGCCGCGACCGGGCCACCTACACCGCCGTCGTGGAACTCCTGGGAGAGCAGGTGGCGGCCCGGCGCGATCAGCAGGACCTGCTGGAGGTGCTGGAGATCTCCATCGCGCAGAGCCTGCCCGACGTGCCGTCCTTCGTCGAGCAGGCCCGACGGCACGCCTCCAGTGAGCGCACGCTGCGCCGTCGGCTGGCCGAGTGCGGCACGACGTACGAGGCGGTCGTCGACGGGGTGCGCCGGGAGCGGGTGGAGCAGTTGCTGCGCCGCCCCGAACTCACCTTGCGGGACGTCGCCCGGCGTGCCGGGTTCTCCGACGTGCGCGCTCTGCGGCGGGCGGTGCACCGCTGGCACGGAGTGCCCCCGGCCCGGCTGCGCGCGGCGTCGCAGTGGTAGCGCTCGGGCCCGGTCACCGTGTGCGGATCCAGACGGTCTTCTCCCTGGTCCACTGTGCGAACGCGTCGGTGGATTTCTCCGCGCCACCGAACCCGGACTGTTTCCAGCCGCCGAAAGGCGTGGTGATGTCGCCTTCGCTGTAGGCGTTGACGGAGACCACCCCGGCCTCGATCCGCCGCGCGAGCCGGAACGCGGCGTCGAGGTCGCGGGTCCACACCGAGGCCGCGAGTCCGTATTCGGTGGCGTTGGCGAGCCCCACCGCCTCGTCCTCGGTGGTGAAGGTCTGGACGGTGACCACGGGCCCGAACAGTTCCTCGGTGAGGACGGCACTGCCCGCCGGGGCCCGGCTGACCACCGTGGGCGGGTAGTACGCGCCGTGCGGCGGCAGACCGTGCGGCAGACCGCCGGTGTGGATGCGGGCTCCGGCGGAGCGGGCCGCGTCCACCGCCGCCGTGACCCGGTCGAGGGCGGCCCGGCTGATGAGCGGCCCCACCCGGGTGCGGGCGTCGGCGGGGTCGCCGACGGTGAGGCTCCGCGCGGCGGCGGTGAACCGGTCCAGCACCTCCTCGGCGATGCTGTGGTGCACCAGGACGCGGGAGCCGGCGGTGCAGTTCTGCCCCATGGTCAGGAACGCGGCCTCGATCATGTGGTCGATCAGTTCGTCGCCGTAGTCGAGCGCGTCGGGCAGGAGGATCTGGGGGCTCTTGCCGCCCATCTCCAGGGAGACGCGCTTGAAGTTGGTCTCCGCCGCATCGGCCAGGACGCGGCGCCCGGTGGCGGTGGATCCGGTGAACGACAGTGCGCGCACCAGCGGGTTGCGGGCGAGCGCTCTGCCGGTGACGGAGCCGTGGCCGGGCAGCACGGTGAGCACGTCGTCGGGCAGGCCGGCCTCGGCCGCCAGGGCGGCCAGGCGCAGGGTGGAGCGAGGGGTGGCCTCGGCGGGCTTGAGCAGCAGGGAGTTGCCCGCGGCGAGCGCGGGGCCGACCTTCCAGGCGGCCATGGCCAGCGGATAGTTCCAGGGCAGGATCGCGGCGGCCACGCCGACCGGTTCCCGGCTCACCAGGCCCAGGCTCGCGGGGCCGGTGGGAGCGACGCGGCCGAAGACCTTGTCGGCGGCCTCGGCGAACCAGCGGATCGACTCGATCGCCGAAGGCACGTCGCCCGTGCGGCACTCGGTGAGGGGTTTGCCCGCGTCCTCGCAGTCCAGGCGGGCCAGGGTCTCGGCGTCGCGCTCCATGAGGTCGGCCAGGCGCAGGAGGACGGCGGCCCGCTCCCGGGGGGACCGGCCGGACCAGACGCCGCTCCCGAACGACTCGTGTGCCCGCTCGGCCGCCAGCACGACGTCCTGCTCGCCGGCCGCCGGCAGGGTCGTGATCCGTTCGCCTGTCGTGGGATTGACGATGTCGAGGCCGGCCTCGACGCCGGTGGTCCACGGGCCGCTCATGCTTCCTCCACCAGTTCCCAGCGGCCGCCGGCGACCTGGCGGGCCAGCCCTCTGCGGCGCAGGTCCTGCAGATAGCGGGCCATGCCCCGCTCTCCCCGCTTGCGGAACAGCGGGAAGAGTCTGGGCAGCAGGTTCGGCGCCAGCATCGCGAACCGCACCAGCCGGGACTCGCCCGTCCTGACGTAGGACTCCAGGCGGGGCTTGTCCAGCAGGCTCACGACGGCCCTGACGACGTCGGCGGGCTGCTGGGGCGCGTCCTGGAACTGCATGGAGTTCCCGCCGTCGACGGCCTCCTGCCTGAGCATCCGCGTGTCGGTCGCCGACGGGAGCACCGAACCGGCCTGGATGCCCTTGCCCCGCAGGTCCAGCCCGATGGCGAGCATCGCGCCGCGCAGCCCGAACTTGGAGGCGGTGTAGATCGGTGTCTCGCCCAGCGGGAAGATCCCGCCCAGGGAGACGGTCGTGACCACCCGGGGGTCGGCGGACGCCCGCAGCAGCGGGACGGCGAGCCGGGTCGTGACCAGCGGGGCGACCAGGTTGACATCGATCTCCCGCTCGATGCTCTCGACACTGCGCACGTCGAACCGTTCGGCGCTGGTCATGCCCAGGTTGTTCACGAGGACGTCGACCCGGCCGTGGGTGGCCGCGACACCGTCGAGCAGTCGCCGTACGGCGGTGGCGTCCAGCAGGTCGCAGCCCAGCCCGGCATGGCCGCTCCCGGGCAGTTCGGCGGCGGTGCGCTCGGCCCGCGCCCGGTCGATGTCGACGACGAGGAGGCTCGCGCCGCCCGCCGCGAAGCGGTGGCACAGGGCGCTGCCGATGCCGCCGGCGCCGCCCGTCACGAGGATGACCTTGTCGTGGAAGTCGTAGGTCATGACGCCACCGCTTCCTGCCGGGCGGAGGCGGCGCGGGGCGGGCGGCCCGCGGTGCGCCAGCCCATGTCCCCGGCCACCTTGCCGAGGTACTTCACGAAGGCCTCGCTGTGGACGTAGCCGGTGTGGCGGGGCGAGTCGACGAACCGCAGTCCGCCGGACAGGTCCGGCCGGTCGTCGCGGATCCTGCGGGCGAACCGTTCGGCGGTCGGCAGTCCGGCCCGGGCGTCCCGGACGAAGGAGGCGATGAGCTGGGCCTGGCTGTCGAAGAGCTGGTAGGCCCCGGAATTGGTCTCCACGAAGCCGACGCCGAACAGGCCCTCGTGCTCGCGGGAGAAGGACGACAGGTAGAGGTCGGGGTGCTGCTCGTCGCCGAAGTACGTCTGCGCGACCGGGACCCGGTGGACGTATCCCGTGGCCAGCAGGATCAGGTCGAACTCGTCGCTGGTGCCGTCCGTGAAGCGGACCGTGCGGCCCTCGGTGCGCGCGATGCCGGGCCGGGCCGTGATGTCGCCGTGCTGGAGGTGGTGGATCAGCAGCGAGTTGAGGGCCGGGTGGGTCTCGAACAGCTTGTGGTCCGGCCTCTGCAGACCGAGCCTGTGCGGGTCGCCGTTGAGGAGCCGCAACAGGCCGCCGAACAGCTTCTGCTGCAGCCACATCGGCAGATGGGGTCCACCCGCGGCGATGGTGTCCACCGGCCGGCCGAACAGGTGCTTGGGGATGAACCAGTAACCGCGGCGCATGCTGATCGCCGCGTGGTCGGCGGAGCGCGCCGCGTCGCAGGCGATGTCCAGCCCGGAGTTCCCCGCGCCGACCACCAGCACCCGCTTGCCCCGCAGTTCGGCGCTGCTGCGGTAGGTGACCGTGTGCCGGACCTCGCCGCTGAAGTCGCCGGGCAGCTCGGGGACGTTGGGGTGCCACTGCGCCCCCGTGCACACGACGACCTGCCGGTGCGTACTGGTCCGGCCGTCGGCCCGGGTGACGGTCCAGCCGCCGTCCGGGGTCTTGTCGACGCTACGGACCTCGGTGCCGAACTCGATCCGGTCACCGAGTCCGTAGGCCTCGGCGAACGACGTCAGGTAGGACAGGATCTGCCGGTGCGGCGGGTAGTCGGCGAAGTGGTCCGGCATCGGAAAGCCGCCGAAGCCGGACAGGGTCTTGCTGGAGATGAAGTGGGCCGACTCGTACATCGGGCTGCCCGGATTGTCGATGTCCCAGAGCCCGCCGGGTCCTGTGTGGCGCTCGATGTGGGTGTACGGCAGGTCCCGCTCGGCCAGCGCCCTCGCGACCGCCAGTCCCGCGGGTCCCGCACCGATCACGCATGTGTCGTCCTGGTGGTCACTCACCGGTCCGCTCCCTTCTCCGTTGCTTCTGGAGTGGGAACCTACGCAGCGCCGGGCGGCCGGGAACTGACCGCTGCGGCCATGGAGGGGACCACAGCGGCCACGGGTGGGCTGCTGCCGCCCCGGGGCGCGGGAGCATCGCCCTCCCGGTCGTCCACGGCCCGGCGTGGCCGCACGGCGGAGTCGAGGTCGCCTCGTGCGGGGTCAGTGACCGGCGTGTCGCTGCAACAGGGAACGGACGCCGAACGGCTGTACCTCCAGCAGGACGATGGTGGTGTTCGAGCGGACGACTCCGGGCGCTTCGAGCAGCAGGTTCGTGATGCGGTGCAGATCCTCGGTGTCGCGCGCGACGACCCGGGCGAGGAGGTCGCCGTCACCGGTGGTGACGAGCAGCTCGACCACCTCGGGGATGCGCAGGATCGCCTCGCTGGTGGGCGCCCCCACGCGCTGACTGATCGACATCGTGATCAGCGCCAGCAACGGATAGCCGAGAGCCGCGGGATCCACGCGGCGGCTGGGCTCCTTGAGCAGGCCGCTCTCCTCCAGCCGTTTCAGACGGGCGTGCACGGTGTTACGGGCCAGACCGAGCCGGTCGGCCAGGGCCAGCGTCGTGGCCCGGGGATCCGCGTCGAGCGCCAGGAGGATCCGGGCGTCCAGGGCATCGAGGGTGTCGACATGTCGCATGATGCCCATGTTCGCATGTCGCCTTCGCATCACATTGAGCATTCTGCTCAATCTTCATCTCGCATATTGCGCATTTCGAGTGCCCTTCCTAGGTTCTCGCCATGCAAAAAGCTCAGAGTGAAAGCAGCCCGACCCATGCGGCGTCCCTGGCCGGCCACCGGCTGTGGGGCGATGAGGACGAGGTCGTGGCGACCGCCATGGGCTACGCCTGGCGGCGCATCATGCAGGCTCCCGATCAGGTGGCGAGCGCCCGCCCCGCCAGGGACCTCGCCGTCGCGGCCGGCCCGGCCATCACCTCCCGGGGCATGGGCGGATCCGCGGTGCTCAGACTGTTCGACCAGGTCCTGTCGCCCGCCACCCGCGCCCAGAACGGGCCGACGAACCTCGCGTACATCCCGGCGGCACCCACGCGGGCCGCGCTCGCCTTCGAGGCGGTCACCGGAGCGGCGAACATCTTCGCGGGAACCTGGGAGTCCGGAGCCGGCGCCATCCACGCCGAGAACGAGGCGTTGCACTGGCTCACCCAGCTCCTCGGATGGCCCGGCACCGCGGCAGGATGCTTCGTCAGCGGCGGCACCCTGGGCAATCTCTCCGCCCTCATCACGGCCCGCGCCGCCGCCGACGCCTCGCGGGGCCGGCCGGCCGACGGCTGGAAGATCGTGTGCGCCGACAGCGCCCACTCCTCCGTCGCCTCCGCCGCCCGCGCGATGGACGTGGACCTCGTCACCGCGCCCGTGGACCGGCGGGGCCGTCTCACCGGGTCCGCCGTGAACGCGGTCCTGGAGTCCACCACCGGCGTCTTCGCCGTCGTGGCGACCGCCGGAACCACCAACGCCGGCCTGATCGACGACCTCGACGGCATCGCCGACGCCTGCGAACGCCACCAGGTGTGGCTACATGTGGACGGCGCCTACGGAGGAGCCGGCCTGGCGGCGCCCAGCGTGCGGCATCTCTACGCCGGCATCGAGCGGGCCGACAGCTTCATCGTCGATCCGCACAAGTGGCTCTTCGCGCCCTACGACTGCTGCGCACTGCTCTACCGGGACCCGGCCCCGGCACGCGCCGCGCACCGGCAGTCGGCGAGCTACCTGGACGCCATCGACCGCGACGTCCACAACCCGGCGGACCTGGCCCTGCATCTGAGTCGCCGTGCCCGTGGTCTGCCGTTCTGGTTCAGCCTGGCCGTCCACGGAACCGACCGGTACACGCACGCCGTGGAACGGACGCTCACCACCAGCCGCCTGGTCGCCGACGCGATACGCGCCGCCGACCACCTGCGGCTGCTCATCGAGCCCGAGCTGTCCGTCGTTCTCTTCGACCGGCCGGGCTGGACTCCGAGCGACTACGCGACCTGGTCCGCCCGCGCCGCCGAAGCGGGCACCATCCTGTGCGTGCCGACACTGTGGAACGGCGCCACGGTGCTGCGCCTGGCCTTCGTCAATCCGGACACCGACGCCGAGGACGTCATCCGCACGCTCGACACCCTCCGCTAGCCGGCCCGTCGGCAGGTCGCCGTTCCCGTGACCGGTGCGGGGACGCTGAGCACCGCGCCAGGGCCGCGGGCGGGAACGTCGAGAGGGCGAGTCGGGCCGGGCCGCGCCCTCCACGACGAACGCCGCCGGGAACGCCGTCGAGGTCGTGTGTCTGCGAGCGGGACCGGATGCGACGGGTCGACGCCCGCGTCACCGCGCCCTGACGGTGGTGGCATCCCCCGGATCCTCCCTTCCCACCCTTGCCCAACCTATCGAGATTCGATAGATTCCCATCGCAACTCGATGGAGGGACAGGTCATGGGAAAGCTGACCGTGGGTGCGCTGCGCGCCGTGCTCGGGGTGGTGCTCGTCGGCACCGTCTTCGTACAGATGTCGATGGTGTGGACGCTGGTCAGCGGCAACGACCCGGAGGACGGATCGCTCCCGCTGACCCCGCTGCGCGTGATCACGATCCTGGGCATGGTGGCCGCCCAGGTCGTCCTGGTCTGCGTCTGGCGGCTGGTGACGATGGTGCGGCGCGGAACCGTGTTCTCCCACGCCGCCTTCCGGTACGTGGACGCCGTGATCGGCGCGATCGTGGCCGCCTCGCTCCTGTGGTTCGCGGTCACGGCCCTCAACGCACCGGGGCAGCGGGAGGACCCCGGCGTCACCGTCATCATGGCCGGTATCGGCGTGGCCATCCTCGGGGTCGCGCTGCTCGTGCTCGTCCTGCGGATGCTGCTCACCCAGGCCGTCGCGCGCGATGTCGCGGCGACGCGGATGCAGGCCGAGTTGGACGAGGTGATCTGATGCCCATCACCGTCGACATCGACGTGATGCTGGCCAGGCGGAAGATGTCCGTGGGAGAACTGGCGGATCGCGTGGGGATCACACCGGCCAACCTGGCGGTGCTCAAGAACGGCCGCGCCAAGGCGGTCCGCTTCGCGACGCTCGCCGCGCTGTGCGAGGTGCTCGACTGCCAGCCGGGCGACCTGCTGCGCTGGGAGGCCGAGGACACCGCGGGCGAGTGACACGGACCGTACGGGCGCGAGGTGCCGAGCGAGACACCAGACGCCGAGCGCGAGAGGGCGGCCGGGACGCCGGAGGGCGCCGCGGGCTGCCGGCGGTCGTCGGCATCGTCGCCTCCGCGCGGCCTCGCTCGGGGTGAGAGCGAACCGGGAGCGGAAGATCCGGGCGACATGGGCCCGGCTGGGAGAACCCCCACCGGTGTGCGATGTCGGCGATGGTGTGAACTGCGACAGGACCGGTGCCGCCTTTCCTCCGGCGGGCCTGAACCCTTGCGGATTCCGGACGCGCGCCGGCGGCGGGCACGGCCGGGCAGGGCGCTCGCCCGGCGCCCGCCGGTCGTGGGCGCGGCGGATCAGGAGCGCCGCCATGGGGGGCCCATGGCGTGGGCCGCCGGGCCTGGCGGGCGGGAGCTACGTCGGCGGGGGCGGGCACAGGACAGGCCGCGTCGAGCCGAAGGGTCCCCCCCGGGGCGTTTGACTGCCGGGCTGAGGGCTACTTGCCGTAGTGACACCGAGGTCAGACCTGTCAGGGAGTGATGAACGGTGGCACGAGAGCAGAAGGCCAAGGCGAAGAAGGAAACGATCAAGGGCAAGGCCAAGGAGGCGGCGGGCCGCGCCCTGGGCAACGAGCAGATGGAGACCGAGGGGCGCGGCGGCCAGGCGAAGGGCGACGCCCGCCAGGCCAAGGAGAAGACGAAGGACGTCTTCCGGCACTGACGAACCACGCCCCCTCGACGGACCCCCGCCGAACCGCGGGGGTCCGTCGGCTGTTCCCGGCCGTACGACCACGCGGACGCTCAGGCGTCAGCGGCAGCCCCCGTGCCGTCAGCCGGCGGCACGACGACCGCGCCGTCTCAGGTGGCCGTGGGCCAGGTCCGCAGCAGGGCGGCGATCTTGCCGGCCGTACAGGTGGGGTCGAGGAGCAGGTCCTTGAGGGCGACGGCGTCCTCGCGCGCGGGCTTGACGGATATCCCTGACGCTTCGAGGTACATGACGCCGGTGGCGGCGGCGACCGCCATGTTGGACCGCTCCAGCCAGCGGCACCGGCCGAGGGTGTGGACCAGGGCGGCGGCCTTGGCGTAGCGGCCGTCGTAGACGGGCTGCTCGAACAGCTCGGCACGGTGGCGGGCGACCGCCGAGATGGGGACGCCGTAGTCGTCGGGCGCCGGATCGTTCGCCCCGGCGGCCTCGGCCACCTGCAGGATCCAGGGAACGTCGATGTGCAGGTCCATCAGGCGGCGCGCGCTCCCCGAGGTGTCCGTTCCGCTTCCTCGGCCTCGTCGAAGACGGCCTGGTGTTCGGCCAGGAAGCGGGCAGCGGCCTCCACCCCACGGGCGCGCAGGCCACTGGCGTCCTCCTGCACCAGCCGGGCCAGATAGTCGCCGATGCTCAGCCCCAGGTCGGCGGCACGCCGCTTCGCGAGGTCCGCCACATCCTCGTCCACGCGCGCGCCCAGTTGTTTCTTCGCCATGGCAGCATGGTAACAGCTGTTACCGAGACGCGGACCGGTCCGGGCGACCGGGCGTCCACCGCGGCCCCTTCGCCGTGCCATGCTGTGGCCGATTCCGAATGGGGAGGATGCGATGACCGATACGCCGCTGACGCACAAGCAGGCACTCGCCGCGGTGATTCAGGCGCTGGGGGGCGTGTGGGACACACGGCGCGCCGTGCTGGCTCTGCGGGTCGCCGGACATGAGCCGAAGGACCGGGAGGCGGCGGAGAAGGCGGCCCGCACGCATCTGCGCGCCCTGGCCGAGGACGGGGTCGTCGTCAGGCCGGACCCGGGCGAGGCCGTGTACCGGCTGCCGTGACCGTGACGGTGCGCATCGCCAGGCCCGATCCTGTCTGCCTGGGGAGTGCCAAGTCCCCTCGATTCAGCGGGTGTTACGGGAGGGGCGGCACCTCGACGGGTCGGATCACCGTGAGGCGCTCCTCCCGGCCGGCCACCATCGCGAAGGAGAACCGGTCGATGTCCAGGCAGAGATCGACATCGTCCGGGTGCCAGCCGCTGCGCAGACCGGCGGCGAGGTCGGCCGCCGCACGGGAGTTCCTCGCGCGGCGGAGATAGGGATCCGGTACGACGTCGCCTCCGGCCGTCCGCCGGCCGATGTATTCGGCACAGGCCAGGTCCTCGTCGGCCCGACCGTCCTCGCCGGTGACGACGAACGTCACCGGACCCGCGTCCCTGTCCCTCAGGAACCGCGCGGTCGGGCCCGCCACGACGAAGCTCGCGCACAGGACCAGCGGTGCGTCCGCGACGGCCAGCGCGCCCACGGTTCCCGCCGTCGTCTTCTGCACCAGCGTCCGGCCGGCGAAGTCGCAGGTCCTGAGCAGGCCGGGCGAGTTCACCGCATCGAAGCCCGCAGCCGGCGCCCCGTCCTTCAACGCCAGCCAGCCCGGGTGGCGTTGCTTCAGCGCGAGCGCCTCGCTCTCGGTCGATGCCAGGACGATCTTCTCGACGCCGCGCGAGAAGGCCCAGGCGGCCACGGTGAAGGCGCGCATGACGTCGATGACGACCGCGACGCGGGGAACGCCGGTCAATTCCGGGATGCCGACGAAGCGATGATCCATCGCACCATTCTGAGGCCCGCACGACGGCGGACCCTGACTCCACGGGTCCGTGATCTCCCTCAGCAGCAGGGCTTCGCGCAGTTGCCTCGTCCGCCGCTTGCCGAGGTGCTCCTCCCAACCGATCGCGGCCCATCCCCTGTTGCTCACCGGTCGTCCGGAGGCGGCCGAGGCATGGGCCGAGCGCACCGGCGAGCCGTGGAAGGGGGTCACGGCTCCTTGATCGCGCCTTCGTCGGCTGACGGGAGGCGGCACGGAGCGAACGTGCCACTCCCCCACCCCGGCAGGGGCGTACCGGGACTCAGGCGGCTCCCCGCGCGGGAGCGATCCTCCCCGGGGCGCCACGGCGCGTGGGCCCGCCCGCGACGGCGGTGACAGCGGCCTGATGACGCCACAACCACAGGGACGTCACGGACAACAGCCCGGTGAAGACCACGAGAAGGAGCGCCGACACCCACATTTGCCGACTGCCGGGATGCTGCCATCCCTCCCAGGCGGCCAAGGCCGCCCACACGGATGCGGCCATCGCGTAGAACGCGCGGATCCGGCGCAGCTGTCGCACGGCCCGCGAGGGCAGGAGGTGATCGTTTGTCGGTGGCATGCCGCCCGTGTACCCCCATCGCTCACGGAATCACCGGCCGGCACCCGTGAAAGCTCGGCGCCCTCAGCCCTGGCCATGGACGCCCGCACCACCTGGCAGGACAGGCGTCGGGGTGGGTGCGAGACGCCGTCACGTCCGCACCCACCCCGGGGCTCACACTCCGTCAGCGTCTGCGGCCGGACCAGCCAGTCCCGATGCCCGCGACATGCAGGGCCAGGAGCATCAGGCCGAGGAGCATGACGTTCGTGGAGGAGAACACGTCGTTCGTCGAGATCTCGGCTGCGTTGATCAGGAAGGCGATGAAGAACAGTACTGCCGCGGCTATACCCAGCATGGAGCGGTTCCTTTCGTACGGGTGACGTCCGTGTGCCCCCGTATCGCCGTGACAGACCTCCGACCGTCGGCGGCGCGCAACCGTCATCTGCCGTGCCGCTCGACGGACTCCGGGACGTCGGCCCGTGTTCCGCTGCTCAGGCCGACGCGGTGAGGCGTCGCAGCGCGGCATGGGCGGGTGGGCCCCAGGTGGCCTTGCCCCCGGGGCGGCCGTGGACGCCGGCGTGTCCGATGTGGATGCCGCCGAGGGCGCGCAGCACCGCCCAGCCGCGGGCGCGGCGCAGGGTCGCGGCGTCCGGGGTCGGCCGGTAGGTCGTGTGGAAGAGGTCGACCGCGCCGTCCGGCAGCAGGGTCCAGGCGGCGGCGAGGTCGCAGGCGGGGTCGCCGGCGAAGAGGTCGCCGAAGTCGATCACTCCGCAGAAGGTGCCGTTCCTGGTGAGGATGTTGGCAGCGTGCAGGTCGCCGTGGAGCCAGAGCCTCGGGCCCGTCCATTCGGGTGCGGCCGCGGCGTCCTCCCAGACTGCGCGCACGGCGTCCGGGTTCGGAATCAGCCCCAGTTCGGTGGCCGAGGCGAGTGCCCGGGTGAGGTGCTCGGCGGTGTCGGCCAGCGGGCCACCGCGGTCCCGGCCGGCGGGCGCTCCGTCGGGGGCGGGGCGGTGGAGGGCGGTGAGGAAGGTGGCCAGGGCGACGGCAGCGTCCGGGATGCGCGTGGCCGGGGCGCGGTCGGCGGGATCACCGGGAACCCAGGTGGTGACGAGCCAGGGGCGCGGAAACCGTTCGGACGGCTCACCGAGACGCTGTGGTACGGGTATGGGCAGGGGAAGGTGCGGGGCGAGGCCGGGCAGCCACGCGTGTTCCTTGTGGAGCAGCGCGTCCGCGGTCTGTGTCGCCCAGGGAAGCCGGACGGCGAGGTCGTCGCCGAGCCGCCACACCTGGTTGTCCCAGCCGAGCGCTCCGAGCTTCAGGGGGAGTTCCGCCAGGTCGGGGCACTGCTCGCGCAGCAGTTCCCGGATCAGGTCCTCGGTGATGTCCGACTCGGTGACTGTCATGAGGGGCAACGGTAGCCGGGATCGCGGGGAGGTGAGGTTGCCCTCGCCTCCCCGCGGATTCGGTGCCGTGCTCGTCGCGGACCCGCCCGCCTTCAGTCGCGTTTCGGCATGGGCGCGTCCTCTGCTTCGCGCATGCGCTCAGGCGTCCAGTAGTCCCGGAGCCGCTCCGGGTCCTGCCGTACGTCGTTGACCGTGGTACCCGGTTCCGGCTGTGGCTCGGACTCCGTGGCGGCGGCCGCGGTTCGCCAGGCCGCCACCACCACGACGGCGGCGACGAGGGCGGCGGCCGCTGCCCAGCGGCTCAGGTTGCTGCGACGCATGGAAGGGGCTCCTTGTCCGGTGTGCGGGGTCCGGTGGTACGGGTCTGTCAGGTGACGCCGCCCTGGGCGTCGTACATGGCCTTGACCGCGTCATCGAAGTAGGCGGCCTCGTTCCAGCCGGTCGAAGTGACGGTGCTCATCACTCCGTTGACGGATCCGAGACCGTTGGAGTCGTTGAACTCCCGAAGCCATGGTCCACCGCTGGAGCCGCCGCCGAAGTTGCACTGCAGCTCGATGCCTCCGTCACTGGCCGCGCGTGTCGTGCCCGTACACGCCCACTGGAGTTCCCCGCTGTCGAAGTTCCCGGGATAGCCCAGAATGGTGATGGGCTGCGTGCGCGAGAAGTTCCAGCTCATCCCGTGTCCGCCGGTGACATTGACGACCTTGTTGCCGTTGAGCGGCCAGGTGGTCACCATGGCCACGTCCCGCCTGAGGTCGCTGCTGTTGATCCAGGCGTTGAACGTGCGCATCTGCTTGGCGGCGAAGGTGCCGAACGGGCGGGCTCCGGAACGGTAGCGCGGCACATAGACCCAGTTGGTCATCCATGTGCCGCCGCTGCCGCCGTGGACGCAGTGCCCGGCGGTGACGACCATCTGTTTCGAACCGCTGTTGAGAGCGCTCGCCGAACACGCGTAGGTGCCGCCGTTGCTGGGATTGGTGAAGAACACCTTGCCCACGGCGGCGGATTCGTTGATGCGCAGGGACGCGGTGTGGGAGCGGGCGGGGGCGGACGGTACGGTTCCGGGTGCCCCGGTCGGCCCGGCCGGCTTGGAGAGGCCCTTGCGCGCAGTGGTGGCCACCTTGTCGAGCGAGACGGCCTTCGCCATTCGTTCCGGTGTCCAGTAACGCGCCAGCGCCGCGGCGTCCTTCGCCGAATCGACCGCGGCCCCGTTGGACATTCGTGCGGTCCGGTCGACGCTGGTCGTGTCGTTCGAGGCGGCGGTGAGGGCGCGGGCGCCGACCCCGCTTCGGGCTTCGGCCGGGGCGGGTGCCGCCTCTGCCGTCCCGGCACCGATCAGGGCCAGGACGGTGGCCGCGGCCAGCGGAAGTATGGAGTGTCTGAGACTGCGCACGAATTTCTCCCTCGACTGTCGTCGGAGTGCGTGTTTCTGACGGAATGACCGGTCAGTGTGCGGAGCACAGCGAACCTAGGCGGGGCAGGAACGTGCGAAACAGCCTCAGATCGGCCGCTCTGTTCTCCCGTGTGCGGGGGCCTTCTTTTCGGCCGGTCCGGAATACCGCTTGTCTCCCTGACGACACGTCATGTGCGTCGCCTCGGCGGTTGCCGCGGATACCTCGTTCAGGCGGGGCCGGGAATGCGTAACGGCTTCGTTCCGAGGCCGGCCGCTGTCGACGGACAAGCCTCCCGTCGCCCGCTCGGCCGTCGCGAACAGGCCGGGCGAGAGGACGCGCCGGGAGAACCGTACGGGGCATATTTGGCGGGTCCATGCCACTGATGGGAGTGACGGTTGTACCGGGGGCCGGGCTTGTTCGGTCGACAGAACGCCGGAACCAGCCCCGGGAGAGGCCCAGCGGCCGGCCCCTCCTGACACTTCAGCACCGTTCGGCTGCTCCGCGCGGTCACCCACCCGATTCCGCGTACCGCAAGGCCACGTCAAGTCGCCTATGCAGAAACGGAGTTGAGGTAGTAGCGGACTCGGCGCGGGTGATCATCTGCGGGCCGGCCGCGGCCTGATGCCGACGTTGGGGCGGGCAGTCGACTGTCCTCGCTTCCCTCGAAAGCCCCACGCCCCCCACACACACGGCTCAGGTCGGGTCCACGTCGGCGTCCACCAGATTGTGGTCCGAGGACTCGGAGAGCCGCACCCGCTGGGCCAGTGGGGAGATGCCGCGCAGGAAAACGTAGTCGAACTTGCTCTGCCAGTCGGTGGTCAGCCCGCAGGCGCCGTCGGACGGGGGACGGCATGCGGTGTCCGCGTCCGTGGCCACCTTCCACATCGGGGCCAGCTCGGCCGCGTCCGGCACGGCATTGAAGTCCCCCAGTACGATCGCGCGGTCGTACCGGGCGACCTCCGCGGCGAGCACATCGATCTGGTCCGCCCGGATCGCCTCCTGGCGCCGCTGGGCGAGGTGCGTGTTGAAGATCCGCACCGGCTGACCATCCACCATCGTGGTGACCGCCATGTACCCACGGTCCTCCGAGCCGCCCTCCGGGTACTCCACGCCGACGCGGTCCGTCAACGGCGCCGCCGACAGAATGGCCTGCCCGAAGCCTCCCGGACTCCACGGCGCTCCCCCGCACCGGCTCCAACTCCCGAGAACCGAGCCGTACTCGACGTGGTACACGAGCCCGTGAAGGGTCTCCAGATACTCCCGGATCCTCTCCACGTCACGCACACACGCCTCCTGCAGTCCGATGACCTGGGGCGCCACCGCGGCGATCTCCGCGGCCCGGTCGACGTTGCTCTCGTCGCAGGGGTTGCAGATGTTCCACGTCATGACGCGGTCGGGGTCGACCTTCTTGACGGCGTCCGCGGGAAGAGACCTGGCAAAGACGTCGTCACCAGGTGTGCTGGGACCGACGAGCGCCACACAGGCCACGGCCACGGCACCCGCGAACAACCACGTGCCCCTTCCGAACACCGCCGCCTCCTCGATGTACGTCCCTGGTGGCATCCGACGTCGCCATCCTCACGCATGAGGGTATGGGACGAAGCTGTGACCCATCCCGACGGCTGTCAGCCGCCGACACGGACACCAGCGCCGGTGCCGGTGCCAGTGCCGGTGCCGATCCAGGGCGACATCGGCGACGCCCGCCCGACGGCAGCCCGGCATCGACGAGCTGCCGACCCGCTGCCGGGCCTCAGAGTCGTGCGTGGCGGATTCTCAGCCGTCCGAACCCCATGGTCCCGGAAATCCGGATCCGCGGACCGTCGGCGGTGGAGCGCCGCGGGGGCCTGTAGCGCGTGTCCTTCCACCCGGTGCGCAGATCCTCGAAGTCGACGACCGCGTCGCGAGGAACCGTGATCCTGGCCCCGCCGGTGCCGAGTTGCAGCTCGATGTCGACCACCGCGTGCTCGATGACGGCCCGGGACAGATTCAGCCGCACCCTCCCGAATGCGGACTCGACCTTCAGGAACCGGGGAACCCGCCATCCGCCCCGCCGCCGAATCCGTCCACTCGCGGCGGCGATCGTGGACGTGGTTGCCGCTTTCTCTTCCGGGAGCGAGGCCAGGGCCGCATCGAGTTCGCCGGGGCTGGTGACGGTGAGAACCCGGTGGAGGCGTTCGTCCAGCTCGTCGTGCGAGAAGTGCCCTTCGGCGTACGCCTCCTGCACGCGCCGTACGGCGGTGTCGCGGTCCTTGGCACCGATGGGTGGCGTCCGGTCCTGCGGCCCAGTGGTCACCGTCGCACTCTACTGCCGCCCGCGGCCCCGCCGACGATGCGAACGCGCCAGGCTCTCGGTCGCGGTCCGGCGCGGAATCAGGTGGCGGGGCGGGCGTGCACGCTCACCGCGTAGCCGCAGCCGTCGGCGTAGGGTTCGGCGCTCCAGGTGGCGAAGCGCTGTTCCAGGGTCAGGCCGGCCTGGGCACACCAGTCGTCGAAGTCCCGCAGTGTCAGGGGTGGTTCGGGCAGCGGCAGGTGCGCCGCGTCGAGTCCCATGCCCGTGACCAGCAGTCCACCGGGCCGCAGTGCGGCCGCCAACTGCCGGACCACGGCCGGTTCGGTGCCGGGGGCCAGCAGAGGGATGACGTTCCCGGCGGCGAGGACCAGGTCGAAGACCGGCTTCAGGCCGAGGGTGTCGAGGTGGGCCAGGTCGCCCAGGAGCCATTGCTGTGCGGGGGCGGTGCGGCGGGCCACGGCGAGCATCGAAGGGTCCACGTCCACGCCGGTGCACTCGTGGCCCAGCTCGGCGAGCCGGATCGCGACCCTGCCGGTGCCGCAGCCGGCGTCGAGTACCCGGGCAGGGGGTGCCAGCAGCGCGGTGCAGAAGGTCGCTTCGCCGTGGACGTCGTGGCCCGACTCGGCGAGCCGGGCGAAACGCCGGGCGTACTCCTCTCCGGCCTGTCCGCCGGTCAGTTCCGCCCAACGGTCGCGTTGCCCGGTCATGTACGGCGTGCCTTCCGATCGGTGTCAGCCTCGCCCGGCAGGGACGAGGACGGTGCCCTCGCACCCTACGCGGGAGTGTGGAGATCTCGCGGCCCGGCGTAGGCGTGGCAGGCGCCGGCCGCGGCCGGCCGGCAGCACAGGCCGCTGTCAACCCGAGGGGCTCGCCCCACCCTGTCGGACACGCCGAACTGGCGGCCGAGACGGCCCTGGGCGAGGTGGGCCTCGGAGGCGCGGGTTCCTGGTAGGAGCACGCGTCCCGACCGGGAGGGCGGGCGCCGGGGGCCGGCTCGGAGGATGGCCGCCCGGCGCGGGTGGGCGGCCGGGCGGACCCCGGGTGATCTGCCACGGGCCGCGGCGACGATACTGGTGGACGCACATGTGCCCCTGCTCCCCGATGGACTCATGCCGACTTCCCCAGCTCGTCCCACGACTCCTCCGACGGTGTGGCCGGCTCGCGGCCGCCATGTCGGGCCCGACGCGGAGGACGTACTCCGCCGCACCCTGCGACAACTCAAGGACAGCGAAGTCATCGACGACTTCATGGAGGTGCCCGACGCCGACGGCGACGCGCCGGAGCGGGTCTTCGAGGCCCGATGGCGGGTGGCCGACGAGGTGACCGTACGGGCCCGCCTCGGGCTCGCGGCCGATCTGGGCGGCGGGCGGGAGTGGACGCTGCTCGCGGAGGCGGAACAGCCGTGGGTTCCCGCATGGCCGTCCCCTGTCACCCGGTTCTGGCCGGAGTACGGCGACTGGGACCACGACGCCGCGACGGGCCTGTCCCTGAGCAGGATCAACACCCTGCCCGAGGACGACAAGGACGTACGCCGGGTGCTCAGGGACTCCGGTCGCAGCGGCTGGGGCGTGCATGTCGTCGTCCACGAGGCCATGACCACGGACGAGCGCGGCAGGCTGCCCCTGTCACGGTGGCTGCCGCCGAGCCTGCGGCACCGGATCGTCGAGCACCGGGCCGCCCCGCATCAGCTGCGGGTCGTGAACTGGGCACTGCGGGAGTTCGGCGTGGAGGTGCCGCGCGGCGGCGCGGCGGTGCTGCCCGGATCCCCGGCCCCGTCCGGGTACGACGCGGACGACTTCACCGTACGGACGGTGTTCCTGGACGGTTCCGAGCCGGCCGACCTCGTCGCGGCGGTGACGCGGTTCGACTCCCTGCTCCGGCCGCTGCCGGACGGTGCCGGTGACGCCCTCGCCGCGCTGCGCAAGGACTGGCACGTCCTCACCCTGGAGGAGGAGCTGGTTCGAGAACGGCAGCGGGTGGCCCAGTACGCCGAGGCGCTGAAGGCCATGACGGAGTCCCGGGACCTGTACCGGGAGGCGACCGAGCGTGCCCACGAGGCGCTCGCCGCCTATCGGGAGGCCGCCGACGCCACTCCCGGCGCGCAGCGGCAGTCCGGGGCACCGGTGATGTCCGCGTTCCAGCAGCTGACGCGCACACTGGAGCGTTTCAAGGGCGGCGCCAAGATTCCGCGTCCCGCCGCCGAGCCCCAGGACGGGGAGAAGCAGGGCCATGACAAGGCCCCGGACGGGGACAGCCCGGACTCCCCTCCGGCCGCCCCCTAGCGCTGCACCGGAGGACCGGCCCGATGTGCCGGGCCGGCCCTCCGGTTCAGCGAGGCCGGCCGAGGACGGTCACCGGGCCGCCAGTACGGCCTCCAGTTGTCCGAGCGGGTCCTCGCCCACGAAGCGCAGGACGACCGTGTCCGCGCCGGCCTCCGCGAGTGCGCGGATCCCGGCCGCGGCCCCGGCGGCGTCGCCGGAGACCGTGAAGACCTCCTCCTGGGGGCGGCCCAGCCAGGCACCGTGGCCCTCGGTGTGGGGGTGGAGGGTGCGGGCCACCTCGTCGGGGTCGTCACCGACGCAGGCGAAGGCGAAGACCGTCAGCGTGTGGTCACCCGTGGCGCCCTTGCCCGTCAGCTCACGGATGCGTTCGAGATCGCGCGGACCGTGGCCCTCGGCGATCAGTGTGCCGTCGGCGACCCGGCCGGACAGTTCGAGGGAGCGGGCGCGCACGACCCCCGCGACGACCGGCGGCACCTCGTCCGGCGGATGCACCAACTTCACCCCGTCCAGCCGCACTTCACGTCCTGCCAGGTCGACCCGCTCACCGCGCAGCAGCGCGCGCACGGAGGTGATCGTCTCCTCCAGCAGGGCCAGCGGGGAGCGGGGTGCGACGCCCACCTGGGCCATCCACTCCCGCACGCCGTGCCCGATGCCGGCGACCGGTCGCCCGGGGAAGACCCGCGCCAGCGTGGCCAGTTCCATCGCCAGCAGGGCCGGGCTGCGCAGCGGGGCCGGGGCGATGCCGATGCCCACCCGCAGGCGCTGCGTCGCGCCCAGGGCCACGGCCGCCGCGGACACGCCGCCGTTCCAGCCGAGGTCCTCCACCACCCACAGGTCGTCCACACCGAGCGCCTCGGCCCGCCGGGCGAACTCGGGCAGCCCCTCCGGGGCCCAGTCGCGGTCGTGCATCACACCGATCCGTACGTTCGTCATACGAGCGAACCTATGCGGCGGACGACGAGCGGATCAACGGCGTATTCCGGCTGCCGGACACCGCTCCGAGGCCACCACTGTCGTCCCGGGCGGGCCTCGCCGTGCCCGACGACCCCAGGCCGTCCCGTCACCACCGGTCCTCGCCTCTGCGGCCTCAGACGGTGCCCTCCCGCAACGCCTTGTCGATCTCGCCCAGGGCGCCGGTCAGCCGGGTGTAGTCCGCGGCGGCGAGCGGCCGGACGAAGAACTGCTCCACCACGCGGGCATGGACGGCTACGGCCCGGAGGAAGGTCGTACGGCCCTCGGCGGTCGGCTCCACCAGGGCAACCCGCCGGTCCTCGGATGAGGGCACACGGCGGACCAGGCCGGCCTCCTCCATCCGGTCGATCAAGCGGGTCGTGCCGCTGCTGGTGAGGGTGAGATCGTCGGCCAGCTGCCGCTGCGACACTTCCTCGCCGGGCCGGCGGCACAGCAGGATGAGCACCTCCAGCATGGTGTGGCTGATGCCGCACTCGCGGCGCAGCGCGGCATCGATGCGCTGTTCCATACGGGTCGCGGACTTGATCAGCAGACCGAAGTCCCGGACGAGCCCACTGTTGGCGGCGCGGGCGGCCGCCGCCGCGTTCGGCTCGGGTGTGTCGTTCATCGTCGCGATTCTACTGCTCACCTATTGCCGGGTCACCTACTGCCGAAGCAATTGCTGACTAGTCAATCGCTGAGGAGTCAACTAAATTCTGTGAGCACACCCCGAGAGCGACCGCGAGAGGGACGTCGATGGATCTGCAGCACTGGCTCGGCCGAGCCACCCAGGCGATACAGGACTGGGCCGACACCTTCGGCCCCTACCAGCCCCACCCGTCCCTCCAGGTGGACGACGAGCGCTTCGCCGAGACCTTCGCCCGGTTCACCGGACGGCTGAAGGACAACTACCCCTTCTTCCACCCGCACTACGCGGGCCAGATGCTCAAGCCTCCGCACCCCGCGGCCGTGGTCGGCTACCTCACGGCGATGCTGATCAACCCCAACAATCACGCCCTGGACGGCGGCCCGGCCACCGCGGCGATGGAGCGGGAGGTCGTCGGGCAGCTGGCGGCGATGTTCGGCTACGACACGCATCTGGGCCACCTCACCACCAGCGGCACGATCGCCAATCTCGAAGCCCTGTTCGTGGCCCGCGAACTCCACCCCGGCCGGGGTGTCGCGTACAGCGCCGACGCCCACTACACCCACAGCCGCATGTGCCACGTCCTCGGCATACAGGGGCACCCCGTGCCCACCGACGAGCGGGGCCGTATGGACCTCGGCGCGCTGGAGGACGTCCTGCGCACCGGGCAGGCCGGCACCGTCGTCGTCACCACCGGCACCACCGGACTGGGAGCCGTCGACCCCGTCCACGAGATCCTTCCCCTCGCCGGACGCCACGGTGCCCGGGTCCACGTCGACGCCGCGTACGGCGGGTTCTTCACCCTCCTCGCCGGCGCCGACGACCCGGCGGGACTGCCTCCCGAGCCCTGGCGGGCCATCGCCCGGGCCGACTCTCTCGTCGTCGACCCCCACAAACACGGACTCCAGCCCTACGGCTGCGGCGCCGTCCTCTTCCGCGATCCCGACGTCGGCCGCTTCTACCTCCACGACTCGCCCTACACCTACTTCACCTCGGCCGACCTCCACCTCGGCGAGATCAGCCTGGAATGCTCACGCGCCGGCGCCACGGCCGCCGCCCTGTGGCTCACCTTCCAGTTGCTCCCGCCCACGCCCGCCGGCCTCGGACAGGTCCTGGCGGCCGGCCGACGCGCGGCGCTGAACTGGGCGCGGCTCATCGACGAGTCCGAGCACCTGGCGCTCTACCAACGGCCCGAGCTGGACATCGTCAGCTACTTCCCCACCGTGGAACCGGCCACCCTGACCGCCGTCGACAGGGCTTCCGCCCGCATCCTCGGCGACGGCATGACCGACCCCGACCCCGTCTTCCTGAGCACGTTCAGGGCGGACCGTGAAGCCTTCACCGCACGGCACCCCAAGATCACCGCGGACACCGACGGCGCCCGCATCCTGCGCAGCGTACTGATGAAGCCGGAGTCGGAGCACCACGTCGAGGACCTGCACGACCGGGTCGAACAGCTCGCCCGTAACCTCCACTGACGGCCCGGTGGACGGACCCCCGTCGCCCAGGCGGCCTCAGCCCTCGGGCCGGCAGATCTACGGCCGGTGCAGGCCCGCCGACTCCAGCGCCCTGAGCATCGCGGGACGGTCCTGTTCCGGGGGGCCGGGCTCGCGGACGAGGGAGAGCAGGACGTCCGGAGTCAGCCGATAGGTCTCGGCGTGCTCCAGCAGGGTCTCGGCGTCGTGGGCCGGCAGGGCGCCGTGGTCCTCGTCGCCGATCACCCGCAGGACGTCCTTCCTGTCGACGAAGCGGCTCATACCGCAGTCGAGCCCGTCGTCGTCCAGCGTGGACGGGTACGGGGCACGGGCCCAGGCGCCGTTCTCGTACCAGTAGACACAGCCCA
The DNA here is from genome assembly GCF_055592645.1 of Streptomyces sp. NPDC041108. Lineage (NCBI taxonomy): Bacteria > Bacillati > Actinomycetota > Actinomycetes > Kitasatosporales > Streptomycetaceae > Streptomyces > Streptomyces sp. NPDC041108. The sequence goes on along the minus strand of NZ_JBVIYK010000017.1, from coordinate 37,704 downwards.
GTCGGTAGCCCTCCAGCAGGTCCCGCAGCCGCTCGTGCGGGAGCCATTCGGGAGCGCCGGCGAGCATGTCGACCGGCGGCCTGTGCCACTTGACCCCACTCGACTCGTCCTCGCCGAAGAGCACGTACCGGCCCGCGCCCCGCTGTGCGAAGCCCCACCAGGTGCAGCCGCAGTCGTCCAGACGGAGCCCTTCGCCGTCCACCCAGGTTCCCGTGCGGTGGTGTCCCGCCCGCTCGTCAGCGGTGTGGGCCTCCAGTACGGCGATGAGCGCCCAGCGCGCCCACAGCACCTCCGGCGACGGCAGATCCCCGGGCAGCCCCGGCCGGTTCACGGTCATGTCCCACACTCCGGGGCCTCGACGCCGATCATGAGCAAGGCAAGGTTCTCACGGCCGAGCGCGCCTGGACCGATGCGTTCGGCCTGAGCGAACGCGTTGTCAGTACCCCCTCGTAGGGTGTCCGCAAGATCCCTTCGTACGTCGGAGAAACCGTGACCGCATCGGCTCGTCCCGTCGCCGCGCATGCCGCCCCGCTCGACCCCGGCGAGGCCGGGGCTCCGTATGTGGAGCACCGGCCGGGAAGGCGGCTGCTGGTGCAGCGCGGTGACGCCGAGCTGGCGGTGCGGGTTCTGGACCAGCCGGCGGACGGGTCGGGTGAGTCCGCTCCGTTCCGCTTTCCGGCGCCCTGGCCCCGCCGGTTCGGCGGGTGCGCGGTGTCCCCGACTCTCGACGTGGCCGTCTTCACCGGGGTCGACTCGGTGCGGGCGGTGGACCGAACAGGTGCCGTGCGGTGGGAGATTCGGCACCGCTGCTGGGCCGACTCCGGCCGTGAGCCGCACGCGGCGCACCAGTCGTACGACGAATACGCCGACAGCAGGGACCATCGCTATGCGAACAGCGGATCGGCCGGGTTCTCGTCGGACGGGGCCGTGGTCTGGGTCCATGTCCTCGGCCCCCTCGCCGAGGACCGGCGGGAAGCGACCGAGCCGCCGGCGGAGGAGTGGCTGGTCGTCGACGCCGCCCAGGGGCGTGTGCTGGCACGGGCGGACGCACGGGCGGCGGCCGCCGGATCGGTCCACGTACCGCACCCGGATCCCGCCCAGATGGGCCTGTCCATCGGAGAGGGCCAGGACGGCGCCCGGCTGCGATGGGGGCGCTGGGACGGCCGGACGCTCTCGGTCACGTACTTCGAGGACGAGACCGACGGCGAGGACAGGATCCTCATGGCGGTGAGCCCTTCCGGCGACAGCCTCCTGACGGTGTCCCACGATCAGGACACCCTCGCCGTGCACGCGGTGACCGACGGTTCGGTGCGGTCCGCGCTGAGCGCCGACGCCGTTCCGGGACACCCCGACACGGACACCGGCGACGACGACCAGGACGAGGCCGAGGCCGGTACCGAGGTCTTCTGGGACTACGAGGGAGGCTTCCTCGACGGCACGACAGGCATCACCGGCACGGTCGAGAGCGACGAGGAGTACGGAGAGGGCCGGCACTGGCTCGTCGACCTGACCCGGATGCGCCTGGGCGACCAGGTCGTCTACCCCGAGCCGGTGTCCGGCCCGCCCAGGGCCCTCGGCGACGGCACTTGGTACACCGTCTCCGAGACCGGCGACACCGTCCGCATATGGAGCCTGAGCTGACCCGGTACGCGTCGAGCGGCCGGCACACCGTCACCCGGTGCGACAGCGGGACGGTGAACTTCTCGATCTTGGGCACACGGTGAGTTGATCTTCCCACCGGTCCTACGAGGGGGCATGCCGTGACCACACCCGCGCGACGTACACCGCCTGCGAATCGTCGACGAGGGTTCGACCTCCGCTCCACCGCCTTGTTCTTCGTCCTTCTCGCCGTGGTCGTGAGCATGGCGGGCTTCGCGGTGCACACGGTGGCCGGAGCTCTGGAGCGGCGCCCCGCCTGGGTGTTCGTCCTGGTCCTCGTGGGTGTCGCGGGTTTCGTGGGCTACGTGGGTTCCCTGCGGCGCCGGTGGCACGTGGCGAGCGCGGCACGCCGAGCGGCAGCGGCACTCGACCGGGCGGCGAGGGAAGCCGCCGCCTGCCTGGAAGCCGAGTCCGAGTCCGAGTCCGAGACGGAGGCCGAGACCGAGACTCTGGCGATTCCCCGCCCCCGTCCGGCCGCCCACGACACCGTCGATGTCGACTACGACGCCCTGACGCCCGAGGAGTTCGAGGAGGCGATCGCCACCCTCTGCGCCCACGACGGCTGCACCGCCGTCGAGGTCGTGGGAGGGGCCGGGGACCTCGGCGCCGATGTGATCGCCGCGGCGCCCGACGGGAGCCGGGTCGTCATCCAGTGCAAGCAGTACGGCGAATCGCACCGGGTCGGCTCCCAGGATCTCCAGCGCTTCGGCGGAACCTGCTTCACCGTCCACGAGGCCGATGTGGCCGTACTGGTCACCACCAGCGACTTCACCGCGCCGGCACTGGAGTACGCCGAGCAGTGCGGGATCGTCTGCGTGGACGGGGAAGCCCTTCGGGCATGGACGGACGGCACCGGCCCCCGCCCCTGGGAGGTTCCCCTCGCGGAAGGGGCGACCGGGTAGGCGAGAAAGCCTCAGTCGAGACAGAACTCGTTGCCCTCGATGTCCTGCATCACGATGCAGGAATCGGTGCCGTCGTACAGGAGCCGCACGCGTATCGCCCCCAGCGCGAGCAGACGCGTGCATTCGGCCTCCAGCGTGGCCAGGCGTTCCTCACCCACCAGCCCGGTGCCGACCCGGACGTCGAGATGGACCCGGTTCTTGGCGGCCTTCCCCTCGGGAACGCGCTGGAAATACAGTCGCGGGCCGACACCCGAGGGATCGCCGCAGGCGAACCAGGAGCCCCGGTCCTCCGGTGACCGGGAGCGGTGGAAATCGTCCCATGTGCCGAATCCCTGCGGCGGCGACGGTACTTCGTACCCGAGCACCTCGCACCAGAAGCGAGCGAGGCGCTCGGGCTCCGCGCAGTCGAAGGTGACCTGGAACTGCCTGATCGGTGACATCGGCGCACCCTACTTCGTGCGGCGCGAGCCGGGCGGACGGGGCGGACGCGGTCCACGACACGGCCGACGGGGCGGGGTCGTCAGCGGTGGAGGTAGAAGCGGACGGTGGTGCCGTCCTGCGCGGTGTGGAGGCGGACGAGGTCGGTGACGTAGTGGACCAGCATCAGTCCTCGCCCGCCCACCTGGTCACGGGCCACTGGCCGGCGGCCGGCCAGCGGATCGGTCAACCGGCCCCGGTCGTGGACCTCGCAGACGATCTGGTGGCCGTCCGCCCAGATCCGCAGGGTCCCCGTTCCACCGCCGTGCACCACGCTGTTGGTGGTCAGTTCCGCCACCGCCAGCATCAGATCCTGCCGCCGGTCCTCGGCGAGGCCCAGTCGGCCGGCCTCGCGGACCGCGAAGGTGCGGGCCTCGGGGAGCGCCTCGGCGTCGAAGGACAGGGACGCGGCCCCGGGCGGGTGGGCGAGCGGCTGGTTGTAGCGGGCGACGACGCGGTCGGGATCGTAGGCGTCGCTGGCCTGTTCGACTCCGCTGTCGATGACGACGGGATGGGTGGCACGAGCGTCGGCGAGCACCTCCGGCTTCAGGGCGTCCGCGTCGTACGGGCAGAGGATCGTCACCTCACGGCCCTGGAAGGCCGCGTTGATGAGTGCCTCGTGCTGGGCGCACGCCGGGTACTCCACGGCCGAGCGACCGGCCCAGATCGGCTCTCCGATGATCCGTACCCGGCGCGCCGGATGGGCGTCGGCGAAGGCACGCAGGACACCGGGGATGATCCGCCCCGGGTTGCGTCCCACCCGGGTCATGTCGAGGAACTCGATCTCGGCGGCGTTCGCTCCCATCCCGGCCTTGATCCGGTCGAGGTTGGGGCCGGGAACGGCGACCGCGACGGCTTCTCCGGCGGCCAGGCCCTCCGCCAGGAACGGCACCGTGCCCGCCATGTACTGCTCCGGGCCCCGGTAGAACAGCGCGGGGTGCACGAAGCGTTCACCGGGGGTGGCCGTGCTCATCGTGCTGCCACCTCGATCCTCGTATGGCCGGGCCAGAAGATGTGCAGGATGCGCTCCAGCTCCGGCGGCGGGCGGTCCACGACGATGCGGCCGCTGTCCAGCCGCTGCGCGGTGACCGCCAGCGCCGCCGCGCCGCCCACATCGATGGACATCAGGTCGGACAGTTCCACGAACGAGACGTCCGTGTGGACGCTCGCCAGGTCCTCCAGTCCTTGTTCCCAGAACGCTCGGGTGATCACGTTGACTTCTCCAGCAGCACGAATACCAGGACGACCGGGCAGAGAGCGGATCTCCAGCACCGCGCCGCCACGCGAAGACCCGGGTACCGCCCTGTCCGCGCCATGAGAGACGTCCACGTTCTCTCCCCCTGCCTCACGCCGCCCCCGCGGGCTATGGACACGTCATCGTATAACCCGTGCTGTTGCCCGTCGGGTGCCCGGAACCGTTCGCGAAATACGCAGGCATGAACGCGGACGGACGGGGTAGGCGCCACGCCGGCGGCCGAGTCCACGGACGGAGGCCGGCTGACCAGCGAGGAAGGAAAGCAAGGATGACGGCGACAACGACTGTGGGGACGAGTGTCGGTCGCACCACCGCTCGACTGCCCGAAGTCTCCGATCCCCTGAGGGTGGCACCCAGGGACGCGCGCTCGTTGTCGAAGCTGTTCTTCGAGCAGCTGACCGTCCTCGAAGAGGGAACCCGCGAGTACCAGTACGCGCGCAACACCCTGATCGAGATGAACATCTCCCTCGTCCGCTACGCGGCCGGCCGGTTCCGCAGCCGGGGCGCGGACGAGATGGAGGACATCGTCCAGGTCGGCATGATCGGTCTGATCAAGGCGATCGACCGGTTCGAACTCTCGCGTGAGGTGGAGTTCACCACTTTCGCCGTCCCGTACATCGTCGGGGAGATCCGGCGGTTCTTCCGCGACACCTCCTGGGCCGTGCACGTGCCCCGGCGTCTGAAGGAGGCCCGCGTCGAACTCGCCCGCGCCACCGACGAACTCAGCAGCCGCCTGGGCCGCAGCCCGACGGTCAAGGAGCTGGCCGAGCTGATGAACCTCTCGCAGGACGAGGTCATCGAGGCGCGCCTGGCCGCCAACGGCTACAACTCCTCCTCCCTCGACGCCGCCATCGGCGGTGACGAGACCGGGGAGGCGGCGCTCGCGGACTTCATCGGCAGCGAGGACGCCACCATGGAGCTGGTCGAGGACTTCCACGCCCTGGCCCCGCTCCTCGCCGAACTGGGCGAACGCGACCGCAGGATCATCCACATGCGGTTCGTCGAGGAACTCACCCAGGCCCAGATCGCCGAACACCTCGGCTGCTCGCAGATGCATGTCTCCCGCCTGCTCTCACGCACCCTCACCCGCCTGCGCCGGGGCATGCTGACCACGAACTGAACGGGCGTCCCGCGCGTTCAGCCGTCGTCCTCCGTCCGGCCGGTACCGGCCGGACGGAAGCATGCCGACACCGTCTTGCCGTGCCGCTGGCACTTCATCTCCAGCTCGTCGGCGAGCATCCGTACGATGCCCACGCCGCGGCCGGAGACCTCACCGGCCCGCGGACTGCGCTGGAGCGGCAGTGTGGGGTCCTCGTCATGGACACTCACCTGGAGGCACTCGCCGTCCCAGGTGAGGATCAGACGCGCGTCGCTGTGTGCGTGCACATGGGCGTTGGTGAGCAGTTCCGACACCGCCAGAACGATGGAGTCCACCGTCTGCGGCTCGGCAGCGGTCCACGGTAGGGATTCCAGCGTCCTCCGTGTCCACCGCCGGCCGGCCCGCACTCCCCCGGAGACGGGAAACGAATGTGCCCAGCCCTTCGCCTTGATCGTCACCGGTGTCCCCGTTCTGTCCTCGGAACCGTCCTCGAAACCGTCGTACAGACCGTGTGCCCGCCTCTCGCGTTCACAGACGTCCCGTCGGGCGGAGAGGTCGTGAACGACCCGATCCGGGCCGTCGCACGGGTGGGTGCGCCCAGGCGCGGGCGCCGGCCGGCAGAAGGGTCCGGCTAGGCCACCTGGACGCCCACGAGGCAGGTGTCGTCGTCCGTGTCGGACCTGCTGTGGGTGAGCAGGCGGTCCAGTTGCTGGTCGAGCGTCGGGGGGACCGTGCGCGCGGCCGTGAGCAGCTGGGCCAGGGATTCCTCGACGGACCGGTCACGGCGTTCGATCAGACCGTCCGTGTACATCAACAGGGTGTCGTCGAGGGCCAGTTGAGCCTCATGCTCCTCGTAGGTGGCCTCGGGCAGCGCGCCGAGCAGCAGGCCCTTGACCAAGGGCAGCGGTGTCGCTTCACCGGCGCGCACCAGGACGGGTGGCAGATGGCCCGCCCTGGCCCAGCGCAGGGTGTGGCGGTCGGGGTCGTACAGGCCGCAGACGGCCGTGGCGGTGACGGCTCCGGTCAGATGGTGGGCCACCATGTTGAGCCACGACAGCAGCTGGCCCGGCCCCGCGCCGGTCACGGCGAGTCCGCGCAGCGCGTTGCGCAGGACGACCATGCTGGTGGCGGCCTCTATGCCGTGTCCGGCGACGTCTCCCACGCACAGCAGCACCAGCCCGGACGGCAGCACCACCGCGTCGTACCAGTCGCCGCCCACCAGGTTCTGGGTCTCGGCGGGCCGGTAGCGCACGGCCACGCGCAGCCCGGGGGCCTCCAGCGGTGCCTGCGCCGGGGGCATGATCGCGTGCTGGAGCTGGAGGGTGAGGCGGTCGCGTTCGCTGGCCTGCTGCTCGGAGTGGGCGAGCTGGTCGCGGGTGGCGGCGAGGGCGACCTCCGTCCAGTGGTGGGCGGAGATGTCCTGGTAGGCGCCGCGGACCACGGACAGCCGGCCGTCGGAGTCGAGGACCGGTTCGGCCACGACACGGATGTGCCGGGTGACGCCGTCGGGCCGCTGGAGGCGGAAGGCCGCGGACGCGGGGCGGCGGCGGTGCAGCAGGGTGCGCAGGAACCTGCCGATGGCGACGGCGTCGTCGGGGTGGGCGTGGGCGGGCAGGTCCTCCAGCGGGACCGGGCCGCTGATGGACGGCTTGCCGTAGAGGCTGTAGAGCTGGCCGTTCCAGGTGATCTCGCCGGTGAGGAGGTTCTCCTCGAAGCCGCCGATGCGGCCGAGGCGCTGGGCGTGCTGCAGCAGGCTCGCCAGCCGGGCGGTCTCGTCCTCCACACGCCAGATGAGCAGCACGCTGCCGCCGTGCCGGCTGATGTTGATGTCGGCGACCGCCGCCAGCGGGACCTCGTCCACCAGGGACGTGAGACGCATACGGCGGGCCCGGAACGGCTCACCGGTGGCGTAGACCCGCTCGACCTGCTCGAACAGCTCGCTGTCGCCGGCGGCCATCGGATACGTCTCCAGGAGCAGGGCTCCGTTGACGACCCCGCGCGGCCGGCCGGCCGGGTCGAGGAAGCGGCTGTTGACGTGCTGGATACGGAAGTCGACGAGTTCCCCGGTGGCGTCCAGGTACGGGACGAGCACCAGCGCGGGGTCGTGCAGACCGTCGGCCAGATGGATCAGTTCGGCGACGTCCGGCTGGGTCTCGGCCCGGACTCCCCCGTCGGAGTGGTCCGGGGCGTAGGTCTCCAGGGCGTGCGCGCACAACTCGGCCAGCGCCTCGATCTGGCGGACGATCTGCGGGGGCTGGGCCGGCAGCGGTGTGGGCCAGACGATCTCCAGCACGCCGTGGATGCGGCCGCCGACGCCCGCGGGTACGGCGGCACGGCCGCCGTCGGGGTGGTGGTGCCTGCCGATGGAGGGCAGGCCGGTCTCCGACAGACAGCCGATCCAGTGGCCCCGTCGCTCGCCGAGCCCGCGGCGGGCCACCGTGGCGACTCCCGGCGGGACGTACCGCCAGCGGGCCGCCTCCGCCGCCGGGAAGCCGGCGCTGCCCGCCAGGGTGAGGGAGCCGTCGGCGCCCAGCGCCCAGATGGCCACCGCCTCCGCGCCGAGCGGGGTCAGCGCGTGTTCCAGCAGGGAGTCGGCCACGGCCTGGGCGTCGTGGGCGGCCAGCGCGCCGCTCTCGGCGGTCCGCAGCCGTACGGCCGGGGAGTCGCCCCCCGGCGCGTCGGGGGCGTCGTCGCGGCCCTCCGTGATCGCGAGGAAGGTGGTCGTGACCTCGGAAACCCGGTCGCGCGCGGCCTGGTTGATGACGTCGACGGCGAATTCGAGGGGGGTCACACCCGCCTGTTCGGTCAGCTCGGTGAGCTGCCGTGCCGCCTGCGAGGGCCCGCAGCCGAGCCGCTCGACGAGGATGCCCTTGGCCAGTTCGATCAGGGCCCGTCCGTCGGCCTCCGCCTGGGCCTCCTGCACCTCGCGGCGCAGCCGCTCCACGGTCGCCGCGAGCCGGCCGACAGGGGAGGAGGGCCCTGTGCCGTCCGCTGCGCCCCCGTCCGTCTCCGTCCTGTCCGCCGCGCTCCCCTCTTCTTGCGCCGTGCTCTCCTTCCGGGGCGCCACGGCCGGGAGGTCGTCGCGGGCGACGGACAGCATGCCGAAGGGGTCGTCGGACAGCAGGCCGACGTCCGCCGTCGGGTCGGCGGCGGGTGGCCCGTCCGGCGCCGCGCCGGTGTCCTGCGGCTCGGCCGGCTGATGGTGATTGCTCACGTTCGACCTGTTCCTCGGCTCGGGTGTCCGTGGACACCACGCGGTCGGCTGGTACGCGGGGCGGCGGGTGTCCTCGTCATACGGACAGCCAGCGTCGGACGCGGCCGATGAGGTCGTTGGTGTCGACCGGCTTGGTGACGTAGTCGTTCGCGCCCGAGGCGAGACTCTTCTCCTGGTCGCCGGGCATCGCTTTGGCGGTGACGGCGATGATGGGCAGTTCGGCGTACTGGGGCATGGAGCGGATCTCCGAGGTGGCCGAGTACCCGTCCATCTCGGGCATCATCACGTCCATCAGCACCAGCGAGATGTCCGGGTGGGCGAGCAGCATCTCGATCCCTCTGCGGCCGTTGTCGGCGTGCAGGACCTGGAAGCCGTGGAGTTCCAGCATCCCGCTGAGCGCGAAGAGGTTGCGCGCGTCGTCGTCGACCACGAGCACCGTACGGCCGAGGAAGGCGCCGTCGACTACCTGCGCGGCGGGACGCTGGGCCTCGTCGGCGCGTACCAGTGACAGCACGTCCCCCGGCTCCTCGGCGGACAGGTGCAGGGTGATCCGTTCGCGCAGTTCGTCCAGGCTGGAGAGGAAGTCCAGCGGGCGGCCCTCGGCACGGGTCCGCAGCGTCTGCTCGTGCGCCAGGTCCACGCGGTGACCGGTGTGCACGAGGACGGGCACACTGGCGAGCGCCGAGTCGCCCTCCATGGCCTCCAGCAGGCGGGCGCCCTCGCCGTCGGGCATCCCGAGTTCGAGGACCACGCAGTGGCAGGGTTCGGCGGCCAGCATGCTCGCCGCCTCCTGGGCGCCGATCGCGGTGATGATGTCGATCGCGCCGGGCGGGTCGTCGCCGGGTGCGAGGTCCGCGACCGCTCGTTCGGCGACGAGGGTCAGCAGTCCGCGCGGGCGGTCCTCCACGACCAGCAGACGGCGGCGGCGCTGTTCGGGTGCCGTGGGGGCGGCCGTGTCCGGGCGGTCGGCCGGCGGCAGTTCACGGCCGTCGGTGTGCGGGTGGTCCGTCAGCGCGCCGCCGCCGTCGAGCACTTCCTCGAAGTCCGCGCGGGCCACGGGCAGGTAGAGGGTGAAGGTGCTGCCCTGGCCGGGCGTGCTGTCGACGGTGACGGCGCCGCCGAGCAGATGGGCGATCTCGCGGGTGATGGACAGGCCGAGGCCGGTGCCGCCGTACTTGCGGCTGGTGGTGCCGTCCGCCTGCTGGAAGGCTCCGAAGATCGTCTCCAGCTGCTGCTGCGGGATGCCGATGCCGGTGTCCTTCACCCGGAAGGCCACGACGGCGCCGCCGCGCAGGACGCCGGTGGGCACCTCCCGGTCGGCGGCGGGCTCGATGCGCAGGGTGACACCGCCGTGTTCGGTGAACTTCACGGCGTTCGACAGCAGGTTGCGCAGGATCTGCCGCAGCCGGGAGTCGTCGGTGAGCAGGTCCGCGGGGGTGCCCGGCGCGGTGGCCACCGTGAAGTCCAGGCTCTTCTGCGTCGTCATCGGGCGGAACGTCGCCTCGACGTACTCCAGCAGCTTGCGCAGCGGCACCCGTTCGGGGGTGACGTCCATCTTGCCCGCCTCGACCTTGGACAGGTCGAGGATGTCGTTGATCAGCTGCAGCAGGTCCGAGCCCGCCGAGTGGATGATGCCCGCGTACTCGACCTGCTTGGGCGTCAGGTTCCGGGAGGGGTTCTGGGCCAGCAACTGGGCGAGGATCAGCAGGCTGTTGAGCGGTGTGCGCAGTTCGTGGCTCATGTTCGCCAGGAACTCGGACTTGTACTTGGACGCCAGCGCCAACTGCTGCGCTCGGGTCTCCAGTTCCTGCCGTGCCTGTTCGATCTCCAGGTTCTTGGCCTCGATGTCGCTGTTCTGCGAGGCCAGGAGGGATGCCTTCTCCTCCAGTTCGGCGTTGGAGCGCTGCAGTTCGTCCTGCTGGACCTGCAACTCCTCGGAGCGTGCCTGGAGTTCGGCGGTCAGCCGCTGGGACTCCCCCAGCAGCTCGTCGGTGCGCGCGTTGGCCACGATGGTGTTGAGGTTGACGCCGATGGTCGGCATCAGCTGGGAGAGGAAGTCCTGGTGGATCTGGGTGAAGGGGGTGACGGAGCCCAGTTCGATGACACCGAGGACCTGGTCCTCGACCACGATGGGCAGCACCACCAGGGCGCTGGGCACGGCCTCTCCGAGACCGGAGGAGATCGTCACGTAGTTCGGCGGCAGTTCCTCGACGCTGATGGGGCGGCGGTTGCGGGCGGCCTGCCCGACCAGGGAGCGCCCGACGGGGATGCGCTCGGGCCGGTCGGTGTCGTCGGGGTAGCCGTAGGATCCCACCAGCCGCAGTTCGGGACCGCGCTCGGTGTCCTCGGCGAGGTAGAAGGCGCCGTACTGGGCGGAGGCGAGCGGCGCGAGCTCGTCCATGATGAGTTCGGCGACGACGGGCAGTTCGCGGTGGCCCTGCATCAGGCCGGAGATCCGGGCGAGGTTGGTCTTGAGCCAGTCCTGTTCCTGGTTGGCCCGTGTGGTCTCCCGCAGGGACTCCACCATGGAGTTGATGTTGTCCTTGAGGTCGGCGACCTCGCCCGACGCCTCCACGGTGATGGAGCGGGTCAGGTCGCCCTCGGCGACGGCGCTGGTGACCTCGGCGATCGCGCGGACCTGCCGGGTGAGGTTCCCGGCGAGTTCGTTGACGTTCTCGGTGAGGCGCTTCCAGGTGCCCTCGACGCCCTCGACCTCGGCCTGTCCGCCGAGTCGTCCCTCGCTGCCGACCTCGCGGGCGACGCGGGTGACCTCGGCGGCGAACGACGACAGCTGGTCGACCATCGTGTTGATGGTGGTCTTCAGCTCCAGGATCTCGCCACGGGCGTCGACGTCGATCTTCTTCGACAGGTCGCCGCCGGCCACCGCCGTCGTCACCAGGGCGATGTTGCGGACCTGGCCGGTGAGGTTGTTGGCCATGGAGTTGACGTTGTCGGTGAGGTCCTTCCACGTGCCCGCGACGTTCGGTACGTGGGCCTGGCCGCCGAGGCGTCCCTCGGTGCCGACCTCGCGGGCGACGCGGGTGACCTCGTCGGCGAACGCGGAGAGCGTGTCGACCATCGTGTTGATGACGTCCGCGAGGGCCGCGACCTCGCCCTTGGCCTCGACGGTGATCTTCTGGGAGAGGTCGCCGCGCGCGACGGCGGTGGCGACCTGGGCGATCGAGCGGACCTGTCCGGTCAGGTTCGACGCCATCACGTTGACGTTGTCCGTCAGGTCCTTCCAGGTCCCCGACGCGCCCCGGACGATGGCCTGGCCGCCGAGGTTGCCCTCGGTGCCGACCTCGCGGGCGACGCGCGTGACCTCGTCGGCGAAACCGGACAACTGATCCACCATCGTGTTGATGGTGTTCTTCAGCTCCAGGATCTCACCCCGCGCGTCCACGGTGATCTTCTGCGACAGATCGCCCTGCGCAACCGCCGTGGCCACCTGGGCCACGTTGCGGACCTGTGCGGTGAGGTTGCCCGCCATGAAGTTCACGGAGTCCGTGAGGTCGCGCCAGGTGCCCTTCACGCCCTGGACGTCCGCCTGCCCGCCGAGCCGTCCCTCGGTGCCGACCTCGCGGGCGACGCGCGTGACCTCGTCGGCGAAACCGGACAGCTGATCCACCATCGTGTTGATGGTGTTCTTCAGCTCCAGGATCTCACCCCGCGCGTCCACGGTGATCTTCTGCGACAGATCGCCCTGCGCGACCGCCGTGGTCACCTGGGCGACGTTGCGGACCTGCGAAGTGAGGTTGCCCGCCATGAAGTTGACCGAATCGGTCAGGTCGCGCCAGACGCCGCCGACGCCGGGCACCTGGGCCTGCCCGCCGAGCCGCCCCTCGCTGCCGACCTCGCGGGCGACGCGCGTGACCTCGTCGGCGAACGCGGAGAGCTGGTCGACCATCGTGTTGACGGTCTCCTTGAGCTGCAGGATCTCGCCGCGCGCGGGCACGTCGATCTTCTGCGACAGATCCCCCTTGGCGACGGCGGTCGCCACCTGCGCGATGTCACGCACCTGGGTGGTCAGGTTGCCCGCCATGGCGTTGACCGAGTCGGTCAGGTCGGCCCAGGTGCCGGAGACGCCCGGCACCTCGGCCTGACCGCCGAGCGTGCCCTCGGTGCCGACCTCCCGCGCCACCCGCGTCACTTCCGACGTGAACACGGACAGCTGGTCCACCATGCCGTTGAAGACCGTGGCGATGTCGCCGAGCAGGCCCTCGCCGTCGGACGGCAGCCGGGTACCGAAGTCGCCGTCCCGCACGGCGGTCAGCCCGGCCAGAAGCTGCCGCAGCTCCTGCTCTCCGGGCGCCCGGTCGGCGGCCTCGATCGTCTTGCTGCTCATGCGCACCCTCGTTCCGCTCCCCAAGAGCCCTCGCGCCGAGGACTCGGAACCCGCGCCGGGCCCTGGCAGGCCCGCTCATCGCCCGCGTTTCCGCAGTTCACGAATCCGCCCGATGAGAAAATTCGGTGAAGGTTAACTCAGTTGTCGTCCGACAACCAAAGCCTGATCCGGGGACCCGGGCCACCCCGGAAAGATACCGCCCGGGGTGGAATACATGCCCGCGGGTGGGGCACTCGTCGGGGTTCGACGGAGCCCCCTCCGAGCCCCCTCCGAGCGCCGGCCGAACCCTCCACGGACCCCCTCGGAAGATTCCTGAAAAAAATGTGGCCGGTGATGTCGAGAACCCACATCCGGCTCCGTCCCCGGTGCGAACGCGACCACAATGGGCCGCACCAGTACCGAGGAGAACCACGATGGCCAAGTACCTGCTGCTCAAGCACTACCGCGGCGCACCGGCAGCGGTGAACGACGTACAGATGGACCAGTGGACACCGGAGGAGATCTCGGCGCACGTCCAGTACATGAACGACTTCGCGGCCCGGCTGGAGAAGACCGGCGAGTTCGTGGACGGCCAGGCGCTCGCCCCCGAGGGGACGTGGGTCCGCTACGACGGCGAGGGCCGCCCGCCGGTCACCGACGGCCCGTTCGCCGAGACCAAGGACCTCATCGCCGGCTGGATGGTGATCGACGTCGACAGCCACGAACGTGCCGTCGAGCTGGCCGGGGAGCTGTCCGCCGCCCCCGGGGCCGGCGGGAAGCCGATCCACGAGTGGCTGGAGCTGCGCCCCTTCCTGTCCGCGCCGCCCACCATCACGGAGTGACCCCATCGATGGACGAGGCACTGCTGCGCGGCCTCACCCCCGGTGTGCTCGCCGTTCTCGTCCGCCGCGGAGCCGACTTCGCGGCGGCCGAGGACGCCGTGCAGGACGCGCTGCTGGAGGCGCTCCGCGTCTGGCCGGCCGGCCCGCCGCGGGACGCGAAGGGCTGGCTGGTCACCGTGGCCTGGCGCCGGTTCCTCGACGCGACCCGCGCGGACGCCGCCCGGCGCCGGCGCGAGGACCTCGTCGAGGAGGAGCCGGCGCCCGGCCCCGCGCCCGGCACGGACGACACGCTCCAGCTCTACTTCCTGTGCGCCCATCCCTCGCTGACGCCGTCGTCGGCGGTCGCGCTCACGCTGCGCGCCGTCGGCGGGCTGACCACCCGCCAGATCGCGCAGGCGTATCTGGTGCCCGAGGCGACCATGGCGCAGCGCATCAGCCGGGCCAAGCGCACGGTCTCGGGAGTACGCCTCGACCGGCCCGGCGACGTCGCCACCGTGCTGCGCGTCCTCTACCTGGTCTTCAACGAGGGCTACTCCGGGGACGTCGACCTCGCCGCCGAGGCCGTCCGGCTCACCCGGCAGCTGGCGGCCGCGATCGATCATCCCGAGGTGGCGGGGCTGCTCGCCCTCATGCTGCTGCACCATGCCCGGCGGGCCGCCCGTACCGCACCCGACGGCAGCCTGGTGCCGCTCGCCGAGCAGGACCGCGGCCGGTGGGACACCGCGTCCATCGCCGAGGGCATCGGGATCCTGCAGAAGGCCCTCGCCCGTGACCGGCTGGGCGAGTTCCAGGCCCAGGCCGCCATCGCCGCGCTGCACGCCGACGCGCCCACGGCCGAGGAGACCGACTGGGTGCAGATCGTCGAGTGGTACGACGAACTGGCGCGGCTGACCGACACTCCGGTCGTGCGGCTCAACCGTGCGGTGGCCGTGGGCGAGGCCGACGGTCCCCGTGCCGGGCTGGCGGCGCTCGCGCTCGTGGCGGACTCGACTCCGCGGCACACCGCGGTGGCGGCGTACCTCCACGAGCGCGACGGCGACCTGGCGAGGGCGGCACAGCTGTACGCCGAGGCGGCGCGCAAGGCGCCCAACCTCGCCGAGCGCGACCACCTGACCCGCCAGGCGGCGCGGCTCAACGCCCACCGGCACGGGTGACGGGTCACGAGTCACGGCTGACGGCTGACGGCTGACGGCTGACGGCTGACGGCTGACGGCTGACGGCTGACGGCTGACGGCTGACGGCTGACGCTCGGCCTCACCGGGCCGCGGTGCGACCTCACAGCCGGATTTGTGCCGGTATGAGTTGAATCCTACGAGAAGGGGTACTTCGAACAGCGCGGCGACGCCACGACCGGCGTCCCATCCACCAGGAACAGGCAGGTCGGCCCATGTCGAAGCACACACGATCGTCCGAGCCACCGCACGGAAAGGGCCCGAGCCGTCACGAGGGCACCGAGCAGCACGGCTGGTCGCCCGACGTGGACGAGACACGTCAGCAGGACAACCCGAGCGCGTCCCGCTCCTTCCGCACGGCCCAGCACGCCGAGGAGAAGGGCCGGGGCCGCACGAAGTCGGCGCAGGAGACGAAATCCGTCCCGGGCGACACAGCGAAGAGTCACGGAACACGCGGCGAGGAGTACGGCGACGCGGACGAGAAGGGCCGTCGGGACACCGGCCGCAAGGGCCGCTCCCAGCGCCCCAGCGGCACCAGGGACGCTTCCTCCTCGACCGGCGTGGACCCCCAGGACTCACCGCCGTCCAGCCACCGGTAGGCGTGGCCCGCCGGTGTCCGGACGACGGCCGCCTCGACGGGCGGGGCCGTCGAGGCGAGGTCAGCAGATCCGCGGCAGCTGCTCGCCGATCGGCTGATCGACCACCCGCGTCCCGCCCAGTCCGGTACGGGCGACGACCATGCCGGGGTGCGCCTCGACGGCCTCCCCGATGATCACGGAATCGGCGCCGAGGGGATGGGCCCGCATCGCCTCCAGGACGGCGTCGGCGTGCTCGCGCGGGACGAACGCCACCAGCTTGCCCTCGTTGGCGATGTACATCGGGTCCAGCCCGAGGATGGCGCAGGCATTGGCGACGGCCGCGGGGACCGGGACCTCGCGTTCCCGGACGACGACCCCGGTGCCGGAGGCCGCCGCGATCTCGTTGAGGGCGGCCGCGAGGCCCCCTCGGGTGGGATCGCGCAGGACGTGCAGGTCCGGGGTGACCGCGAGCATGGCCTCGACGAGACCGCCGAGAGCCGCGCAGTCGCTCGTGACCTCCACGCCGAACTCCAGGCCCTCGCGCACGCTCATGATCGCGACCCCGTGGACCCCGATGGCACCACTGACGATCACCACGTCGCCGGGGACGACCCGCTGCGGCCGCAGGTCGACCCCCGCCGGTACGAGGCCGATGCCCGCCGTGTTGATGAAGATCCCGTCGCCGTGGCCGGCCTCCACCACCTTGGTGTCACCGGTGGCCACCTCCACACCGGCGGTGCGCGCGGCCGCGCCCAGCGCCCGGGAGACGCGGGTGACCGTCTCCAGCTCGACGCCCTCCTCCAGGATGAATCCGCAGGAGAGGTAGGCGGCACGGGCACCGCTCATGGCGAGGTCGTTGACGGTTCCGTTGACCGCCAGGTCGCCGATGCTGCCGCCGGGGAAGAACAGCGGCCGCACGACGTACGAGTCGGTGGAGAACGCCAGCCGCGCGCCGCCCAGGGAGACCACGGCCGCGTCGCCCAGCTGGGCCAGCGCCTCGCTCCCGTAGGCGGGTGCGAAGATCTGCTGGACCAGTTCGGCGGAGAGGACTCCCCCGCCGCCGTGGCCCATGACGACCCGGGGGCGGTCCCGCACGGGCGCGGGGCAGGTCCACGCCTCGATGTCCAGGGCGGCGGGGGCGGGGAGATCGGTGGTGTCAGACAACGGGGCTCGCCTCCCGGGCCTCGGTCGCGGCGGGCATGTCCAGGCGCCGGTAGAGGTAGTACGCGGCGCAGGCGCCCTCGCTGGAGACCATGGTGGCTCCCAGCGGGGTGCGCGGGGTGCACAGGGTGCCGAATGCCTCGCACTCGTGCGGCTTGAGGAGCCCCTGGAGGACTTCTCCGCTGCGGCACGCTTCGGGTTCGGCCGTGCGGATGCCCTCGACGGCGAAGCGGTGCTCGGCGTCGTGGTCGCGGTACTTCGGCGCCAGCCGCCAGCCGCTGTCGGGGATCACACCGATCCCGCGCCAGGCCCGGTCGGTGACCTCGAAGACGTCCTCCAGCATCGCCCGGGCTGCCGCGTTGCCCTCCGGCCGCACGGCGCGGGCGTAGGCGTTGTCGACTCCGTGCTCGCCGCGCTCCAGCCGGTGGACGGCCCGGCGTACGCCTTCGAGGATGTCCAGCGGCTCGAAGCCCGTCACCACGATCGGTACGCGGAAGCGCTCCGCCAGCTCCGGGTACTCCCCCACGCCCATCACGCTGCAGACGTGCCCGGCAGCGAGGAAGCCCTGCACCCGGCAGCTCGGCGAGGACATGATCGCCTCGATGGCCGGGGGGACGCGGACGTGGGACACCAGCATGCTGAAGTTCCCGATGCCCTGCTTCCGGGCCTGATGGACCGTCATCGCGTTGGGGGGCGCCGTCGTCTCGAAGCCGATGCCGAAGAACACCACCTCGCGGTCCGGGTTCTGCCGCGCGATCCGCAGCGCGTCGAGCGGCGAGTAGACGACCCGCACGTCGCCGCCCTCCCCGCGGACCTGGAACAGGTCGCGGCCGGTGCCGGGCACCCGCAGCATGTCTCCGAAGGAGCAGAAGATCACCTCCGGCCGTGAGGCGATCTCCAGCGCCTTGTCGATGACCTCCAGCGGGGTCACACACACGGGACAGCCCGGCCCGTGGATCAACTCGACCTGTTCCGGGAGGAGCTGGTCGATGCCGTGCCGGATGATGCTGTGCGTCTGCCCTCCGCACACCTCCATCAGCGCCCATGGCCTGGTCACCGTCGCATGAATGTCGTCGAGCAGCCGACGCGCCAGCTCCGGGTCCTGGAACTCGTCGATGTACTTCACGGGTTGCGCACCTCTTCCACCGGGTCCATGCCCGCCTCCGCCGCCGCCATCTCCCAGGGGTCGCCGAACTCCTCCTGCAGCATGCCGAGTTCGGCGAAGAGTTCGAGCGTCTGCCGCGCCGACTCCTCGTCCAGCCGCTGCAGGGCGAAGCCGACGTGGACGATGGCGTACTCGCCGACCTGGAGGTCGGGCAGGTACTCCAGGCACACCTCCTTGACCACACCGCCGAAGTCGACGGTGGCCATCCGGGTGCCCTCCCGTTCCTCGATGTCCAGCACTCTGCCGGGTACCGCCAGGCACATGAGCCTCTCCTCGCTGTGGGTCGCGCGTCGCTCAGTCGGCGCACGCGGGGGCGACGGCCGTGGTCCTGGCGGCCACCATCAACTGCCCCAGCGCCAGGCCGCCGTCGTTGGGGGGCACCAGGTGGTGCCGCAGGACCGTGAAGCCGTCCTCGCGCAGGCCCGCGGCACAGGCGGAGGAGAGCAGCGTGTTGGCGAACACCCCTCCCGTCAGGGCGACCGTGTCCAGCCCGTGCCGCTCGCGCGCCCGCCCGCACATCGCGCGCACCAGGGCGGCCACGGCCCGGTGGAAGCGGGCCGCGATCATGCTCGGCGCGATGCCCGCGCGCAGGTCGTCGACGACCGCCGCGAGCACGGGCGCCGGATCGGCCCGTACGGCCCCCGCCCCGCCCTCCTTCGCGGCGTGGACGGCGAAGACGTACGCCTCGGTGTCCCCGGCCGGTGCGTGCAGGGCCGCGCCCTCCAGCTCGACGGCGGCCTGTGCCTCGTATCCGGCGCGGTGGCACACACCGGCCAGCGAGGACACCGCGTCGAACAGCCGGCCCATGCTGGAGGTGGGAACACAGTTCACATGCCGCTCCAACTGCGTTTCCAGGAGCCGGAGTTCGTCGGGCGGGCAGGCGTTCGCACAGGGAAGGTCGCCGGACCAGGCGAGTCCGGCAGCCCTCAGATGGGCCAGCGCCATCCGGTACGGCCGGCGCACCGCGGCGTCGCCGCCGGGCAGCGGGACGTAGGCGAGGTGCCCGAACCGGGTGAATCGGTCGTAGTCGGCGAGCAGGAACTCCCCGCCCCATACGGCTCCGTCGTCGCCGTGTCCCGTGCCGTCGAAGGCGACGCCGATCACCGGCCGGGTACCGTCCAGCCCGTGTTCGGCCATCGCGGCGGCGATGTGCGCGTGATGGTGCTGGACGCGTACGACGGGCCGGTGTGCGGCGTTCCGGTCCGCCCAGTGTGCGGAGCGGTAGCCGGGGTGCCGGTCGGACACCAGGGTCTCGGGCCGCACCCCGGTGATGGACTCCAACTGCGCCGCCGCGCGCTCGAACGCCCGCTGCGTGGTGACGTCGTCCATGTCACCGATGTGCGCCGACAGCCAGGCGCGGCGGCCCGCGCCCAGACAGAACGTGTTCTTCAGGTCCCCGCCGACCGCGAGGGCGGGCCGCACGGGCAGCGGGAGGGGGAGCGGGAGCGGGGCGTAGCCGCGCGAGCGGCGGATCACCAGTGGCTGCCCGTCGCAGATCCGGACCACGGAGTCGTCGCACGGGATGTGGATCGGCCGGTCGTGGGTGAGCCAGGCGTCGGCCAGGTGCGCCAGCCGCTCCAACGCCTCGGTGTCGTCGGTGACGATCGGCTCGCCGGAGACGTTGCCGCTGGTCATGACGAGCAGGCGGGGTCCGTCCGGGTCGCCGGGCAGGCCGAGCAGCAGATGGTGCAGGGGGGTGTACGGCAGCATCAGGCCGAGGTCGGGGCTGCCGGGCGCGACCGCCTCGGCCGGCCGGGGGTCCCCGGGAGCGTCCGGACGGCGTCTGAGCAGGACGACCGGCCTGGCCGTGTCCTCCAGCAGCCTCCGCTCCTCGGCACTCGGCCGCACGAGGTGCCGGACGTCGTCCGTCGTCCGCGCCATGACGGCGAACGGCTTGTCGCCGCGCGCCTTCCGGCGCCGCAGCAGGGCGACGGCCGTCGGGTTCGTGGCGTCGCACGCCAGGTGGTAGCCGCCCAGGCCCTTCACGGCGAGGATCGCCCCCCGCGCGAGCAGGGCGCGCGCGTTGCCGACCGGGTCCGCCCCGTCGGCCGCGGCGAGCCCCGGCCGAGGGCCGACGATCAGCCGCAGTCGCGGTCCGCAGGCCGGGCAGGCGACCGGCTGCGCGTGGAAGCGCCGGTCGGCCGGGTCCGCGTACTCGCGGGCGCAGTCGGGGCACATCGGGAAGCCGGCCATGGTGGTGGCGGCCCGGTCGTAGGGCACACCGGTGACGATCGTGAAGCGCGGGCCGCAGTGGGTGCAGTTGACGAACGGGTGGCGGTGGCGCCGGTCCGCCGGGTCGGCGAGTTCGGTGAGGCAGTCCGCGCAGGTGGCGGAGTCCGGGGAGACCAGGGTGCGGGCCGGGCCGCCGCCGCGGGAGGCCAGGATGGTGAACTCGGTGCCGTCGCCGACGGCGGGCAGCTCGCGGTGCTCGACGGACTCGACACGGGCCAGCGGCGGCGCCTGGGCGGCGATCCGGTCGCAGAACCGGGCCACGGCCGAGGCGGCCCCCTCGACCTCCACGACGACGCCCTCCGCGGTGTTGGTCACGTGTCCGGCCAGGGCGAGTTCGGTGGCGAGGCCGTACAGATAGGGGCGGAAGCCCACGCCCTGCACCACTCCCCGCACGACGACCCGGCGGCGCAGGGGCGCGGACCCGGCGACGGCGGACGGGGCCTGCGGAGCGCTCACGGGTGGGTGCGGGCCAGGGCGCCGTCGGCCTCCGGACGCGCGTGGGCGTGACCGTCGTGGGCGCGACCGTCTTCGTGGGTGTGTTCGTGGGTGTGGACGTGCCCGTGGTGGTGGGGCTGTCCGGCCATGACCGGCGTATGGACGGGGGCGCCGTCCGCCGCCGCCATCGCCCGGTCGAGCAGAGCGCCGACCCCCCGTCCCCGGCGTGCCGAGGTCATGACGACCTCGACTCCCGGGTTGACCTGCTCCACGTTCGCGCGGAACGCGACCTCGTCGAACTCGACCGCCTCCGCGAGGTCGGTCTTGGTGACCACGACCAGGTGCGCGAGCCCGAAGGCGGTGGGGTACTTCAGGGGCTTGTCCTCGCCCTCCGTCACGGAGGCGAGGGCGACCCTCAGGGTCTCCCCCAGGTCGTAGGTGGCGGGGCAGACCAGGTTGCCGACGTTCTCCACGAACAGCAGCCGCGTGCCGTCGGGCAGCCATCCGTCCAGATGCCCGGCGAGCATGCCCGCCTCCAGATGGCACAGTCCGTCGGTGAGCACCTGTTTGACCGGGACGCCCGAACGCGCCAGGCGGACCGCGTCGTTCTCGGTGGCGAGATCGGCGCTCAGCGCCGCGACGGGAACGGACCGCTCACGTGCCCGCAGCAGTTCCTGCTCCAGCAGCGCGGTCTTTCCGCTGCCCGGGCTGGACAGCAGGTTGACGACCGCCGTGCCCCGGGCGGCGAGACACGAGCGCAGTTCTCGGGCGCTCGCGTCGTTCTTCGCCAGTACGGCCTGGCGCAGGTCGGCGACACGACACATGGTTCAGCGCTCCTCGGAGATCGGTTCGCGGGTGGGCGGGTGCGCGGTGCCGTCGTTCTCCCAGCGCACGTCGACGATCTGCAGTTCCCGGCCCGCGAGCAGGTCGGTCCGCGTTCCGCCGCACGCGGGGCAGATCAGACGGGGCGGCATGCCGACGGCCCATTCGTGTGCGCAGGGGGTGCAGCGGGCCAGCCCCGGTACCGCTTCGGTGACCAGTTCGGCGCCCTCCAACAGGGTCCCGGCGCAGGCCAGTTCGAAACTGAAGGCGAGTGCGTCGGGTACGACACCGGCGAGTTCGCCCACCCGGAGCCGTACCGCTCGCACCGCCGTGACGTCCCCGGCCCGGTCGGCGGCCTCGACGACCTGGTCGACGACGGCCAGCGCGACGGACATCTCGTGCATGGGTTCTCGTCCTTCCGCCGGCTGCCTGCCTCGCACCGGGGTTCATTAGAGGGGGCGGAGCCGGGTCGAACGGCCCGGCACGCCGTGACCGGTCGGCAGGTACACCGTTCGACCCAACCGCACGGGAGCCCGCGCTCCCCACGCCTCTCACATGCGCCGGATCCGCAGATAGCGCCTGACGTCCGGCAGCACCTCGGCGGCGAGGACGACCACGGCGGCCAGGGCCGCTCCGCCGATGACGATCTTCTTCATCCCGTCTCTCCTCATGTCGAGGCCTCAGCGGTTGAGGCCTGCGCCGCGGACGGCTCACCGTCCCGCAGCAGCTCTTCGATCAGCCGGACCGCCTGCGGTACGGCGTCGGACACCGGCGCGCTGAGGCCGATGCCCTCCTCCACCGAGGCCGGTTCGCATCCCACGACCAGGACACGGCGTGGTGGGTCGCCGCCGGTACCGGCGCACAGGGTCGCCAGCAGCGCCAGTACGGTGTCGGGGGTCATCCGGTGACCGTCCAGGGCGGGGGCCGGCGGCTCCGGACCCGGGCCCGCGGCCTCGTGTTCGATGACGTACAGCGTGCCGGGGGCCTCGCCCCGTGCCGTGGCGTCCACGAGGACGAGGGTGTCGTAGCCGTCGAGGAGCTGGTAGGCGAGGTGGACGCCCCGCACCCCGATGTCCGCGATCTCCACGTGGGCGGGCAGTCCGAGCCCGGCGAGCCGGCGCACGGTCTCCACGCCGAAGCCGTCGTCGCCGAGGAAGATGTTGCCGATGCCGGCGACCAGGGTTCTGGGGCCCGGCTGCGCGGAGGGGTTCATACGCCGTCCTCCAGCGGTGTGACCTCGTCGGGCTGGAAGTACAGGAAGCGGCCCTGCTCGCGGCGGATGTCGGCGCCGGGGTCGCCCTCCACCGTGACCGCCAGGTGCACGCCGCCGTCGACGTCGTGCAGCACCGCCTCGACGGTGGCGGTGCTGCCGCGCAGGAAGATGTCCTGTGCGTCGGTGCGCCGCAGGCCCGGGTGCAGTTCGACCCGGGTGCCCCGGCCCACCGAGCGGCCGTCGACGACCACGTGGTCCCGCGCCGGGTCGAAGCCCGCGTCGCTCGCCGGGTCCCACCAGGGGGTGTCGGGCCGCTGCACCCCGAACTCGTCGGGGAAGCCGACGCCGGGATCGGCGAGGCCGGGGCCGGTCACCTCCCGGAGGCTGCGCACCGCCCCGTGCAGCCGCTCCAGCACCTCGGCCGGCATCGAATCCGCCAGCTCGATCACGGCCGCCGCCCGTTCGTCGGTGCCCCGGGCCTCGCGCTTCTCCTCGTCGGTGAGGGCGGCGGTGCGCAGCGCGAGGATCTCGTCGATCTCGGTGGCGTCGTAGAGCGCGCCGGGGCTCTCCGGGGCGATGGCCGGATGGTCCTCCAGGATGATCGGCGAGGACAGCACCAGGTCGGCCCGGCCGGGTTCGCCGGCGAGCACGGGCCAGGTGTGCAGGTTGCGGCAGGCGGCGACCGCGGCCTTGGCCCACTCGGGGGGATCGGTCATCGACAGGAACGATCCGGCGCTGAGGGCCATGAGCAGATGGGTGGCCACCAGGGAGTACGGCAGGGCCGCGTCCCGGTCGGCGGCGCGGCCCTCGGGCGGGGTCCAGTCGCTGGTGTTCTCGACGACGGCGGTCAGCCGCAGGGTCCGGTAGGGACCGTCGAGTTCGCGGGCGGACAGCCGCACCGTCCCGCTGACCGCCTCGCTCCGCCGCAGCAGGCGGCCGACGGTACGGCCCGCCGCGTCGAGGACGGGTGCGGTGTCCTCCCTCGCCGGGAGCCGGAAGGGATGGGTGACGCCGTCGCCGAGGAGGGCGTCCACCGGCGCGATCACTTCGACGCGTTCCTCGAACCCCTCGTCCCAGGGCACCAGGACCCGGTCGTCCAGGTCGAGTTCGGTGACGGTGTCGAAGCCGCCGTCCGGCCGCGCGCGCTGCACCGTGCGCCGACGGGCGTGCAGGAAGCGCACCTCGACGGAGAGGGTCGCGCCCGCCTTGGGTTCCATCAGGCACTCGGTGTGCTGGAAGTCGTGTTCCTCGCACTCGGCGCCCCAGCCGGGCGGTACGAGCACCCCGAACTGCCAGCGCAGCCGGTTCTTGGCCGACGAGGCGCGGTAGGGGTAGAGGACATAGCCCTCGAAGAGGACGGCGTCGGCCACCTGCCGCGCGAGGGCGAACCGCTCCTCGGTCTCGGCGGCGAACGCGGTCAAGGTCACGGGTCGGTCCTTCCGGTGGTGGCGGTCAGGGCGCGCAGCGGGTCGTGCGCGGGCGGCTCGGCGGCGGCGCCGTCGCCGTCGTCGCCGTCGTCGTCGTCGTCGAGCAGAGCCTTGAGGGTCGCCTCCCAGGAGGGCAGCGCGTGCCGCGAGCGGTAGGCGAGGAGAGCGTCCATGGTGTCGCGGGGCAGCCGGATCCATCCGCACCCGGGGAAGTGCTGCTCGACCATCTCGCGCCAGACGGTGACCGGCATCCGGAAGGCAGCCTCCTTGTCCCAGGGGACCGGTTCCACGCGGAAGCCGCCGGCTCCGGTGAACGCCGTGCCGGAGAACAGCATCAGCAGGGGGACCTCGCCGTCGGTGAGGGCGGTGAGGTAGCGGGTGGCGGCGATCTCCATGTCGTAGGTGCAGGGCACGACGACGTCGGTCTCGATCTCGCCGGTGAAGCTCGGGACCATGACGGACACCTGGGCGAACTGCACCGGCTGGAGGGTGCTGCCCCAGCGGGAGCGGTCGCCGAAGAGGTCGGTCAGGCCGGCGGCCTCGGCGGGTTCGTAGCCGCGGCGGGCGGGTTCGATGCGGATCTGGCAGCGCAGGGCGACCGCGTGCACCGGCGCGTTGCCGGCGGCGGTGACGCGCAGCCGGAAGACGAGGGTGGGTCCGGCCGCGTACCGGTCGGCGCGGACGCCGGTACAGGCGAAGGAGAACTCGGTCACGGCCGCACCGCCGTCCGTGCCGGACGTGACGGCTCGTGGGCCGCGTCCCGTGTGTCGTCCACGGGCCGGGCGCGGCGGGTGACGTCGGCGAAGAACGCGTCCAGGGCGGTGCGGGCCTCGGCTCCGCCGTCGAAGCCCTGCCACAACAGGCGCATGCGGCCGACGAGTTCGTAGCAGATGTCGATCGGGACGAGGTGGGTCTCGCAGCGGCCGTCGGTGCGGCGCAGCAGCAGGGCCTCCACATCGGGTTCGAGGAGTGCGGCGAGCCGGCTGTCGCCGAGGACGGCTGCCCAGGTGTCCGGTTCGAGTTCGCTCTCGGTGGCGCCCGCCGGGCTGGGGTAGAGGGCGACCAGCCGGTCGAGCGCGGCGTTGCGGAAGAGGAAGGCGACGCCGACGGGGATCTGCAGCGCGTCCCACGCACGGTCGTCGAGGTGGTGGCCGGGGTCGGTGAGGTAGCGGTCCGGGACCGTGCGGAAGCGGCCCGCGGCGGCGCCCGGCTGTTCCATCAGCAGCGCGCAGGGGGCGCAGGCGCACACGAGGGCGCGTTTGTCGGTGTCGACGAGGTGGCGGTGGTCGTCGGGTACCGCCACCGCGCACAGTTCGCACCGCTCGGGCCGGGGCGGACGTTCTGTCAGGAACCTCTTCAGACCGGTGGTGGTCGCGGTCATCGGGTCCCCGTGGGTGCCGTGCTGATCTGCAGGAGTGTGGGCCCGGCGGGTGCGGTCTCGATGTCGACGGCCCGCACCTCGGGGGCGAAGCAGGCGAGGGCCGCCTCGGCCGCCTGCCGGGCGTCCGCGCCGGAGCCGCAGCCGCAGCCGCCGCCCGCCCGGGCACGCACCCGCAGCGTGCCGCTGTCCTCGTCGAAGTCCACGACGTCCAGGGTGTGTTCGCGGACGCTGTCGAGGGCGCGGGCGATGCGGGTGTCGCGGTCCTCGGGATGCAGGTCGTGCAGGACGAGCAGGCTCGCGACGACCTCGTCCCCGAGCAGTCCCGCCGACGGCTCACCGGGCGCGGAGGACAGCAGGTGGAGGATGCGGGCCAGGCCGGCGCCGTAGAAGTCCATGAGGGAGCGCACGAGTTCCTCGGCCGCCTCGGCGGCGGCGGGGACGCCGCTCGCGGTGAGCCGGTCGAGCACCTCCTCGACGCGGCGTCCGGTCTGTTGGGCGTCGACGGGCCGGGCCGTCGTCGGCGCGCTCATCCGCCCAGTCCGCTCAGGCCGGTGGGCACGTGCATCGACTTCACCGTCTTGCCGCCGCCGACGTACATGTGGACGCCGCAGGGCAGACAGGGGTCGAAGCTGCGGACGGCGCGCATGATGTCGATGCCCTTGAAGTTCTCCGGGGTGTTCTCCTCGAAGATGGGGGTGTTCTGCACGGCGTCCTCGTACGGGCCGGGTGTGCCGAAGGTGTCCCGGGTGCTGGCGTTCCACGGGGTCGGCGGGTACGGGTGGTAGTTGGCGATCTTGCCGTCGCGGATCACCATGTGGTGGGAGAGGACGCCGCGGACCGCCTCGGTGAAGCCGACGCCGATGCCCTCGTCCGGGACCTCGAACTTCTCCCAGGTCTGGGTGCGTCCGGCGCGGACCTCCGCGAGGCCCTTCTCCGCGCAGTGCAGGGCGACGGCGGCGGCGTAGGCCTGGAAGTAGGTGCGGGCGCGGTTGCGTTCCAGGGCGTTGGACCACTTCGGGATCTTCCACTCGAAGGTGGTCTCCGGCTTGGTCATGGTGCGCGGCAGGTTGATGACCACGCTGTGGCCGGTGGCCTTGATGTAGCCGATGTCGACGAGCCCGGACAGGGCGGTGGACCACAGTCGGGCGATGGGGCCGCCGCCGGTGTCCAGGGCGAGGTGGTCCTTGCCGTCGAACCAGCGCGGGGACATGACCCAGCTGTACTTGTCGTCGAAGTTCCGCTTCTGCGGAGCCGGGATGGTGTGCTGGTTCCACGGGTGACGCGGGTCCACCGGGTTGCCGAGCGGGTCGTGGGTGACGAACTGCTCCTGGCCCTGCCAGTCCTCGTAGTAGGAGCTGCCGAGCAGGATGCGGATGCCGAGGTTGATCTCGGTCAGGTCGTTGGTGACGAGCTTGCCGTCCACGACCACGCCCGGGGTGACGAACATCTTCCGTCCCCAGTCGGTCATGTTGGCGTAGGTGAAGTCGCAGTACTCGGGGTCGTTGAGCGCGCCCCAGCAGCCGAGCATGACGCGGCGGCGGCCCACTTCCTCGTACCCGGGCAGGGCCTCGTAGAAGAAGTCGAACAGGTCGTCGTGCAGGGGCACGACGCGCTTCATGAACTCGACGTACCGCATCAGACGGCTCATGTAGTCCGTGAAGAGCTGGACGGAGGCGATGGTGCCGACGCCGCCCGGGTAGAGCGTGGAGGGGTGCACATGGCGGCCCTCCATCAGGCAGAACATCTCGCGCGTGTAGCGGCTGACCTGGAGGGCCTCGCGGTAGAACTCACCCTCCAGGGGGTTGAGCGAGCGCATGATGTCGGCGATGGTGCGGTAGCCGTGCTCGGCGGCGTGCGGGGCCTCGGTGCGTTCGGCGAGTTCGAGGACGCCGGGGTTGGTCTC
Source organism: Streptomyces sp. NPDC041108 (assembly GCF_055592645.1). NCBI lineage: Bacteria > Bacillati > Actinomycetota > Actinomycetes > Kitasatosporales > Streptomycetaceae > Streptomyces > Streptomyces sp. NPDC041108. Next base: position 10,443 of record NZ_JBVIYK010000017.1, on the reverse strand, counting down.
CTTGACCATCTTCTCGCAGTAGTCGACCCCGACCAGGTTCTCCTGGAAGATGTTGTGGTCGAACATGTACTCCGCCGACTCACCGAGGTTGATGATCCACTCGCCGAGGTGCGGGGGCTTCACGCCGTACGCCATGTTCTGCGCGTACACCGAGCAGGTGGCGTGGTTGTCGCCGCAGATGCCGCAGATGCGGCTGGTGATGAAGTGGGCGTCGCGGGGGTCCTTGCCGCGCATGAAGACGCTGTAGCCGCGGAAGACCGACGACGTGCTGTAGCACTCCGCGACCCGCTTCTGCTTGAAGTCGATCTTCGTGTGGATGCCCAGGGAGCCCACGATCCGGGTGATCGGGTCCCAGGCCATCTCCACCAGGCCACTGCCGTCGCCGGCCGTCGTCGTCTTCGGTGCCATCAGTGTGCGTGCCCTTCGTTGCGTCACTGCGCGGGAGGTTGGGGTGGGGGTGCGAGAAGCGGGTGCGGGCTAGGCGCCGCGGCTCACCACGGAGGCCGGTAGCCGGTGGTGATCTTGTCTCCGGTACGGCGCCACTTGGGCTCCTTGTCCACGGTCTTGGCGGTGATGGACCGCAGTTTGCGGACGACGGCTCCGTACGCCCCGCTGGCGCCGCTCGACACCTTGGCGCCGGGGGGTTCGTCCATGAACGGCATGAACTTGTCGGGGAACCCGGGCATCGTGCAGGCGATGCAGATGCCGCCGACGTTGGGGCAGCCGCCGATGCCGTTCATCCAGCCGCGCTTGGGCACGTTGCACTTGACGACCGGACCCCAGCAGCCGAGCTTGACCAGGCAGGTGGGCGAGTCGTACGACAGGGCGAACTGGCCCTGTTCGTAGTAGCCCGCGCGGTCGCAGCCCTCGTGCACGGTGGCACCGAACAGCCAGGTGGGACGCAGCTTGTCGTCCAGCGGGATCATCGGCGCGGAGCCGGCGGCCTGGTAGAGCAGATAGGTGAGCGTCTCGGAGAAGTTGTCCGGCTGGATGGGGCAGCCGGGGACGCACACGATGGGGATGCCGGCGTGGGACTTCCAGTCCCAGCCGAGGTAGTCCGGCACGCCCATCGCACCGGTCGGGTTGCCGGCCATGGCGTGGATGCCGCCGTAGGTGGCGCAGGTGCCGATGGCGACGACCGCCAGCGCCTTCGGGGCCAACCGGTCGATCCACTCGCTGGTGGTGATCGGCTGACCGGTCTCCGGATTGTCGCCGAAGCCGCACCAGTAGCCCTCGGGCTTGATCGCCTCGTTGGGGATGGAGCCTTCGACGACCAGGACGAACGGGTCGATCTCGCCCCGTTCCCCCTTGAAGAACCACTCGATGAACGTGTCCGAGCCGCCGACCGGCCCGCACTCGAAGTCGATGAGCGGCCAGTGGACCGCGATCTTCGGAAGCCCTGGCAGGGCACCGAGCACGATCTCCTCGATGCTGGGCTGCATGGCCGCCGTCAGCGCGACCGAGTCACCGTCGCAGCTCAGGCCGGCGTTGATCCAGAGAATGTGGATCGTGGGCGCCTCGTCGGCGGGCGCACCGCCCGCGTTCGTGGCTTCGGCCGTTGCCGGCGTCGCCTCAGTCATGGGACCGCCTCCCGGGGAGGTATCGGATGAAAGCCTCTTTTTCGGCCTTCACTCCTCTTCGTAGCAGCCGTACGGCCGCGATGGGACGCCGACGGGGGCCGTTCCGGTGACGCCGGCGCCCCCGCCCACCGGAACGGTTCACACAACCGGGGCGGGACCGAGGTGCGGCGGAGTGCACGCCGGCCGCTCCTTGTGGACGAAGGCACGGCGCAGCGCGTGGTACGGGGCGTCCGGGTCGTCGAAGGCACGGCGCATGCGAGCCAGCTCCTCGGCGCGGTACCCGGCCAGCGGCGTCGTGCTCTCCAGCCGGTCAAGCTCCGTCTTCTTCGCGGCGATCCGGGTCTCCGTCGCCGGGAGCGACGCCAGGCGCCCCGCCAGCGCCGTCACCTCCCGCGCGAACGCGTCGGGAGCGCGGTCGAGGACCCGGTCGACCAGGCCGAGGCGCAGCGCGCTCGCCGCGCTGACGGGCAGGGCCTCGTGCATGAGCCGCTGGGCGGTGGCGGCACCGGCCCGGCGCGGCAGCGTGTACGTCCAGTACTCCGAGCCGTACAGGCCCATCAGCCGGTAGTGCGGGTTCAGTACGGTTCCCGACCGGCACCAGACCTCGTCGGCCGCCAGGGCGAGCGGCACGCCCCCTGCCGCCGCGTTGCCCGCGACCGCCGCGACGACCAGGCGGTCCGTCGTCGTCAGGACCGCCTCGACCAGATCGTCGATGGCGTTGATGTTCGCCCAGGACTCGGCGGCGGGGTCGGGGGCGGCCTCGATGACGTTGAGGTGGATCCCGTTGGAGAAGAAGTCCCGTTCGGCGCCCAGCACCAGCACCGACGTGGGCCGCGCGCACGCCTCCCGGTAGGCGTCCAGCAGCCGGCGGCACTGTTCCGTGCTCATGGCGCCGCCGGGGAAGGAGAACGAGAGGAACCCGACGCGCCCGTCCTCCCGGTAGCGGATGTCCGACCAGGTCCGGTCCCCTGCCCAGGGGAGCCGGGGCGGGGCGTGTTCGGGCAGCGGGGGCAGCCGGTCGCCGAGGGCCCGTACGGCGGGCAGTTTGAAGGTCGGCGGCTGCCCCGGACCGCGCCGGGGCCTCAGTTCGGGGATCCACACCGCGCCGTCCCCGGTGGCCCGGCAGACCGCCCCGGCCCTGGTCGCGAGCAGCTCGCCCGGCCGTCCGCGCAGCACGCCCTCGGGGTGGCCGCCGTGCAGGTACCACTCACCGCCGAGCAGTTCGTCCAGCACACCGGGCTGCGAGTCGGCCGCGCGCAGCTTGCGCAGGACGTCCTCGGTGGAGTCGTCGGCCCAGTCGATCCGCCGGACGCTCTGGTCGAGGTACGGACGCGTGCGGGGTCGTGGGCGGGCGTCGGGCCCGCCGGAGCGGGCGGCGGTCTCATCTGTCGTGTCCTGCTCGTGCGGTGTGTAGGCGCCCCCGGCGAAGCGCTCCACCGCGAGCAGGACGGCCTCGATCGCCGCGTCGGCGATCTCGCCCCGGTACAGCTCGCTCTTGGACACCTGCGGCATCCGGCACGCGACGGAGGCCCACACGGCGCCGGCGTCCATCTCCTCCTCGGCCTGCAGGACGGTGACACCCCACTCGCCGGCGCCGTCGTGGATCGCCCAGTCCAGGGAGGACGGTCCCCGGTCGCCCACGGGCCCGGGATGGACGATCAGACAGGTGCGGGCCCTCCACACCTCCTCGGGGATCGCCGTCCTCAGCATCGGCGCGACGACGAGCCCCGGTGCGTGCCGTCGCACGAGATCCGGCAACGGGCTGTCGGGCAGGGCGAGTTCGACGGCCACGGTGTGGCCGCGGTCGCGCAGTTCGGCGTGGGTGCGCTGGGTGAGACTGTTGAACGCGCTGGCTAGGAGCAGGATGTGCACGGCTGCCTCCGGGCGGACGAGGCAGGCAGGGATGTCCGCCGACCGAGATCCTCGGCCCCGACGGCCCGCCGCCCCCGGCGACAGACGGTGAGGTCATCCGAAAGCGAGCACCCATCGGCCGTCCGGCCTCACCCGCCCACGCCCACGCCCACGCCGGCCCGGCTCACCGGGTCGGCGGCCGCCCGCACACGGTCAGTGTCGGCGCAGGCCGCTGGTGATGCGCTCCCACGGGGAGCGGGTGGCACCGAAATGGGTCTCGTGTGTCCAGATGTGGGTGCACGACCGGCACTGCAGATGGAGCAGGCTGCCGACGTTGGAGAGCAGATAGCGCCAGTGCTCGGAGCAGGTGCGGCCCTGCTCGCAGGTGTCGCATCCGCGCCGGTCGTCGCAGTTCGGGCAGGCCACCCAGGCGCGCCGCCCGATGTCGGCCTGCGGATCAAGCGGCAGCACGGCCACCGCCTCCCCGCGGCAGCACACCGGCCGCCACCAGGTCGTCGTACACACGCTGCTGCTCCGCGTCGAGACCGGAGTACAGCAGCTCGTACGCCGCCTCCTCGCCGCGCAGCGCGGTCACGGGGTCCCAGTCGGCGCCGAGGGCGTCCAGGACATGCGCGCGCCGGAGCAGTTCGTGGGCACTCAGGTCGAGGACCAGTTCGGTCGTCGGGGAGGCGTCGGGACGTTCCGCGGCGGGATCGCTCGCCGTGGCGGGTTCGTCCGGTTCGCCGGGAAGGGCGTGGCCGTGGTGGGACATGCGACCGAACGTAGGGAAACGTTCCCGGCCCCGGCAAGAGCGGGTGGGAGAAGTCACAGGTCGGCGAAGAGATCGTCCAGTGGTGCGGGCACCTGCTCGGGGGTGAGGGCCTCGACCAGGAGGCGGCCGTAGCGGATCTTGCGGCCCTTCTTCGTGCCGAGGAAGCGGCGTAGCTGCCGGTGCCGGGGACGGCCGAGCTGGGCGGGCTGTCGTACGAAGGTCTGCCAGGCACGCAGTTCGCCCGCGTCCTGGACGATCTGCTCGACGCGCGCCGTGCCCAGCGCGCGGATCAGCTCGTCCTCCAGGTCCGCCGCGCAGACATGGACGCTCGGGCGGGGTGTCCAGGCCGGGTCGAGGCCCCGGTCGAAGTAGGGTTTCTCCCGCTCGTCGCACAGCCCGATCAGGCGCAGACCGAGGCCCGGTGCTCCGAGGATCCCCGCGTAGCGCCCGACGCTCATCGCCCCGCCCATCGACAGCACGCACACCCCCTCGCCCGCCAGGTCGCGCTCCCGTCGGGCGGCCAGTGCGTCGACGGCGGCGAGGTCGCTCAGCCCTTCCAGCAGGATCACCGTGTGGACACCCAGGAGTTCCGCCAGCTCCTCCGCCTGCCGACCGGAGCCACCGGCCGCCCGGCCCGCGACCTCGTCCCTGAACATGCCCATGTCGACCATGCCAAGGAGTTTCCCTCGTACGCCGACGCCCGCGCACCCGATATTCGGCCACGGACCGGAGGCCGGCCGTGGTGTGACGCGGGCCTGGAAGGATCCACACGATCCTCGGTGGGTCCGGCCCCTCCGGGAGAACCCGCACCGCCTGCGGCTCTGCACACCTTCCCGGGCGACGTCGGACCACGGGAAGGGGCGGTGCGGGAACTCTCGGACGGTCGATCAGGTGGATCAGCGGACCTCGGTGGTCCGGTGCTCCTTCAGGGACGCGCAGTTGGAGTTGTCCACCGTCACGTAGACGTTGTCGATGTTGCCGCCCCAGCTCACGCAGTAGCCCTTGCCGTAGACGTAGGCCGGTCCGGCGAACGACGTGTAGCTACCGAAGTCCTCGTCGTACTCGTCCGTGGCGGGGACGTAGATGTACGTGGACATGTTCTTGTAGGTGCCCGGGTTGGTGCGGATCGTCGCGACGCAGTTCTTGCCGTTCTTGGAGTTGTACGTCAGGTAGACGGTGCCCAGCGTTCCGATGGGCGCGGAGTTGACCGTCTTGTAGGCGCTGCCGCAGACGCCCTGCGGGGTGACGTTGGGTGCGGCGGAGGCGGTCGTGCTGAACGCCGTACCGGCGCCCACCGCCAGTGCCGCTAAGGCGCCGATCGTCGCGACATTGCGGATCTTTCGCATATTTCCCCCTTGGGTCCTTGGGAGCGCTTTGCTCACACTTGATGTGACCCTCGGGCGGGACGGATGGTTGCCCCCGGTTCGCCAGAAATCTTCTGATGGCCGCGTGCGGGCACTCCGACCAGGAAGAGAGCCGGGAAAACAGCGCCGGCTCACGGTCGCGGGCCTGGAGACCCGCGGCGACCGGCCCGCGTCGACCGGTCCGCGCCGACCTCATGGGAGAACGCGCCGGATGCGCCGGGACGCGTGCGGGGGCGGGCACGGTTACCTTCGGCGGTATGGACGGTGATCTTGGACGCTGGCGCCGGTGCCTGCTCGGCGGGGCGGTGTTCGCCGTGTGCATGGCCGGTACGACCCTGCCGACCCCGCTCTACGGCCTCTACCAGGAGAAGTTCGGCTTCTCCGAGTTGACGGTCACCGTGGTCTACGCCGTCTACGCCTTCGGTGTCATCGGGGTGCTGCTGCTGGCGGGGAACGCCTCGGACTCGGTGGGCAGGCGTCCGGTGCTGTGGTGGGGCCTGGGCTTCGCCGCCGCCAGCGCCGTCTGCTTCCTCTGCGCGACCGCGCTGGGCTGGTTGTACGCGGGCCGGCTGCTGTCCGGGCTGTCCGCCGGGCTGTTCACCGGGGCCGCCACGGCGTACGTGATGGAGCTGGCGCCGCCCGGCGGTGCCTCTCGGGCCACGTTCGTGGCCACCGCCGCGAACATGGGCGGGCTGGGCTGCGGCCCGCTGCTCGCCGGGGTGCTCGCGCAGTACGCCGACCGGCCGCTGTACCTGCCCTTCGCCGTCCACCTCACCCTGGTCGCCTGCTCGGCGCTCGTCCTGCTGAAGCTTCCGGAGACCGTAAGGGAGCGCCGGCCGCTGAGGACCGTACGGCCGCAACGGCCCAGCCTGCCCCCTCGGGTGCGGGCGGTGTTCGGGCCCGCGGCCGCGGCCTCCTTCGTCGGGTTCGCGCTGTTCGGGGTCTTCACCTCGGTCAGCCCGGCCTTCCTCGCCCAGTCCCTGGGCGTCCACGACCACGCCGTGAGCGGCCTCGTCGTCGCACTGGCGTTCTTCGCATCGACCGCCGGGCAGCTGGCCGTCGGCCGGGTCGGCGTGCGCCGGTCGCTGCCGCTGGGGTGCGCCGGGCTCCTCGCCGGGCTGGTGCTGCTGGCCGGTGCTCTGTGGTGGGAACTGCTGGCCCTGGTGGTGCTGAGTGCCGTCGTCGGCGGGGTGGGTCAGGGGCTGGCGTTTCGCGGAGCGCTCTCCGCCGTGGCCGCGACGTCCGAGGCGGACCGGCGGGCGGCCGTGATCTCGGCGCTGTTCGTGGTGGCCTACACGGGCATCTCGGTGCCGGTCATCGGCGTGGGTCTCCTGGCGGAACCCCTCGGGCTGGAGGGCGCCGGGCTGGTGTTCATCGGGTGCATGGCCCTTCTGGTGTCGGTCGCGGGCGCCTACCTGCTGCGGCATCCGGTACCGGCGACGAAGACGGACGCTGTGCGCTGACCCCGCTCGCCGGAGGGGCGGTCGCCGCGGTGGGCGGCTCGGTGGACGGTTCGGTGACCGGTGGCTCAGGAGTCGCCGGTGCATGACTCGGTACGGCTGGCTCGCGGGGCACGACGACAGCAGCCACGGTCACGGCGACGACCGCCGGGGCGCCGCACGGCTATCGGACACCGGGTACATCCCGTGCGACAGCCGTGCGGTCGCCGGCGGCACTGTCAGCGGCGGACGGCCTCCGACGGGTTCGTCCCGCTCCGGACAGTGCCGTATCGGATCACGCCGGGCGCCTCCCAGCCGCTCCAGCCGGGAATGTCCTCGCGGGCCTCGTGCCATGCCGGGGGAAGTCCACCGGTGCCGGTGCGGGACGCGACGACGCCTCCCGCGATCGCGCAGGTGGTGTCGCGGTCACCCCATCCCGCGACGGTCTGCCACAGCGCTTCGCCCAGGTCGTCGAGATGGCCGGCGGCGGACCACAGGGCGAACGGAACCGTGTCCGGGGCCGAGATCAGCGTCCCCGAACCCAGTACGGACGCCGCGTGGCGAACCGACGTACGGGCGGAGAAGTTCGCGGCGACCAGCAGGCGGGAGCGGACGTCGCTCTCCGGTACGTGGTGGGCGACCTCCCGCAGGAACTCCGCGCGCGAGGGGGCGTCCGAGCCCTCGCCGGCGGCCGCCAGTGCCGCGGCGACCGCTACGGCCACGGCGCCGGCGACGGCCTCGGGGTGGGCATGCGTGGTCAGCGCGGACAACCGGGCCTGCTCGACCGCGGTCGGCAGATCGTCCCGGAACCATGCCCCGAGCGGGGCGACCCGCATCGCGGCACCGTTTCCGTAGGAGCCCTGTCCGGCGAACTGCGCCGTGGTGACGGCCTGCCAGTCCCCGTCCTCGCGGATGCTCCGGAGCACGCCGTGCATCGACGGCCCGTACTTGCGGCCGGGGTCCCTGGCGTACTCGGCGGCGAACTCGCCCGCCAGGGCATCCGGCCGGACCTCGCCATGGGCCGCCAGGTGGGCGAAGAGGACGAACGCCATGGCGGAGTCGTCCGTCCACGGCCACGGCTGCGGACGTGATTCCCGCGCGGCCCACAGCTCCTCGGCGTTCTCGTCGGAACGCGTGAACCAGCTGTCACCGAAGGCATCGCCCATCACAAGGCCGTCCAGGCTGGCGTGGGCGTACTGCGGACCGGTCATCGGACAACTCCTTGGACGGACGGGGTGGCCCGCGCATTCTTTCCGTGGACCGACCACGCGCGCGAACGAATTGCCGACCCGGCGGGCGGACCTCGATGGACGGGCGGGAGGGAGGGACAGGCATGGCGCCGAGTGCGACGCCAGATGGCACCACTTGGCGCCACACCGCGCCACGCTGCGCCACGCTGCGCCACATCGCACCACCGAGGGCACACGAGGGAGCATGCGGGCGCCTTCACGCGCACGGACCGCCGACACACCCTTGCGACGCCAGATTGTTTTCGCAGGTCAGAGAAGTCATCGCATCGGCCGCCGAAGAGAAGCCCCGGGAGAGCTTGCACGTGGAGCCACTTTGGCGCCATGATGGCGTCATGGACCTCACGCCGTATGTCGACACCCTCCGCCGCGAACTCGCGGTGGCCGCCCAAGCCGGCGGCGAAGAAGCCCGCGAACTGGCCGAGCGGCTCACCGCTCCCCTGGAGTCGGCGACACGCCTGACCATGCTCAACGTGCTCTCCGCCGCGATGGACGAGATCACCCGTGAACTGGCCCCCGGCTCGGTCGACGTGCGGTTGCGCGGGCTCGACCCCGACTTCGTCGTGACTCCGCCCCCCGTCTACGGCGCGACGCCCGCGCAACCCGTCGCCCCCGCCGAACCGCTCACCGCCCCGTACACGGCCGACGGTGACGAGGGCGGCACCGCGCGCGTCAACCTCCGGCTGCCGACCCAGCTCAAGGCCCGCGCCGAAGAGGCCGCGAACCGCGAGGGCCTGTCGGTCAACGCGTGGCTGGTGCGCACCGTGTCCGCGGCCGTCGACGGCGGCACTCGGCCGCGCACGACGGAGAGGGCCCAGACCGTCGGCCAGAGCTTCACGGGCTGGGTGCGCTGACCGCGCCCCACGCCCTCACCACTTCCACCTCACACTCACCCACACCACGTCCCACCAGCAGGGACGAGTCAAGAACCCACGAGGACGGGACAGCCATGCCTTCTTTCGACACTCCCGAACCGATCTCGGCCACGGCTCATGTGGAGGCCGGTTCCATCCAGTTCACCGCGGGCGACCGCCTCGACACGGTCGTGGAGGTACGGCCCCGCGACCCGAAGAAGGACCTGGACGTACGCACCGCCGACCAGACCGAGGCCACGTACGCGAGCGGTGTGCTGACGGTCAGGACACCCAAGCCCAGCCTGCTCGGCCTCGGCATCGGCCGTACCGGAACGGTCGACGTGACGGTCGAACTGCCCACGGGCTCGCGCCTCGAGGTGACCGGCTCCTGGGTCCAGGTGCTCGGCGAAGGGCGACTCGGCGAGGTCCGGGTGAAGACGTCGTCCGGCGACGCACGCTTCGACACGACCGGCCCGCTGCACCTGACCGCGTCGCACGGCTCGATCACCGTGGACCGGGTCGAGGGCAGGGCCGACATCACCACCAGCTCCGGCAGCATGCGCGTCGGTCTCGTCGACGGCCCCGCCGTCCTGAAGAACTCGCACGGCACCACGACCATCGGAGCCGCGACCGGCGAACTGCGGGTGCGTGGCGCCAACGGTGACATCGACATCGCGCGCGCCGAGGACTCGGTCACCGCCGTCACCGCCCACGGCACCCTGCGGGTGGGAGAAGTGGCCCGCGGCACGGTCCAGTTGGAGACCTCCTACGGCGCCATCGAGGTCGGGGTCCGCGAGGGGACTGCCGCCTGGCTCGACGTCAGCTCGAACTCCGGCCAGGTGCGCAACACCCTGACCCCGTCCGAGACCCCGGACAAGACCGGGGACACCGTCGAGGTACGCGCCCGCACCAAGTACGGCAACATCGACATCCGCCGCGCCAAGGCCTGACCCGCCGGCTCCGGCCCCACCCCGCCCACTCCCCCGATCACCTCAGCCTTCGCACAGGAGGGCACCATGCCTACGTCTGTCATGTCCACATCCAACATGGATCACAGCTTCCCGTCGCCGACCGCCATCTCGGCCATCGGTCTGCGCAAGTCCTTCGGCGACAGGACCGTCCTCGACGGCGTCGACCTGCGTGTCCCGGCCGGGTCCGTGTTCGCCCTGCTCGGGCCGAACGGTGCCGGCAAGACCACCGTCGTGAAGATCCTCTCCACCCTCATCGGCGCCGACGGCGGTCAGGCCCAGGTCGGCGGACACGACCTCGCGGTGGACCCGCAGGCGGCCCGCGCCGCGATCGGCGTCACCGGCCAGTTCTCCGCCGTCGACGGCCT